>CAZYBU010000039.1:0-30308 GCA_964645775.1 uncultured Leptospirales bacterium | reverse complement strand
CCCTGGGATACCCTTATCGACCGGTATTCCCGGGAAGAGAAGATCGACCCCTGCCTGGTACGCTGCGTGATCCAGGTGGAGTCCGCTTTTCAGCCCGACGCGGTTTCAGTCTCCGGGGCCATGGGACTGATGCAGCTCATGCAGGCAACGGCCGACATGTATGACGTCACGGACCCCCTTGATCCGGAAGAGAACCTGCGCGCCGGCATCAAACACCTGGCATGGCTGTTACGATACTTCCGGGGAGACGTGCCCCTGGCCCTCGCCGCCTACCACGCCGGCCTGGGCCGGGTAGCGAAGAGAAAACGGATTCCTCCCATACAATCGACCATCCGGTACGTAAACCGGGTCATGAAGTTCTACCGGGGCTCCTCAGGACATTCGGAAAAGGTAAAGAGACTCTATCAAAAAATTGACCGGGACGGGGACATCATCATCTATTCCAGGTGAGTCCTTGTTGACACACTGTGCGCATTTCTCTATTGTTGAATCATTCATCATTACGAGGGAAGCTGGGGGTAATCTACGCCGGGCGCTCTCTCATGTCACGGTTTATAAATGTGCCGGTACTAAAAAACACTGCACAGAGGAGAATTACATGAAAAGAGTGACAGAACTGCTTGTACTCTTCCTGGCCCTGGGCCTGGTCGTCACGGCCTGTAAAAAGGGAGGAGAAGACGGGGAGAAAGAGAAAGAAGTGGTCCTGGAGCAGCAATACGCCCGGTTCACCACGTGGGTCTATCAGGACAGGGAACTGAAAAAAAAGAGCGCCCTCCTTTCCCAGGCGGAACCGGTCGATCTTCTGGAGGTAATTGAGCCCGAAGGGCAGGAGAAAAGACTGGCCCGTGTAAGGCTGAGCGACGGAAGCGTCGGTTTTATCCAGGAGAGCTACCTTGCCGACCGGCCTATCGTTTTCACCACAGAAACCCGTACCCACATAAGGAACAATATGGGAAGCCGGGTGGCCGGCACGATTCCTCCGGGAACCATCGGCTTTATCGTGGAAGAGAAGGGAGACTGGTATAAGATATCGATCAGTCACAAGGTGGACGGGAAGTGGATCGTCAACAAGTGGGTCAACCAGGGCTTCAGCGATGAATATTCCCTGGTCGTGGATGCGAAGCAATTTCACAAGGCCGTGGAATTACTGAAATCGGATAAGGTCGAAGAAAAGGACATACAGGAGGCCATGGAGACCCTGAGAAACCTCTCTTCCAAAACGAACGTAATGGGCGACCTGGCACGAAGGGAAATCGCTGAGTTAAATAAGCCTAAAGCGAAGGAACCGGCTGAAGAGGAGCCGCCTATCCGGGACATGCCCTGAGTTAAAACAGGTTTCGAATCAACTTTATTACTGAAGGGGAAAGGCGCCCAGAGAATTATTTTCCCAGGGCGGAGCGTATTCGGCGTCCGATCTCGGTCATGTCGACAATCGGTTTGTAAAAGACGTTATCGGGATCAACGCCTTTCTCCTGAAGTTCCGGAGAGACCTGGTAGTCGTGGGAACCGGTATGAATGAAATAGACCGTGTCGGAACTCTTCTCAGAGGCACGGAGTATGCAGGTATTGCCGTCCATATCAGGAAGCCGCATATCTACGATCGCCACGTCATAGGGAGTGTCTGCCAGCATTTGGATGGCTTCCTTTCCCGTTTCTGCCGTTTCAACCTGAAAACCCTCATCTTCGAGAAAATCTTTAAGAATACTGCGAATCATCTCTTCGTCATCCACAACAAGAAGTTGGATTTTCCCGTCACTCATTAACCGAACCCCCGGAGAGAGTTGTTTAAACCGCGTAATCTTTAGCTTTGTGCATAATGCGGAAGACGTCAATGGATTTTTTCATTACAGGAACCATCGATGGACAATTCATTAACTCCATAAAAAAGACTGCGGACGCAGATGTACAAATCAACCGGTAAAGAATGGAAACCCGGGGAATCGCTTGACTGCACGTTTAATTTATATACTTTTACCTATTGAGCAGATAAAACCGGGCATGTACCATACGTCAGCAATATTCCTGAAGATGATTTTACATACAAAGAAAAAAAATTAAGGAATAGATACTGACCAGAAATGTAGAATCGTGCATGCTGGATTAATAATCTGCGCCCGGGGAGACATTCAATATGCATATTATTCTCCCCCGTACATAAAGGTCTTCAGTAATCATTCGTACACGTTTGCATGTTCTTCCTGCGATTCACGAATGACATCTGTGCCGAAAAAATACCCTATTGAGAGATACCTGAGATGATAACCGTTTACGGAGAAGCGCTCTTTGACATGCTGCCGGAAGGAAAACGACCTGGAGGGGCCCCCTTTAACGTGGCGTGTCACCTTGCGGGACTGGGAAAGGAACCGGCCTTCATAAGCCGGGTCGGAGCGGATGAAGAGGGAAGAGAACTCAGGAGGGTGGCAGAGAACGTGGGTCTCTCTACCCATCATTTGCAGAACGATCCTGTCCATCCCACGGGCACGGTCCAGGTCTCCCTTACCGGAGAAGGTGTTCCATCCTACCATATTGAACGTGACGTGGCCTACGACCATATCGACTGCGAAAAAGCCCGTTCAGGCCTGGCGGAACCGATAGAGTTTCTTTACTACGGGACCCTCATACAGAGATCAGAGGGAAGCCGGGAG
This sequence comes from uncultured Leptospirales bacterium, assembly GCA_964645775.1. Taxonomy (GTDB): domain Bacteria; phylum Spirochaetota; class UBA4802; order UBA4802; family UBA5550; genus CAZYBU01. The sequence goes on along the minus strand of CAZYBU010000039.1, from coordinate 27,663 downwards.
TGCCTGCAAAGCCTGGAGGATTCCGTTCATGGGAGAACCTTCTGCGACCTTAACCTCCGAAAGGAGTGCTACGACCGGGACAGCCTCCAATGGTCACTGAGCCACGGCGACGTAATCAAGTGCAGCCAGGAGGAATTCCAGGAAATCATGGAAACCTATAATCTGCCAACCGATGAACCTGAAGGCGCCCGCAAGCTGTTCGAACATTTCGGCATCGATCTCCTGGTTGTCACCCGGGGGGAGGAAGGAAGCTCCCTCTTCAAGCCCGATGAACGGATCGACGCTGAGGCTTTCCCCGTTGAAAACCTGAAAGATACCGTGGGGGCGGGAGACGCCTTCTCCGCGGCCTTCATAGCGGGTCTTCTGGAAGAGAGAGATCATGAGGACATTCTACGGGCCGCTTCCTTTCTTGCCTCGGCACTCTGCGAATACAGCGGCGCCATCCCTGGAGAGGACAAACCCTACATCATGACGGGAGAGATACTGAGAGGTAATCGATGAAGAAGAAGTATATCCAGATGTTCAGTATCCACGGCCTTCTCCGGGCGGACGGCCTCGAGATGGGCCGGGACGCGGACACCGGCGGCCAGATCAAATATGTCATAGAACTGGCCAATGAACTCTCCGGGAGGGAGGACATCGAGAAAATAGATCTCTTCACTCGCCTTGTCTCCGACCCGAGAGTCTCGGAGGACTATTCCGTGCCCGTGGAAGAGGTTAACGAAAAGTTCCGTATCGTCAGAATCCAGTGCGGCGGAAAAAAATATTTTCGTAAGGAACTCCTCTGGAACCACCTGGAAGAGTACATCGACAAGACGGTGAAGTTTATCAAACGTCAGGGCAGGATACCCGATTTCGTCCATGGACATTACGCGGACGCCGGCCGGGTGGCCCTGGAACTATCACGTTTCTTCGGCGTGCCCCTTATCTTCACCGGTCATTCCATGGGAAGGAACAAGTTCCAGCGGCTGATGGCCGAGGGGATGAAAGAAAATGACATCATAAAAAAATACCGGATCGATCACCGGATACAGACCGAAGAGGAAGTCATAAAGGACGCGGACCTGATCGTGACAAGCACGAGCCAGGAAATTGAGAAACAGTACGGCCTTTACGAAAACCACAGCGTTCCTGATTTCAGGGTCATCCCGCCCGGCCTGGATATCGATAAGTTTTACCCGTATTACCATGACATGCTGGGGGAGCGCAACCGGAACGAGGAGGAGATCCACGCCCACGCGTCGGTTCTCCAGGAACTGAACCGCTTTTTTATGAACCGGGAGAAACCGATTGTCCTCACGCTCTGTCGTCCCGACAAGAGAAAGAACATATCGGGCCTCATCAGGGCCTTCGGCGAGGATAAAGAGCTCCAGTCCATGGCGAACCTGGCCATATTCGCCGGCATACGCAGGGACATCTATGAGATGGAGGACAATGAGCAGGATGTTCTGACTGACATGCTTCTTCTCATGGACAAATACGACCTCTACGGAAAGATGGCCATACCCAAGAAGCACGACTTCGTTTACGAGGTCCCGGAACTCTACCGGATCGCCGCCACTCAAGGAGGAGTCTTCGTAAACGTGGCCCTGACCGAGCCCTTTGGCCTTACCCTTATCGAAGCCTCGGCCAGCGGACTTCCTATTGTAGCCACAAACGATGGCGGTCCCAGGGACATCATGGAGAACTGCCAGAACGGCATTCTGGTCGATCCCCTGGACACGGAGGAGATCAATAACGCCATCCGTTCCATTATATCGGACAGCGAGGCCTGGGAGACATACTCGAAGAACGGGATCATGAACGTGAGAAAGTATTATACCTGGGAGGCCCATGTAGACAGTTATCTCTCCGAACTGGAGAAACTTGAAAGCCGTCTGCCCAGGCACCTTTCAAGCCGCAAGAGCAAAGACACAGCCGGTAATCGCCTCGCCTCCCTTGATTACCTGGTGGTATCGGATATCGACAATACCCTCATCTACCCGGAGAACATGGAGGGTCTGGATGAGCTGAAAAAAATCCTTGAGGAGAACCGGGAGAAGATCGGTTTCGCCATAGCAACGGGACGGACCATCGATTCCGCCCGGGAAATCCTGAAGAAATATAAGATACCCCTGCCAGATATCTTCATAACCTCGGTCGGCTCCGAAATATACTACGGGGAGAACCGGCATTATGATAGGGGATGGGACGCCCATCTTTCCAACCGCTGGTCACCGGAAAGGATCAAGGAGAGCCTTAAAGACCTTCCCTTCCTCGAAATGCAGGAAGCCGAGACACAGAGAAAGTTCAAAATCAGTTACAACATGGAGCCGGGCCGCGACCGCCTGGCTCAGGTCCATCAGCTCCTTATGGAGAACCGCTGCCGGTATACCCTTATCTACTCCCAAAATCAGTTCCTTGACATCCTGCCCCAGAGGGCTTCCAAGGGTAAGGCGGTCCGTTACATATCCTACAAATGGGAGATCCCGCTGGAGCAGATACTGGTATGCGGAGACTCCGGCAACGACGAGGGTATGCTCCGGGGTGATACCCTGGGCGTGATCGTCGGCAACTACAGCGAGGAGCTTGAAAACCTGAAGGGCATAAAGAACATATATTTCGCCCGGAGCGAGGGAGCGGCAGGCATTCTGGAAGGGATGAAGCGCTACGATTTTATTGCATAACATAAGGAGAAGGTAATGACCCCCGACGATCCACTGCAGAGACTCTTCACGGAAGAGGACAGGATGCTCTTTCGTGAGTTCATATTTCTCATATTCGAGCAGAACGAACGGTTCATGCTTCACAATGAAATCATTATCCTTTTTCAGGAGTTCTGCCGGGAAAGGGAACAGGTTGAGCCGAACGAGGAGAGGTCCCTGGGCCGATTCGTCCTTAAGGTCCAGGAGATATTCATCGTCGACGACCACCTGATTATCATGCACAGGTACGCCATAGCGCGGTACCGGTTTTTCAGCGCTCGCAGAGACGGAAGCTACATGGAGCAGATCGAGCTTTCCGATTTCCTTGATCTCCGGGACCGATACCTTTTGGGACATGAAATGGAACAGCATCATCCTACCATAAATTTCGCCCCCTTTTATGACTTCACCCCCTTTATCAAGGACACCCGAAACATCGGACGAGGTATCCGGTTCCTTAACCGCTACCTCTCCAGCAGCATCTTCAGCGATCCGGACAAGTGGAACCAGAGAATCTTCAGTTTTCTGAAAATACACAACTATAACGGCAAACAGCTTCTTATAAATGGCGAGATTCACCAGAACTTCGATTCCTTCCTCTCAAACCTGGAGGAAGTCCTGGGAGAGGTGTCCGCTCTGCCGGAAGACACGCCTTTCTCCGAGTTTTCTCCTCTTCTTCACCGGTACGGTTTTGAGCCAGGATGGGGAAACACGGCCGGCCGGGTGACCCGCAGTATTCAGCTTCTCTTCGACCTGATAACCGAACCGACAGATGAACTGCTCGTGGAATTCGTTTCCCGGCTCCCCCTTCCCCTTATATCGAGAATCGCCATCGTCTCTCCCCACGGATGGTTCGGCCAGGACCATGTCCTGGGAAAGCCGGACACGGGAGGACAGGTCATCTACATACTTGACCAGGTCCGGGCACTGGAGAAACACCTGACAAAGGAGATCGAGCTGGCCGGCCTGATGATGACTCCCAGGATCATTGTTTTGACCCGGCAGATACCTGAGGCAGAGGATACAAGCTGCGATCAGAAACTGGAGAAGATACACAACACGGAGAACTGCTGGATACTCCGAATCCCCTTCCGGGAAGAAGACACCACCGTGGTTCCAAACTGGATTTCACGTTTTCACGTATGGCCGTACCTGGAACGATTCGCGGAAGAGTCTTCAAGTGAACTTGTAAGCGAGTTGAATGGAAGGCCCGATCTTATCATAGGAAACTACTCCGACGGCAACCTGGTGGCCACACTCCTCTCCGACATGCTCGATGTCGTGCAGTGCAACATCGCCCACGCCCTGGAAAAGACCAAGTATCTCTTCTCCGACCTCTACTGGGAAAGCATGGAGGAGGATTACAACTTCTCCAAGCAGTATGTCGCCGACATACTGGCCATGAACAAAACAGATTTCATTATCACCAGTACCCGCCAGGAAATATACGGGACCCCCAACAGTATGGGCCAGTACGAATCGTACCAGTTCTTTACCCTGCCCGGCCTCTGCCAGGTGGAAAGCGGTATCAACCTGTACGTTCCAAAATTCAACGTAATACCGCCGGGCGTGGACGAGGAGATGTACTTCCCTTTTAGCGAAAAGGAGAAACGGAACAAAAGTTCCCGGGAGATATGGGAAGAACGGATTTTTTCCGATTTTGAAGCAGAAGGGACATTCGGTCATCTCATCGATCCATCCAAACCGCCCATCTTCACCATGGCCCGTTTCGACAGGATCAAGAACATTACTGGTCTTATAGAGGCTTTTGGTCTGAGCGACCCGACCCGTGAAAGGTGCAACCTTGTCTTCGCCGCGGGCTACACGGACCCGGAACGTTCAGGCGACCGGGAAGAAAAAGAACAGATTACTCTTGCCCATGAACTTATTAACCGGTACGGACTCCATGGACATGTTCGGTGGCTCCCGAGCATTAATAAGATAGACACAGGAGAAGTCTATCGGATTATGGCGGACCATAACGGCATATTCGTGCAGCCTGCCCTCTTTGAAGCCTTCGGTCTTACCATCCTGGAGGCCATGCTTACCGGTCTTCCCACCTTTGGGCCCCTCTTCGGCGGTCCCCTGGAGATCATCGAGGAAGGAAGAAGCGGATTCCTCCTGAACACGAGCCAGCCTTCCCTTATTGCCGCGGGTCTGGATGACTTCATCCGGAAATGGATGGAGGATGAAGGTCTCTGGAAGAAAATCTCCGACGGGGGCATTGAACGGGTCCAGACCGCTTTTACATGGAAGAATTACAGCAAACAGCTCATCAACCTGGCCAAGCTCTACGGGTTCTGGAGATATTCCGTCACCGGTAAGGGTAAGATCAAACTGAACCATTACGCGGACATGATATACCATTTTCTCTTTAAGCAGAGATTATAACCCCGGGGGAATACTATACAGAAAGCTTCTATTCTCGGCGTCCGCGGTGAAGATTACTCCTTTTTGTCCGCCCGTCACGCCGCAAAAGTCCCGGGACCGGCACCCTTCTCCTTGCCGGAGGTAAAGCAACACCTGGAAAAAATACCCCGTACAGCCGACGGCCTGGCATATCTGTTGTGGGTCTCGGCGACCACCCGGTATTCTTGATCCTTTACTGATTTCGGGTATCATTCTCTTGTGTGAAATGAATTCTGAGATGAATAATTTCACTCCCTGTTCCGACCCGGAGGGGCGGTCCCCATGTGCCGGCCCCGCTCGATACGAGGAAGGTCGTCATCCCTTTTCTCATACGGCCGTAATCCAGTTCATACATCAGGCCTGTAATCAGGTTGGCAGGCGCCAACTGACCACTGTGGGTATGTCCGGAAAGCTGCAGATCGACCTTCTCCTCTTTCGCCTCGGAGAGATCAAAGGGAGTATGATCGAGGACCACCACAGGCTCCGGTCCACGTTCCGACAGCAGCTCAGCCAGGGGAGTACGGCGAAACCCGAACCGTTCGGCTGTCCGGTCTCTCCTGCCCACAAGAAGAAGACCTCCTCTCCGTATTGTACTGTCTTCCAGAACATGGATGCCGCTTCTCCGCATGAATTCCATACTCTTCTCGATCCCTCCGAAATACTCGTGGTTGCCGGTAATGGCAAAGACCCCCAGGGGAGGAGCCAGGGTAGAGAGGATCTCTTCATATCCGTGGTCCTTTATCTCGTCAGCGGAGCGGTCAAGAAGGTCTCCCCCGAAGATAACCATGTCCGGTTCCAGTGATTCGATCTTCTCCACCAGGTCTCTTAGAAATCTCTCCTCCGTGGTTACCCCAAGATGGACGTCACTTACGAAAACAATATCGACTGTTTTCCCGGGGTTCCCTCTCCCCCTGACTTCCAGGTCTTCATGCCGGATACCGATTGATCGCGCATGGATCGAGCCGTACACCACGACCACCAGGGAGATAATAAGCAGAACCGGCACGATACCCCGCTTCAGGGAGAGACTCCCTTCCGCGGAAAGAAGTCCCGTACTCCTTCCGAGCAGAAGAAAGAGGTCCGCGCCGGCGAAAAAAAGGATCAGGTACATCCCCAGGCCAAGGTAGTAATAACCGACAAGAGCGATAAGCTTCGCGGGCGGACCGGGCAGAAGGCGGACCAGGGTCATGGCGACGGGGAAGCTCAGGCCCAGAACAAGTGCGGCGAGCCCGAGGAGACGGCGGTTTATCTCCAGGCAGAGGAGGGAGCGGTAGATGTAGTAGTTGCCCAATCCATAGAGAACAAGAATTCCGGTCAGGATAAAGATAAAGGCCGTCAACTGAGGAGTAGTGTATTCCATCTTCGACAAAGACCTGTTCCCCGTTTATTCCACGAACTCTTCGAGGTCCCGGATGAGGGAAATCTGGCCATTGTCACTAAGCTGCCGCATTATAGAGACAATATAATAACGCTGTTCCATAACGTCCGAAAGGGGGACCTTGCCCATGGCCTCCATCTCATCAAGGATGTCGGACGCCCGGTTACGGCTCATGTTACGGAGAAAGCGAAAGCGTATCTCGTCACCCGCCCCCTTGAGGGCCAGGGCTATACAGTGGTCATCATTGATTTCATCGATAAGAATACGCATCTCGCTGTTGTTCAGATTAACCACATTCTCGAAAGTGAATATATGGTCACGAATCTTTTCCGAAAGATCAGGGGCCGAGGAATCCAGGGACTGCATGAGTCTCTGCTCGTGACTGCCCGACATGTGGTTAAGGATGCTGACCAGAGAGGGTATCCCTTCAGCCCGTTCGCTTCGTCCCTCGGTCTCCAGGTACCGCTCGTAACGGGCAAGGAGAGCGCGTCCCACACGGGCCGCGGTCTCTGGCGTGATGGTCTGCATGCGGGCTATTTTCAGGGCCACCTCGCCCGAGAGTTCCCGGGGCAGCTCCTTCATGATGGCCGCGGATACCCGGGGAGACATCTGGCTCATGGCCACGGCTATGGTCCCGGGCTGCTCTTCTTTCAAGAGACGGGAAAGGAGTTCAGGTTCCACTTTTTCTAACTTTGAGTAATGTCTTTCCGGGTCCAAATCGCTCAATTTCCCGATAACTTCCTGGGCCCGTTCCGGGCCGAAGGCCTGAATCAAAAGATCACGGGCGCGCTGTTCACCACCCTCAAACCGTCCCTTCTCCTTCCGGAGCTCAATCATGAACTCGCCGATCAACTCTTCCCTGTCCGTAACGGTCATACCGTCGATACAGGCTATCTCCCGGCTGACCCTCTCGATGCTCTCGTCATCCAGGTGCTTCATAATATCGGCGGCCAGTTCCGGACCCAGTGCCACGAGGAGGGCGGCCGCCCGCTCGGAACCGGTCATGTCGAAAACCGATTTCATGCTTCCACCTTTTCTTCCTTTTCTTCCACAACCTTCTGTTTCTGTTCCTCTTCCCGCTTCTTCTGAAGGTTCTTCTGGTACTTCTTCGATTTAACTACCGGGTGGATACAGGGGGCCGGACAGACCTCGACGCATTTATAACAGTTAATGCAGAGATCATAATCTATGGTAGCGATAAAGTTGTTCACGGTAATGGCCGTGTCTATGTCCGGATTATCCGCGAAAACCTGTTCCCGGCAGGCCTTTTCGCAGAGTTTGCAGGCTATGCAGCCCACCGAGCAGCCCTTCTTCATGGCCGCCCCCTTCTCTTCATTGAGGCAAAGCATGTAAACGTCAAAATCGGACGACACAAGACTTATGATGTCCCTGGGACAGATTTCAACGCAGTTACCGCATCCCGTGCATTTTTCATCAATCACGATCGGCAGACCGTTCTCTCCCATGTATATGGCGTCAAAGGGACAGACACTGACACAGTCCCCCTGGCCAAGACAACCGTACACGCAAACCTTGTCTCCCCCCATGGTGGCATTCAGGGCCCGGCAGTCGGCTGGACCGTGATACGAAAAGCGCCTCTTTGTCTCCGCTTCTCCGCCATGGCAATGAACCCGGGCGATTCTGGCGGTACCTCCCGCCTGGGCCTCCACTCCCATGATCTCAGCAAGTTTTTGTATGGTTTCATCTCCTCCCACGGGACAGAGAGTTATATCCATTCCCTCAAGGACGATCTTCCGGGCGTAACCACCGCAGCCAGGCTGTCCGCAGGCCCCGCAGTTGGCGCCTGGAAGGGCCTCCTCCACCTGTTCAATTCTCGGATCTTTCTCCACTTTGAGTTTTATACGGGCCGCGGCCAGTATTATGCCAAACAGGAGACCAATCAGGGCGAGACTAACGACGGATTCAAGGGATGGTATAATAAGTTCAAGCATAGGTTCACCTTATATGACAGGATTTCATCTTCAAAGGATTTGTTACTCTTTTTTTATTCTTGAAAAATATCAAAAAGAACACATTATATGTCTATAATTTTTTCCAGATAGAGCCGATATATCCGGCTATGGAAGGCCCATGAAAACACCGACCCTTGAGAAGGACTTTCACCGCGAAGTCCTCACCGCCATCAGAAACCGAAGCGATATTGTTTTTATCGTCTACGCCGGCATTGAAGACACGGAAGAGAAAATCAAATTCGCCCTGGCCAAGATACTCGAGCAGTTCAGCCGGGAGGAGATATTCACACCCATTCTCTCATGCATAAAAGAGCTTCTCGCCAACGCCACCAAGGCTAACGGAAAAAAGATCCTCATAGAAGAGGGCAAAATCGAACGTCCCGATGACCCGGTGCATGTGGTTGAACAAATCCGCACCATTTTGAAGGAAGAGACCCTGCTGGAATACGCCATCAAGGCCAAGGCGCGGCATCTTTCCACACGGATTTACCTGAAGGTCAAAAAAAATAATCTCATAATCGAGGTGATCAACAATATTCCCCTTTCCGAGAAGGAACAGAAGAAGATCGCCCAGAAGATTGAGAATTCATCCCGGTATGAAAGTATCGCCGAGTTCTACATGGAGAATCCTGACCCGGAAGCTGAAGGAATGGGGCTGGGGCTTTCCATGATTGTCATCATGCTTAAGAATATTGAGGTATCTCACAAGAATTTCCTGGTAACAACAGACGGGAAGGAGAAAACCTTCGCCCGTATCACTATCCCCATGGAATAATCAGTCGAGCCGGTAAAAGCTCCCCCGCTCCCCTTCTTCAATCCTCACCTCTCCCCGCTCTTTCATGACCTGGAGTGTCTTCAGTATCTCTGACCGGCGCATACCGAGGCCATGAGCTAAATCTTCCAGCGTGGAGGGCCTTCTTCGAAGGGTGCTGAGTATCCTTTCACAAGCGTCTTGCGAGCCGGGAACCTTTCCCGCTTCCGAGGGGGGAGACCCGACAGGTGCGGCGGGAAGGGGAGCGAAGAAGAGGGCGATCTTCTCCAGGTTCTCCGTTCCGGCCCGCTCAAGGTCGTGAAGGGTGCCCGGACGATCAAGGGAATTCAGTTCCACCCGTTTCGGGTTCACTTCCAGAAGCACCCCGCGTATCTTCTCAAGTTCCTCCGGGTCGTCATTGTATCCCGGCAGAATAAAAACTTCCACGACAAGCTCTCCCTCATACAGGGAAGCGAAATCCAGGAGGCCCCGGACAACCTTTTCTGCCGTGATACCGGGAGCGGGCCGAAGCATTGTTTGAAAAACCTCTTCTGATACAGCGTCCAGGGAGGGGATGACCACGTCCGCATCAAGGAGCGCTTCCCTGACATCCTCCCTCCACAAGAGGGTTCCGTTTGTAAGGACAGCCACTCTGTACCGGGGAAACCTCTCCTTAATGAAATGAATAACTTTTCCGATGCCGGCATGGAGGGCAGGTTCGCCTGAACCGGAGAAGGTACAGTAATCCAGTTCCGGTTCCAGGGATAGAAATTCTTCAAGTTCTTCCATGACTTCGTTGACAGGCACCCGCTCAGAAGGTTCCGACGTAAGGTCCGTTGTCATGCCGCACTCGCAGTAGACACAGTTCAGAGAACAGGTCTTATGGGAGACAAGATCAATGCCGAGGGACCTTCCAAGACGACGTGAAAGTACGGGACCAAAAAGGTATTTCATGGGGCCTTCCTCAGGTGATACTCGTAACGGATTCTGATTCCTCTTTCAATACGCTCACCGGTCATCTCGATTCTTTTTAGTGACGGCAGAAGGTATCCTGACATCGGCTTTGTCAACCCGGTCTGTTCAAGCCAGGTTTTAAGGTCACTCCCGGTCTTCAGTCTGATAATGTCTTTTCCGGTCAGGGGATCGGGATCATTCGCCTGACGTACCATTTCAAGGTTGTTCCCAAGAAGAATTACCTCCTCCACCCTGCGCAGGTACCAGGTCTCTCCTTTCCCTGAAGTGAGTGTAAGTATGCCTTCTTTCCCGGTAACCTCAGTTTTCTGCTCACCCTTCGATTCCTTTTCCCTGTCACTGTTCTCCTCTTTCTCCTCCAGCAGGTCTCTCAGGGCCGCAACAATATCCCTTGCCTTTTTCTGTGTTTTACAGGATCGCTCCAGCAGCCACTCTTCCTTCTCGCCAGGATAGAGAGCAAAACCCTTACCCCCTGGAGAGGTAAAGGTGTTCCAGAAATCCTGTCCATAGTGATACTCAAGACGTGCCTTTATTGTACGGCAGGCCGGACAATTATCATCTTTTCTCTCACAGTATTCTCTCAGACCGGGGAATGCCGTTATACGAAAAGTCCCTCTCTCTTTCTCCGGTTTCAAAAAAGGGACCTTGCCTTCAGGGAAAAGCTCTTTCAACGTATCATCTTCTTCAAATCGGAGGAGGGTCTCCATAACGATACGGTTCGATTCCGTTCCGAGGCAGGTGCGTCTGTACCTGACAGGTGAGAGCCGGTCCTTCCGGACATCACCCGCGAGAAAGGCAATCTCCTTCGTCGAACGTTTGGGGCCCGCGTAGAGATGAACGCTCCTTTCCTTGCGCCATGTTTCCCGGAATTCCACGTAACCGGAAGTCTGTGCCAGGCTGCCGGATGAATCACGATAGAGATTCACGGCTTCCCGTGCAAGGAGAAGAGAATCGGTAACGAGAAGATAGTCACCCAGAGTGAGAACAACCAGGTTTCTCCCGAGCCGGTACAATGCCCGGCCATGGTAGCCGGAGATAACGGGAAAGAGCTCCTTCTCTCCTCTCTCCTCTCTTATGAGGTTCACGATCTCAGCAAAACGGAGAGGATAGGTATCTGGATTAAGGATCGGCAGTATGATACAGAAGGCGGGGCTTCCGCCGAAATCATCAAGCCATGCCGCGGCCATCGGCCTGCGTGTATCTATTCCCTCCTGTTTAAGGGAATAGGCTGAAAGGAGGTCAACGCCTGTTATACTCTGAAAGTCGCGCAGTCCCCTGTGCAGGGAACCGGCACGATCCCGTTCCAGATAGTCGTTTACGAAGGGCGCGAACTGTTCAAGAACCCGGTCTATCCTCTCCATTCGCAGAAAAAGGTCCGTGTCCGCCGGTACCAGACCGGCAAGATCAGTGAAGTCGGCGCGAAGCTGCACCGTTCCCGTTACGAGCGTCAGGGCAAGAAATCCCCGGAAAATCGCGTCTTTCATCAACTGTCGTTCCCCTGGTTTCAGCTTTATGTCCCTTTCAGGGACCCCTTCACTAAAAGGGCCTGCATCTGCGCAGGCCCTTCACTATATAGAGGCTCAGGGAAGTCAACTATTTGAAATCGTTGATTCTCTCGCTCTTTTTCTCATCCAGCTCAACGACCTCCTGGAGTCTCTTGTAATGGGGAGAATCCACACCGTACTTGAGTTCCACAGCCTGCAGCATACTCCGGTTCTTAAGGTTCTTATACTTCATAATCAGATCTTCGGGAACGTTTCTGCTCTTGGCCAGCACATTCTCCATGTAGCCGTAACAGCTGGCCATATACTTGTAGGCCCAGATGTCTTTCTTGTTTTCATCCCGAAGGGTAATATACCGCTCAAGAATGGGGATGCACGGTTTCAGGTTACCCAGGTCATACTGGGTTGACACGTATACCTGGTAAAGACGGGACTGAAAGTTTATGAACTTGGCGTCCTGACGTATCTCAGGAGCAACAATTTCGTCCAGGGTCTTGATTGAGCGAGTAAAATAGGTAACGGCCTTCATCTTGGCCGCATATTTTTTCCGGGCGATCTGCCGGTGTTCCCTGTTCTTACGATCAATCTCCTGCCAGTAAAATCGTTCGTTAAGGAACTTCCTGTTCTTGTTGTCGGTCCGCATCTGGACGATTTCATTCTCCATGTCCTCCAGAATATCGAGACCTGTGGCGTACTCGTCTATGGCCATTTTCAGAAGATTCTCTGAGTACTCACGGTTGAGCTTCTCAAGTTCCTTTATGGCCTTTATGTAAGGTTTGAAATCCTTTATCCGCCAGGCGGAATCGGCCACATCCATTTCATTGACCCTGTCCTCAGTCTCCTGATTTTCATTCTCCTGATCCTGAGCGCTGATACCGACCGACAGGGTCATAAAAAGGAGACTCAATGCCGCCACGGCGCTTATTATCCGTAAAATCATTTGTTTATTCATTGCAATACCCTCTTCCAAAGATAGGTCACGGTTCCTTATTAAATATTTCGGCCCCGGGGACCGAAAATATTAGCTTCTCCCGTAAAAATTATCAGTAATTATTCCTATTAGAGATGCTTTTACGTGCAAAAAAAGAATTACTGCCCCCGACGCCGAAGGCGCCGGGAGTAATAGCGTTTTTAAAGCAAATCAAATTAGGGAATACCTACTGAAAAATATACAGAATATGGCAAAAAAGCAAGGCCGTTTAGCCGAATAATAATGGTTGACATGACCTTTTTCACATCGCACATCAGGGGTGAATATGGAGGGCCGTCAGGAATGACTAAAGAGAGATACTGCAGCTACTGCGATCATACCGGCATAATTCATGAGCCCCACCACGAACAGCTGGGAGAATCGCCCATCTCACCCTGCCCCAAGTGCGTGCTCCCGGAATGCAGGTGCGGGGGAGAAGAGCCCTATTTCATATCAGAAGATGGGGTCATCCGCCACTGTCCCTGCCGGGAGACCCGTCTTACTATAGTCCAAATTAACAGGCTCTATCATAATTCAGGCATAGAGAAGAAGTTTCGATGGAAATTTCTGGCCGATTTTCGAGCAACGAACCGGCAGGCCAACGAAGCCAAGAAAGCGGCCTTTGAGCTGGTTAACAATTTCCCGGACGTCTCTAAAGGACTATACTTCTGGGGAAACCCGGGCACAGGCAAGACCCTTCTCTCTTCCATCATCCTGACCGAACTTATTATCCGGAAAGGAGTACCGGGACAGCTTCTGAAGATATCCCGAAACTTCTTCCAGCGTCTTAAGGCCTCCTTCGTGGAAGGTTCCGCAACTTACGGAACCTCAAGCCAGATCGAACGGGAGCTTGCTGAGATCGATGTCCTGGTCATTGACGATTTCGGGGTCCAGAAGAACACGGAATGGGAACAGGAGACCCTCTATAACCTTGTGGACGCCCGATACGAAGCGGAACGTTTTACCATCTTTACCTCCAACAGCAACCCGGTAACCACCTTCAGGGAACTTTCCCAGGGACGCATCCTCTCAAGAATACGGGAGATGTGCCGCATAATGGAACTTTCCGGGGAAGACCAGAGGGAGAAGGTCTGAAAGGGGTCCTCTGCTATCTCGCTCTCGGTTCCAACCTCGGGGAGAGGAGAGGATACCTGGACGCGGCCCGGAAGAGACTGAGTGAGAGGGAGGAGATTGAGCTCCTGGACTGTTCCGGTGTTGAAGAGACCGATCCGGTGGATTTTACCGACCAACCGAAATTTCTCAACCAGGTCTGCCGATTGCGGACCCTGATGGAACCACTTCAGCTTCTCGAAACCTGCCTCGACATCGAACAATCTATGGGACGCGTTCGCGAACGCCCCCGGGGCCCCAGAACAATTGACCTTGACATCCTGCTCTACGGAGACAGGATAATGGCAACCAGAGACCTGGTCCTTCCCCATCCCCGCATGAAGGAGAGAGAGTTCATCCTCAGGCACCTGCTGGAACTGAACAGGGAGATCAGGGACCCGGTCACAGGAAAACTTTTCAGGGAGATCTACCATAATGGCCTTAAAGAGCATACACGATTTCGCGAAACATAAATCGGACGGTGAAAAGATCGCCATGGTAACCTGTTATGATTGTACCATGGCAAGAATCGTGGCCGAAGCGGATACTGATACCATCCTGGTAGGAGATTCCCTCGGAAACGCGGTGGCCGGATATAACAGCACCATCCCGGTCACCCTGGAGCAGATGATCTACCACGCTGAGATGGTACGGCGCGGGGCGCCGGAGACCTTCATGGTCGTCGACCTCCCCTTCATGGCCTATCATGTCTCCATTGAAAAGACCCTGGAAAACTGCGGGCGAATCATGAAGGAGACAGGCGCCAACGCGGTCAAGCTCGAGGGTGGACGGGACTTCGAGGAAACCATCCGGGCCCTGACCAGAGCCTCAATCCCGGTCATGGGCCACCTCGGCCTGACACCCCAGTCCGTTCACAGGCTGGGAGGATACTCGGTACAGGGCCGGGAAGAGGAAAAGGCGATGATAATGAGGGAGGACGCACGCATTCTGGAGGACGCCGGAGTCTTCTCCCTTGTCCTCGAGATGGTACCGGAAAAGCTGGCGGCGGATATTACGGAGTCCCTGAAAATACCCACCATCGGTATAGGCGCCGGCCGACATACTGACGGCCAGGTTCTGGTCATTACCGACCTCCTGGGATACGACGCCACTTTTAACCCAAAGTTTTTGAAGAAGTTCGCCGATATTCATGCAACCGCCCTCGGGGCCCTTCAGGAGTATAAGCGGGAGGTGCGGGAAGGCGCTTTCCCCGCAAAAACCAATGTTTTCTCATGATGTACCTGCAACTGCAATATTTTAGTTGCAATTAAAATAAAACAGCAGAAACTTGCACCATACTATAAAAAGAAAAATGGATATGCACATGACTCGATATTTTGTTCCCCTGATATTGACCATACTATTCATCTCAGGATGCGGGACTGAAAAAGAGACATCATCAGGGAAAGAGAAACCGGCACAGAACAACCTCTACGCCAACGGAAAGAGTGTCACATGGCATTCTTTCAACGAAGGTCTCAGTCTTGCCCGAAAGCAGGAGAAGCAAATCATCATCGATTTCTACGCTGACTGGTGCAAATGGTGCAAGGTCATGGAAGAGAAAACCTTCTCTCATCCAGAGGTGCAGAAGCGCCTGGCCCGGGATTTCATCTGTGTCAAGATTTACACGGACAGACCCAGGGAGGAACCGATACAATATAAGGGACGGGAATATACAGCCACCCAGTTCTCCACGGCCGTGGGTGTTCGCGGTCTTCCAACGCTCCTTTTCATGGAGAGTGACGGCGACCTCATTACCACAATTCCCGGCTTCATAGACAAGGAGATATTCCTTCCACTTCTCTCATACATGAAAGACAAGTGTTACCTGAAAAAAATCACCCTGAATGAATACATGGAAGGCAATACCGATTGTACGGAATGAAGGGTATATCTGTTACAGAGCGGATATCCTCTTCGTCCCCCATTCGATGGGAATACCTATATAAAACTCCAGACAGAATTCATGAAGTTCTATGGGATGGGGTACTTCCCCGGCGTAATCGGTTATGGGTGTATCAAGTTTTAACTGCGTGAAGGCGTAGAAGAAATTCACTCCCAGGTTTATGGCTGATACGGAGATCTGAAGCCCGAATCCGGCTTCAATTTTGAATCCCTTTGCGGAAGAGACGGCCGGTGAATTCACCGTTCCGCCCAGTTCCCTGACAATGGGAAAGGCATTAACCTGGGTATCGAACAGTCCGCCGTAGAGAGCAAAAACTGTTATTCCGAAATTTGATGTATAATTTCCGGTGAGGGAAGAGACGTCCAGTTTTGGGGCGTAGTGGACAACGGGACCCACCATCCACTCTTTGTAGGATAGAAGCGCCATGGTAGTATTCTCGTTCTCTTCCCGGAGATTCAGTTTCTGGTAGATAAATGCGAAACGAAACCCTCCCCTGATACCGAACTTAATGGCGTGGGACTCGGTTCCCAGTATGAGGGGCGGCATGGGAACGATATCCAGGGTCAGCCCGAAGGAGGAATGATAATTGGTGAAATCATAGTCCCCGGTTATGTTGGCGTCGGCATAGGATTCAAACCGGTTATCTTCTTTTTTCATCATATGCCCCAGGGGAGCGCCGATGACAAATCCGAGATTGATATGCATTATGGTATTCAGGAATTCACTGGCGTAAAGTGAGCAGGGTGCCATAAGAAGAAGGGTCCCTGCCAGCAGGGATGCCAGAACTCTCCTGGTGTTTTTGCCCGATGGTTTCATTTCACAATCCATTCCAATTACAGCATCGACATACTGTCCAGCATAATACAGTTATTCACATGTGCCGGGTAAGACGAAAACGCGTAAGAGCCCTTTCCAATCGAGTCAGCTCATCCTGATGATTACGGAGTTCCGGGTCGTTATCCATGTTTCTTCGTACTATTCCGAGCATCTCTTTTAGCTTGAGGATGTCAGACCTTCTGTCAAGGGCTCCGCTCTCCACCACTTCACGTATGAGATCAAAATTACAGTTTCGTATGTTCGCTCGGAAAAAGAAATCGACCCCGTAGATATTCAGTACCCGATTGATTGACCGAAGATTATTCAGCGATTTAAATGAACTGAATTCCCTTTTGTCCGTGGCCCTTCGGCCATCGGAATCCAATGACTCTTCGGCCGGTTCTTCCCTGGCAGGTGGCGCAGGCTCTTTCTGTTCTTCCTGTTTCTGTTCCTCTTTTTTCTTTTCTTCTCCCTCAATCTGTCTTATAATCTCTTCAAATTTCTCCTCCTTCCAGTCGGGAGAATACTGCTGGTAATGTCTTTGGAGAAGATTCGCGTATTCTTCAAGCATGATCGCCTTGTTGGCGACCTGTCCCATGGCGGTACCCTTCAGGGACTGCATACGGGGAAATATTTCCTTGATGATCTGGTGGACCATCAGGTGCTGTCCCCTCTCTTTTTCATAAACTTGCTCCAGCTGGTTCTGAAAATGGCTTTTCAGGCGGGTAACGGTTTCCATGGTGGCCTGGACGTACCCCTCGATACGCTGGATATTGTTGTTGGAATCATCCTTTTCGATCTCGATCACAAGTATATAATGCGACTCCCTGAGGATGTTAAGAGCCCTTCTTGCCATCTCCCGGTTGATGCCGACGGTCGATTCAACGTCTCTCATGAACTGGTCGGAGTGAGGAATGGACTTATTGTCTTCCTGCTTATTCAGTTGTACAATGTAATCGTATACTTCCTTACAGGCTGTCCGAACATCCATGGGATACACTACCTTTTTCTGACGCGTGTTCCGACGACGCTTCGCGTCGCCGGAATCGACAATACATTTCCAAGCGTCATCAGTTCAAGCCAATAAGAATAGTGAGGAAAAAAAATTGACAAATAGCAACCTCATCCGGAACCTACATTAAGCTCTTCAGGGAAGACCCGCCGGGCTTCCCGAACCTGCACCACACAGGTCCGGCACGGGAATTCCGGTTGCACCAATCCAGGATCATGTTCGCGAGGAAGCCATGAAAATTACCGGCGCAGAAATGATTATCGAGTCCCTTAAAAAAGAAAACGTTGAAATCATGTTCGGCTACCCGGGTGGTGTGGTCATTCCTATTTTTCATCATATATTTCAAGCTCCCTTCAGGTTTATCCTGACCCGCCATGAACAGGGAGCAATACACGCAGCCGACGGGTACGCGCGGGCGTCGGGAAAACCGGGTGTTGTTATCGCCACCTCGGGTCCCGGCGCGACAAACCTGGTAACAGGCATCGCCACGGCCCACCTGGACTCAGTCCCCCTGGTAGTATTCACGGGCCAGGTATCTCGAAACATGATAGGCAATGACGCTTTCCAGGAAGTCGATGTTACCGGTATTACACGACCGATAACCAAGCACAACTACCTCATCCAGGATATCGCTGACCTCCCCCGCGTTATAAAGGAGGCTTTCCATATAGCCGCAACCGGCCGTCCCGGTCCGGTCCTGATCGACGTGCCGGTCGATATATCCAATTCTAAGGGAGATTTTCATTACCCTGACAGGGTCGACATTCGGAGCTACAAGCCGAAACTGGACGGCCACCCCAACCAGATAAAGAAGGCGTGCAAGCTCATCGAGCAGGCAGTCCGTCCGGTTATCTACGCGGGTGGAGGTGTCATTATATCCGACGCATCGGAAGAGCTCCGGGAATTCGTCAAAAAAACGGGGATACCTATCACCACCACGCTTCTGGGTATGGGCGCATACCCGGAGACGGATCCTCTTTCTCTCGAGATGCTGGGTATGCACGGCACCTACTACGCCAACCACTCTGTAAACGAATCGGACCTGCTCATAGCGGTGGGCGCCAGATTCGATGACCGGGTTACCGGCAAAATCGATGAATTCATACCGGAAGCCCGGGTCATCCATATTGATGTGGACCCCGCATCCGTGAGTAAAAACGTCCCTGTTGACGTTCCCATCGTGGGAGACTGCAAGAGAGTCCTGAAAGAGATAAACAAACAGGTCAAGGCACCGAAGATCGATGAATGGAAGAGTTATGTTAACAAACTGAAGGAAGAGCATCCCCTCCTCTACGAAGACACCGGCCAGGGAGATATTAAACCCCAGTTTGTCGTGGAGGAGATATACCGTCTCACGGAAGGTAAAGCGATCATTACAACCGAGGTCGGTCAAAACCAGATGTGGGCGGCCCAGTTCTACAAGTACTCTGAACCGCGGTCCTTCATCTCATCCGGTGGACTGGGGACCATGGGATACGGATTCCCGGCCGCAATCGGAGCCCAGTTGGCAAAACCAGATAAAAGAGTTTTTGATATCGCGGGGGACGGCTCCATACAGATGAATATCCAGGAACTGATCGTGGCTGTCCAGCATAAGCTTCCGGTCGTAATCGCCATCCTCAACAACGGGTTTCTGGGTATGGTCCGCCAGTGGCAGCAGCTTTTCTACGACAAGAGATATTCCCAGACCTGTATCAACTTCCAGCCCAATTTCGTGAAGCTGGCTGAAGCATACGGGGCGGCGGGTATAGCCGTTGAGAAACGGGAGGAAGTCGCCCCGGCCATTGAGAAGGCCCTCTCCATTACGGACAGGCCGATAATCATCGATTTCCGGGTTTCCAGAGAAGAGAACGTTTATCCCATGGTTCCGGCCGGGAAATCGATCAAAGAGACCATTATGCGGGAACTGGCCTGAGGGAGGAGATAAATGGAACAACACGTCATATCCGTCAAGGTAGAGAACCGCTTCGGCGTCCTGGCCCGGGTATCAAACCTCTTTTCGGCCCGGGGATATAACATCGATTCCCTTACGGTCAGCACGACCGAGGATGAGGAGGTCTCCATCATGACCATCGTGGTCCGGGGCGATGACCGGATCCTTGAACAGGTCAAGAAACAGCTGAACAAACTGATCGATATCATAAAGGTCACGGATCATACGGATGAGTCTTCCGTACAGAGAGAACTCATGCTCGTAAAGGTAAACGCGGCCCCCGCCAAGAGATCGGAGATTCTCCACCTGGGAGAACTCTTCCGGGTCGATGTGGCCGATGTCTCCCCCAAAAGTATCACACTGGGTATCAAGGGCGACCCGGAAAAGATCGACAACTTCATTGAACTGATACGTCCCTACGGAATCAAGGAACTGATGCGAACGGGGATGGTCTCCATACTTAAGGAATAGTCTGACCAAATCATTGTAACGGGAGTTATCAAATGGCAAAGATTTACTATGAGAAAGACTGTAATCTCGGGCTCATAACCGGGAAGAAGATCGCCGTCATAGGTTACGGCAGCCAGGGGCATGCTCACGCCCTGAACCTGAGGGACAGCGGCTGTGACGTCACCGTCGGTCTTTACGAGGGGAGCAGAAGCTGGGACAAGGTCAAGGAAAACGGCCTCAAGGTCGCCACAACGGAAGACGCCGTAAAGGACGCAGACATTGTAATGGTCCTGATACCGGACGAGCAGCAGGCTGACACCTTTGAAAAAAGCATCGCACCCAACCTCAGAAAAGGCGCATACCTGGGATTCGGGCACGGTTTCAATATCCATTACGGCCAGATACGGCCCCGGGAAGACGTGAACGTTTTCATGACAGCGCCCAAGGGCCCCGGACACATGGTACGGCGCACCTACGAGGAAGGCAACGGGGTTCCCTGCCTGGTCGCCGTACACCAGGACCCGTCCGGTGACACACTGCAGATAGCCCTTGCCTGGGCGGCCGGGATCGGAGGATCCCGTTCCGGAGTCCTGGAGACGACCTTCCGGGAAGAGACGGAGACGGACCTCTTCGGCGAGCAGGCCGTTCTCTGCGGAGGATTGACCTCCCTGATGAAGGCCGGATACGAGACCCTGGTGGAAGCAGGGTATGATCCCATGAACGCCTACTTTGAGTGCGTGCACGAGGTGAAACTGATCGTGGACCTGATTTACGAGGGTGGCTTCGCCATGATGAGAGACTCAATCTCAAACACGGCTGAATACGGTGACTATTACACCGGCCCGAAGATCATCACGGAGGAGACCCGCTGGACCATGGAGGAAGTCCTGAAAGATATTCAGGAGGGGACCTTCGCAAAGGAGTTTATTCTTGAAAACAGGGCGGGCCAGCCCCGCATGAAACGTCTCCGCGAGATAGAGGCCGCCCATCCCGTAGAGGAAGTCGGGAAGAAACTCCGCGGCATGATGAGCTGGATTAAAAAATAACGTTTGGCCGCAGGCGAGGATCTATATCCTCCCTGCGGCCCATTATCTACCCATGAAGCAGGTCATTCAACTAATACTCTTCACGGGAATCCTTATCGGCCTTCCCCTGGCCGGTGTGACACTTGCGGGCCATGACCCTTCCCGTTACCTGGCCTTTCCGCCCGCAACCGGCCGCGTGGAACATCTCCCCTTCTCATGGATCGCCTTTATCCTCATCGGGCTTCTGGTGATAGCAGCCCTGGTTCCCTTTTTCCTGTTGCTCCTGAAATGGATCCGCAATGGGGAAGGAGGGGAAGCCCCCACGGCCGATTATTCTCTCACTGGCAGAGAAACGAACCCGACTCCTTTCCCGGCCTGGGGATGGGTCGGAGTGACTCTGCTCCCTCTATTCTGGATTTTGGCCTGGACACGTTTTGAGTGGTTCGCCCCCTTCCAGAGATATACGTTCACGCCTCTCTGGCTCTGTTTCATTATCATCGTAAACGCTCTTACCTTCAGGCGGGGCGGATACTCCCTGGTTACTCACAGGCCCGCTTTTCTGCTCACACTCTTTCCGATTAGCGCCCTCTTCTGGTGGTTCTTCGAATATCTTAACCGTTTCGTTGCCAACTGGTACTATGTGGGAGGAGGAGCCCTCTCCGGTGAACGGTATTTCCTGGAGGCCACCCTGGCCTTCTCCACGGTATTACCCGCGGTTCTCTCCACACGGGAACTGCTTCTCACCTTTCCGTTGTTCTCCCGACCATTCAGTCGCACAGCCACTCTACCCATGGACTCCCCGACCGGGCGGTTTTTCCCCGCAATGGTGGGACTTGGGGCCCTTGCCCTGGTGGGAGTCTTCCCGGAATACCTCTTCCCCTTTCTCTGGGTGGCGCCCCTTCTTCTGTGGCATTCCCTCCAGGAGCTTCGGGGATACCGGAACCGGGTCGCCAGGGGGATTATCAGTGGAGACTGGACCCTCTTCTGGGCATCGGCCATGGCCGCCCTGGTCTGCGGACTCTTCTGGGAGACCTGGAATTACTGGAGCCTGGCGAAATGGATCTACAGCATACCCATGGTGGACAGGTTTCATATCTTCGAGATGCCGCTCCTCGGCTACGCCGGATACCTTCCCTTCGGATTGGAAATCGCCATAATTGGAGAGGAAGTCGACCTGTTCTTCGACAGGTTTATTGACAGGAAGAAGCCAATATGAAGTAAGATATACTGAATCTAATAAGCCTTGCCCTCAGGCATACCTCTGTGTACATTGTAATCTGCGATGAATACAACCTGGGAAGATAACCTATGATCGTAACGGAAAAACGAGACCCGGGACTCCTGCTCGAAGAACTGACCCCCTACTCAAGGGTCTTCATCCTGGGATGCGGAGACTGCGCCACGAGCTGCAAAACAGGCGGCCTGGACGAGGTAAAGGAACTCTCCCGCCTTTTGACGGAACAGGGCAAGGAGGTTACAGGCTACGACATCTGCGAAACAGCGTGCGACCTGAGACTTCTAAAGCAGACCCGTAAAAAGAACAGAGAAGCGGTCGAAAGGTCTGAGGCCATAGTTGTCACCGCCTGCGGGGCGGGATTGGGAAGCCTGAGGGAACTTTTACAAAAACCGCTGGTACCTGGAGTGGAGAGCCGTTTTCTCGGTTCCATGGAACGTCTGGGGACCTTCCGTGAGTATTGCGCTCTTTGCGGTGACTGCACCGTGGGTCAGACCTTCGGATACTGTACCTATACACGGTGCGCGAAGGGACTCCTGAACGGCCCCTGCGGCAGTTCCGTTGACGGAAAGTGCGAGGTATCGCCCGAGAAGGAATGTGTCTGGGTACTAATCTATGAATATCTGAAGGAAGAAGGCAGACTTGACGAGCTTCTGGATATTGACATCCGGAAAGACCACCGCGAGGCGAAAAGTATAAACATCGTGCGCGGTTACAAACCTGCCGGGGCGAGCCGGGATTGAGTTTCCAGGAAAGAATCAAAGCTGGTGAATTTACGGTCACTTCAGAGGTCGTGCCGCCCAGGGGAACGGACCTGGAAGAGATGCTGACAAAGGCCCGGGCCATGAATGGGCACATCGACGCTCTCAATGTCACGGAGTGCCAGAGGGGAAACATGCGTCTCGGTTCCCTGACGGCCGGGAGCTTTATAAGCAAAGAAGGGATCGAGGTCATCGCCCAGGTGACTCTGAGGGACAGGAACCGTATCGCCCTGCAGTCGGACCTTCTTTCAGCTAACCTCCTCGGTATCCGCAACCTTCTGGTTGTAACGGGTGACCTTCCCATCCACGGCGACCATCCTGCCGCCCGAAGCGTCTTTGACATCGATGTCATGACACTGCTGGGGATCATAACCGGCCTGAACGAAGGTATCGATTTCGAGGGAAACAGGATCCAGGGACCGGTCGCCCTCTTTTCCGGCGCGGCCTGTCATCCGGGGTACGAACCGCGGGAACTCCAGGTCCTTACCATGGAAAAGAAGGCCCGGAAAGGGGCCAGGTTCTTCCAGTCGCAGGCTGTCTTTGATGTTAAAGACTTTGAATCATTTCAAAATGACGCGAAACATATCGGAGCGCCTGTCCTGGCCGGAATCATTCCCCTTAAGTCCGCGAAGATGGCCCGTTTCATGAATGATAAGATCCCGGGGGTCCGGGTGCCGGAGAATCTCATAGAGATCATGGAGAAAAGCGACAATCCACGGCAGGAGGGGATGGCCATGGCCTCCCGGATGATCAATGAGCTGCGGTCCTTTGCCGACGGTGTGCATATCATGGCCATCGGCATGGAGGAAGAGGTTCCGAAGATACTGGCAGACTCATGATCCCTGAGATACCAATGGCTATTTCCTGTATCCCACGGGCATAATGGCAAGGGGCACTTCTTTCTTTTTCAGGGATAGAACGCCTTTAACCCGCCTGTCGCTGAAGGCTCCCACAACCACGGTACCGAGACCCAGGGCTTCCGCCTGGAGAAAAAGGTTTTCGCCCGCGTACCCGACTTCCATGTGAACATACCGGACACCCCTTTCTCCATTAATCATTGATATCGCCACAGCAGGTGGCGGGGATTTAAAGTTCTTTAAGTATTTCATTGTCCTTGAAATACGCTAATGTATCCTTTAATAATGTAAAATGTTCAATATTTGATATACCAGACAATAT
Source organism: uncultured Leptospirales bacterium (assembly GCA_964645775.1). Classification (GTDB taxonomy): domain Bacteria; phylum Spirochaetota; class UBA4802; order UBA4802; family UBA5550; genus CAZYBU01. The sequence continues at coordinate 3,598 of CAZYBU010000039.1, read as the reverse complement.
TTCCTGCCTGATTGGACCTATAATTACCGCTCTTACTTCACTTATCAGTTCTTTTAATTCATTGAGATATATATTCTCATTGTGGCTTAACTGTTCTTGTTTTCTTCGAAAAGATATAGACCATATTGAAGTATCTACAAGGACCTTCATTTTCTTGAACGTCCTTTTTTGTAATTATAGTCGCTGTCATAATCTATCTTTCCGAATATATTAATAATTTCTAACTGTTTTCGTCGTTGTACATATTCCTGTAATGCTTCTGTAACTGCTTGTTTTTTTGTTTTGTGACCTCCAATTTTTTGTGCCTCAATAATCAATTTGTCGTCTAAAGCTAAATTAGTTGCCATACTACCACCTCTGTTTACACATGATGTTACACATTTCTTTGCGTATAGTCAAGGATTTATCTAATTAGCTTATGTAACGCGGGCAGCAAGCCTACATGCTTTTTACAAGATCATATTTCTCCAGGAAGTTCACGTCATTTTCCATGAGGTAGAGCATCCTCTGAGCCGGTCCCTGAGGCTCGTTTCTCCCCGACTCCCAGGCCTCTACGGTTTTCAGGGACACTCCCATTATATATGCAAATGTTAATTGAGTCAGGCCATGTCTGTCACGGATCAACTTGATGCTTTTACCCCTGTAATGAGGCAAGGGGGCTACAGAGATACTGTTTTTCCTGATCCCTTTTACATCTTTACCTTTTTCGTAGTCAACAGCCTGACGCAAAGCCGTAATAACATTTTCACCAACCGTCGATTTATCATTTTTCTTCATTTATTGATTTTCCTTAACTCTCTTTTAAGTTCTTCTACCAGTAAGCGGATGATCTTCTTCTCATCTTCACTGATATCTATTTTCTTCGACTTTGAATACACTGATAGCAGGTAAATCTTATCAAAGGCGAAAAAGTCGATATATAGGATCCGGGCACCTCCCCGCTTTCCCTTCCCCTTTATTGCCCATCTCAGTTTTCGCACTCCATTTGTGTTCTTGATCACCTCACCTGCTCTGGGATTAACACAAAGATACTCCTGGAGTTGTCTTAAATCATCATCATTGAGCGTGAGATCGCGCTCGTAACGTCTGAGCAGTTTTTCTGATATCATGGTATCCTCCTGTTGTTTCAGGAAGGATTGTACGATATCAGAAATAAGATGTTGAGTATATTTTATGCCCGAAAAGCCGCCGCCCTGTCGGTCCGCAAAGCGGACTGCAGGCGGCTTTGTTCAACGTTTCCGGCGTATGCGACGTTTTCACCGCAGCGTAGCGGAGGTGAAAATTTGGCGAAGTTCAAGCCGGTACTCCGGCGCCGCGTTTAGCCTTTGTTATCTGATGCGGCCAAATTACAATGAGTTTGTTGCGGCCGACGCTAGGAGGGCAGAGGCTGTACTATAAGTTTTACTCTACATGAGACAATTCATCGATAAGTGCTTTTTCAACAAACTTATTCAATGATACATTCATTTTCGTTGAAGCTATAGCTATTTCTCTATGAAGTTCTGGAGAAATTCTTAGGTTAAATTTTCCGGAATATGGTTTTTCAGGATTTACACTTTCTTCTTTACACCACTTTATGTAATCATCTATTGAATCTTTAAATGCTTTTTCAATTTCTTTTACTGAAGTTCCCTGGAATGTAATTACATCTTTTGTATTTATTACATCACCATGAAATATCCTTGCATCAGAATCATAGTTTACAACTCCAATATATCCTTTATATTCCATCATGGTTTTATACCTGCATTTTCTAAAAATCGTTTCATTGATGCTACTGCACCTTTGTCTGTTTCTTTTTTCGGGTGCGGTCTATGAAAAACTGCTCGTACATTATTAAGTTTAATACGAATTCTTGATCCTTCTCCTTCACTTATTTCAGCACCTATCGATAGCAATAAAGCTTCGATGTCTTTCCACTGAATAGATGACATTGTTGGCTTTTTGAAGATGTCTTCTAAAGTCTTTCGGTTCTTAGAAATCATTTTGTGATTATAGTACTAATTTGTGGTATCAATGTCAAGTTTTTTATTACCGGCACAGGGCGTGCCGCCCTTAAGTTTTTGGCCGTTTCATATAACGTTTAGCAGAGTATCTTTGCCACCCTGGTGATGATACTCTGCCGAGTTGGCCGGCTTTTTTGCAGCATCCTGCTGCGTGCCGGCAGGCTAACATCCTGTCTGCTCGATGAAGCCGCCTGAGCACAAACGTCATGAGCTATTAATGGAATTTAAATATAAAAGAGAAATCGTGCAATCACTATTTTTGTACATGGCGCGGGCTCTTCTCCGCAGAAATTGATTCGTCTTGTACCGAATATCCGACCCTAGAAAGTAACCATATAAAGAAAATATTTCTCCTGCACCAGTACAAGAAGCGAAACATCAACACTTTCACCATAGATAATCGATACCTTTCCCTTTGTTCAACGTTCCGCGTGTAGCCGAAGTTGCCGTAGCGTAGCGAAGGCAATTTGGGAGAGGGCGGTACTCCGCCCGAACCGGCTACATGCTGTTGTGCGATGCGGCCAATAGCAACAAGCTACTTCCAGCCGAAGCACAGGACGTGCGTAGGCTGGGCAATCACTCTTTTTTTGATCGAATAATTTCAAAATCAGAGTTATCATCTTTATTTATTTTAATAACTATTTGTTCTTTAGGTCCATAAATTTCCCATATTATTGAATTATTTTCTACCTTACGAACAGTGCTCACTCTTTCATCTTTTAAATTATCCTCAAAACTTATGCCCCTAATAACCCCTGGTTCATCAACCTGAATGTACATTCCAGATGTTTTCCCTTGGATATAATAGGCAGAATGATCACCTCGATTTTCTGGTATTATATATATATTTCCTTTTGTAAATACTGTTTTATCTAAATCTTCGTAATTAATTATTTTTACCAGATTAGATTCGTTTTCAGGCGTTTTAGATCTTGAACAGCCACAAAAAACTGCTACAATAAGTATGAATAGAATGTATTTAACGTTTGTCTTCAACTTTAACCCCCACTGGTTTCTGGGTAGAACCACTTATATTATTCATTAATCTTGAAACGTCTTCCTTGATAATAGCATCACTTGTCAATTTATCTTTAGCAGTAAAAAAATACAGACTCGTTGTTTCAGATTTCTTGCCTTCTTTAATATTAACTGAAAGATTATATATTGCATTGCCTTCATCGTCTCTCTTGCCTGTATTTGAAGCAATTATAGTTATTGATGTAGTTTTATCCCCAGAATTAATTTTTGAAGTAGCAGATTTCCATTCTCGTGAGAGTCTGACAAGGCTATTTCCACCATTTAATTTAAGCACCTCTCTATTTCTTTGAGCAACCCATTGTGGACCAGGTTTATAAATAATATTGTCATAATTACTGAAACTTTTACTTTGGAAAACCCAGCCTACCGGAACAGTATCTCCCTTTTTTAATTGAATACCAGTATCAAGAAGAGCATTACCGTCCGGGTCAACATATCTCAGCGGGGGCTCCCACCAGGTCGTTTTTATATTTCCGTTCAATCCCGGTAATATCTATTTTATTTCAGTATTAATTCCTTAACCTGAATTTTCTAAAAATTGCTCTATATATCCG
>CAZYBU010000038.1:0-30718 GCA_964645775.1 uncultured Leptospirales bacterium | reverse complement strand
GAAAGCAGATTATAACACGGCCATTTGATGTTCTGTGGATCGCGATTCCCTTAAGTTTCTATTTTGTGATAATGTTCCTGGTGAGCTTTTTGATGGCATCAAAGCTTGGTGCTGACTATGAAAGAAGCGCCACCCTGGCCTTTACCGCCTCGGGAAACAACTTCGAACTGGCAATCGCGGTGGCCATAGCCGTATTCGGTATCGCTTCACCCATAGCCTTCGCAACCGTGGTGGGCCCCCTGGTTGAAGTGCCGGTGCTGATCAGCCTGGTAAACGTGTCGTTGTATTTCAAGAGAAAGTATTTTTCGGCAGCGTAGCTGTTACCAGGAAGATATGAACCAGTGCTATTTGAGTGGATAGGAAGATCAGAACGGCAATACGTGTCAGACGAGGTGACGCAGGTATACCTTGAACTTTCAACCGCCTGCAACCTCTCGTGCACCACCTGCGTGAGGAATTCAATTGAAGGCTTCAGTCAGCGTCATTTCAGCCGGCAGCTGATGAAGAGGTTTATCCGGCAGGCACGAACCCTTCATTCTTTACAGCGGGTTGTGCTGCTTGGATTTGGGGAGGCTTTATGCACCCCCGATTTCAACTGGCACATTGAACAGCTTTCCCGGCTGGATGTTGACATATACCTGGTTACCAACGGCCTCATGCTTGATGAAGCAACCGCCCAAATGCTGGCAGACATCCCCGTTCACGCGGTCTACGTGTCCATCGATGACCTTGCGGGTACCCGTCCCCTTATCCGAAAGGGAACCGGTTCTGATGATTCCGGCAGGGCTGTGAAGCTGCTTGCCGACTGTAAAGCACGAACGGGTAACACCCTTCCCGTAATCGGTGTTGAAACCGTGGCAACAAAAAGCAACGTGAAAGACATCCCCCGAATAATCAGGCATGCAGGTTCACTGGGGGCCGAAGAGTTTATTGTTACCAATCTCTTCCCTTACGATGGGTCAATGAAAGATGAGATACTATACACGGTGGACGGGAAGAACAGTACCGACCTGGAGAAGCTGTTGAAAAAGGAGAGGCGAGTGTTTCCCATCCGGACAGGAAACAACCGCGCCGACGTGTTACGACGGTGCCCCTTTATTGAAAGGGGTACCGTATTCGTGACATCAGAAGGGACAGTGGCTCCCTGTCCCGAACTGGCGTATACCCACCCGGCGTGGTATTTCGGATCACCCCGGCTTCATCAACGCTATGACCCGGGAAATATCCAAACCGCATCCCTGTTGGAGATATGGAATGATAAAGAATTTACCACCTTAAGGGATGAATTCAATTACTACGAGTTTCCGGAATGTTCCATCTGTTTTGAGCCTGACATGTGTTACCATCGTACCGAGCAGCATCAGGATTGTTTCAGCCATGAAACACCATGCGGTGAATGCCTGTGGGCAAAGGATATCGTGATCTGTCCATGATGGATGTCTTTATAATGCATTAATGATTTCTTCACTTTTCTTTAACAGGTGTGCCATAGTAATTAAGAATTATACCTGGAGGAGAAAAACATAAAGAAAAAACAAGGGTATTGTTTGTATGTGTGCATAACGCGGCACGAAGCCAGATGGCTGAGGCCTTTCTGAAAGAGATCGCAGGTGATCGTTTTGACGTGGTAAGCGCGGGCTTTGAGCCCGGGGAATTGAATCCACTTGCCGTGCAGGTTATGAAAGAAGCTGGTATCGATATATCAGGCAACCAGACAAAAGACGTGTTTACTCTTTTTAAAAATGGTTCATTGTTTACCTATGTAATAGCCGTGTGTGATGAAGCCAGCGCGCAGAGATGCCCGATTTTGTGAGTAACTGCATGACAGGGTATTTTTTAAAGGGGTTCTGCCAGCAGGTAATCGGGCAATAATAGTAAACTGTGACAGGGAAGGTTCTACTGATAAATTTCGTTCTGTTCCATATCAGTTTTAACTCTTCCTCGCGCAGACTTGTGCTGAGCAACGTTGAAGCGTTCCAGCGTGTCCCGATTTTTTATCGGGACACCGGGTAAACCTCCTACCCCGCAACAACACGATCCCCGCTCAACACCCGGGCCATGGCCTGTTCCTGGTAGGCGTGGAAGAGCTCGTGGCAGAAGCGGTCCCATCGGCGGCAAACGTCCAGGGTGGCCTCGTCCATCTGGAATAGGTTCGGGTGGCCTATCAGCTCCTCCGCCTCCCGGCTGAAGGTCTCAACCTTCTCTTCATCCACCCCTTCCAGGATATCAGCCACCAACTCTCCGGGCGGATACCATTCCGCAACCCTCTGCATATCCCTGTGAATCTGGGTGAGAAGAACGTTCCGGGGGCCTTCCCAGAGCTCGTTCACGGCTGAATCCCTGTAAAGCCGGGGCAGACTGGAGAAATCTTCCATGACACCGTGGCCTCCCAGCACGCTCATGGCGTTATGGAGGGTCTCCGTGCTGTCCCATGCCCCGGTGATCTTCTGCAGCATGACCAGCTCCCGGAACCGGAAGTTCTTTTTTCTCTCGTCAAGGGGCTCGTCAGATTTCAGGCCGCCCCGGAGCCTGCCTCCCATGTCGATAAACTCCCGGTAGAGCCGAAAGGCGCCGGCCGTGGTCCGCTTCGCCGCCCGGTCGATCTCTTCGATCTGGCCGGCCAGCAGGGGAAAGTTCCCAATAGGCATGCCGAAGGCCTCCCGGAACCCGGCGTACTTCTTCACCTCCCGGGCCGCACGGGTCATGGACGCGGCCGCCGACAGTCCCACGGTAAGCCGGGAGTAGGTCAGCACGATACCGACCACGTTGGCCAGGCCCCTCTCAAGAGGACCGACCGGGTAGGCCACGGTCCCGTTAAAGGTAAGCTCGGCCGTGGTAAGCTCCGAGGTCCCCATCTTCCACTTGATCCGGTCTATGGTGTAGCCGTTCCGTTTCTCTTTCTCCCTGTCGCCCGGCAGCCAGGAAGGTACCACGAAGAGGGCCACCTTGTCCGATCCTGCCGGCTTGGCCGTTACGCAGGCGTAGTCCGCGTGGGTTGCCGAGCAGAAAAACTTGGTTCCGTAGAGCCGCCATCCCTCCTCATCTTCCACGGCCTCCAGCAGGTTGGCCCCAACGTCTGAGCCTCCCTGGATCTCGGAAAGGTACTGCGCGCCTATGGCGAAATCACCGTCTATACCCTCCCGACAGTGCCTGAGAATATGCTTCAGTTCCGGCGAGTCGGGATACCGGCTCACGATCTCCACCAGTCCCTCGGTGCAGACCAGGGGGCAGGCGATGCAGGCCTCGCCGTTCTGGTAGATGAGGTACATCTTCACCAGCCGGGTCCAGGGCGAGGCGGTCTCCGAGAATATCCCCTCTGAAAAGACCTCCCTCTCCATCTCCAGCAGTTCCGCCGGGCGCACGATCCGGTCGATCCGGTTGCCGTGACCGTCGTAATGCTGCATCCAGGGTCTCTTCTCCGGTTGGGCAATCTCGTCGGCGATCTCCCGCCACTTCCTGGACGCCTTTTTCGAGACCTCCCGGGCCTCCCGGTCCAGGGTATCGAATTCGGCTCCCGTATAATATCTAAGAACCTCCTGGAAGAAGGTGTCGTCCGCGTAGTAGTCGACGTTGTTGCGCCAGTCCAGGTACTCCTGGAAGCTGTAGGGGTTGTTTCGATCCGGTCCGTTCATGATTTACCTCCCGCGGGAACACCATTTAATATATTAAACACTGTTCATCCTGTCAATCACTATTTATGCTTGCGCCGGCAGGGGTATGCGGTCATCATATCTCACAATAAGGCAGGATACCGAATGAACAAAGAGAATGCGAATGCGGAGCCGGCAGGCACCCTGAGCAGGTTACGGGAAGAGGAACGGGAGAGGCGGAAGGAACTGATTCTCCAGGCCGCGGAGGAACTCTTCGCCAGCGAGCCCTTTGACCGGGTCAGTATGCGGGAGATCGCACGGAAAGCCGGTATCTCCGCGTCATCCATATACACCTACTATCCGAACCAGGAGTCCCTTTTCATCGAATCGGCCGTGCGGAACTCGGTGAGCCTTATTGAGCGGATTGAAACTGTTATTGAAGATAAGAAGGAAAAGGCCCTGGAGGATGTCATCGACACCTTCCTCGATTTCCTGGTGGGGAGGGAGGCCTACTTTCAAATGATGACCCAGTTCATGATCCACGGCGACCTTCAGGCCGAGTCCACGGAACGGCTGAATGACACCATGCGTCGGCTTTTCGAGGCGCTGGACTCCATGTTCGCCGCCATGGGCTTTGCCCGAAAGACGCGGCTTGTAACCCATTACTTCTTCTCGAACCTGAACGGTATCCTCATAACCTTCCGCAGGTATCCGGGCCGAAGCGAAGAGGAATCGGCGGCCCGCATGAAGAAGCTGGGCCGCGTTCTTGCTGGAGTGATTACCTGTTTGGATGAAGATAGTCTTCCCTGAATTCCGACTGAGTCGGGACTCTCATGTTAAGAATCCCGGGAACCGGGAAGTTCCGACAACGTTGAGCTGGCGCGCTCATCTATCGCTGAGCGTTTTGATGATGGTAACGTATCATGTATGGTATTTATATTTACTCTCAGTTGTGTCACAGGGTTAAATCTGGTAGATGATGTTTAACTTGTACCCTTAATAAATTTGTCGAAAGACATAAATTCAGTCTTGTTCTTCTTATCACGATTCTCAAAATCTTCAACAATTTCAAAGTCTCTAATATCTTCGTACATTTCCCAAAGTGACTTTTTAATCAAAGTTGACGCATCGCAATTGTAATGTTCTTTGAGTGTATTAAGTAATTCTTCTTCTTTTTCATTCAGACGAATTGATGTTACTCCCATGATTTGTATACCTCCTCTCGTTTGCCGATATATATGACGTAAAAGTCTCCATCTTCAATATAGAATATTGCTCTATATTTACCTTTTCGGAGCCGGTAATATTTTCTTTCGAAATCACCTTTTAATTGTTTAATGTCAAAAAGGTTTAAATCTTTTGTCAGCTCAAGAGATTGGAATGCATGATGGAATAATTGAATTGTTTCTTGTGGGATATTCCCTTTAGCAACCGACTTCTGAACTAACTTCTCGTAATATATCATTATGTAAACATTGTAGTACAGTTTGTAATTATGTCAACATTTAAAAGAGATCGCAAATGTCATTGTCACGGTAGAACCGCCGGCTACCCGGCGGCCCCTGCACAGACTTGTGCTGTTCAACGTCGAAGCATCCCGATGTGTCCCGATTTATTATCGGTACTTCGAGAACCCCCATCTTTGCCTGAAAGTCAAGACCATCTCTTATAGTCTTTCTTTCGACGGTAATTCTGACAGTGAGGTTTTCTTTTGTTATTCGACTCTGACTGTGCCTGGATGTTACTGAATCCCGACAGAGTCGGGACTCTCATGTTAAGAATCCCGGGAACCGGGAAGTTCCGACAACGTCGAGCACGAAACCCGACTCTGCCTGGATACGTAATCCTCACAATCAGAGAGTAACGTTCTCCACCTCTCGTTTGCCGTTGCCGATGGCCTTCCGGTACTCCATCTTGTTCAACGCGTCCACGAAGGAGAGAATTCCGGCCACGGTGATGTCCACGTTCACCCCGTTGCCGAAGACCTTGAACTCACCGTGGTCTGTATCTTCCACGACCGTGCAGGTGACCTCCGCCAGGGCGTCGCTTCCACCGGAGATGGCCACCAGGTTAAAGGAGCGGATATAGGCCTCGGAACCGGTGATCTTCTTCACGGCCTTGACTCCCGCGTCCACGCCGCCATTTCCGTGGGCCACCTCGAAGGTCTCCTCGTTGCCCTTCTTGTGGTCCTTGAGTGTGACCATTGTCATGGGCGGGGAGAAGAGCCCGGTGGATACCTGCACGTTGGTCACCTTGAACCTTCGCTTCTGTTCTTCCCGTTCCATGGCCTCGCCCACAAGGATGATCAGGTCTTCCTCGAAGACTTCTTTCTTACGGTCCGCCAGGGACTTGAAGTACTTGAAAAAGCGATCCATCTCCTCGTCCGTGAGCTCAAAGCCAAGTTCGTCCAGCCTGTTCTTCACCGCGTGACGGCCGGAGTGCTTGCCCAGAACAAGTCTGGAGGTCCCGATCCCCACGTCCTCGGGACGCATAATCTCATAGGTCATCTTGTGCTTGAGCACGCCGTCCTGGTGTATGCCCGACTCGTGGGCAAAGGCGTTGTCTCCGACGATGGCCTTGTTCGGCTGAACGGCCACACCCGTAATGTTCGTGAGGAGTTTGCTGGTCGGCATAATCTGGGGGGTGTTAATTGTGCTTTCAACCCCGTAATGGTCACTCCGGGTCTTCATGGCCATGACCACCTCTTCCATGGCGGTATTACCCGCTCTTTCGCCAATTCCGTTCACCGTGCACTCTATCTGCCTGGCGCCGGCCTCTACCGCGGCCAGAGAATTGGCCACGGCCATACCGAGGTCATTATGGCAATGTACGGAGATAACGGCGTCATTAATGTTCGGAACGTTATCAAAAAGATACTGTATCAGCCTGCCGAACTCCGCAGGCACGGTGTAACCCACGGTATCCGGGATGTTCACCGTGGTCGCCCCCGCCTCGATTACGGCCTGAACCATGGTGGCAAGATAGACCAGGTCGCTCCGGGTGGCGTCCATGGGTGAGAACTCCACGTTCTCCGTGTAGCTTATGGCCTTTCTCACGGCCTTAACGGCGTCGTCAAGAACCTCCTCCCGGGTTTTCCGGAACTGGTACTCGATATGAATATCTGAGCTTGAAATAAAGGTGTGAATCCTCGGTTTATCCGCTACCTCGAGGGCCTTTGCCGCCGCCTCGATGTCCTTCTCCCGGGCCCGTGCCAGGCCGGCCACCTGTACGCCCCGGGCCTTTTTCGCGATTCTTTGAACCGAGTCGAAGTCCCCCTGCGAAATGACCGGAAAGCCGGCCTCGATCACATCCACTCCGAGGCGGACAAGCTGTTCCGCGAAGAGGAGCTTCTCCTCCATGTTCATGGAAAATCCGGGGGACTGTTCTCCATCACGGAGTGTAGTATCGAATATGATTACCCTGTCTACGGTACTCATGGTTTTTCTCCTGGTTGTATGACATGAAAAGTTTTTCAACGCAGCATCCGCGGGGAGACTGCGTATCCGGTCAACCTTTTAAATTTGATGCCGGTCAAGTTTATACGGGATAGTAACCATATCCCTGCACCTCCCGTGCTCCTCAGAAATGAAAAAGGCCGTCACTTTTGTTCGTGACGGCCTCCTGAATTGCTGGTCCTTACAGGACATCACGAACCGCGGCCTGGTCTCCACAGGCCCAGAAGAAGGGCGAGAAGAAGGATGGTTCCGTATGTCCTTTGCGTTTTGTTCATGATACCTCTATCGGTGGGCGACGATATAATCATAAACAAAACTGTCAACCGATTTATGGAAATATTTTTTCAGAAGTTATTCCTTAACTCTATTCAGGGTGAAAAAACTCAAATTTCCCTGCCGCCGAAGACGACGGGATATGTCTGCACGTAAAAGCATCTTCAGAAACCACGACCGTTTTTTATGTAACCATCCCGCCCGGACCGCTCGAGCGTAAAGAATGACACTTCCCGATCTTTTCCAGGAGTCCCGATAGTTAACCGACTGAGCGGCACAATTTACCATTTCTTTAAATCATAAGGCTAATTGACCTTGACGACATATATAATTATTTATCATTAATAAGGCAGGAAACCGTTACCCCGAGGTATCATGCCGTATCGGTAATGATTGTGGGTCACGGAAAATGGAAATATTCGATTTACTCGATTCAGATTTATTCGTTTTGTAAGGATGAAACCATGGCTCAGAACAGATCGACCGGGCATATTCAATCCTACACACGCAGGGCCCGGGACCGGCTGCTCCAGATAAAGGAGAGGTATTTCGCCAACCTGGGCCTTGGCCGGTATCCTGCCATGCTTTTCCCCTGTACCGATGAACTTATCAAGAACGCTGTCAAGGCGAACTACAAATTCGTGCTTATCCGTGACCGCATCGCCGATACCATGGCCGCTGAACAGCCCGATCGGGAACGGAAAAGCATTGAAGAGGAGGTCAACTCCATCGTAAGCGAGCCCCTGAGATACAATGAGAAAGCGGAAGAAGTTCTCAGCGAACATGAAATATCAGCCGAGGTTCGCAATCTCCTGAACGAAGAATCAAAATATATCAACATCAAGAACCGGGTCTACATGGAAGAGAGAGACCTGACCCCTGAGGAGAAGAAGGAGATAGAATCCCTGGAGAGACTGGCTGCCATGAGAAAGCGCCTCCGTGACCTGAACATAGGCGTTATTCTTAAGATACTGCATGACGAAGACCATATCCACATAGAGATAACGAACACGGCTCCCATCCTCCAGAGGGACCTGAACAGGATCGTAGAAAAGAGATTTGAGTATGACCGGTACAGACGTGAAAACAGGGAACACGAGTTCTTTATAAACAACCTGGATACCAGTGAATCCGGGTTCGGCCTCGGATACGCCACCATCGATTCCACGCTGGCAGGTCTGGGACTGGAACCGACAGAGTCTTTGAAGATACTCTCGGCAACGGACACCACGGTCATGCTCTCCCTTCCCGTAGAGGATCTCAAGAGACAGTTGGCCACCGCCTGAGAAGACCAGGAGCGGGCAGGATTGTTTCCCCTTGACTAAGCAGGCAACCGTATTGTATAATGATCCTCATCAACCTGAAAGGGATTAGCTATGCAGATACCAGATCTCCTGATGAATACCTTTCTTTTCAGCGAAGGTTTTCTGAACTCTATACATATCCACGCCGGAGCCTGGCTCGATCAGCTCATAATCGCCATTACCTGGACCGGCGACGAGCTGTTCTACACGCTGGCCTTCCCGGTCATCTACTGGACCATGGACCGGAAGCTCGCCCTGGTTTCCGGCTTCGCCTTTCTCATCTCCATGGCGATCAACGATTCCCTGAAGGTCCTCTTCGGAAGTCCGCGGCCCCATCCTGAACTGCTCGATGAACCGATCCGTCAGCTGGCGGAGAAAATGAGGCCCGAAAGCAACGGTTTTCCCAGCGGCCATACTCAGGGCGCCCTCTCTTTCTGGGGCTCACTCGCGTGGTTTTCCCGCAACCGGTACGTGATTCTGGCCGCCATCTTCTTCTGTATCACGGTACCCTATTCCCGCATGTTCCTCGGCGTACACTACGCAGGAGACGTGGCCGGCGGGATACTGGTTTCCATTATCATCCTTCCTCTCCTCTTTCTTGGAATAGAAACTTTCGGAGACAGGCCGGAGAGAATGAATAACATGCTCGTTACAATCCTGGCCCTGGTTGTCCCCTTCCTTCTTTTCCTGGTCATGCCGGGCCACACCATCAGCCGCATCATGGGGATGCTATCCGGCTTCCTGGTCGGGGCCTGGTGGGCCATGAGGACCGATAACTATCGGCCCTCCCATTCTTTTCTGGCTTCTTTGCTCAGGATTTTGGCTGGTTTTACCGTTCTTTTTGTTGTGCGGATACTTTTAAAGAAACTCCTTCCCGACATTGAGTTCTCCCATTATCTCCGGTACGCTGTTATCGGCCTGTGGATCGCCTGGGGAGCCCCCTGGCTCTTCCGTGTTATGGAAGATAAACTCTTCCCGGCCGGGAGAGACGCTTGAGCCACTTCACGGGAGGATGGACAGGGAGGATCCTCCAAATCGACCTTTCCACGGGCAACCATGAATGTATGGAACCGGACGATGCCCTCCTTAGACGTTTCCTCGGGGGGAGGGGACTGGCCGGTTACTTCTTCCGTTCTCACGGAACACGATCCTGGGACGACCCGGAGATACCCCTTATCTGCATGACCGGACCCCTGACCGGAACCCCGTCCCCCACGTCGGGACGGTCCGCTTTTCTCTCCCGTTCCCCCCTGACCGGCACACTGGGGGACACTTCCGTTGGAGGGAAGTTCGGCCACCAGCTGAAACGGTGTGGACTGGACGGGATCATTATCACCGGCAAAAGCGACGTTCCCCTCGGCCTGGAAATATCCGGGTCCGAAGTTTACCTGAAAGATGCCTCCGACCAGAAGGGTCTGACCCTGGATAATCGGTTCAGGACACTGAAGGAATGGAAATCCGTGGCCGCCGTGGGACCGGCCGCCGAAATGGGGGTACGCTTCGCTTCCATATGCGTGGATGGCCATTTCTTCTCGGGTCGGAACGGACTCGGCCTGGTCATGGCCCGCAAGGGACTGGCCTACATCGCTCTCTCCGGAGAGGATACTGTTCCCCTTTCCGACAGGGATCGTTTGAAAAAAGCAAGAGAAGACATCTTCCGCATGGTCAACGCCTCCCCCGTTTTAAAGGGCATGTTCGGTATCGCCACCTTCGGGACAGGGGCCCTCTATGACCTTATTAATCAGCGCCGAATGATGCCCACGGAGAACTTTCGTCGCACCTGGTTCGAGCATTCACGCAAGCTGAACGCCCATGCTTACAATAAAAGATACGGAAGCCGAAGCCAGGGATGCGCCGGCTGTCATATACAGTGCAAGAAGCGCTCGCAGGATGGGAGGGTCCTTCCGGAATTTGAGACCATGTCTCATTTCACCGCGCTTGTGGGCAACACGGATATGGAGACCGTGGTTGAGGCGAACCGTCTCTGCAACATCTACGGTATGGACACCATATCCGCCGCCTCCACTCTGGCCTGTTACTCCGAATTGACCGGGAGGGAACTCTCCCCGGATGATATCCTTCGTCTTTTACGTGAGACGGCCACGGGGGAGGGTGAAGGGGCTGAACTGGCGGAAGGCAGCCTGGAACTGGCCCGGAAGCACGGCCGGGAAGATGTGGCCATGCAGGTCAAGGGACTGGAACTGCCGGCCTACGATCCCCGGGGGGCCTACGGCCTGGCCCTGGCTTACGCCACCAGTCCCCGGGGAGGCTGTCACCTCCGGGCCTATCCTGTCTCCCACGAGATACTCCGGAAGCCTGTGGCCACGGACCGCTACTCCTTCGACGGGAAGGCCCGAATTATCCGAATGAACGAGGACGCCTGCGCGGTCTTCGATTCCCTGACCGCATGCAAATTCATATCCTTCGGGGCCGGGCTGGAGGAATACGCGGAAGTCCTCTCCGCCGTAACGGGAAATGAGTTCACGGCCCGGGATCTTATGCGTATCGGAGAACGGATCGTCTACCAGGAACGGATGATTAACGCCGCCAACGGCTTCGACCGGTCTACCGATATCCTGCCGGAACGTTTTTTCCTGGAACCGGGGAGCGGTGGAGAAGGAATCGACGTACCGCCCCTGGAACGGAAGCGTTTTGAGGAGGCCCTCTCCGCCTATTACTCTATCCGGGGTCTGACCCCTGATGGGAACCCGGTCCGGGAAAAAGCGGATGAGCTGGAGCTGGAATGGACGATCAGCTGAAAAAGTACGAGCGGAAGATACTGGACCAGAACCTGGCCCGGAAAGAAGACATCCGCCTTGGACTTCTCGACCTTTCCCTCCGCTGGAACAGGGAGGATGGCTATACGCCTTACCTGGAAGGCCTCTTTGACAGGCTCAGCATAACGTCCCTGCTCCATGCCCGGCCGTCCGGGGCCCTGGGAGAAATCATCGCCCGCATGGCCGGCCGGGCCGGTAAGGACCTTGTCCCGACTGACAGCGAAACCCGGACCTTTCTTCACAGAATACCGGTTGTTAAGGACATTCATGATAAAGGCCTGGCTGACGCTCTGGGGGGCCACAAGGCCGTGGTCACCGGTGAGGGAGAGGTCCTGACCCACGGAAGCCTTACGGTCGAGCAGGCCTTCATCTCCTTCAGTTCCGTCTGCTTCGCCCTTTTTGTCTCCTTCTATTCCGGTCTTCTGGTTGCCCGCCGAGAAGGCAGGGAACTATCCGATGAAGCGAGGGAACTCGCGAAGCGGGGCATTGATCAGTACATACGTGCCTCCGGCATTGACTCCCTGCCCGCAGAGAAGGCCCCTTTCTCCGGCCCCGGCGAGGTTATCCGGGCCATGGACGAGGCGGGCCGGCTCACCGTACATTCCGGTATGGTCGATTCCTTCTTCGGGAACATATCCTGTCTTCACGACGGTGCCATCTTCATAAGCCAGACCGGGGCCTCCCTGGACGAGCTGCCGGGGCACATCGATATCTGTCCCCTGGACGATTCAATGACCACGGCCATCACGGCATCCAGCGAGTTCGGAGCCCACCGGAGCGTCTATGAAAAGCGTGGAGATGTGCGTACCATACTCCACGGGCACCCCCGTTTCACGGTCATCCTCTCCATGGCCTGCGCAAAGAAGGACTGCCCGAACGATGGCAGGTGCCATGTGGCATGCCGGGAGGATCGGGACCTGGAAGGCGTCCCTATCGTACCGGGTGAAGTGGGGACCGGCCCCACCGGTCTTATTAATACATTGCCTCCGGCCCTCTCTGGCAGTGGAGCCATAGTCTGGGGCCACGGCCTCTTCTGCGCGGGTAAAGAGGATTTCACTGACGCCTTCCGATGCCTCCGGGAAACGGAAAAAAAAGCGCTTTCCCTCTATATTGAGGAAACCGGTTTAGCGCTCACCAGTTCCCTGTGACATTCCAAAATGTATTGCGTCCCCACGCCCTTCTGGTAACCTTGTCCGGTTTCAAATATACACTTTTCTATGGAGGAACCATGACCCCTGAGCAGAAGCACCCCGGACTGCTTCAGTCATTTACGTACGTAATCGTCGCCTATGCGGCTGCCGCGGCCGGAGCCGTCGCCCTGGTCGTCTTCTTCGGCGAACTCCATCCGATAGCGGTTGTCGCCATCGCGGACGTGGGCGCCACGATCATTATCTTCGCCTTCAGCGTACTTTTTAACAACTCAAGCTTCTATGACGCTTACTGGAGCGTTGCCCCTGTACCCATTGCCTTTTACTGGGCCCTGGTTGTCTCAACCCCGGGAGTTGATCCCTGGCGTCAGACAGCGGTTATCGTACTTGTCTCCCTCTGGGCCATCCGCCTTACCTGGAACTGGGCCAGCCAGTGGGAAGGACTCTCCCATGAAGACTGGCGATACGTCGACATGAGAGAGAGCGCCGGCAAAAACTACTGGGCCGTCAGTTTTTCCGGCATACACATGTTCCCCACGATCCTGGTTTTCGGCGCTTCTCTCTCCATGTTCGCTTCTCTCGCCAGGGGAACAGCATCCTTCAACTGGCTCGATATCGCGGCAATAATTGTGACTTTTATCGCCATCGTCATAGAGGCCACGTCCGACATTCAGCTTAAGATGTTCAGGAGGATGAAGCGCGAAGAGAAGGAGATCATGAACTATGGCCTTTGGAAATATTCCAGACATCCCAACTATTTCGGTGAGATCCTTTTCTGGTGGGGTCTCTACCTCTTTGCCCTGGCGGCTGACCCGTCCTACTGGTGGACCATTGCAGGCCCCCTCGGAATAACTCTCCTCTTCGTCTTTATAAGTATTCCCATGATGGACAGACGAATGGTGGAGAGGCGCCCCCACTACGCGGAGCGCATGAAAAAGGTATCCGCTATCCTGCCCCTTCCACCCCGTTCGTAAATATTGCCATGCCGGTTCCTGTAACGGGGTCGGCATGGTATATCACAACGTGCCACGTTTTTAACTGATAGTATCCGCCTAAATCGCTATATATTAACAGATATAGCACTAATGCAGATAATTTATTGCTAGCTTTCGTATAGTCATTGACTCACCCATATAAACATACAGAATCTTCATAGTAATCATTAGAGGTTTCTATGGCAAGACAGAAGATCACGGTAATCCCTGGGGACGGCATCGGACCTGAAATAGTGGATGTCACTATCCAGATCCTGGACAAGCTTGATTGTGGTTTTGAATACGAATTCGCCGATGCCGGCAAGGCCTCACTGGAAAGGGAAGGATCACCTTTGCCGGAGAGAACCCTCAAGATGATGGATAAGAACAGAATAACGATCAAGGGTCCCCTGACAACACCCTCCGGGTACGGCTATGACTCAGTCAATGTATTCCTGAGAAAGCATTTTAACCTCTATACCAGTATTCGTCCCGCGCAGACCTTTCCTAATACCGCTTCACGGTACAGCAACGTAGATATCATCACAGTACGGGAGAATACGGAGGGAATGTATTCCGGAGAAGGTCAGACCCTTTCCCCTGACGGTTCCCGGGCGGAAGCGGTAAGCGTGGTAACCCGGAAGGGATCTGTGCAGATCCTTGATGCCGCCTACTACCTGGCCAAGAGACTGGGACGAAAGAAAATGACAATCGTCCACAAGGCCAATATCATGAAAACCACATCCGGTCTCTTTTTGGAGGTCGCCCGGACCCTGGCTCAGAAACACCCGGAAATAACGACCGAGGAGATGATCGTGGACAAGGCCTGCATGCAGCTTGTCATGAGCCCGGAGCAATTTGACCTTATTGTAACAACGAATCTCTTCGGAGATATCATATCGGACATCTGCGCGGGACTGATTGGCGGTCTGGGCCTGGCCCCCGGCGCGAATATCGGGGACCAGCACGCTCTTTTCGAAACCGTACACGGGACCGCGGATTCCATGGCCGGGAAGAACAGAGCCAATCCATCCTCAATGATCCTGGCGTCAGCCATGATGCTTGAGTACCTTCAACTTCCCCTCAAAGCGCGGATTATACGCAAGGCCCTGAGGGACGTCTACGAATCGCGGGACAGATTGACTCCCGATATGGGCGGCGATGGAAGTACCATCGACTTCTCGGACGCGATCATGGACCGTATCTGAATCTGTTTTAAAACATATTCCCCTTGAAGGGTCTCTTAAACTTATCCCGGTTCTTCTCCAGGTCTTCCCTGAATTTTTCCTTCTGGTCCTTAAGATTCCGTATATCCATCCGCTGGTTTATGAACTGCTCCCGGAAATCCTTTCGGAGGTCTCGAACCTGGTCCTTTATATTCATGATATGCTGAAGCCTGTCTTTCTTCAACCGCTGAATGGCGAGGCGGCCCTGTCCCGCAAGAGGGACCTCCTGACCCTCCTTCAGGACAACGCGGGAATCTTCATTTTCGACATTAACGCTTCCCTTTGTGCAGGCCACGACAGATTCCTCGTCTTCTTCAATGTAGAACTCGGTTCCCCGGACAGCGGCCGTGGCCGTGTTTGTCCTGACCTTGAATTCCTCATCCTTGTCCAGCTTGTCCTTTATCCGGGTGAATATCTTTCCCGCCTTAAGAAAAAAGCTGGAAGAATCTTTTTTCTCTGTGACCATAAGCTCTGTTATCTCGAATCGGCTGTTCTCAAGAACCTTGATGACCCGTTCCTCGCCGAAATAGAGATCAACCTGAGAATTCGCTCCCGTTACGACAGCCATTCCCTCTCTGAGCTCGTCCCCCACCTTTGCCGCGGTTTTCGTACCGCGGTACTCGATAGTAACGGACCCGGCTAAGAAGTTTACGATACCCTTTTTCGCGATCTGCTTTCCAGCAGCAGGTACGAGCATCAAAGCCACTGCCAGAAAAGCCGCCGGTATTCTCTGTATCATCACCTGTTCCTCCTGCATATCTGTCACAATGTGTATATATAGCCGAGTAATTTCAAATTATTTTCACTATTTATTTCTTAACTTTATTTGCCATAAAAAGCTCTACTATGTGACCTCAGGGGATCTCAATATCGCCGAGAAGGGGCAGATGATCCGAAGCAAGACGGCTTGTTTCCGTCCTGTGTACCCGAAGCCTGCTGAGGAGTGCCGGCGGGTCCGACAGGAGCCGGTCCAGG
This sequence comes from uncultured Leptospirales bacterium, assembly GCA_964645775.1. Lineage (GTDB taxonomy): Bacteria > Spirochaetota > UBA4802 > UBA4802 > UBA5550 > CAZYBU01. The sequence continues at coordinate 14,996 of CAZYBU010000038.1, read as the reverse complement.
GGAAAGAGAGGGAAGGCGGATGGCCAGGTATGGAGACAGGTACCTTTACCTCCATGACCCAGAATTGAGCGGGCAGTGGGACTAAAGGGTATCCAGTCATTAAAATCACCTGCCAGGACCACGGGCCTTTCGGAGTTATCCGCCAGTATCTCCCGCAGGCGGGCCACCTGATTTTTTCTTTCCCTTATTCTGAGTCCCAGGTGAGTGGCCAGGATGGTGATTCCCTCCGCGTCGCCACCCGGCCGAAAAACTATGAGACCTCTCGGTTCATAGGGTCTGACCCCCATGGAGTAACGACCCGCGTCCATGACAGGATAACCCGTAAGGATCACGTTTCCAAAAAAACCGCCCGTTGAATAAAGGGTGGGACCCACAACGGCCTTCATGCCGGTCTCATTTTCCAAAATGGAAATCATCTCCCATGCGGCTTTTATCCGATATCCGTTGTCTACCTCCTGCAGGGCAACGATGTCCGCACCAGTTTCCCGGATGACCCGGGCTACCCGGGAGGGATCATACCGTCCGTCCCTCCCTATGCAGGAGTGAATATTGTAGGTCGCGATCGTAAGCCCGGCCATCCCCTGTTATCTCTTCTGCTTTTCTTTCCGGTTTTTTTTGAGGAGCCGGCGGGCCCACCAGGTGGCCAGAGCAATGATGATCAAAACGGTAAGAATAACAGCCGCACCCACCAGAATCGTCTCCGGTTCCGGGTTGGTAATAATTCGCGTAACCTGGCCCGTAACCAGGATAACGGCGGCCGTGCCGGGCACAAGCCCGAGGAAGGTCCCCGCCCCAAAAATGGGAGCTGAAACCTTCAGAGAACCCGCCACCAGGTTGACAACCGTAAAGGGTGCCACCGGCACAAGCCGAAGGGCCGCCACGATAAGGACGCTGCCTGTCTTCATCCGTGTGTTCAGTTCATGAACCCATCTACCTGCTATTCTGTGAATCGAAAATCGGGCTCCCACCAGGTAGGTCAGCATGGCCGCCAGCCAGGACCCACCAAGGGCCAGAAAAAACGCGGGCAGAGTGTCATAGATTAAGGCCGTGGCAGAGACCATGGCGGTCAGGGGAATCATCATGAAGGAGCCGGCGGAATAGGTGGCGATGATCACCGGAACTTCCCAGGGGCTTTCTCTCAACATCGAGACGTACTCCCTGAGGATCTCCGGCTGAATCCACTGATTAAGGGGAGACCAGCGCCAGAGGGCGGCCATGATAAGAAAGACAGCGATAATCATCAAAAGGGGAAGGATGGAACCTCGCAGTTCAATTTTCGATGGCTCCGGCATGGTGATTCGGAGAAACTCTTCCGGGTCAATGGGACGTTCCGGATCATAGGGAGAGACTCGGGGAATAAGTGAAGCGGGCGCCCAGGGATAAGCAGGATGGAGTTCTCTTAATGAATGTTCTCTGCCCTCCAGGTTCCGGATGGTCTGTATCAGGGAACCTGTCCTTTCTATCAGGGTCCTGACCTCCTGCTCGCGGACTGAAAGATGCCGGGCCAGGAGAGTGTTCCGGACGCGGGTTATCTTCTGTTCCGTTCCTGAACCCGGTTCCGCCTCGACAACAAGATCACACTCGCTGTCCACGCCCATTGATCGATTGCTCAGGTTGGCCGAACCCACCCTCAGAAACCTTTCGTCAATTATCGTGCATTTGGCGTGGACCATGATCATCTGTTCCTCTCCGTCATCCTCTTTCCAGGAAGGATACCGGATAAGCAGACGCCCGTGCCTGTCACTCTCCAGAAGGTGCCGAAGAGCCCTCTCCCGCATGAAGCCCATGGTCCCCTCTTGGAGCCATCCGGGCAACCTTTTCGGAAGGATGATTACCACTTCCGCCCCTTCATCCTTTTCCAGTGCTTCACAGAGACCTTCGATGATGCTGGCTGAAGTCAGGTACTGGTTCTCGATATATATCCATTTACGCGCGGCCCGGAACGAATCGAGATGAAGTTTCTCCACCTGCCGGATCGATTTTTCCTGCCGGAAAGCCGGCCATGTTAAGGCCAGCGATACATCCACATTCTCAAAGTCGACTGGCCATTCACCCGGCCACCGCATACTCGCTCCCCCTGAAGGGGGGAGCTCTTCATCGGTCACCCTTTTCCACCTTTGTCGGAAAAGCTCACCCAGGGCTCTGGCAGCCTCTCCTTCGACTCCCATCTGCATGTCATGAAAGGGGATATAGCTCTTCCCGTCAGGATCGATCCTTCTTTCATCTTCGGGAAAATGATCGGCCGTGTCCCAGCGCCACTGGGAAAGATCTACTCCGCCGGAGAAACCGATATGATCGTCAACAACGATAATCTTCTGATGATGACTGGCGGCCAGCGGATGCTTTCCATCCGTACGGAAGTGTATCCTGCGGTTGGTCTTCCAACCGAGACGTACCAGGGGAAAAAGTTCTCTCTCCTTGAGGTAGAGCATGGCAAAGTCCCATAGAAGAATATAGATATTCAGAGACCTGTTCTTCTTCACCGACTCTTCAAGAATCTTTCCGAGCTGAGTCAGCTTGCGGCGTGAATCGCCTCTGCGCAATTCCATCTGGCTATGGAGGTCCCATCCGGCGATAAAGACGGTCTCCCGGGCCGACTCTACGGCATCGGCAAAGGCCTCAAAGTAGGTGGCGGTATCGGTAAAAATTCGGACTCTTCGGGAAGGTTCAACTCGCCAGCAGTTGTCACCCTCCCTGCTCACTCTTTCCTTTTTATTCTCCATATCGGCAATGATTCCTGAAAATGCTTTCAGGCGCAAACAAAAAAGGATCAATATTCCCGCCCCCGAAGCTCGGTTCCGCCATCTTCACGAAATCGATGATTTTATCCGGTCCATGGCGCCCAGGCCCCCGGGAGGGATGCAGTCCCCGTCCCCCAGGACACGCGTGGAATCGGAGACCACGGCCACCAGGTTTCCCCGATTGGAAAGATCGAAGGAGAGGTCATTGTTATCCCGGATAAAAGTAGAAATACTGGAAACGCCGTGGGTATACCATACGTTGAATCAGTTGAAACCGTACTCTTCAACTCCCTGGCGGTAGAGGTCGTTTCCCTCCACGTCGTTAATGACGATGACCGGGAAATCTTCCACCTCCAGGCGCCGGATGGCCTCCGGTCCCAGGTCTTCGTAGGCCACTACCTCGGAGCTTGTAATGTGCCGGGCGATGAGGGCCCCTGTCCCGCCCGTTGCCGCGAAATAGACGGCTTTGTGCTTCTTCATGGCCTCGATCACTTCCGGGTTACGGTTCCCCTTGCCGATCATCCCCTTGAGGCCCAGGGTTAGAAGCGTCGGTGTACAGGAGTCCACGCGGTAACTGGAGGTAGGGCCAGCGGAGCCGATGGGCCTGCCGGGCCGGGCCGGCGTGGGGCCCACGTAATAGATCACCTGTCCCGCGAGGTCCACGGGCAGGTTTTCGCCCTTTTCGATGAGGTCCACGAGACGTTTATGGGCGGCGTCCCGGCCCGTGTATATGATGCCGGAGAGGAGGACCCTGTCCCCGATCTTCAGTTTATTGACCGCATCATCATCCAGGGGCGTGGTCAGTCTGTACTCGGCCATGCTCGCCTCCTTAGAACTCGTACTCTTCGTGGCGGCTGGAGTGGCAATTGATGTTCACCGCCAGGGGAAGGGAAGCGATATGGCAGGGATGCATCTCGATATGAACGGCCAGGGCCGTTGTTCTGCCTCCCAGGCCCTGGGGACCGATACCGAGGCGGTTGACCTTCTCAAGTATTCGCCGCTCCATCTCGTCGAGTTCCGGGTCCGGGTTACCGGAGCCGAGGGGCCGAAGAAGGGAGCGCTTGGCGATAAGGGCCGCTTTTTCGAAGGTGCCGCCGATCCCGACACCCACAACGATGGGGGGACAGGGATTGGCCCCCGATTCTTTTACCCGGTTCACGATATAGTCGATGATGCCCTCCTTCCCATCGGAAGGACGGAGCATGGTGACCCGGCTCATGTTCTCGCTGCCTCCCCCCTTGGGGGCCAGGATGATCTTCAGTCTTTCTCCTTTAACCGGTTCCACGTGAATAACGGCCGGGGTATTGTCCCCGGTGTTTTCGCGGGTAAAGGGATGGCAGATAGACTTGCGGAGGTATCCTTCACCGTAGCCCCGGCGGACGCCCTCGTTGAGGGCTTCGGTGAGGGTGCCGCCCTCTATGGAGACCCGGTCGCCCAGCTCCACGAAGAAGACGGCGAAGCCGGTGTCCTGGCAGAGGGCGATCCGCTCCTCTCGGGCGATTTCGGCGTTCTCCCTGAGCTGGTTCAATATTACCTTACCTGTCGGGGACTCTTCCTTCTCCAGGGCCCGGTCAAAGGCGTCGATGACATCCCGGCCCAGCTCGAAGTTTGCCTTCATGCACATCTCGCGGACCCGGTTAACGATTTCCTGATAGGGTATGTTCTTCATGATGCCAACCTCGCCCGTAGAAATCCGTTAAGCCGTGGATGAGGCCCGGTCATGAGGGTAATGGGTATCAATATCCGTATATGAGGTTACCATGGACGCTTCTTTCCGGTAATTGTCCGTTCTTTGCGCTTCTCTTTAGCCGCATGAAAGTCTGATACAGCGCGGTCTATACAAACTCAGACGAACTGAACAGTTTCTTATACCTGTACAAGGGTAAAGGAGAGCTGTCTTTTGTACAGAAAAAAAGGAAGGGATGGGTTCATTTTTATGGTGGGGGTATGATAGTTATCGCTATTGCGTATATCCTCTTCAGCATATTCCAATATAAAGGGACATTTTGTTCGCATATTACTGGGGACTATAACATGCCGAAGATTCCCGGCATATTATAGACCCTTTCAGTCTGCTGGGAGAATTAACTCTTAACCCAGGGCTTGCCCATAGGCAATATCTCTTTACCCGCCACGTCATTGAGGATGATGCCGAACATCATGTACCAGGCGCTCAGGGCGCAGACAATGAGCTCATACCCGGCCACCTTGTTCATTATGGGAAAGCCGAAGTGACCCAGATCGAGAAGGATGAATCCCAGCAGCAGTGTGCTGAAGGTAAAAGCCATAGCTGTGTGAATTCTCAGAGAGGCGACCCACATCATGGCTGTGTAGAGGGTCCATGCCACCAGGTACCATCCTACATCCGTGGTGGAGAGTTTGTAGATTCCAAAATAGTTGAGTAGCCAGATAATACCGAGCCCGATCCAGAATGCCCCGTAAGATACAAAGGCGCTGTAGCCGAAGTTATTTCCTGTTTTCTGTTCCTGGAAACCGGCGATCATCTGGGCCAGTCCTCCGAAAATAAGAGCCATGGAAAGCACCGGGCCTATACCGCACCAGCCCACGTTGTGGAACTGCAGAATAAGCGTGGTCAGTCCGAAGCCGGCCAGCCCCACCACCGCGGGATTTCCTGTTTTTACATCACTCATAGTCTCCTCCGGGAATGTATGGTATATTTCTCTTTATTGTAATTATGGGAATATTGAAAAAGTCAATATATAAATACATGATGTTAGAGGATACCCCTCTTCTTTGCCAGGGTCATCATCCTGGCTGCCTCGTTCTCCGGGGGTACTCTCACAGCGGATTCGTCCTTCCGCTGGAGGTATAGAGCCTCTTCAGTGCACCGGATAACACATACTCCGCACCCGATACAACGCCTGATATCGACCTCAGCGATACCCTGATCGTTGATGGAGAGAGCGTCCATGGTAGGATATCAACCTGGCGGCGAAGGCGTTACCGTTCATAAGATATGTGCAGGTTTAAGGCGCAATAATAAAAAAAAGGTGCCCTTATGGGACACCCTGTCTTTTCGCTCAATTTAATCGCTCAGGTAAGATTATATTCCGCAACCTTTAAGTTTCTTTTTCTTACGTAATCCCATGGGAGCTGAAGAGCGCGCGGGACCGGCAATGGGCGAGATTTCAGGGGCGCCTTCACCTTTATAAAAGGCCGATAATGATCGGGCTTTTCTGTAATGGGCCACTTCATCGGCAGTCGGATTATCCGGTAATTCAGGTTCCATTATCTTGTTTTCCCACGCCTTATAACCGCCCTCGAGAATATATACCTTTTTCCCGGTGGTGCTTAATGTGACCCATGTCTGGGCTAACTGGTCCGGTTGATCGGAAAAGATAATTACCCGCTGGAAATCACTCACCTGATTTTCGTAGATTTCCCTTTGCATTATCTTTTCATGCGAAATATTAATCGCTGTTTTAATTGTCTCTTCTTCGTATTTTTTCTTATCTCGGATATCAATGAGCTGATAGTCCCTTTTCCCTGAAAGAATCATGTCTGATAACTCGAAAGGCGTAATCTTGTTTACTGTCCCCATGAGTACTTCGGACTGAGTCTCTTGCTTTTTCTTTTCCATGGCCTCCTGGTTACCAGGAAGAAAAACCATTACTATTCCAATGGTAAGGACAATGAGTATTCCTATCTGTTTTTTCCCCAACTTCATAGTGCCTCCTATGCGTCTACTTTACTTCCCCATTTCTTTTCAATTATTTCAGCTCCCCAGAACATCAGGAGTGCTGCGACCAGAATAGCAGTGGCGAGGACACCCGCACGGATACCGATTGCCTCATATATGGTTACCGCACCTATTCCGCCACTGTATTTGCCTGAATAGATGGGTTCAAATAGGGCATAGGCTTCCTGAAACAGTATCACGCCTAAAAAGGCTCCGATAACAGAAAAGAGTGCGTCAACCTTAAATGTCGCAAGACCTGCTATACTTGTCCCGGGACAATAACCGCCAATGGCAAAACCGGCCCCCATGATGACAGCACCGATGGTACCGGCTACCAGATAGGTCTCTGTTTGATAAATACTGGTCAGGTCAATCCATCCAAAGGCCCCGAAAATGACCAGTCCTACCATGGCGGTGAGAATAGCGCCGAAAAAAACCTTAAACACCGTCAGGTCTTTAAAATAAAACTGATAAGCAAGTTTTTTAGCATTACCGAAACCTGACTGTTCCAGAACAAATCCAAATGCAAAACCGAGGAGCATCGAAACCAGAAGAATAACTCCGCCTGGCCAGTCCTGTATTACCGATAAAGGTCCCATTTATATACCTCCCTATACCCAGAGTTTACGAACTAAGAATGCCACACCATAGGCTACCGCGAACATAATGGGGATGGCAATCCACGGTCCAAGAAAAAGAGATGAACCACCTGTCAAAAGGAAGCCGCTGGTGCATCCACGGGCGATCTTTGCCCCTAAGCCAAAAAGGAGACCTCCAATCAGAGCAAAGGCCCACCGCTGTTTATCACTGATACGTGGTCCACGATTCGTTTCTATTTTTAGACGGCCTGCCCACGCGCCGGAAACAAGGGCCCCGAGAAAAATTCCGACCAGCATGTAGAAAAGCCAGATATTCAGTGGGTTGGTGTCTCCGCCGCCAATAGCCGAGTGAAAGGGGCTTGAATTCACATATTCCGGCGCGATAGCTTTTTCGATAGCCACAACAATAGACGTCAGAGCGCCCGATGCGCCAAGCCCCTGGCCGGTAAGATAAAACGAAGCTAATAAAACGAGTCCAAGCAGTACAGCTCCGACATAAGGAGAGATATACTTGCGAGGTTGTTTTGACGATTTAGAAACCATACTTTCCTCCGTAAAGAGATTCAACAGGCATCAGTATGTAAGCCAGTTGGAGATTTGTCCGGCTTCAACGATGACAAACCGTAGAATCAGCCCGCCCAGTAACACGAGGGAAGGAGCGATAAAACCGGGTATATGGCGACCCCGCAACTCGAGGATTTCGAGAATGAGTGGAACACTGAGGCCCATAACCACAACGAAGGACCAGAAAACGGGTGTCAAAGTACCGGTAAGAATAAGCATGACAGCGTCCTTGGCCACGGCATGAGAACCCAGCATGCTTATGATAAAAAGAGCAATAAGTAGAAGCTCAACGGTAATGAGACCGACATCGGCTTTAACATAAAATTCCTTTTCTTTCTGGGACTTGGCCAGGAGAAGTATGAATGCCGCTCCAGTCGAAGCCCCGGATACAAGGAAAAGGGGTCCGAGAAGTGCCGAATTCCAGAAGGGCCTGGCCACAAGATTATTGAGAAGAACCCCGGTATAGATGCCCAGTAGAATTCCCACGGGCAGAACTATGTAGGCGATGGCGCGCTTGTTCTTCTCGGAAAAAACTACCAGTCGATTCAGAGGGTCCGCCAGCTTTTTCAGAAAGGAGCTTTTCATTGTATTGAGGACCCATTCATACTGGGATGGAAAACCCTTACGGACTGTTGCCAGAAGCATCAGTATCGTCGCGGGATATACCAAAATGAGAATCCACGCGCCCCAGGACATGGGGGACGAAAGCTGAAAAGACGTGTAAAACTGCCATACATAGAGCTTATGAGTCAGCTTCAAAAAAAGAAAAAGCATACCGATGCTCATGGCAATGGGGGCGACGACAATAATCTGGTTAACGGAAAGGTGAAAATGTTTCTCATTGCTTTTCAGAAGATGATACGCGGCGAAGATCATGATTCCCGCCGTGATTCCACCCATGAAAAGGTAAGCCGGTACCTGCCAGGGCCAGATTTGTAAAGCCTGATCGGCAACTACCTGCATGGTTTTGTTCGTGGTTACGGTTATGTCAGTCATATCATACCTCAAATAAGAAAGAAAATATTGGGTTTAGTACCAGCTCCGGGCGCCAGAGTTTTATACTTTCTCGATTTTAACAGCCTTGAGACATCACTCTCGGGATCGTTGGGATTACCAAAATGTATCGCTCCGGCGGGACATACAGTCTGGCACGCGGTAGTCATCTCAGTGTCGTGACGATGATCACAGAACGTGCATTTGCTGACCTCCCCAGTCGGCATTACGTAGCGGGCATTGTATGGACAGGATGCCAGACAGGCCAGGCAGCCCGTACATCTGTTTGCCGTTACCTTTACAAGGTTGGTGTCATTAACGAAATGGCTCGCACCCGTGGGGCAGGCAAGCACGCAGGGAGCATGGGAGCAATGGTTACACCGTTCCGACCTGATTTCCATGTGGAGATTGGGAAATTTTCCCGTTACTTCTTCAACAATCCAGTCACGGTGAAGCCCCTCCGGAACATTGTTTTCTGTTTTACAGGCGGCGACACAGGCGCCGCATCCGACACATACGCGTGTGTCAATGGCCATTGCGAAATGCTGCTTATTCTTATTTTTCTTCATATTCTACACCCACATTTACGCTTTAACTTCAGCTTGTGCTGATTCATTAACTTCATTTTTATTTTCTTTCTTTTCCGTGTCCCCTGACCCGGTTTCGTCTTCTTTACCTTTCTTATCTTCCGTGGTTGCTTTTTCATCTCCTGCCGGTTCGGGATCTTCATCGCCGAGGACAAAAGTAACGAAATTCAGGTTAAGGGCCTGACCTCCCATGATAGGATCAATCTTAACCCTGGTCATAAGCCATTCATCTGCGGCTCCTTTCATATAGGAACGACTGAGCTGTTTTTGAGTCTGACCAAATCCATGGGTCATGAAAATACAGTCCTGGCGGATACGCTCGGTAACCTTAACCTTTATTTTCTGGGAAAGGGCGCCATCCTGGTTTTTCAACCGGATATACTGACCCTGTTTAAGTCCCCAGATTTTTGCCACGTCTGTGTTGATCCAGACTTCGTTTTCGTCCTGGATCTGTGACAGGATAGGATTATTGATCGTACGTGAAAAAGAATGGAAAGGGGTCCGGCCGATAAGCAGTCTGAACTGCCATTCTCGCGGAGCTTCGTGAGCGTTGTATCTTGGAATGGGGTCAAATCCATGGTCCGCGAGCTGGTGAGAATATATCTCAATCTTGCCGGAATTGGTGAAAAATTTGAAATCGGGCAGATCCGTGATATACATAGGCGTTGTTCTGGTGTAATTTTTAATGCCCACCCGCTGCATTTCCTTAAGAGATGTCCCGGCCCTCTTAAGGCGGTAGTCGAGATATTCCTCAACATTTTTCCAGGGGAAATATTTTTTAAGCCCCAGTTTGATGCCGAGCTCTCTGGCGATCCACCATGCCGGTTTGGAATCATAGAGCGGTTTCATTGCCGGCATACGCAGGGCAATCTGCGGATCACGGGTAGAAGAGACCCTGATGTCATCGTAGCGTTCCAGATAGGTTGTATCAGGGAGAACGACATCGGCATATCCGGTAATTTCCGTTGGAAGGATATCGATAGCCACAACAAGATCGAGCCCCTGGAGCGCTTTAATGGTCTGCTCCCGGTCAGGGAGTGATTTAATGAGGTTAGTCCCGTATATTATCCATCCACGGTAAAAGGGGTTCTGGCCCAGTTTCGCATCAGGAATGGTGGCTTCACAGACACCGCCCGTCAATGCAAGGTTGCCCAGGGGGTATTGTTCCTTAATAGCATCCTTGTATCCTGCGGATGGCTCTGGATATTTGGGATAGGGGTATGCAGGGACACTGGCAGACTCAGGCATGAAGAATCCGCCCTCCTGCCCCCAGCTGCCCAGCAGCGCATTGAGAATGCCGTTTGCCCTTGTCCGTTGAGTATCATCACCGGTCCAGACTGTATACCGGCCGGGATGAACCAGTGTTGATGGGGCATTTTTGGCCATTTCCCTCGCGGTGACGCGAATCATATCCGGGGATATTCCGGTAATGGGATAGGCCCATTCGGGGGTATAATTCTTTACCTGGGCTTTGAGTTGATCAAAACCGAAGCAGTATTTTTCGACATAGTCTTTATTGTAGATGTCTTCAGTAATTAACACATTTATCCAGGCAAGGAGCAGGGCTATATCCGTACTGGGAGTAATGGGCAGCCAGTATTTGGCTTTGCTTGCGGCGGTTGAAAAACGTGGATCAACCACAATAATTGTGGCACCCTTTGAGATAGCAGTTGTGAACTCGATAACCTGCTGTGTCAGAGTGTTTTCTCCGAGATGTGAACCCATAAGAACGATACATTTACTGTTTTTCATGTCCGTCCGTTCCGGAGAATCGATGGGTTCTCCATAGGTGATCATATAACCTTCCTCACGGGGACCACGGCAGTTCCCGTAGGAGGGCTCAGCGATACTTCTGGACCCATAGGCGGATAACATGTGGGCAAACCATTTTGAACCGCTGCCATGGCTGAACATTGCCATACTTTCGGAACCGTATTTTTTCTTGATGTCTTTCATCCTGTCCGCGATGAAATCGAGAGCTTCATCCCAGGTCGCTTCCCGGAAGACCTGCTTGCCGCGCTCTTCAACTCTGATGAGGGGCTTCTTCAAACGGTCCGGATCACTGTAGGCTCCAAATCCTGAAGTACCCTTTGTGCAGAGTTTGCCGTAACAGTGCTCATCAATGGGATTACCTTCGATTTTCCACGGGTTCCCGTCTTTTACATAGGCAAAACCTGCACATTGATATGTACACATTTCGCAATAGGTGGGAGTTTTTACCACCTTCCCCTTCCTGTCGTCGGCCGGATCAGCACTTGTTGCCGCTTTGATAAATGATCCGCCCGCTGTCAGGCCCACAGCCCCGGCAGTGCCAACACCGGCAATTTTAATAAAATCACGGCGTGTAAATTTTTTTTCCATGTGTACTCCTGTGAACATCTGGATGCTTCGTCTTTCATATGTAAACCTTGCTGCATGTTTCAGGATTACATAAAAAAATGTGTAAGAGTATTAGAATTATCCCAAAAAATTAAATACTCTGCACATTTTGCCGTCCTTGTTGAAGAAATCATCCGATAACTGATTTAATCATTATTAAATAACACATATTGATTGATTAGATAAAATGTCAAGAAGATATCAAGATAAAAACTATATTGATGGTTCTCGTCCTGATCCATTATTGAATGACGCAGAAAACCTGGCCCGGGTTTAATCTGCATTGCCAGCTGTTCAATCGGGTGTCGGGTGAATCGAATACTGTTTTTTGTTAAGGAAGACAATGATAGTCCGGAACAGCCTTAGCCCTGGTTCAGATTCTGTAAAGATAATATGAAATATTAGGCAAAGGATCGTTTTCTGCTTTACCGATGGTTTATCTCCTGTCATATTCAGGATCAGTTTAATATCTCATACTACAGGAGTAACAGGAATGGGTCATTCAAAGGAATTCAAACATGACACGCGACAGGATGTCGCTGATATAGCCGCTTACCTTAAAGGTCTTGCGGACGGTTTCGAAGCCGGGACCATCACCATGAACAGCGACGTAGACCAGGTCATACTAAAGCCCACGGGTGTCGTTGACCTCGAGGTAAAGACCAAAAGTGATGAAGAGAAGGGCAAAATGGAGATCAAGTTGAAGTGGAACGAAAACCGTGACAAACCTCTTCACATCGGATCAAAGGTAGAATGACAGGTTTTATATACCTTTTCCGGTATCTTAATCAGAGAGTCGAATGTCGTAACAGTACCGGATGATCCGCCACCCTCAAAGCGTTCCATCAAAATGGCGTTGTTCTGAATGAGACTGTACGTTATCGTTGTCTTTCGGGAACCTTGTTGCGGATGCCCGACATTTTACTGAGCCAGGAACAGAAATATCAGGTAGCGTACAGAGAATAACAAAAAGGTTTTTGTTCCCACTGTCCCTGTCTTCGAGGTTAAGGGCGGATTACGCATCCCCGGGCTTACATAATGGGCAGCATGAACAAAAAGATTGAAATGAACCAGCGGGGATGGAAATAATCCGGTAAGTTCTTAGACGAGCCTGAAATAAAACTCCAATTTTCAGGCTCCGCTCATCCTACGTTTGTATTCCCCCACCCTGATGTCCGCGATCCGGGTCGGCTCCGGTACCCGGTAGGGGCCTGTAAGTTCGAGCAGTATATCCGGGGCCTCGTCAAAACCGACCCGGTGCCCCGGAGATACGAACATTGGTCTGACGTTGTCCCGTGTCCTGAGCACCGTACCGATAATCCCTTCTTTATTGTACAGATAGCTCCGGGAACCCTTCGGGCCGGCCGGTTCCTCGTATTCACCGATGAGGCGGGACTTCGCGCACCCGATGGAGGGCATGTCCAGGAGGAGGCCGATGTGGGAAGCGATTCCGAGCCCCCGGGGGTGGGCGGTCCCCTGACCATCGAAGATAAGGAGGTCCGGCATGGTCTCACATTCTGTAAGGGATTTCAGAATCACCGGCCCTTCCCTGAAGGTAAGCAGCCCCGGTATATAGGGAAAATCAATCGGGAGGGAAGCGAAGCGTTCCTCCACTATTTTCAGGTCTGGATATGAGAATATGACGACTGCGCAGAAGGCCAGATCCTTCGTTTTGTCAAAGGCAACATCGATTCCTCCCACCGTCTTGATTTCGGATGGTTTTCCCTCCACCAGCACCCTGCGGGCGAGATCATTCTGTATTGTTGTCGCTTCAAACGGCGTCATGTCCCATCGGTGCGAGAGGGATTCCCTTATGGTGAACTCAGGCATGGGGGTATGCTTCTGATCCGCAGGGGGATGACAAGGCATTTTTAAAACGGTTATCTTTCAAGGTCTTTCCGGCGGCAATAGGGATGGAGGGCAGGGGGTATCCTGCGTCAAAGATCTTCAATGAACGGACGTTATTTACCCCACAGTTTGAGAAAGCGATGCCGCAGAGGGTTCAAAGCGGCGTAGAGCCAGGGGAATATTCCGGAATAGTTCTTTTGTTTTGGATCGGCGCCCGCTTCGAACAGCAGGGTCATGGTATCCGGCGCCTCTCCCAGGACCGCGTACATCAGGAGAGTATTGCCCGCATCGTCTGAACTGTTCGGATCTGCTCCTGCATCGAGAAAGCCTTTGAGTGTTTCAGCGTCGTTGTCGAAGGCGGCGCTGAAGATATCCGGCGGGCTGTCTGCCCTCAGGGTCGCGCTCATTCTGATCAATAGCTTCCACTTTGTGCTGTAAATTCTTCTTTCTATGTTGTTATCGTCCTTCTCAAATTTCGCGAGTATTTTACGCAGGATCCTCGCTTCTCCCCGGGCGTCAAGCTCGGCGAATGCGGCTGATCTGAAATTGCGATCAGCCTTCTGGTTCATAATAATCTTTTTTAAGAACTCGGGATATCTCGAGCTGTACTCCAGGGGAGAGGGCAGGTCCCATTTGCTCAAGGGCAGCAGTCCGGCGCGTCCCCACAGTTTTGACCGGGCGACCTTATTGGCAGGGTGGTAATTCAGGTCTACCGGGAACTCATTGAGCTGACTCATATCCTTGATAAGCCGTGCTTCGGAGCTATCCAGGTCATACTCGAGGACCGGGCGTATACCTTTTTTTTGCGTTTTGTTCCAGCCGCCGTTCCAGCTGAAATAGAGCTTATTCCCGGACCGGGCATAGCGACAGCTTTGCAGGTCTACCATTTTACCTGAAATATCCGGACCAAAACTCCAGAGACGCTCCAGTTTATCATGCCCTCCGCCGGAAAGTCGATAAAGGCTTACGTCGCGGAACAGGTAACGGGTATTGGTCACTACGAACATGGGTATAATAACCTTCCCGGGCAGGTAGAGGGAGTAGTTGCTGAGAAAATAGATTTCTTCTCCGTTTCGTATACCGTCGGATCTGTTCCACTTCGTCAGCACTACAGGTCTCTTCTGAGTCCATGGGAAGATCACTCCAAAAAACAGAAGCAGAACTATGAAAATCAGTATCCCGTACAGGAATTGTCGCATGAGCATATCCACGGTATGTATTAAAATATTCAACAGGACGGCGGCATAGATTTTTGTCTCTTGCCTGGTTATCTCGTTTTCTCAGAAAGTCATTCCGCAGAGAAAAAGAAAAGGAGCGGCAGGAAGGGGCAAATACCCGCAATGAGACCTGTTGAAGTTCCTTCTGGCATTGCTCCTGCAAGGTATATCTCGTTAACATTGATATACCTATCAATCCATACTGACAACGTCAAGCATTCTTAGCCCTGTTCCATGCCTGTGTCGGTGCTTTCATGGTAAGAATCTTGATGGAATCGGGTCTTTTTTCTCACCAAAATCTTTTTTGCGAGAGCTTGCTCTCCTGAATTGTTCTGTTCTTTTTGCTCGCCCAAAAAGAACCAAAAAGG
>CAZYBU010000037.1:2071-30736 GCA_964645775.1 uncultured Leptospirales bacterium | reverse complement strand
TACGGTGGTGTGAGAGGACGGCGGGTGAAATAATCACCCGCCTCCTACTCGATTTCGGAATTAATAATTATTCCTGAAGATGCTTTTATGTGCGAACAGATTCCGACGCCTTCGGCGGAGATATTAGAGTTTTTTATGGTAAATAAAGGTAAGGTATACATATTGATTCGAAGAACTATCATTGATAATGGGATGTATCTATGACAAGCAGGGTTGCAATCGTTCAATGCAAGACTTACGCCCGGGAAGAGGTGCGGGCATCCGTGGACCGGGCAATGGAACTGTTGGGGGGGATGAAAGAGTATATCAGGAAGGGGGAAGGCATTCTATTGAAGCCGAACCTTTTGGCGCCTGACCCTCCCGAGAAATGTACAACCACCCATCCCGAGATTTTCCGGGCCGTGGCGGAACAGGCGCTGGAGGCAGGCGCGCTTGTCCGGTACGGTGACTCTCCAGCTGTGGGCTCCACCAGCTTTACCGCGAAACGTGCCGGCCTCTTTACCCAGGGACGGGAACTCGGCATTGAGATTGTCGATTTTTCCGATGGAGAGGAAGTGCATTACGAGGAAGGCATAAGCCAGAAACGGTTCACCCTCGCCCGGCCTGTGCGTGAAGCGGACGGTATCATAAGTATTCCCAAGATGAAGACTCACGGGCTGGAGCGTTTTACGGGATGTGTAAAGAACCAGTTCGGGTGCATCCCCGGCGTCCTGAAGGGCGAGTATCATGTTAAGATCCCCGACGCCCATAATTTCGCGCGTATGCTGCTCGATCTGAACAACCTGGCGGGGCCCCGTCTTTATGTCATGGACGGCGTCATGGCTATGGAGGGTAACGGGCCCAGGGGAGGTGATGTCAGGGAAATGGGCGTCATCCTGATCTCCACGGACCCGGTCGCCCTGGACGCCACGGTTTGCAGAATGATAGACATGAACCCGGAACATGTTCCCACCATCCGATACGCGGAAGATTTCGGAGCAGGTAAATGGCGGGAGAACGATATCGATATAGTGGGCGATGAACTCAGTCGATTTACAGAGCCTTCTTTTAATATCAAGCGAAAGCCGGTGAGAGCCTATGGAAGGAGCGGCTTTCTCAGTTTCATTAATAACGCTCTGGTTCCCAAGCCGGTCATAAACCGGGAGAGGTGCACGGCCTGTGGTATCTGTGTGAAGTCCTGTCCCGTGGAACCGAAAGCTCTCTTTTGGGATAAGGGTGATACGAAGAAATCCCCTGTTTACGATTATGACCGCTGTATCCGATGTTACTGCTGCCAGGAACTCTGTCCTGAGAGCGCTATCGATCTGAAGACTCCGACCCTGAGAAGGTTTCTGAATCTATTCGGATGAGTTCCATTTTTTCAGAAACCGTGAATGAAGCCCGCGGGCCGTTTCCCGGCAGCTCCCCTGGTCTCTGAAATAATACAGGACCGTGGAGCGGCATTTCAGGATAAGCTTCTCCCCATCCTGCTCCCTGACGCATTTTACTCCCCATTCCTTCAAGAAATAGATTTCAACGTTGTCCGGATACAGGGCGTAATGACGGACCCTGGCGGTGTCCAGGCACCTGCCTGTCTTCCTGTCCGCGTGCCAGATGAAAGGGGTTTCCGCGGCTGAAAGAATAACCGCGGAAACCGTCAACAGGGCGGATAGTATGAGTGACAGGCTATATTTTGGGAGGGTTCCCCGGAACCGTGGGATCGATCGATTCGATCTTTTTAAGCTGTTCGGCAAGATCTTCCGGAACCTCCTCCATGTTGCGGACCTGAGCCATGAAAGCCTCGGCTATTCTGTTGTTTACCCGAAGTTCTATATTGTAATCCTCGGTAATCTTGTCGGTATCGAAATCTTCGTCACGGAAATAGTGGATCCGTATGGTGTTGTGGTCCTTTATAAAGGACCGGTAGTCCTTGTTCTTCTCCCTGATTTTCCATGTGAAATGCCGGTTCAGAACTGACCATCCCATGGAGTTGATTTTTTCCGGTTTGCCCGATTCGAGAAAGGCGTCGAATGCAGAAGTATCGATCTTTATCTTGTATTTCTTTTCCAACTGGGGCACAATCTTGTTTATGGGAAATGACTGCATAAAGGCGTATGCGTATTCATTCGATTTACCTTTCTGCTCAAACTGGAACCAGGCAAGATAGAAGGTCCTGTCCTCGAGAGCCTCCCATTTGCGGGTTTGCCATTTGCATGAAGAGAGTGTTATGGAAAAAAGGATAAGCAGTACCAGTATGATGGAACGGCGTAATAGATGCATGGTTGGACCATCCTTCAATGTAATAATGTTATTCATGGTAGGGGCCATCATGACCCGATTTGTTTCATCGATTGTGGAAGATCAGAGTATTTCACTTCTGTGTAAAGGTTTTTTTCTTGCAATTCCCCGACCATGCGGTCAATAGAAGATGAGGCACCGGAGACAGGGCCATGGCTATCGCTCAGCTTATCTTTGAACAGAATCTCACCATACCTCAGATTGTTATACCCCCCATTTGTACAGGTATTCTGCTCTATGGTGCCCTGCTCTTTACCTATGTGGCCTTTCAGACCCGGTCAAGGCAGTATGTATCCATAGTGCTCCTCGCCCTGCCTGGTATGGTCTTTGTTGGTAGCGAAACCTTTTTGGTCATTTTTGGGGGAGCCTTTCACATGAGAGAAACAGGTGTCCAGTTTCACAGGCTGGAACAGCTTGCCGGGGCCTATTTTCTCTTCGCTCTTCCCTGGTCTCTGCGACATCTCCTTTATCTCTCAGAGAAGTGGCGCAAGGTTACGACCGCCCTCTCCTGGTCCGGTCTTGCTATAGCTTTTGGTATAACCGCGGTTGCCTTTATCGAACCGGACCTGTTTATCTCTATTACAAAATTCAAGGCGACCAGCGATGTCTATGAATGTGATTATGCCAGGGGAGAGGAGGGCCCCCTCTATTCCCTGAGGGACATCATTCTGGCTGTTTACATTATCTATTCCTTTTCCCTTATACTTTTTGATATCTTTCGGAATAACCGTTTGAAAGAGCTTCTCTTCCCGGTAGGAGGGGTCCTGATCGCCATTTACGGAGCCGTGGTCGATATACTGTTTATCTATACGGGAAGGCATTTCGACATGTTTCCCGATGTCTACTATTCGCGTTTCAGTCTCTCCCTGACCATAATGATCATGTTTTTTATGTCAGAACTTCTTCGAAGATTTCTGGAATCGGCCCGTGAGCTTGAACGGGCCCATGAAACCATATCCGCTTCAGAGAAAAGGTTCCGTTTTATATTTGATGGTACGGATGATGTTCTATTCTCCCTTGGCCGCAACCGGAGGTTACTATCTGCCAATAAATCGGCCATGATTCGTCTTCCACTGGAGCAGGATGATATTACGGGGACCCATTTTTACGACCTGATTCATACCGTGGAGGGTGAGGAGGTCTTTATGCAACAGGTCCTGGACCTGAAGATTGAAGAACTCCTGGATAAGCATGAACCGATCGTGATGAAATTAAACCTCAGGGCCAAACATACGGGGGAACCCCTTGAATATACCCTTCGACTTGAATATCTTGGCTCAGTAGAAGGCGAAGAGATTCTGATCCGGGGAGAAAGAACATCGGAAGATGAACTGGCAAAATATCTTGAGTATGAACAGGGGCGATATAAACTGGAGAATTATCTCACCCTGGCGGACGAGACCAGTAAACGTCTCGTCCAGAACCTGGCTTCCCGTATGGAGAGGAAAGAGATAAACGCCCTGCGACTGGCCCTCCGGGAAATACTCATAAACGCCATCGAACACGGGAATCTCGGCATATCCTTTGAGGAAAAGAGCCTGGAGACAGGCAGGGAAAACTATCTTCACTTTCTTCGAAGCCGGCAGAATGACCCTGATTCTCGGGGCAAAACGATTACTGTTGAGTTTCGCATGGATGAATCGAAGATTGCCTTTTTGGTCCGGGATGAGGGCCACGGCTTCGATGTGGCCGCTCTTGATGAAATGCGGAATCTGGCGGAGAGTGATATGCTTGCTCACGGTCGGGGTATTACCATGGCCAGGTCGGCTTTTGATGAAGTAAGGTATAACCGGAAGGGGAATACGGTTCTGCTGGTAAAGCATTACTCTGGAGCATCGCATACACCTTAACGTTACTGGCTATAAAAAAACTGGTTGAAGAGTCGCACCCGTATTGTATCATGCGTCCGTGTCTATCAAAAATTAATTATCTGGGGGACTGAAATATGTCCAGAAATCTTTTTATTACCACAACTGATGGCGAGGGCGGCAAGAAGGTCATTACCCTCGGAATGATGGAGCTTCTCATCCGTTATACGGGAAAGGTAGCGTATTTCCGTCCCATCGTGGGTGTTCGTAAAAATAAAAGTCTGCATGATCACTTCAATCTTATTAAGAATTACTTCAAGATTGATCTGACCGACGAGCAGATGTGCGGCTATACCTTTGACGAGGCCGAAAAGCTGGTCTCCAGCGGACGGTACGACGAATTCATCGGAGGTATCGTCAGTAAGTATAAGGCCCTGGAGGAAACCCACGATTTCATCCTTATGGAAGGGTCCGATTTCGCCCAAGAGACCTCATCCTTCGAAATGGACATAAATGTGAGGGTGGCTTCCGCCATAGGTTGTCCGGTCCTTCTGGTGACCCAGGCTAAGAACCGGGAGATGTACAACGTGCTCCAATCTATCCGCGTTGCCAATGAAACCTTCCGGGCTGAGCACGTCAATATTATAGGTACCATCGTTAATCGAGTCAACGAGGAGAGGGTTGAAAACTATAGCAAGATCCTGCATGAGCAGCCGGACCTGAAGAACCAGTACCTGGCGGTTCTGCCGGAGAGAAAGATACTTTCCACTCCCTCCCTGGGGGAAATCGTCAAGAGCCTGGACGCGACGGTCCTTTGCGGAGAGGAGCAGCTTAACCGGCAGGTAAACCATTTCACCATCGGGACCATGAACCTGGAAAACTTCCTCTGGGGGCTGGCTCCGGGAACCCTGATCATCACCACGGGGGACAGGTTTGACATCATCCTCGGCGCGAATATAATACACCAGTCGAAGAACCTTCCCGATGTCGCGGGAATACTCCTTACCGTGGAGAAGGAGATGGACAACATTATGCTCGATCTGATCCGGGGATTGAAGAACCCCCTGCCGATACTGGTTGTTCCCAAAACCATTTACGAGACAACAAATCACATGGACGAGATTCACGTGGATATTCTTCCGGAGAACACTCACAAGATAACCACGGCCCTCTCCCTGTTCGATTCGCGTATAGATGGGGAGGCGCTTGTTCAAAGGATTTCCGAGGCGAAAACCGACAAGATGACCCCCAAGATGTTCGAATACACCCTCATCCAGAAGGCGAAAAGCAGAAAGATGCACATCGTCCTTCCTGAGGGAGAGGATGATCGTATCCTGCGGGCGGCGGAGGCCCTGAACAGCCGTGGCGTTGTCCGCCTTACCATTCTTGGACTCGACGATAAGGTCCAGACACGCATCCAGGAACTTGGACTGAACCTGGATGGAGTCCAGATCATCGATCCCCGCGAGAACCGGTACTTCGAGGGATACGCTCAAATCCTCTACGAACAGCGGAAACACAAGGGGATCGGCCTTGAAGACGCAAGGACCAGCCTGAAGGACGTGAACTACTTTGGGACCATGATGGTCTATACTGGTGACGCCGACGGCATGGTATCCGGCGCCGCCCACTCTACGGCGGAAACCATACGTCCCGGTTTCCAGATTATCAAGACAAAGACGGGTGTCCCTATCGTTTCTTCGGTCTTTCTAATGTGCCTTGAAGACAGGGTCCTGGTCTACGGGGATTGCGCCGTCAATCCGGACCCCAACTCCGAAGAACTGGCCCATATCGCCATCCAGTCGGCGGAGACCGGTATGAGGTTTAATATTGAACCGCGGGTGGCCATGCTCTCCTATTCGACAGGCAGTTCGGGAAGCGGTTCAGACGTTGAAAAAGTAAGGGAAGCCACCAGGATAGCCCAGGAATTGAGACCTGACCTGCTGATCGATGGACCCATTCAGTACGACGCGGCCGTTTCCAAAAAGGTGGCGAGCCAGAAGATGCCAGACTCCAGGGTCGCCGGTCAGGCCACGGTCTTTATCTTCCCGGACCTGAACACCGGCAACAACACCTACAAGGCGGTACAGAGAGAGACCGGCGCCATTGCCATCGGCCCCATCCTGCAGGGTCTGAAGAAACCGGTCAATGACCTCTCCCGGGGATGCACCGTCCCCGACATTATCAATACCGTTACGATAACCGCGATCCAGTCGCAGCACCAGGAGGAGACAAAATGAGAATTCTTGTTATTAACGCCGGCAGTTCTTCCATTAAATACCGGCTTTTCGATATGGATACTGATGAAGTTGAAGCCACAGGCGTTGTGGAAAGGATAGGCCAGAGCTCGGGAGTCCATACCCATAAAACGTACAGTCATGGAGAGATGGTGGACCGTGAAGATAATGAAGCTGATGTCCCGGACCACCGTATCGGCATGTCTCTCATTTCAGATATGCTGGCCAAAAAGGACTCGGGGGAAGGAAAACCTATCCGTGCCGTCGGTCACCGTGTCGTCCATGGCGGAGAGACCTTTACGGAACCGACCCTCGTGACCGACGAGGTATTGGGCGCTATCCGTGAATTCATACCTCTGGCCCCCCTTCATAACCCGGCAAACCTGACCGGAATCGAGGTTGCCCGGGAGGTCTTCAGTGACGCGTCACAGGTGGCCGTTTTTGACACAGCCTTCCATCAGTCCATTCCTCCCCACGCCTATATGTACGCCCTTCCCTATGATCTTTACGAGAAGGATCGTATAAGGAAGTATGGATTTCATGGAACTTCACATAATTTCGTTTCGCGGGAAGCCGCATCCTGCCTGGGACAAGAGAGGGATGAACTCAATATTATCACCATCCACCTGGGTAATGGAAGCAGTATGTCAGCCGTGAAAAAGGGGATGTGCGTGGATACCACTATGGGCTTCACACCCCTTGCGGGTCTGATGATGGGGACCCGCTGCGGTGATCTTGACACGGCCATTACCTTTTTCCTGGAGAGGGAGAAGGGGATGACTTCGGCCGAGGTGGATGCTCTCTTGAATAAGGAGAGCGGTTTCAAGGGCCTGACCGGAGAGAGCGATCTCCGTCAGGTGGAAGATATGCGTGAGAAGGGTGACCAGAAAGCGACCCTGGCCCTTGGAATGCTCGGGTATCAGATACGAAAATATATCGGAGCCTACGCCGCGGCCATGAGCGGACTCGATGTCATCGTCTTCACGGCAGGAATCGGGGAGAATTCCCCACTGGTACGAATGCTGGCCACGGCCGGTCTCGATTTTCTCGGGGTCACCATTGACAGGGAGAAGAATGACGTCCGGGCCTCTGAGATACTCGATATATCAGGTAAAGATTCCAGGGTAAAGGTGCTGGTCGTTCCGACCAATGAGGAGCTGCAGATAGCCCGGGAAACGGAACAGGTCATTGCAAAGGTCCGTCATTGACATTCGCATAAAATGCATCCTTCTCATCGCTCTTCTTCCGGGGCTTATGTCGATCTCCGGAAAGGCGGAGCAGGAACCTCTCTGCCGCCTTGAAATTGTAAAGGGAAATGACCGTCATCTCCTCAGGGTCGAGGTTGCAGACTCCCCTGCGGAGAGGAGGAAGGGCCTTATGTTCCGAAGGGAGCTTCCCGAGGATCGGGGTATGCTCTTTATCTTTCAGGATGACGATTACCGGACCTTCTGGATGAAGAACACCTATCTTCCCCTGGATATCGCCTTTATCGACAGAGAAGGAGTTGTTACCGAAATTATGTCCATGAAACCCCTTGACACGGACACCCGTTACCGTTCTACTGAAAGGGTCCGGTATGCCCTGGAGGTAAACCGTGACTGGTTCTCCAGGAGAAATATAGGAACAGGGAGCAGGATAATCTTTCATGGATGCATCGGTATATCGAATCCCGACATCTCAGGACGAACGGGCCTTTCTGCTGACCATTCGTCTTCCCGGTGACGACCCGGGGGCCCTCGAGTATTCTTTTGACGAACTATCCATGCTTGTCCGCACGGCCGGAGGAGTTGTCATTGACAAGAGAATGGTTCGCAGGGATAAAATCGACCCATCCTTTATCGTGGGGAAGGGGTTCCTCGGTGAACTGGAGAAGGTTATAAAGGAAGAGAAGATCCGTCTTCTTGTTTTCGACATGAATAATATACGTCCCGCGCAGGTCCGCAACCTGGAGGAACGCCTGAATTGCCGTGTTGTGGGTCGTACCGAAATCATACTGGATATATTCTCAAGAAGGGCGCGGAGCGCCGAGGCGAAGATACAGGTTGAACTTGCCCAGTTGCGTTACGTCCTGCCCAGGCTCAGGGGGCTTGGAGGCGTACTCTCCCGTCTTGGAGGCGGTATCGGTACCCGGGGGCCGGGAGAAAAGATGCTTGAGACCGACCGTCGTCATGTGCAGAAACGAATCTCTACCCTGCAGAAAAAACTGGAACGTATTGAGTCTCACCGCAAACTCGTAAGAAAGGGAAGAAGCGCTGAGGTGCGCAGCTCCGTGGTAGGATACACGAACGCCGGGAAGTCGACCCTCATAAACCGTCTCGCAAAGGACGACCTTTTCGTTGAGAACCGTCTTTTTGCCACCCTTGACTCATTTACAAGGTCTGTCTACCTTGCTCCGGGCCGGCAGGTACTTCTGACCGATACTGTCGGTTTTATCCGCAACCTACCGGCGAACCTTCTGGAGTCTTTCCGGTCGACCCTGGAAGAGATACAGTCAGCGGACTCTATTCTTCATGTGGTGGATGCCACGGCTCCTGACATTGATACGGTCATGGCCACGGTCGAGGATGAGCTGAGAGAACTTGAATCCCTTGAGCATCCCACTATACTTTTTTTTAATAAAGCGGATCTTGTGGATGAAAACCGGAGGAACCTGCTTTCCATCCGGTATCCCGGTTCCCTGCAGGGATCGGCCCTGAAGGGAGAGGGTATGGAGGAACTGCGCGCGGTGCTTCTGAAAATGGTCGAGGAAACGGGAATAAACCGGAAGGACCGTGTCCATTCATAAGAACGATTATTTGTATTGACAGGGTTGCTCTCTGTGCGCCTGATCCGGGTAAAAAGTGATACGGGAAAGATTTATTCTGTAAGAGGAATCAGACATGATAGATAAGGTCATAAGTGTCGTTTTCGGCACAAAACATGAACGGGACATCAAGAAGCTCCGTCCCCTGGTTCATCGTATTAACAGTCTGGAAGGGGATATGCAGAAACTCTCCGGGGAAGAAATGCGGAACAAAACCCTGGAGTTCAGGGAACGTTTTTCTAAGGGTGAGACTCTGGAAGATCTTCTGGTGGAGGCCTTTGCCCTGGTCCGGGAAGCCTCGGTGCGTACCCTGGGGTTGCGTCATTTCGATGTTCAGCTCATAGGGGGTGTTGTTCTTCACCAGGGCCGGATCGCGGAGATGAAAACCGGTGAAGGGAAGACCCTAGTTGCCACCCTGCCAGTCTACCTGAACGCGTTGACCGGAAAAGGTGTCCACGTAGTCACGGTTAACGACTACCTGGCCCGAAGGGACTCGGAATGGATGGCTCCGGTGTATGAGTTCCTCGGGATGACGGTGGGGAGCATTCAGGCCGGCATGGACCCCTTTGAGCGGCAGAAGGCCTACGGGTGTGACGTCACCTACGGGACTAATAACGAGTTCGGATTCGATTATCTCAGGGACAACATGGTTGAACATCGGAGCCTGCGGGTGTTGCGGGACCTTCATTTCGCCATTATCGACGAGGTGGACTCCATCCTTATCGATGAGGCCAGGACACCTCTTATTATCTCCGGTTCCGTGGAGGAATCCACAAAGAAATACTATCTCATTAACAAGATCATCCCTAACCTTAAACCGGAAGTGGACTACGAGGTTAACGAGAAGGACAGGCACGTGACCCTCACCGAGGACGGTATTGAACATGTACAGAAACTTCTGAAGATCGATAATCTCTATGACAACAAGCACATAGATACTCTCCATCACCTGAATCAGGCGCTCAAGGCCCATGCTCTGTTCCAGAGGGACGTGGACTACGTGGTCAAGGATAACCAGGTCGTTATCGTTGATGAATTCACCGGGCGCCTCATGGAAGGAAGGCGATATTCCGACGGTCTTCACCAGGCTATCGAAGCGAAGGAGAACGTTACCGTGGCCCGGGAGAGTCAGACTCTCGCGTCGATAACCTTCCAGAATTTTTTCCGTATGTATGACAAACTCTCCGGTATGACCGGTACGGCCGATACCGAGGCCATGGAATTCCGAAAGATATACAACCTGGACGTGGTTGTTATCCCCACCAACAGGCCTATGGTCCGCAAGGACCATCCGGACCGGGTCTACCGGACAGAGAGGGAAAAATTTAACGCTATAGTTGAGGATATTCGAGAGAGAGTGAGCAAGGGACAACCCTCCCTCGTCGGTACCATTTCCATTGAAAGGTCCGAGAAACTGTCGCAGCTCCTGAGTTCAAAGGGCGCTATCCATAACGTGTTGAACGCCAAGTACCATCAGAAGGAGGCCCAGATCGTGGCCGAGGCGGGACAGCCGGGAAGCGTCACTATCGCCACGAACATGGCCGGTCGTGGAACCGACATCGTACTGGGTGGCCGAAAGACCTTCATAGACGAGCTGGAAGAGCATGTTCCGGTGCATGACGTTAATAAATGGGAAGAATTCAGCGCCCGGATTAAGGTCCACGATTTCGACCGGGCGGAAGAGATCATGGAAGAGATGACCGGCCAGGATCAGAACCGGGCGAAATCGATCGTCCGGGGAGGAAGGGAATGGCTGGTAAACCACCAGAAGGTCCTGGACGCGGGAGGACTTTACATCCTGGGCACCGAACGTCACGAGTCCAGGCGAATTGATAACCAGCTGCGGGGTCGTTCCGCCCGCCAGGGCGACCCGGGCGAGTCCCGCTTCTACCTGTCCCTTGAAGACGATCTTATGAGGCTCTTCAGTCCGGAAAGGATATCGGGGGTCATGAACCGTCTCGGCATGGAAGAAGGTCAGGAGATCGAAAGCAAGATGGTATCCAACGCCATAGCCAGCGCCCAGAGAAGGGTGGAGGGCCGGAACTTCGATATTAGGAAGCACCTCCTGGAATACGATGACGTAATGAATTCCCAGAGGGAGTTTATCTATGATGAACGGAACGCCCTGCTGGACGGAGAGGATGTTTCGGGCAAGATACGTTCTTATATCGATGATATCGTTGAGAACGAGATTGAGATTGTGACCATGGGAAGCGGTCATCCGGAAGAGTGGAACATTGATGAGCTTCAGTACTGGATGAACTCACGCTTCGGCCTGGATGTCGATTTCGGAGGCGAGATTAATCCATACGAGCTTTCTTACCGCGAATTCGTGGATGCCCTGAAGGAGAAGATGCAGCGTAATTACGATAAACGTGAGGAGGAGATCGGAACTGAGAACATAAGGACCGTGGAACGTCTTATCTCCCTTCAGGTTATCGATAACAAGTGGAGGGACCATCTCTTCTCCATGGATGAACTGAGAGACGGCATCTGGACCCTGGGATACGGGGAACGAAACCCCCTTACGGAATACAAAATCCAGGGATTCGCCCTTTTCAGAGATATGCTGGCGGCCCTGAAAGAAGAGATCGTCGAGTATCTCTTTAAGGTTCAGGTGGATACCGTGGTCGAGGAGGAGGAACCGGTGGAGGCTCGTCAGATCGGGAACGAGGTCTATGCCGATTTTGAACAGTTTGCCCAGGGTGGAATACCTGTAGGCGCCGCTTCCATGGGGCAGGGACAGAAATCGAACAAGGCAGCCTCGGAGGCGCAGCACGGCGGAGTTAAGAGAAAGAAGACCCGAAGGAGCAGGAGATAGGCATGACCGATCCTCTCATGAAAAGCATTTCCGGGATACGTGGTATCGTGGGGAAGACCGTTACCCCGGAACTGATTACCTCCGTGGGAAGCTCCTTCGCGCGATATGTCAAAAAAGGATACGTCGTTGTGGGCAGGGACAGCCGATCTTCCGGAGAGGCCATCTCGGCCGGTCTTACCTCGGCCCTTATGCTCTCCGGCTGTGATGTAATAGATGTGGGAGTCGTGCCAACTCCCACGGTACAGCTCATGGTTGAGGAATGCAGGGCCGCCGGAGGTATCGTGATCTCCGCATCCCACAACCCCATTCAGTGGAACGCTTTTAAGCTCATTAACGAGAAGGGGACCTTCCTGAACCCAAAGGAGATGGAACGGTTACTGGCGATAATGGATAGACCCGGGACCTATGTCACCTGGGACGGCGTGGGGGCCCTGGCCAGGGACGAGACGGCCGCAATTAAGCATATCGAACGAATTCGTGACGTTATCGATACCCGCCGCATCAGTCGTAAAAAATATACCGTGGCTCTCGATTCTGTGAACGGAGCCGGTTCTCACATAACGCGCTCTCTCCTTGAGGGACTCGGTTGCCGCGTGATAACGGTCAACTGCGACGGTAACGGCATCTTTACCCGGGGAGCGGAACCGACGGCGGACAATCTCCATGATCTGGTGGAAAGGGTTCGAAGTTCCGGAGCGGATATCGGTTTCGCCCAGGACCCGGACGCTGACCGTCTGGCCCTTGTGGATGAAACCGGGCGCACCATGGGTGAGGAGTACACGGTCACCATGGTGACGGAACATATGCTCTCACGGGAACGGGGACGGGTCGTGGTCAACCTTTCAACCACTTCTGCCGTGGAAGAAGTGGCCAAACGACACGGGGCGGATTTTATTCGGACACCCGTGGGGGAGATACATGTTGTTGAAGAGATGAGAAAGAGGGGCGCACGCATTGGCGGAGAAGGAAACGGCGGTATCATATCACCGGAAATTCACCTGGGGAGAGACAGTCTGGCCGGCATAGGGTATCTCCTGGACATGATGGCCGAAAGGGGTATGCCTCTCTCCCTTATCCGGGGGACTCTGCCCGATTATGTTATGAAAAAGGGTAAGGTGAAGGTGGAGGGCATCTCAGATACCTCATCCATGCTGGAGGTCCTCGCGGAGGAAAACGGGGATGCCGGGTCCAACCGTAGCGACGGGCTGAGACTCGATTTTACCGGAGACCACCCTTTCGCGGGAGGATGGGTCCACCTCAGGAGAAGCAACACGGAGCCGATTTTCCGTATTATCGCCGAGGCTCCCGGGGAGAAGAAAACCAGAGCCATTTTCTCCCATTTCAGCAAACGGGTAAAAGAACTCTCATCCTGAAGGACTTTTTCTCTGAGTTACTGCATGAAATCGAGAACCCAGCGGACGATGCCTATGAGGACAAGTATTCCACCTTCCCAGCGGGAAAGCCTCCACCCCGTTCGAAGAAAGACCACCACAAGGAGGACCATACCGGTGAGCATGGCCAGGGATGAGTAGGCCTCGGGTATGATTCGAAGGGGATTAAGAACCCCTGCCAGACCGAGAACGCCGAGAATATTAAAGAGATCACTCCCTATGAGGTTTCCGGCCGACATTCCATGTTTTCCTTTTAATACAGCGGCAAGGCTGGTTGCCATCTCAGGAGCTGATGTTCCGGCCGCGATTATGGTGACGCCGATGACCCATTCCGATATGCCGGCTTCCCGGGCCAGGAAGGAGGAGGATTCAACCAGGTAATGTCCGCCCAGGACAACCGCAGCGATACTCAGAGGTAGCAGGATGTAATCGATGCCCCTGGCCGGCTCATGGGAGATTTCCTCCTCTTCAAGGGGCTCCTTATGAATAAAAAGATAGATCATATAGGATGCCAGGATCCCCATGAGGATAAAGCCTTCGTAACGTGCCAGTTTCAGGTCACTGAAGAAGAAAAGGAGCAGGAGAGTGACAAGTATCATGAAGATACCGTCCCTGTAGACCAGTTTGCGGCTCGATTTGATGCCTCGAACCAGAGCCACGGTCCCCAGGATGAAACCGAGATTGAATATGTTGGAGCCTACGATATTTCCCACGGAGATGTCCGCCTTGTCGGAAAGGGCCGCGTTCAATGTGACGGCGAACTCCGGGGCCGAAGTACCCAGGGCGACGACCGTAAGACCGATGACAAGATCTGAAATTCCGAGAGAGGTGGCTATTCGGCTCGCACGTTCAACTAGTTCATCTGCCCCTTTCCAGAGAAAAAGAATGGCAACAAGCAGTATTCCTGCGTTAAAAAGAATATCAGCTACAGGGTTTCCGAAGGGAGCCATTGACAGATGTGTCCTTTGTTCGTAGTTTTTTAAACAATCTACGAATAAACCCGGCCGGTTGTCACGGTCAATCAAAATATATGGAATAAAAAATGACCGGATCACGAATCGTTTTTTCATCCTTTCTGCTTGCCTGTTTAATGTTGACCGGGGCGCCCCTTTTTCCGGAGAAAAAACCGGCCAGGGAACAGATCATCGAATACGCGCTCGGTCTTAAGGGCATCCTCTACCGGTACGGGGGTACGTCGACCGGCGGTTTCGACTGCTCCGGTTTTGTTCAGCATGTCTATGGGCGCCACGGTTATACGCTACCCAGAACATCGCAGGACCAGTTCAAGGCCGGCAGGAGGGTAAAACGGAGCGAGGCCCGTCCCGGTGACCTGGTTTTCTTCCGAATACGGGATAACCGGGTCTCCCACGTGGGAATCTACCTTGGAGAAGAGAAATTTGTTCATTCACCGAGTCGTGGGAAACGTGTGAGGGAGTCTTCCCTGGAGACAAATTACTGGAAGGAACGGCTGGCCGGGTTTGTCCGTGTCATCGATTAGGACCTTTTCTTTTTGTCTTGACAAATGATCGGAGCAAAAAAAACGTCAGATTCTCCATGTAATGCAGATAATCCATGAAACAAGGAATAAAACCGGTATGTTTGAAGGACGCGTATACTGTGGCGAGCTGAGGGTCGATGATGTGGACAGGGAAGTTACCCTGGCAGGTTGGCTCGATACGAAACGGGACCTGGGGGGTATCCTCTTTATCGAGTTGAGGGACGTTTCAGGAATCGTGCAGCTCGTGTTTGATGAGTCACACAGTCGCGAAAACGTTGAACTTGCGGACAGCGCCCGAAACGAGTACACTCTTATGATAAAGGGGAAGGTGCGACGAAGGAGCGAAGAGACGATCAACCCGGATGTTCCCACCGGGGAGATCGAAGTGGTGGCGGATACGATCGAAATATTGAGCGAATCAGAAGTTCCGCCCTTTCCCTTAGATACGCGGGATCAGCTAAGCGAAGAGGTGCGCCTGAAATACCGATTTATCGATCTCCGCCGAGATGAAATGAAGGATGCCATGATCGCGCGTCACAGGAGCACCCAGGTTACCCGATCTTATCTTAATGACCATCGGTTCCTTGAAATTGAAACTCCCATCCTGAATAAATCGACCCCCGAGGGTGCCCGTGATTTTCTTGTTCCAAGCCGTGTAAACAGGGGAGAATTCTACGCCCTTCCCCAGTCTCCCCAGCTTTTTAAACAGATACTCATGATCTCCGGCTATGACAGGTATTATCAGGTGGTCCGCTGTTTCCGTGACGAGGACCTGAGAAATGACCGGCAGCCGGAATTTACCCAGGTAGATCTGGAGATGTCCTTTGTGACTCCTGACATGGTAATGGAAACCATCGAAGGCCTGATGATCCAGATTGTCAGGGAGGTGAGCGGACGGGAAGTCGACGCCGGTTTTTCTCGAATGACCTACCGGGAGGCGATGGATCGATACGGCTGTGACGCCCCGGACACCCGGTACGATCTCGCGATTAAAGGATGTGATGATATTTTCCAAAACTCTTCCTTCCGGGTCTTCTCCGCAGGTCTGCAGCAGGGACATGAGATCCGCGGGTTTACGGTTCAAGATCACGGCGCCCTGTCTCGAAAGATGATTGATGATTATACGGATATGGTGAGCATATACGGCGCAAAGGGATTTCCAAACGTACGGTATACAGGTTCCGGTTTCGAAGGCGGGATTGCCAAGTTCCTTTCCGGGGAGGAACAGAAAGGGCTCATCGACCGTTTTAACCTGGAAGAGGGGTCCACCATATTCTTCTCCGTGGACCGCCGGCATATCGTGGATCACACTCTGGCGAACATGCGGGAGAAAATCGCCTCTGACCTGGACCTCATCGATCCGGATGAACTGGTTTTTGTCTGGGTGACCGATTTTCCCCTCTTTGAGAAGGAGCACGAAACGGGTCAGCTGCGCGCCAAGCATCATCCCTTTACGGCGCCTCATCCCGATGATATTCACATGATTGAAGAAGGGGAGAACCTGGAGAATGTTCGTTCTCTCGCCTATGATATTGTCCTCAACGGGGTAGAGATCGGGGGAGGCTCCATCAGGATACACCGTTCCAGTCTCCAGGAAAAGATCCTGGGTGTCCTGGGTATAGGAAAGGAAGAGGCCCATGAAAAATTCTCCTTTTTGCTCGATGCCCTGAAATATGGCGCGCCTCCCCATGGCGGCATCGCCCTGGGACTGGACCGTATTCTCATGATTCTGCTGGGCCGGGCCTCTATACGGGATGTTATCGCCTTCCCCAAGACCCAGAGGGGACAATGCCTGATGAGCGATGCCCCCTCCGGTGTAACCCCGGGACAGCTGCGTGAACTTAACCTTAAGGTCGTTGAACGCTGATATGCCGGAATTCTCCTTCACGGTAGACAGTCGCCCACTGTTCCAGAAAATATGTGGATTTCGGGACCAGAACCTTCGCAGGATCGAAGAGATCTCGGGGGTGACAATTATTCCGAGAAGCACATCCCTTATGATTAGTTCCGATAACGGCGCGGCCGAAAAGGTGGAGGAGGCCCTTCACGTTCTGGCGGATATACTGGAGAAGAAAGAGGAGTCCTATGAGCTGGAGGACTTCGACCTTAAGTACGTGATCCGGTCCTTTCTGGAGAACCGTCCCATCCGGCCGGCTGATCTGAACCGGATGAAGCTCCGTTTCCCCGAGACCGGGAAAACCATAGTTCCCAGGACAGCCAACCAGGCCAGTTATCTCGCCAGTATCAGTCGTTTCCCCGTTACCTTTGGCATTGGCCCGGCCGGAACCGGTAAGACCTTTCTGGCCGTGGCAGCGGCCCTGGCCAGGTTCCAGGCGGGAGAAGTGGAGCGGATCATACTGACTCGGCCGGCCGTGGAGGCCGGGGAGAGCCTGGGGTTTCTGCCCGGGGATTTTATTCAGAAGATTAATCCTTATCTCCGGCCTCTCTACGACGCCCTCTTCGAGCTCTTTCCCGTTGAGAAGGTCTCCGGGCTCATCGACCGGGGGATGATCGAAATTGCCCCCCTTGCCTATATGCGAGGGCGGACGTTGAATAACGCATTTATCATCCTTGACGAAGCTCAGAATACAAGTATATCTCAAATGAAGATGTTCCTTACCCGCCTGGGCAACAACTCCAGAATCGTTATTTCGGGTGACGTTACCCAGATTGATCTTACGAGGGGAGTGACATCCGGCCTCATCCACGCGGGCAGAATACTGAAGAAGGTGGATGAGATAGCCATGGTCTACTTCACGGCCGCTGATATCTCCCGACATCCGGTGGTTGAGAAGATCGTGGCAGCTTACGAAGGAGGAGAAGGATGAAAACCTGGCTCCGCGTGATTCTGCAAAGATTGGACCATATTGTCCGCACGCCTGATCTCCGTATTTATTTCATAAGCATATTCATGCTTATTCTGGTATCCACACTTCTCCTTTACCTGAACAACATGGGGGCTTCCTATGAGTTGAAGCTGGGAGATATCGTTCCGGAAGATATCAAGGTTAGCAGAGACATTCATTACGTGAACCATGAAGAGACTGAGATGAAAAAGGAGCAGGCCCGGAGTTCCGTGCTTCCAGTCTTTGACCGGGACGCCTCTGTCCTCATGGAGAAGCTGAAGGTCGTGGGAATGCTCTTCGGGAGTATGGAGGTCATCCTGGAAGAGAACCCTCCTATCGGTACAGATGACCTGACTTTTCAGCTTCTTGCCCTGAAGTCCAGGATTCCCTCATACCTCCATTACTCCGATGAGGTTTTGCTGGAGATGCTTCGTTACGGCAACCCGAGCGAGCTTAAGAAGATTGTCTACCGTGTTCTTATTTACGTTTATGACAATAATGACGTTGGGGTCCTGGATGAACCGTACCGGGATAAGCTTAACCTTACCCCCTCGAACATAACGGTACGGACTCTCAGGGGTAATGCAGGTACCAGTGAGGTGACAAGAAACATTGATGACCTGCGCCTGGTGGAAGAGACAAAGGAGAATGCTTATTCACTGACCTATTCCACGGCGCCTCACCTTACCCGTTCTCTTACCCGGGCGCTCGCCCGGGTTGTAAAAAACAATATTGAGCCGAACATGAGGTTTAACGAGGAAGAGACCAAACGCCGGATCAACGAGAGGGCAACAAAGATAAAATCGGCCATGTCCGTGTTGAAGAAGAACCAGGTTATAGCCCGGGAGGGGGACATTATAACCGCCGATATCATGGATAAGATCGAGATACTGAACAAACGGGCCGCCACATCCCGTAAAGGCTACCTGCTTGGTATCTTTCTTCTGCAATTCATCTTCATGCTTGTATTCGGATACTTCATGGTTGAGTTCAACCAGGTTCTCATTCCGGAGATGAAATCATCCCTGATCATATTTACGGTCATGATCTTTTTTATGATCTATACCTTTATGATCTCGGGCGTCGAACAGGTGCATGAATCAAAGATACTGTATTCTCTTTTTCTGCCCATACCGATGGTTACCATGATTGTGACGATTCTGTATAACAGTTACCTTGCCATGTTTCTGGGAATACATCTAATCTTTTTTACCTCGGTCATAGCAGGCGGCGATTTCTCTGTGACAGTCATGAGTTTCAGTTCCGCCGTTATTGGCATCATTGTTGTGGGGAACGTGGAGCGGAGAACGGATTTCCTGAGGGGCGGGTTTATCCTGGGCGTAATAATGGCCCTGATTACCGTCACCCTGGGCTTCTTCGAGGAGAGACCTGTCACCACTGTGACAGGTAAACTGTATATTCCCCTCCTTCACGGGATGGTTAATTCTATTCTTGTCATGGGCTTCCTCCCCCTTTTCGAGAACCTCTTCGGTATCACTACCCGTTTTCGTCTGCTGGAACTCTCTGACCTGAACGCGTCAATATTTAAGAAAATGCTGGTGAAGGCCCCGGGTTCTTATAACCATTCTATAATCGTCGCCAACATGGCGGAGACCGCGTGCAAGGATATCCAGGCCAACTATCTCCTGGCCCGGGTCGGCGCCTATTACCATGACATCGGGAAGATCGAGAACGCCGACATGTTTATCGAAAACCGCCCATCCTACACCAGACCGGCCGATATTCCCCCCCTGGAATACTGTCAGATCATCATAGATCACGTTCCGAGGGGGGCAGACCTGGCCAAGCAAAACGGATTGCCGGAATCGGTTATCGATTTTATACGGGAACACCACGGGCAGTCCGTGATGGCCTTCTTCTACCACCAGGCCCTTGAGAAAGCGAAGAAAGAGGGCAATCCGGAAGAGGTGAACAGGTCAGATTATCAGTACAACGGTCCCAGGCCCCATAGCCGGGAAACGGCCGTTGTCATGCTGGCTGACTCAATCGAAGCCGCATCCAGGACCATCCAGGAACCGACCTACGCCAAACTGGAGGGGCTTGTGAGCCGCATC
This sequence comes from uncultured Leptospirales bacterium, assembly GCA_964645775.1. Classification (GTDB taxonomy): domain Bacteria; phylum Spirochaetota; class UBA4802; order UBA4802; family UBA5550; genus CAZYBU01. The sequence goes on along the minus strand of CAZYBU010000037.1, from coordinate 10,980 downwards.
ATCTTTAACAAGCTGAATGAAGGGGAACTGGAGTATTCCGATCTATCCATGTCGGAACTGAAAAAGATTCAGAAGTCTTTTCTTCGTATCCTGAACGGGATATTTCACACACGCATTGAGTACCCGGAAGAGTCAGATGTCAGGCGGCTGGAGAACGAGAACCTGCGCCCGGCGGAAAAATGATGATGGCCTGCCAGGTTTTCATCGAAAACGTCGATCTGCCGGATGATGTACCCGGCCAGGGTGAACTTCAGAAGATCGGGGACGACATCCTGCTTCACAGCGGAAAGGAGAGGGCCTCCTGTGTCCTGATATTCTGTGACAGGGAAACGATACGCGGGATCAACAACAACTTCCGGGGGATCGACAGTGTCACGGACGTCATAAGCTTCGCGGAACAGGAGATGCCGATGCCGGGACCGGAAGAGGATGGTGAGGTCCTGGGAGAGGTCTATATATGCCTGGACAGGGTCAGGGAACAGGCACCCGAATACGGTAACGATGTCAGGAGGGAAATTCTACGTGTCATGGTTCATGGCGTCCTTCACCTCATGGGGTATGATCATGAGAGGGGAGGCGAGGAGACCCGGCTCATGGAAAAGATGGAGGAGGAGATTCTGGCGCGGTTAGATTGATCGCATGACCTTATCGATATCATCGAGGAAAGAATTGAAACGAAGGTTTGCCCTGTCGTCATATCGGTCCGGTTCTCCGCCCTGCCACGGTTCCCTGACCGAGAAATAGAACTTGATTTTAGGCTCCGTCCCCGAGGGGCGCATGCTTATTCTGCTTCCCTTCTCCGTCCAGAATTGAAGAACGTTGGAAGATGGCACATCAGAAGCACTCTCCGGTATCCTGCCCTGAGTCTCTCCGGTGCGATAGTCTTTCCAGGCCATTGTTTTTTCTTCGCCCAGGTTTCCGGGCGGGTTTTTCCGGAAGGCCTCCATGATGCTATTCATTCTCTCCATCCCTTCAAGGCCGGGCACGGGCACGGTTTCAAGCCGGTCGCCATGGTATCCGTAACGGCTGAAAATCCTTTCCAGGTAGCTCTCCAGGGACAGCCCGTATTCCCTGAGAGTATGGAAAAGTTCGGCAGCCACGCACGCGGCGCTGATCGCGTCTTTGTCCCGAATGAAATCTCCGGGCAGGTAACCGTGGCTCTCCTCGGTTGCGAAGATGACAGATCCGCCCTGTTCTATGGCGTCAGCGATCCATTTAAAGCCGGTGAGGACCTTTCGCACCCGGCATCCGTAATCTGTGGCCATGATCTCCTGGAGAGGGGAGGTAACGATGGTGGTAATCATGACTCTGTCATGGGGGAGGTTTCCCATTTCTTTCCGCGTTGTCAGGAGGTGATAGAGGAGGACCTGGCCGATACGGTTTCCGCTAAGGAAACGGTACTCTCCGGAAGAGTGGCGGTATGAGATGCCGATACGGTCCGCGTCCGGGTCCGTTACCAGGACAATATCCCCCTTTTCACGATGGGCGATCTCCAGGGCCTCGTCAAAGGCCTCCGGGGCTTCCGGGTTAGGGTTGCGAAGCGTGGGAAAATTTCCGTCAGGTTCTATCTGGGAAGGCACAGGAATCACCTTTTGAAAACCCCTTGCCTTCAGGGCCCTGGGAATGAAATCTCCTCCCGTGCCGTGAAGGGGGGTGTAGACCAGGGCCAGGTCTGATCCGGTGGTGTCGACCAGGGAGAGAGAAAGGATAGTCTCCATGAATGGGCCGATGACATCCTCGCCGATTCGCGTGATCATACCCTGTTCAAGAGCGCGCTCGAAGGGGACCGATTCAATAGAGGCCAGGTCCCCAACGGTACGGACCTTTTCAATAATGGCCGTGTCGTCAGGAGGAATGATCTGTCCACCCGTGGGTCCATAGACCTTGTACCCGTTATACTCCGGGGGATTGTGGCTGGCCGTAATGACCACGCCGGCCGTGGCTTTCAGATAGCGTATGGCAAAGGAACAGAGAGGCGTGGGAGCCACATCAGTAAAATAATAGACATGGACACCTTTGGCGCAGAGGATGGAGGCCGTTCTCCGGGCGAACTCTTCCGATTTCAGGCGGGAATCGCGGGCGATGACAACGGAGCAGCCTTCTACGTGCTTTTCCAGAAGGAAATCGGCCAGACCCCTGGTCGCGCCCCCCACAGTATAAATATTCATGCGTGATGTGCCCGCTCCCGTTATACCCCGGAGCCCGCCCGTGCCGAAGGTCAGGGGATAACCAAAACGTTCACGGAGCTCATTCTCGTTATTATTGTCTATAAGGTCCTGGACCTCACGTCGCGTCTCCCGGTCAAAGGAGGGTTCGCACCAGCGCCGGGCGGTCAGCATGTAATCATTGTCCATGGTTTCTATCCGGAAAAGTTCTTGAGTTGAATGATTCGGGTGATGATTCTGTAAATATGGGAGAGACGGTCAAGTAAAAATATGGATCCACTTTCTGAAACAGTACTGGCGCGAATCAGGGAAGATAGCCTCATCTCCTCCGGTACTCGCCTGCTCATTGCCTGCTCCGGCGGGAAGGATTCCATGGCTCTTCTTTACATTATGCTTGACCTGGCGGAGGAGCTGGACCTTACCCTCGGGATCTACCACCTGGACCACGGCATGAGAGGAAGAGAATCTGATGAGGACCGGTTGCATGTACAGAAGATGGCGGATGGCCTGGGTTTGGCGTTCCATGATCACAGGTATGATTTTTCTGACAGCAGGCAGGATGGGACATCCTTCGAAGAAGAGGCCCGGAAGGTCCGGTATACTCACCTCGGGGAATATCTGTCAGGAAAATACGATTACGCGGCCACGGGTCATACCCGGGATGACCAGGTAGAGACGATATTGCTTCGTATAATCCGCGGAACCGGAATACAGGGATTGGCGGGAATTCCACCCGCCCGAGGCAGGATAGTGCGCCCTCTCCTGGATGTTACCTCCGGGGAGATACATGAGTTTAACAGAAGGAAGGGGGTCCAATGGAGGGAGGACAGGAGCAACCGGGACCTGGAGATGGACAGGAATTTTATCAGGAATGAGATCATTCCCGGAATTGAGAACCGTTTTCCCTCATTCACCGGTCCCGTTCTTCGTCTCATGGAACACGCCGGGGAATACCGGCTCTTTGCGGAAAGGTATCTGGACCGGGTGTACCAGGAGCGTGTTATTAAAGGGAGCGGAAAAACTCTTCTGGAGATTGAAGAGGACGAGGATCCTTTCCTCTTCCGGGAGGTGATGAAGGGATTTCTCTACAGGGAAAAAAACTTCCGGGTGAACCGGGCCATCCTGGAAGAGATGGAACGAAGGATGGAATCGAATCGTATTAATCAGGTCCTCTACGAAGGGAGGGGATGGGTCCTGGAGCGGTGTTTGCACGAGAACAGGCCATCTCTCGTTCTTCGTGAGGAAAGGGAGAGAATCGGGGCCTGGGAGATTGAACTAAACATGGAAAAAGAGGCCTTCGGAGACGTAACACTTCCCGGATCAGAAGTACGAATAAGATACGCCATGAACGGAGAGACGGGCGTTGAGGGTGAAGTGATGGTTGCTCTGCCTCAATCTGCTTCCCGGGTTAGTATCAGAAACAGGAGAAGGGGAGACCGTATCCGCCTTGAAAGGGGTAGTCGCAAGATCAATGAGATCCTTATCGACATGAAATGTCCGCCGGATATCAGAGAGCAAGTCCCCATCCTGCAGATTGGAACGGACGTGGCAGCCCTGATGCCCGGACTTATCGGTAGAGGGAAGAACAGAGTGGCCCCGCTCTTCCATGTTCAGGGAGAAGTAAAAAAAATTCTTGCCATCGCCCCGGTGCAAAACTAAGGTTGCCATATTGTCCCAGCTATCGATCAGACCCCACCACAATAATATGTATTGGCATACAGGAGCACTATTGAATGAATAAAACTGTCCGACAGATAGCCCTATTCTTACTAATTGGGCTTATCATACTTGCCATTTTTCAGATGAACCAGTCCGACGGCGACAACCTGTTCATAACCTACAGCGAATTTATGACCCGGATGGAGAACAGGGATATCCTCCGCGTTACCATAGAGAACGAGAAGAAAATTACCGGTGTATATCGGAAGGAGAAACAACCTGCTGCCGACAGGGATAAGGGGGGGGCGTTTAATCCTCCTCCGCCCTATGATTTCTGGACGAACATACCGTACCAGGACCCTGACCTGGTAAAGACCCTCATGGCCAACGACGTGCAAGTCGAGGGGAAGGACGATGAGGGCAATATACTGTTGAACGGAATCATCAGTTTTCTTCCCTGGCTTATCTTCTTCGGACTAATATGGTTCCTGATGATACGCCAGATACAGGGAGCGGGTAACAAGGCTCTATCCTTCGGAAAGAGCAGGGCCAAGCTTAATCCCGAGATGAAGCAGAAAGTGACGTTCGAGGATGTGGCCGGTGCCGATGAAGCGAAGGAAGAACTGATGGAGATCGTCGATTTTCTCAAGGACCCGAAGAAATTCGTGAATATCGGGGCGCGGATACCGACCGGTGTCCTTCTTATGGGTTCTCCCGGTACGGGTAAGACCCTACTGGCCCGCGCTATCTCCGGAGAGGCGGGGGTTCCCTTCTTCTCCATAAGCGGTTCCGATTTCGTGGAGATGTTCGTCGGTGTGGGAGCCTCCCGTGTGCGGGACCTCTTTGAACAGGGCAAGAAGAACGCGCCCTGCATTATTTTCATAGACGAGATTGACGCCGTCGGTCGCCTGCGGGGAGCGGGCCTGGGTGGAGGTCACGATGAGCGTGAACAGACCCTGAACCAGCTTCTGGTGGAGATGGACGGTTTCGAGGTCAATGAAGGGGTTGTTATAATCGCGGCCACCAACAGACCGGACGTTTTGGATCCGGCCCTCCTGCGACCGGGACGCTTCGACCGGCAGGTGGTAGTGGATATTCCGGACCTCCGCGGACGGGAGAAGATACTCGCCGTACACTCACGGAAACTCCCTCTTTCCCGGGAAGTCGACCTTCGGGTCATCGCCCGGGGATCACCCGGATTCACGGGCGCCGACCTGGCCAACCTGGTGAATGAGGCGGCCCTGATTGCCGCAAGACGGAACCTGAGGCGTATCGGCATGTCCGAGATGGAGGAGGCGAAGGATAAGGTCATGATGGGACCGGAACGCCGTTCCATGCTTATATCCGACCGCGAAAAGGAGATTATCGCCTATCATGAGGTTGGGCACGCCCTGGTGGGCCTCAAGACCGGGGCGGATCCGGTCCATAAAATTTCAATTATTCCCCGGGGCCGGGCTTTGGGCCTAACCATGCAGCTTCCCGAGGAGGATAAGCTTCTTCATCCCATGAGCTACTGGATGGACCAGATAAAGGTCCTCCTGGGAGGGTATCTGGCTGAGGAGATCAAGTTTAATGAAATAACAACCGGCTCTGGTAACGACCTGGAGAGGGTCTCGGGGCTTGCCCGGAAGATGGTCTGTGAATGGGGCATGAGCAAGAAGGTAGGTCTTCTCACCTTCAGCCGTCAAAACGAGCAGATATTTCTGGGACGAGAGATCTCCCAGCACAGGGACTATTCAGAGAAGATGGCCCAGCTCATTGACGAGGAAGTGACAGGCATTATCGAGACATGCCGGGACGAGGCCAGGAAGATTTTGACATCGAATAAGAAAATCTTTGAATCGCTGGCCAGAACTCTTATCGTGCGTGAGACACTGAACCGGGAAGAGATCGAACTTATCATGAAGGGAAAAAAACTCCCACCCATTAACAGTAACGGACAGACCGCGGCTCAGCCCAAAAATGATCCGGAAAAGAGAACAGCCGCGGAGGAGAAAAAGAGCTATTCCCCCCGACCCAAAAAGAGTTCGGGCTCCCAGAAGGGAAGTGAAAAGAAGGGAAGTGAAAAGAAGGGAAGTGAAAAGAAGGGAAGCGGTTCAAAATCCTGAGTAACGTGAAGTCGGGTAAGATCGATCTGGTCAGGACAGGTATCTCCGAAAGCGGCCTGTCCTGATACCTCTCATGGGAGGGGGGACCTTTCCCTGCTTCAGCTCTTCCAGGGCAATGCCGGGATTATCTATATTCTCATCGATTTCCCGGGCCGCCTCTCTCGCTTTCTCAATCAGTTCCGCGTCTCTTGAGAGATCCGTAAACTGCATCCATTCGGCGTGACCGTGCTGGCGGGTTCCGATCAACTCTCCCGCTCCCCGGAGCCGCAGGTCCTCTTCCGCTATCCTGAAACCATCGTCTGTCTCCAGCATGGTTCCTATCCGCCGTTCGGCGGTCTCAGAGAGGTCATCCCCGTGTATAAGTATGCAGAAGGATTCATATTCTCCCCGTCCCACGCGACCCCGGAGCTGGTGAAGCTGGGCCAGACCGAAACGGTCTGCGTGTTCGATTACAATGATGGTGGCATTGGGGATGTCCACACCTACCTCGATAACTGTGGTGGCCACCAGGATATCCGTCCTTCCCTCCGAAAAACGGTCCATGATCTCCCGGCTCTTATCTTCTGGTACGCGGCCGTGAAGAAGCTCAACACTCCTGTGAGAGAAAATCTCCCTGAGTTCACTGAACCTTTTTTCTGCGGAAGCAAGGTCGAGTTTCTCTGAGTCCTCGATCAGGGGGAGGATGTAAAAGACCTGCCTTCCCAAGGAGACGTATTTCTCCATCGAATTGTAAACGCCCCGGAGGCGTGATTCCGGGAAAGAATGGGTTGTCACTTTTTTCCGCTGGGCCGGTCTCTCCCGAATAGATGAAACCTCCATGTCACCATATCGTGTCAGGGAGAGGGAACGAGGTATGGGCGTGGCTGTCATGGAGAGCTGGTGAGGATGATGTCCCTTTTCAAGAAGCCGGGCTCTCTGCTCCACGCCGAAACGGTGCTGCTCATCAATTATCACAAGTCCGAGGTTATGAAAGGATACCCCTTTTTGAAAGAGGGCATGGGTTCCGGTAACCACGTCAAGCCTCCCCACGGCGAGATCAGAGGTTATCCCCCTGCGTTCTTTTTCAGGCGTTGTCCCCGTGAGGATCTCAATATTGAGATGATCGCCCAAAAATCCCTTCAGGGTGGCGTAGTGCTGCCGGGCGAGAACCTCGGTCGGTACCATGAGAGCGGTCTGAAGGCCCAGGTGTGAGGCGAAGAGCATGGCTGCGCAGGCTACGAGAGTCTTGCCGGAACCGACATCTCCCTGAAGAAGACGGTTCATGGGAAAGCCGCTTATCAAGTCCCGTGTGATTTCATCGATGGCTTTTTTCTGATCACCGGTCAGCGCGAAGGGGAGTGATCGGATGAATTTTTCGAGGTCCTCCCCGGCACTTGCGTGGATATCTGAGCTTCCCGGTGCCGGTCCTTCTTCCCTTTTTCGGAGGGATTTTCTCAGCAGAAGATAATACTGGAGCAGAAGGGCCTCGTGGAAGGCCATGCGTATCCTGGCCGGTTCGATATCTTCGATCTTTTCTGGAAAGTGCAGGGTCTCCAGGGCATCGCCGTAGGGGGGCAGCTCCTCTCTGGGAAGGACCCGATTGAACCTGTCCTGGATGGGAGAGAGATAGTTATCCAGTGTCTCGTGTATGATCCTTCGAAATGTACGGGAGTCGAACCCCTGTTTTTTAAGCTTTTCAGTTGAAGGGTAAAGAGGAACGACCCGGCCTGTGTTGATCCCTTCTTCGGAATCGTTCAGTCGATCGAATTCGGGATGTGTTATCTGCCTCTGCCCCCGGTAAAAGGAGATCCTGCCAGAGAGGAGGACTTCATCTTCCGCCTGAAAATAATTTTCAAAAAAACGGATTCCCGCGAAAAAAACAGCGTCCAGATCATCAGTCCCGTCATGGATCGTGACCCTGAGATGAGTCTTTTTTCTGCCACCCTTCTGGACCTGCATCACCCGTCCTGAAATCGTCACCTCCTCCCCCTCGAAGCAGTCCCGTATCGCTTTCAGGGATGAACGGTCCAGGTATCTGCGGGGAGCATGAAAAAGCAGGTCTTCCAGGGACGAAATACCTGTCTCTTCCTCAAGGACCCGGGCCTTTCTCTCTCCCACACCCGGAAGAAGAGTGACAGGCTGGTGAAGCATCCCGCTATTGTTCCTCGGCTACGTACCAGACAGAATTTGGGATCTGGACGTATTTGTTATCCTTTGTATAGAAATAGGTATAATCACGTCCTTCCTTCCCGGAGGTTATCTTCCGCACGCCGGTCCACCGTTTGATGACCCTGCCATCGAAACCGAAGATCGTTATGGTCAGGTCCTGGCCCGTAACGGTTTCAATCTGTCTTTTAACGATATTGCGCTGTTCATAGGTGAATAAATATCGGAAAAAGATAAAGAGGCCACCGGCCAGAAGCAGGACCAGGACAATGATAATGATTCGGGTTCTCCAGCTCACTTGTTCCTCCTTCCCGGTCACTCGCTTCCGCTTTTTCCACAGACGCTACACCGGGGATTTTTTGTAAGATTCAGAACGGTCGATTCTCCAGAGGCTCCGTCCCAGAAGTACAGTTTATTGGTAAGGGGTGTTCCGGTTCCCGTCAACCAGATAAGGACCTGCAGGGCCTGCATGGAGCCGATTACTCCCGCAGCCGGTCCCGCGATGGCCCCCTCCCTCTCGCTCTCTCCGGTCGGCAAGAAGCAGCCAAGGCAGGCCGTCTTGCCCGGGATCACAAGGGTCAGCTGTCCCCGTAATCCAGATACGGCCCCGTGGACCAGGGGGATGCTTCTATCCACGGCAAACCGGTTTAAATCATGGCGCGCGGAAAAGCTGTCCAGGCAGTCGACAATAACGGAGACATCCTTCGGAACCAGGTCCGGCAGGGACTCCCGTGTGCATTTTTCAGAGAGCCCCCGAATTTCCGTGGCTGGTTCAACAGAGTGTTCTCTCCCGAGAACATCCTGGGCCACCCGGCTTTTCGGCTTTCCGACA
>CAZYBU010000037.1:0-2061 GCA_964645775.1 uncultured Leptospirales bacterium | reverse complement strand
GAATCCCTGCTGTAAAGGAACTGACGGTGAAGGTTGGTCTCATGGACCGCGTCATGGTCACAGAAGGTTATTCGTCCCAGGCCGGCCCTGGCAAGATAGACAAGGAGAGGGGAACCCAGGCCGCCTGCGCCCGCGACAAAGAGATGACTTTCGCGAAGTATCTCCTGTCCATCCTCTCCCCATCCTGGAATGGTCATCTGGCGGCTGAAGCGGTCCATTGGAGAAGGATAGGATAAGGTGTCATAAATGCAAGTCCATTACGGAATAAAAATTAGCTGTTCCATATTGAAAGATAATTGCGAGAAATCCCGGCTCTGTCGGGATGACAGAGAAATACTTGCCAGCCCTGGGTGAAATTTCCTTGCCATTTACTGGCGGCAGGGTTCCGCCCTTTTCGGCCCGTCGGCCTATCTCTCCTGCATAAAAAATATTTTGCCGTTATACTAAAATCCTTTCGTTGAATATTTTTTCAATTCTCCATAAAGTTATGAGTGTCGGATTTGCCTTTCTGGGGTTTTCGTATTTCTGGTATGACTGAAAATTGATTCCCAGAAGTTCGGCGGCTTTCTTTTGTGACAATCCCTTTGCTTTTCGCGTTAGTTTCATCCATATAGCGAAGGCTGTTTTTACGTCCGGGCCGATATAATAAATGTTTTTACCCTTCAGGCTTGAAGGTTCCGGTATTTTCATCTTGCGTAAATCAATACTTTCCAGATACCCGGTAAGGGCTTCGGCCGCCATGCTCTGCGCCTCTTCCAGTGTTTCCCCGTAGGTATGGCATCCGGGAAGGTCCGGAAAAGCCACCGTGTACACCTTGTCGCTTTTGCTGTACTCAATTTTTGCGGGATAGTTAATCATGACTTTAATCCTCCATCCTTCATAATCCGGTGTAAAATGCTCGGCGGTAAATCCTTTTTACCGTGAACAGGTACAGAAAGGGTCTTTTTCCCTTTTATCATAATATGGTGGGAACCTTTTACCCGGTCCAGCTCCCAGCCGCCACTTTTTAACAACTTGATAAGCTCCTTGCCTGTCATGATGCAATATACCGACTTTAAGCTGTATTGTCAACAATTATTTACGCATGCCTCAAAAGTGTAATATTCGGGGACGGCTTTAACAGGTTTTCAAAAATCAATCTAATGTCGCCGTGATCTCTGATATTGCTATGATGATAAAGGGCTGTCATGTCGTTCCGAGAATGTCCCAGGTATGCCGCCACTTTAAAGGGGTTTACCCCTGCCTCAATTAAAAGTGTATTTACGGTGTGTCTGTAACAGTGGAAGGAAAAATGTCTATCCTCTGTGTTAATGCCCGATTTCCGTATCGCCTTTTTAAAATGTCGCGGGAAATATTTTTTATCCATGGGTAGACCGGGTTTTTCTCCGGGGAATAGAAACGCTTCCCGGTTCCCCGGTTCCGGGTTTTCTTCTATAAGAAGTTGTATCTCATTGAATACCGTATCGGATAACTCGATTTCACGGGTTTTCTTGTTTTTCGGTGTCCGGTTCGGCTGGTTCAAGCGCCCGTCCCAGCTCCTCAAAATGCGGATTGATTTTGTGTCCGTGTTTACGTGTTTGACAAGAAGTCCCTGTATTTCCGATAACCTCATGCCGGTAGTCGCTGCCAGTAGATTTGAAACGTAGGCTCTCCGGTCTGGCCAGACTGTTTCCCATTTCACGGGAAAAAGCGCCCGCAGTTCTTCAGGGGTGAAGCGAATGTAGTAAAACGGTGATTTTTTACGGGTGTAGATGTAGTGGTTTTTAATTTTCATGAGACGCCTCCAAAAAAATCGTGACACTTTGTGACACTTTTTAATTTTGAAGCATCTCTTGTGAGGTAGCTTGCCTTTTGTGCTAAAAAGGCTCTTTATTCCCCCGGATTCCTTTACGGATTCCGGGGGAATGTTAAGCTCTTTCTGTGGTGAGGGGTGGATTCGAACCACCGAAGGCTACGCCGACAGATTTACAGTCTGTTCCCTTTGGCCACTCGGGAACCTCACCTATGAGCTGGCGATGGGACTTGAACCCGCAACCTGCTGATTACAAATCAGCTGCTCTA
>CAZYBU010000036.1:14600-30756 GCA_964645775.1 uncultured Leptospirales bacterium | reverse complement strand
ATTAAGAACCAACTTTTTACTGTTTTTATTCCTGGAATCCCGGGGACCGGGAGGTGTGTTACGCTATGATGAATGAAAAGGGTAGTGACATGACCTTGCGAGAGGAAGAGCTTTTACAGATCGGGACCTACGTCCGGCGGAACCTGCCCAACTGGCTGGCTGATATCCCCTTTACCCGTCACTTCCATGAACGGGACCTCGAATTAAGGGAACGGATTGTCCGCGTGGAAGAAGAGCTGAAGTCCCAGAGAGAGCTGATGAAACAGGGATTTGAGCAGGTTGAGAAGCGTTTTGAATCCTTTGAGAAGGGATTTACCCGGATTACGGCCCTCGTAACTATCGGCTTTGCTATGATCACGGTTTTAATCACGGTATTCAGGTTTATCACACCGTAGAAAGAGTCTATTACCTCTCTCCCTTTTTTGTTGACAATTATCGGTCCTGCGTCAGGATACCCCTTTCCGGATCGATACATCGTGAAACTTTTACAACTGGGAAAATATTTTCCGCCTTACAGCGGGGGGGTGGAACAGACCACCTTTGACCTTGCCCGGTCCATTCCGGAACGGGATGTCACTCCCGATGTTCTCTGTTTTAATGACAGGATGAACTACTCGGAAGAGGAAGGACCAGGATACAGAATATTCCGGGCTTCCCGTCTCATTGAAGTTTTTTCCACGCCTCTTTCGCTGCAGTACATGACTATCCTGGCCCGAAAATGGAAGGAGTACGACGCTCTCCTGGTTCACCTTCCTAATCCCCTGGCAAACCTGGCACTCTTCCTGGTGCGCCCGAAACGTCCCCTTATCCTTTTCTGGCACTCCGATATTATTAAACAGAAGATTATCCTTTTTTTTTATGAACCCCTGCTGAAATGGCTGATTAAACGGGCGGACCTTGTTATCGGATTCACGGAGAATCACCTGAGGGCCTCGAAGTACGCTCATCTCTTCCAGGGAAAGGGAGTCGTCATTCCCTATCCTTTTGACGCGGGCCGCCTTTCTGAAGACCGAATGAATCACGACCTCTACGGAAAATTGCAGGAAAATTTCAGGGAAAAGCACCTGGTCTTTACCCTGGGCCGCCTGATCTACTACAAAGGCTTTCACCATCTCATTGAAGCGGCCCGGTATCTTTCTGATGATTACCGGATAGTTATCGGTGGTTCCGGTCCCCTGAAGGAAGAGCTGGAAGGCCGAATAAAAGAAGCCGGTCTGGAAACGAGGGTAACCCTTGCCGGAAGGATACCGAACGAGGACCTCTCCGCCTGGTACCGGGCGGCCCGGGTCTTCTGCCTGCCATCCACTCATAAGAGTGAAATGTTCGGCGTGGTCCAGCTGGAGGCCATGGCCTGCGGCACGCCCGTTGTCTCCACGGATATTCCCGGTTCCGGCGTACCCCTGGTGAACATCGATGGCCGGACCGGACGGGTGGTCCCCGTAGCCGATCCTGAGAGCCTCGCCGGAGCCATCAGGTTTATCTGTGAAGAGGCCGGGTACGCGGCCATGCAGGATGCCGCCAGGGAACACGTGGAAACAAGATACGCTCATGGACCGGCCATGGACCGGTTCGCCGAAACCTTCCGGAGTCTCCTTCCCAAATAGTGGTTGATAATTACCCTGTGCCGGTTCAACCTGACTCGCCGGAAGTATTAGTTTGACTGATCATCTGTATAAAGGATCCTGACATGCTGATTGAGTTCCTGTATCCCGCCGGAATCTCCTTTATAATTTCCCTTGCGGCCATACCAGTCATTATATATCTTTCCCGCCGGTTAAAGCTCTTTGACACAATGTCGGACCGGAAGATCCACACAAAGCCGATAAGCCGCCTGGGCGGCCTGGCCATATTCCTCGGTTTCATAGTGGCTTTCCATATATTCGTGCTTGGGGGAGAGGGAACCCGTTTTAACGCGACCACCTATACCCTGGGACTGGTGGTCGCCTTCAGCGCCGGCTTTATCGATGACCTGGTTAATTTCAGGGCCTGGTTCAAGCTTATACTCCAGGTCGTGGCCGCCTCCCTGGTGGCCATGTCCGGCCTGAATATTACCTACCTTACCATTTTCGATTTTGGAGTGATCCATTTCGGTTACCTGTCTTACGTTCTGACCATTATCTGGATTGTAGGTTTCATGAACGCCATCAATCTCCTGGATGGCATGGATGGCCTGGCCTCGGGTGTCGTCCTCCTGGCAACGATCTTTATCTTCGTCATCGCCTCGATACAGAACAATCCGATGGTCATGACCATCGCCGCCTGCCTGGCGGGTTCCATCGTGGGATTTTATCTCTTCAATTTTCCTCCCGCGAAGATATTCATGGGAGACGGCGGCGCCTATCTCCTCGGATTCATGTATTCAACCATCTCACTGATGGACATTAAGAAATCGGCCGTGGCCACAATATTTTTAATACCCCTTATCCTGCTTCTGGTCCCGATTTATGATATCCTTTCTGTCATGATCAAGCGATACCGCCTGGGGTATAATATCTTCCTCGCGGACAAGAACCACCTGCATCACAGGCTCATCTCTCTCGGATTTTCCCAGAAGGGGATTCTTTTTATTATTTACAGTTATACCATCATTCTCGGTCTCCTGTCGGTTCTGTTACTCTATATCACGCCGAAGCTGACCCTGATTCTTTTTCTTCTGGTGGTAATGCTCGTCTTTCTCTCCCTCTACCTGCTCAACTCGGCGGAACGGATCATCGAGAAGTACGAGGAGGAGTCTGAACGGAAGGAAGGTGAGAGCAAATTCGATTGACACTCTTCTTTTCCGTCGTAACCATTGCGGGATTTACCGTGACGGCTATCCGGAGAGGTGTACAATGAGTAGACCGGCCCTCTTTCTCGACCGGGACGGGGTGGTTAACCGCGAAAAGGTATATCTCTACCGGGTTGAGGATGTAGAATTTATCGAAGGTCTTTTTGAGACCTGCCAGACCTGTCATGACCGGGTGCTCCATCCTGCCCCGAAAGAGAGAAGACTATGATCGCCATCAACGGACGGTTTCTCTCACAGAAGATAACCGGTATCCAGAGATACGCCCTGGAAGTCTCCCTTCGTCTTAAACGTTTTCGGCCCCGCGCGTCTGTGTTCGCCCCCTCCCGGATCGAACTGGTGGACGCGGCCCTTGAACTGGAGGCTGACGTGCTCTCCCCTTTTCAGGGACACCCATGGGAGCAGGTGACCCTGCCCCTTCGGTGCCGCGGGGAAGGGGAACCCCTTCTGGTGAGCTTCTCCGGTATCGGCCCCGTTTTCTACGGTAACAAGGTGCAGACCATCCACGACGTCGCCTTTCTGCCCCACCCGGAGTGGTTTTCCCGGTCCTACGCCATGCTGTACAGGCTCCTCTTCGGCCGGTCGGCCCGTAACTCCCGTCATATCATAACGGTAAGCGAGTTCTCAAAAGAAGAGATCGTCAGACACCTGAACATTCCGGAAGAGAAAATTACGGTGATCCACGGGGCGGCCAAGGAGAGCTTTACACCCGGGGAACCGGACAGGGAACTGCTGCGATTTAAAGGGATCGACCGTCCTTTTATCCTGGGACTGGGATCTCTTGAACCGAGAAAGAATTTTCGTAAACTGCTGGAGGCCTACGGCACTCTTGCGGGAGGGACAAACCGTGAGCTGGACCTGGTCATAGTTGGAGGAAGCTACCAGGCCTTCCGGGACGCCGGGCTTGACCTGGAAGATGTCCGTGGGCCGGGACGGGTGATCCTGCCCGGATACCTGGATGACCGGGAGGTGATCAACCTCTACCGGGCCGCGGAAATTTTTGTCTTTCCATCCCTCTACGAGGGCTTCGGCCTGCCGCCCCTGGAGGCCATGGCCTGCGGAACACCTGTCGTGGCGGCAAAGAGGGCAAGTATACCGGAGGTCTGCGGCGACGCGGCCCTCTACTGCGACCCGGAAGACCCTGATAGTATCGCTGAAGGAATGATGACTCTCCTGGATGATACCGGGTTGAGAAGCGATATGAAAGTGAGAGGAGAACGGCGGGCCTCCCTCTTTACTTTTGATGAGACGGCCCGCCGCGTTGATGAACTGATCCGGGATCTGGAAGGGTAACTATTCCCCGGACCCGGCATACATCTTTTCGATCAGGTCTTCATACTTCTCCTGAACTAACTTACGTTTGATTTTAAGGGTTGGAGTCAGTTCTCCTCCCTCCTGAGTGAACTCGTTGGGGATGAGCGTGAATCTCTTGATCTGCTCGAAACGGGCCAGTTTGTCCTTCGATTTATCGATGCGGGACCGGTAGAAAGCCTGGATGTCCGGATGATTCACCAGCTCTTCCCGGGTCGAGAACTCGATACCCTTCCCGCGGGCGTACTCCTCCAGTGAGAGGAAGGAGGGAACGATCAGGGCAACCACATAGGGCCGCCTGTCCCCGATTACGGCCATCTGTTCGATATAATGGTCCTTGCCGATCTCGGTCTCTATGTTCTGGGGCGCGATATTCTTCCCCCCGGCCGTTATTATGAGGTCCTTTATCCTGTCCGTGATGACCAGGTATCCATCATCGTCGATAAACCCGATGTCCCCGGTATGGAACCAGCCGTCCCGGAGGACCTCGGCAGTCTCATCGGGCCGGTTATGGTAACCTATCATAACATTGGGTCCCTTTACCGTGATTTCACCCTCGTCCGTTATACGAACATCCACCTCGGGCACCGGCCTGCCCACGGTCCCGAACTTAAAGGCGGGAGGGGCATTGAAGGAGACCATCGGGGAGGTCTCGGTCAGGCCGTATCCCTGGCAGATCAGAAGGTCAGCGGAGAGGAAGAACTCCTCGATCTCCCGGGAAAGGGGAGCGCCCCCGGCGGAGAAGAAGTTCTTGGGACCGCCCACTGCATTCCGTATCTTCCCCAGGACAAGCCGGTCCGCCAGAGAGTAGGAGAGGGACAGGAAGGGGCCGGTGAACCTCCCTCTCCTCGATTTTAGCTGGTATTTTAGGCCGGTTTTCACGGCCCAGTTAAAGAGGCCCTTCTTGATTGAACTTGCGCTCTCAAGCTGAGAAGTTACCGTGGAGTAGACCTTCTCGTAGAGCCGGGGAACGCTTACCATGACCGTGGGCTTCACCTCCTGGAGGTATTCTACGATCTGTTTCGGATCCGGGAAGTAATGGTTCGTCGTGCCGCTGTGAAACGCGTAATAACTCCAGCTTCGTTCATAGACGTGGCTTAAAGGGAGAAAGCAGAGGGAGCGGTCGTCGGGAGTCACGTCAAAGTAATCCCCGAGACACCGGAACTGGTGGAAAAAATTCCCGTGGGAGAGCATAACCCCCTTGGGATTGCCTGTTGTACCCGAGGTATAGATCAGGGTGGCCAGGGAATCAGGATCACTTTCGGACCGGATCGATTCAAGCTTCTCCTTCAGGGAGGCGTCGTTACCCCGTTCCATAAGTTCTTCCAGTGTAATGGTACGGTCGTTCTTCTTCTCCATGGAAGGATCGAGTGTGACGACAAGCTGGAGGTCACGTAATTCGTCCCATAAGGAGAGGATACGGTCATACTGTTCAGTGTCACCCACGAAAAGGACCTTGATAGCGGCGTCGTTGATGATATAGGCGGCCTGGGCAGCGGTATTCGTGGCGTAGATCGGTATGGTGGGACAACGAAGCATGAGGGAAGCGTAATCACTCAGCACCCAACGCTGGGAGTTCTGGGAAAAGATACCGATGGGGTTTCCCTTCTCCACTCCCGAGGCAAGAAGCCCCAGGCCGATTGTTTCCACCAGTGTTGCCACCTCGCTGTAGGAGTAGGACATCCATGTATCTCCTTCCTTCCATTTGAGAGCTTCACCGGGTCCGTGGGTCTCGCAGGCCCGGAACATCATGTCCGAAAGATGAGTTGTTTCCATGCAGTTCCTCCAGGTTATATTTTAAATCAGCGTGTATCCGTTAACGTCATTTGCTTAAAAACTCTTATATCCCCGCAGCCCCGGGAGGCTGAGATATCGATTCATTTTCATCTAAAAGTATCTTTTCGGACGAGATACTGATTATGAATATTATAGTATACCGGAACGGTTAATTTGTATCATAACCGCCGGGATCTGCAATGCTTTTTTCAACCGGCAGGGCCGGCTTTCATGAAATGTTAAGATTTTTTACGCAGGATGAAAATACCGGCCAGGGAAAAGAGGAGTGAGAGGGTAAAGCCGGCCAGGGCCAGCAGATCGTTATGCAGGATGGACGAGGCCATGCCGAGACTTCCTCCTGTTATAACGGCCAGTCCCGCGGCAAGGGGATGGAGAAGGGGGAAATCATCTTTCTCACGGAACCTCAACCTGAGGAGGGCCATGGCCATGGGAGGTATGGCTCCGCAGGAGAAGAGATTGTAGGCCAGCATGAGGTTCGGAATGATTCCCGGCCGCAGGTAAGCGATGACTCCCGCCGCCCCGCCCAGGACCAGGACCAGAAGACGGTTCTCTTTAACCACCCTGCGGCCGACAAGGTCGTTCTCCAGGGTGGATGTCGCGGACATGAGACAGGTGTCGGCCGAAGAGACGATGGCGGAGAAGAGGCCCAGGGCCAGGAGCAGGCCCAGAACGGGGGGAAGGTGTTCCGCCAGTATGACGGTCAGGAGCCTGTCCCCTTCCACGCCAGGCAGGTTGCTGTTTCCCCAGACACCTATGAGGGTTATCATGCCGCTGAAAAGAAGGAGACTTCCGGCCGCCAGTGTGCCGCCAACCCTGGCCGAGCGGGGACTTCGGGCGCTGTAGAAACGGCTGAAGATATCGGGTCCCACGAAGAAGGCGCTCCCCACGATAAAGGTAAAATAGGCCCACCGGGAGAGGGGAAAGGACTCCATGGCGCCTGCCAGAGTTGGGAACTCTTCCAGTGCCGGAGCCTGATTCAGAAGCAGTATCAGGGTGAGGAATATCCCGCCGAAGAGTATAAGGGCCTGAATAAGGTCTGTCCGAAAGATGGAAAGCTGTCCTCCCAGGATAGTGTAGAGGACGATAAGGAGCACCACCAGGAGAAGGGAAAGGGAATAGGTGAGACCGGTAAAGGTGGCCACGATTTTCGCCCCTGCCACGAACTGGGCCGCCACGATACCGCTCCAGCCGATGACGATCAGGAGTGCGATGAGTCTGTATATCTTTCCTCCGAAGAGACGTTCGGCCAGATGGGGCAGGGTAAAGACACCCATGCCGGATAGCATGCCTCCGATAAGCCGGGACGAGAGAAAGAGGAACAGCGCCCCGCTTCCCAGCCACCAGAAGGCGGGCAGACCCGCCTGGCCGGCCAGTGAAACCACACCCATGGTGGCCGATGCGCCCACCACGGTTGCAAGCAACGAAGCGGCCACCATGATGCTCCCCCGGCTGCGGCCGGCCACAACGTAATCGGAAAAGTCCTTCACCCTGCGGCTGTCGTATACACCGAAACCGAGAAGTACCAGCGCGTAGAGTATGAATATTCCGCCGTAGATGAAATTCAATCACGGTCTCCCGTCGAATCTCAGGAAAGAATAACCTGTTTCCAGGCTTTATTCCTTACTTTTATTTGCTATAAAGAAACTCTGTTATACCCGGCGCCGAAGAGGGCGGGAATAATAATTCATTCTATTTGTTTAAAATGAATCTTTAGTAATAATGACTGAACTGTTTCACTCTTTGACCGTGTAGGTCTTTATGATCGACCTGTAGAGATTAACCAGGATGGCGTCAGCCGGACCTGAAAGGTCGGAGTTCCGGACCACGTCCTGGCGAAAGCGGCTGAACCATGAGAAGAGCCTCTCACCGGCGTCAGTGTCGTTTTCCGCGGCGTGGCAGAGCTTTACGATCTTCCGCATCTCGTCCCGGTCGAAGAAGTTGCGTTCATTTCGCATAACTATGATAAAATGGTCCCCCTCTTTGCCTTCCACGAACTCCACGGTATCATCGTAGACCGGCCGGGAAAGTTTTCCCCGGACTTCCTTTTCCCGGGCGCGCATTTTCTCATGCTCCGCTTCCATCTCGCGGTTGTAAATAAGCGTCTTAGCCTGTTCTATAAGGAATCGAATATCCTCATTTCCGAGTTTTTTCGCCAGGTCGGTCAGTTCCTTAACCGGGGATGACGCCGTTTTCGAGGCTTTCCCCTTCTTTACTGTGGTTTTACCGGTTGCGTTTTTTTTCGCCGGGGCTTTTTTGCCGGTTTCCTTTTTCGCGGTCCCTTTCGATGAACTTTTTTTCTTTTCAGCCATAACAGTAACCTCCCTCACCTGATAGCCACGTATCCTGACACGATACCGGTTATCTGTCAAATCGAAATGGTGAACCTGTCAGTCCCGGCCGCAGACCGGTTTCCGGTTATCCAGGGACCATTGGAAATCTGAATATATGGGGTTGATCTTAGATCCCTCCGAGGGATGGCACTGGAGGCATCGTCCTACCCGCAGTACTTTATACTGTTCCCTTCGATTAAGGGGGCGCGCCCCTCTCCGGGTGGAGACATACTCACGCTTCCCGTCGTTCCCCGGTTCGATCCAGGCGTCCAGGGGGAGCCGGTCGACGGGGTGGGGACCGTAGGATGGCGTAAATCTCCAGGGGAACGATTCCCCGCTCCGGTATACTAATGTTCCCTTGCCGTAGCCCACGGCTCTGCTGTCCAGATGGCACGATTCGCATCTCCTCGCCTCCCGGACGATGGTATGTGAAGACGTGGGAGCGTAGAGCCGGCGGAATACCTGCCAGGTATTTCCCCCGATGGAGAGGGGCTGGTTCCGGTAATCGTAGGAGAGTTCAAGGTTATCGATAGTCATGATCATGCCGGGGATGAAGGTGTCGATGATCTCCTTTTTCGTCTCGTAGTCGATGCGGACGCCCATGGTGGGAGGGGCCGCCACGAAGAGGTCCATCAGCTCCTCCCACGGGTAGGAATCCTTACCCTTCAGGATTCGCCTGAGAAGGGAGACCGTGTCGTCTCTCCGGGTATGGCAGGCGATGCAGGTAGGGGACCAGGAGGTATGGCAGCTCTTACAGGTAAGACGCTCATGTCCATCCACGCCCTGTGTGCATACCGGAAGGGGGCTCTTCAGGGCGTGGATATTCCCTCTCTTTTTCCCTTCCATGACCACCTTTCCCATTTTATCGAGAAACACATTGACCAGAGGCTGGCCCCTCCTCTCCGTAAGGACGTATTCCCGGTCGGGTACCTCCCTGTCGCGAAGTTTCAGAATCTTCCGGGAATCCGTGTCCAGCCTGTCGGCCCTGACGGTCTCAGGCCGGCCGGTCCTGTGGCAGTCGACGCAGGATACCTCCACCTGTTCATTCTGGTGCTTATACGTCTTACCGTCGCCCATGGTATCCCGGGCCGTGTGGCAGTCGATGCAGGCCATCTCCTTCTCGTGGTGAACATCGGCCGGTTGACGGGAGAAGACCCTGCCATCCTCGTGAACCAGGTAATCGTCTCCGGGGCTTACGTCTTCCGGGTCCAGGGTGGTTTCATGAAGGCCCCGGTAACTGGTGGAGATACGCCCCGACCGGGCGTGACAGGCGAAACAACGCGTGTTGTCCGGCTCGATATCGAGCCGGGGATGGCTCCGGGGGACCTCTCCTCCCTTTTTGTAGGCAGCCAGCTCTCTTTCCGCCTCTTTACTGTAAGAAAGATGACAGGCGGTACATCCTCCACCGACCGTCGTTTCCGTGATGGGGGAGAACTCGACCTTTTTCGTTCCGAGGTGGCAGACCCGGCAGAGCTGGTGAAGGTGAAGGTCGGCCGGAGTGGCGCCAAGCCGGTCCATGTGGCCCTCTCCGTCCGGTGTGGGCGCCTCTCCGAAGACGTACCGGTTGACCGAGACCATCCCCCGGCCGCTCGCCATAAGAGAACCGGTCACCTTCTCCACGAGGTCCGGATGGCAATCTGCCTGTCCGCAGGTCCTCTGGGCCTGGTCCAGGTTGCCCGGTACCCTGACCATGTTCCGGTGGGCCTCCTCTTTGTCCAAAGTGTGTCGGTTGCCCAGGTGGCAGGATGAGCATCCCAGAGCCCGGGGATCGTGAGATGAGGAGAGACCGGTCATCTCACCGTGACAGATAATGCATCCTTCCCGGAGTTCCCCCAGGGTGTCACTCCGGGCCACCCTTTCTTCCGTGAGAGCGTTTCCCGAGACGTCTTCCCGGCTGATAAAGGCCCCGGGGAGGAGAATAATAAGAACGGCCACAAGACCGAGCCCTGCCGTGAAAAGAAGGATTCTCTGCCTGGTCACTCTCATAATCCCGCTCCCGACAACCCTTCCCAGGGGAACACGAATTGCCATCCTGCACCCCGGAAAAACCAGCCGATGATAAAGAAGGCAACGTAAAGGAGAAAGAGTATCCCCAGGACTATCCGGGCCGGGCGGAGGAACCGTTCAGGAAGACGGGGATAGAGGGCGAAAAAGAAAAGAAGCAATGTAAGGGCGAAGACAACCCAGAAGGGGTGGCTCACCCAGTGAAGTACCTCCTGGAGGCCGACGAAGTACCAGGGCCCCTTCTTCACAGGGTCGCTCCCGTCATGAAGGTAGACCGGGGCCAGGAATGAGAGGAAGAGAACTGGTGTCATGATCATCACATGGGAGGCCAGGGTGGGCCATACCCTTCGCGCGTGTTCAGCGGCGATGACCCAGAGATAGATGGTGGTGGTGGCCACGTGGTGAACGTAGACCAGCTGCATGTCCGCCCCGAGAATAGCGAAGGTGATCTCATCGCCTCCCCTGGGAAGGGAAGCCAGGAGTCCCTGGAATATCTGGAGGGCCAGGAAGCTTTCTGCGTCCCCTTTAAGAATAAAGCCTGTCAGCATGACAAGAACAGCGGCCGGGAGGGCCAGGGTGAGTCGTATCCATACTCCCCGGGACACCCGGTTCTCCTCGCCACGGCTGATGTACTCAATGAGGTGAAGGGCCATGAATACCAGGAAGAGGTGGGCGCTCCAGTAATGGATGGCCCGGGCCAGGGCCGCGGGCCGATTGGAGAGAAGCATGAGCTGAATCGATTCGGCCGGCTTCGCCACGTCGTAAGGGATGGCCAGCACGACCCCGGATACCGTGGCTATGACAAAGGCGGCGAAAGAGAGATAGCCGGTCGTGGGGAAGACACGGTTCCATGCCCGGAAAATTCCGGGAAGTGATATCTTTTTTTCACGCAGGAGGTTCAACGATGAACACACCCTTTTCCGTGTCTTTAGTGAAACCGAGCCGCTCCAGTCCTCTGGTGGCCGGACCCTCAAGCAGTTTGCCCCTCCTGTCGAAGCGGGATCCATGGCAGGGACACATGAGCTGTCCCTCCCTGTAGGCGTCGATGCGGCATCCGAGGTGGGGACAGCGGGTGGATAGAAAAAGAATGGAGTCACCCTGCCGGTTGACGATGACATCAGGGAAGAGGTGAACCCCATCCTGAATATCAAAGGGTATCTCGACTTTTTCTCTGGTAGCCTGGATGACCTTCATCCGCTTACGGACGAGATTTCCCACCAGGAGGAGAGGAAGGAGGGTAAGGGCCCAGGCTGTGGTTTTCAGGACCTTCCTTCGGCTGATTTGTGTCGATTCCCTGATGTCGGACATGAAGAGGTCTCTCCGATTTATGTGATGGAAAAGTAATGTCCCTCAGGAGAGACAAGCGTCAATTGATTTTTCAATGAGAACGGAAGGAGTCCAGGACCATCTTCACGGCACCCAGGGCCGGTATCCGGGACTGATCCTTGATGGGCAGGAGTTTTACATTCTCCTTCATGCCGACCAGGGCCCTCTCCCTGATCACCTTTTCCATGGGAGGGAGAAGCAGCTTCAAAGAAGAGGACATTCCCCCGCCGAAGATGATGGCTTCGGGATTAAAAAGATTGATCAGGGTAACGACTCCGTAGCCGAGCCAGGTCCCGGTGTCCCGTACCAGTTCCCTTGCCAGGGCGTCTTTCTTCGCGGCGGCATTGAATATCGATTCGGCGGACAGGGTTTTGTTCTGATATTCCTCCTGAAGAACGGACTCTTCACCGGTTTCGAGACGTTTTTTCGCGTCAGCAAAGAGGGCCGAGGCCGAGGCGTACCGTTCCAGGCATCCCCGGTTGCCACAGGTGCACTCCCGGCCCTGGTGGTCTATGGAGACGTGGCCTATCTCCATGGAACTGCCTGCCTGGCCGGTGAAGATTCGTCCGTCAATGATGATTCCACCACCGATACCGGTGCCGAGGGTGACCATGATCCAGTTTCGGAAACGGGAACCGTTGCCCTTCCACCATCCTCCTACCAGAGCGGCCGTGGCGTCGTTTTCCAGAAGAACGTACGGAATACCGGTCATCTTTTCCACGTTTTTCGCCAGAGGATGATTGTTCAGGGCCGGTATATTGGGACTGGACAGGACCACGCCCCGCTTTCGGTCGATCTGCCCGGCGCTCCCGATTCCCACGCCGGCGATATCAATCTTTGATATAGAGGCCGAAGTGGCCAGCCCTTCTACGAT
The DNA here is from genome assembly GCA_964645775.1 of uncultured Leptospirales bacterium. Lineage (GTDB taxonomy): Bacteria > Spirochaetota > UBA4802 > UBA4802 > UBA5550 > CAZYBU01. The sequence continues at coordinate 18,329 of CAZYBU010000036.1, read as the reverse complement.
ATTGTATAGGGAATTGTCGATATCCCCCGCTCTGGAAGGGGTGGGGACCTCGCGAAAGCTCAGCTCCTTTCCATGTTTATCCGTTAGTATGCCCTTGATACTTGTTCCACCCAGATCAATTCCAACAAACATTAATGGTTCCTCGTTATTCCGATCTCTTTCAGCCCGGAATGTTTTAGCGGGCTTTCAAATATTGATCTGACAGTAAAGATGAAAGAGAAAGAAACTGTAAAGGATTTTTTCATGAGACATAATTGAGTGGTCCGGTTTTATCCTTGAAGTAAAAAGTGCATGGTGTGTCTCTGGCAGAAAAGAACGGAAAATCATTATGAAGCTTATCGATCTCCACTGCCACACAACGGCCTCGGACGGCATCTATGAGCCGGAAAAGCTGGTAGAGCATGCCGCGGAAGAGGGGCTCAGCGTCATAGCCGTTACGGACCACGACACGGTGGCCGGTGTCCACGGCGCCCTGAAGGAATGCAGTCTTCATGGATGCCGGGTTGTGCCCGGCGTGGAGTTCAGTATCGATTACGAGGGAGGTTCCTTTCATCTCCTCGGTCTTCTGATCGATCCCGGTTACCGCCCACTGGTCGATCGTCTCTCTGAGCTGGCTCGATTTCGCGAGACCCGGGGCGAAAGGATGGTACTCGATCTCCAGAAAAATGGCATTAATATCTCACATGAGGAGGTCCGGGCTCTTTCGGGTGACGGCTCTCTCGGCCGCCCCCACGTTGCCCGGGTCCTGGTGGAACACGGGCACGCCGAGAGCGTTAAAGGGGTATTCTCAAAGTTTCTCATGCCGGGCCTTCCCGGTTTTGTCCCCAAGGAGAAGATATCCTTTGATGAGGCCCTGGACCTGACCCTCAGGGCCGGAGGCATGGCCGTGATTGCTCATCCCATATCCCTGGCCCGGAAAGACCCGGATGACTACCGTGCGTTTATATCCGGACTGGCTGCGAAGGGTGTTCGGGGCCTGGAGGTCTGGTCCACCATGCATAGTCCGGACCAGGTGGAATTTTTCCGTGACCTGGGACGTGACCTGGGACTATTCTGTACGGGAGGGAGCGATTTCCACGGGGATAAGGACGAGGTCATCGGTCATTACGGGAAGGATGAGGTTCCCATTCCTGAGAGCGTTTTTGATACCCTGGAAAAAATGGAGGAAGAACTCAGATCATGACTCGGCGTGTAGAGAATACGGATAACGATCTAACCTATATCGTTAAAGGCGTTGATTTCAGAGAGGAACGTGAAGAAGTATCCAGGCGTTTCTGTGATACGCCTGAATTCTGTTCCGATGTGCTTCTTGCCCTTTTCGAGGAAGAGATCAGGAATGTGCGCGATCCTGAACAGGTTCTTTTTCTTGCCAGGGATTATGAACTGCTCGTGCCCATAGGTTATACGTCATCACATCTGGATATCATCGGTCTTCTGTCAGCAATCGACCATGTTCGTCACCTGCTGAAGCTTTACAGGGTTTCCGATGAAGGATATAAAGAGATTCAAGAGGTAAGAGAGCATATTCATGCCCTTACCCTGAATCACCAGAGCCTCTATTCACTGGCCCTGAGCCGTATATTCGAGATCGTGCAGGACGAGCCGGGCGACGCTGCGGGACTGGAACGCTATCTCTCCATTATTGAAGAGAAGTTTATTGAATCTTGAAAACTCAGTTGCCCAGCCTGCCGCAGCTGATCCTGTAAAGAAAAAAGTCCCAGGTGTTGCCGGAAAGGTTCCCCATTCGTATGAGTCGCATGGCCGTAATAATATCTTCGAAGGTTTCATCTCCGTAACAATCCCGTACGTTCTTTTCTGCATCGTGGTTCGGATGACCGTTTGTTTCAGCCCAGTGTGTGGCAAAGTGAAGGGCCATTATCTCGGTTTGGGGAGAATCCTCAAGTTCTCCACAGAGCAGGGAATCGACCTCCTTTTCCGGTATACCAGAGGATAGGGCGAGGCGGGAGTGGTACCAGGAACAGTAGCGGCAGTCGTTTACCTGTGTTACCGCCAGCATGATTCTCTCCCGGAAATCATGGGGGATACTCTGTTCTTTCATCAGGGGGCGAATACGCCTGCGCCTGCGCCAGAGTTCACGCAGGTCGGACACAAATTCAGAGGGAGTATAGGTTCTTCTGGGAAAGGGTCTCACAGTTGCATCAGGAATCGTCCGCAGTGGGGACATACAACAAGACCGGTGCCTTCCTGGATGCGGTTGACTTCCATGGGAGGGGTCTCCAGGTTGCATCCGGAACAGGAGCCCTTCTCAACGATGGCGAAGGGATTGTCCTTCTTTTTTTTCATTCGTTCGTAGTAAAGTAGAGAACGGTTATCGATGAGTTTTTTCAGATCTGTGATCTTGGTTTCGATACTGGAGGAGCTTCCATCCGATTCCTTCAGGTTAAAAAGCCGGTCGAGGCGAATCAGTAGATCAAGGTCGGTTGAAGGTACGCTTGAGAGATTGACGGCTGCCTCAGGTTGCTCATCTTCCCGGTCGGCTATCCCTTCGAAGTATTCCTTCATTTCTCGTTTAAGAAGAGCGTACACCTTCGAGGGGGCGGTCAGTTCTTCGAAGGCGCTCCTTTTCTCCGGGTTGGAAAAGAGACGGGCCAGCATCCCTATGAAATAAAGATACTTGGTGCTATGTTCCGTTGGGAAAAGACTCAGACAGATAAAACGGACCGGTTTATCGTCGTAAGACTGGTAATTGATCGGTTCTTTGGCGATACCCAGAATAGTGACAAAGGAATCGAGCCGTTCGCTGCGGGCGTGAGGTATGGCCAGTCCATGACCCATGCCCGTGTTTTCGATTGATTCCCTGTGGATAATCTGGGCGTAGGCCCGTTCACTGTTTTCGATCAGATTCATCTCCAAAAAACAAGAAACCAGCTCGCGGATTGCGGGTTGCTTTTCCGTTGATTTAATCTGAACAATCTGCTCTTTTGATAGAAAATGATCGAGATTCATTATTTTGCGATGAAGTAGATTCGGGGCGACTGGATTTGAACCAGCGACCACATGACCCCCAGTCATGTGCGCTACCTGACTGCGCCACGCCCCGTTAGATAAGGGTCATGGTAGGATGGTCGGTATCCCTGTAAAGAAAAAATTGGTATTTGGCGGGCCTTTTTCTATACGGCTGTTTTACAGGAAAACCTGTATCCGAATTCATAGGTCAGATACCGCTTAATGTCCGGATACTTTTCCGTGATATAGGAATCGATGTCGGGTGGAAAGGTGTAACCCACAAGGAAACCGAATACAGGTTTTCTATAATGGGTTCTGATCCTGTCCAGCAGCTCGGAAAATCTGTCTATGTCCCGCTTTCCTGGCTGGGCCTTGCATTCACCAATGAGCAGAACTTCTTCCCCTTTTGTTGAATCTCCTTCAACGTAGATATTGATCTCATCGAATTCGCCTGTCGAGTAAATAATATTGCGCCGGGCGACAAGACGGGACGTTATGCCATACTCTTTTTGGGCGAAATCTTCCATACAGGGGATAATTTTATCTTCGATTCCGTAACCTACGGCCATGGAGAGGCCGCCGATCTGTTTCTGGCAATCCCTGACGGTAACGGCGAGGGATTGTAGAGTCTCCTCAGTTCGTTTCTGGGCCTCCGCCAGTTCACCGACTCTCGCTTCGGTTCGTTTCTGGGCTTCCGCCAGTTCATTGACTCTCGCTTCGGTTCGTTTCTGGGCTTCCGCCAGTTCATTGACTCTCGCTTCG
>CAZYBU010000036.1:0-14500 GCA_964645775.1 uncultured Leptospirales bacterium | reverse complement strand
GTTCGTTTCTGAGCTTCCGCCAGTTCATGAACCGTGTTCTTCAACTCGGTGAATTCGGCTTTCGTAACAATGTTTTGAAAGTCTTCATAGAAGGAACCGAGTATACTGGACAGCTTACGAGCGGAAGCGTCATCAAGGGTTTCACTCAGTTCTTCATATAGTTTGAAGGTGTTTATCATGGTGACTCCGGATGCTACACGAGTATAAAGTAAAGGTGGATATCGGAAAAGGTCAAATATTTTTCAGTCATTACTGCTGAAGATGCTTTTATGTGCATATAAATCCCGGCCGCTGAATGCGGCCGGGATACTGGAGGTTTAACGGTAAATATCAGGGTAAGGAATAAATGCAGAATACCCTTCATGGTTCTATCAATAAGTGACCCCCTCATGAAGTTGTGACAAAATTAATATCAACTTATTAATAATTTTATAAAAATTGAACGGTTTCTAACCAATATGACGGCTGTACAGGTAACTGATTTATTATGTCACTTCGCGTATTACAGCGGGCAGGAGAGGAACGATAGAATGGGAACAATATTTTATGGTCTGGCGGGTGAAGGAAGAGGACATGCTACCCGGGTAAGAACCATTGTCGAAGATCTTCGCAAGGAACATCGTATAGTCATATACGCGCCTTCTGATGCTTATGACTTTCTTGCGCCTATTTACAAAAACACGGATGTTGCCGTTCGTCCTATTGATGGGTTATCCTGGCAGTATGACCGATGGAACAGGCTTAATTACGCCAGAAGCTTTCTGCATGCCCTGCAGTATATTGTGGACCTGCCCTGGAAGCTGGCACGCCTTGTGAATGATATAGAACGGGAGCAGCCGGATCTCGTGATAACCGATTTTGATCCCCTTCTTCCCAGGGCCGCCCAGAAGACAGGCTGTCCCTTTATCAGCTTGAATCACCAGCATTTTCTTGTCACATATGATCTCAACTCTCTGCCGCCGGGCCTGAAGACCAAGGCGGACATCCTGGCCCAGGCCGTTCCCCTCTTCTATAGCGGACAGCGGGAGACCGTTGTATCATCCTTCTACTTTCCGCCCCTTCGGGATGACCTGAGGGATGACCTGGCAAAGGTCACCCAGATCGGTGTTCTGCTCAGAAATGAGATTACCCGGATCACGCCGGAACACGGTGACCACCTGGTAGTCTATCTTAGAAAATTCACCACTCCTCAGGTCATGGAGGCCCTGAAATCCACAGGCCGGGAGGTCCGCATCTACGGTCTGGGTGAACAACCTTCCCGGGGCAACCTGGTTTTCCGGCCCATCGATAACCGGAGATTTATTGAGGACCTGGCCACGTCTGAGGCTCTGATCTCAACGGCCGGGAACCAGGTGGTGGGCGAGGCCCTCTTCCTCGGTAAACCGGTCCTGGGTATGCCGGAAAGCGGGAACTTCGAACAGGAGATAAACGGGCACTTCCTGGAGAAGAGCCGCACCGGCGTATCCGTCCACATGGAGGAGATGAATCGGGAGATCATGAAATCCTTTCTATTACGAATTGACGCCCTCAGGGAATCCATTGACCGGGACAGGCTCTTCGGAAATCCTGACGCCCTGGCCATAATAAACCGTAATATCCGCGAGGTCACCGAAATCTCCGGGGATGATAAGATGAATGAAATGGAGAGAAAGATAGCTGTATGATGCGAGCCCTGAGCCTTCCCGGCACAATTATGAGAAACAGACGGGGCAGATCGAATCTACCACGATTTTTAACCTATATCGTCACCTATAAGTGCAACGCCAGGTGCATTATGTGTGATTCCTGGAAAATAAAGGGAAACGATGACATGACTCTCGAAGAGATTGAGGCTGTGTTCCGGCAGTTGCCGGTCCTGGACATGGTTAGACTCTCGGGAGGGGAACCCTTCGTACGAAAGGACTTCCCGGAGATCGTGGAGCTGGCCCGTCGGCATCTTCGGCCCTGGTACCTGCACGTGACCACTAACGGTTTTCTCACCGATTTCATTGTCCGGTTCCTGGAAGAGAGAGAAAAAAAGAGACCCCTCTATCTCCTGGTTTCCGTGGACGGCCTGGATGAGAAGCATAACCAGGTCAGGGGAGTGAATAACGCCTGGGATAGAGTGACAGGGACCCTGAAGGAACTTGCTCCACGTAAAGATGATCTGAACATTACCCTGGCCGTAAACCAGACTGTGGTCGACGAGGAAGGCGCCGACCACTACTTGAAGCTCAGGGATTACCTGAAACCGATGGGTATCCAGCATAACCTTGTCATGGCCTACGACGTGAGCGCCACCTACAGCACGGAACGGGAGATCACCCTTACTCCGGGCGACCTGGGAAGCTTCTCCACATTTGGTGAATTCACGAAGGAGAGGATACTGGAACTGATGAAGGAGGTGGAGCGGGAGATTCGTGGCTTCCCCCTGGCGGACAGGATGGCCAAAAAATATTACCTTGAAGGAATCCGAAATCGGATCCTTGAGAGTAAAGCTGATCCGAATCCATCCTGTGTGGCCCTCGGTTCCCACATGCGTTTGTTGCCGGACGGGACTCTGCCTGTCTGCCAGTTCAACAGCCGGATCGCAGGCGATCTTAAACTAAACAGTTTCCTTGATGTCTGGAAAGGAGAAGAGGCAGAGCGTCAGCGTACATGGGTCCGGAACTGCCCTGGATGCTGGGCTGAATGCGAAGTTCTTCCCAACGGACTCTACTCAGGAGACATCTTCGCGCGACTTTTCAGGCGTTCTTCTTAGAAAAGAAATCCACGATTTTTTCCGCCCGCTTCCGGCCCACGCCCTCGACCCTTTCCAGGTCCTGGATTGAGGCGCTTTTAATGGCATCCAGGTGCCCGAAGGAGGCCAGAAGACTCCTTCGCACGGAATCACCTATGCCGGGGATGGCGTCGATTTCGGAACGGAGCATGGCCCGGTCCCTGAGGGTTCGGTGATAGGTGACGGCGAACCTGTGGGCCTCGTCACGTATCCTCATGAGAAGTTTCAGGCCGGGCCGTTCCCGGGAGAATCGAAAGGGAGTCTCCTCCGGGTCCGCGTAAACCTCCTCCTCCCGCTTGGCCAGGGAGATGATGGGAAGGTCCGCTTCCAGGGTCCGGGCCGCCTCCCTGGCCCGGGCAAGCTGGGTGGGGCCTCCGTCAATGACCATAAGGTCCGGTAAAGGAAGGTCTTCGTTCAGCAGGTGTTGAAGGCGGCGGGATACCGCTTCGTGGATCATGCCGGGATCATTGGCGTCCCGGTATCCCCGGATACGGAACCTCCTGTATTCCGAAGGCTCCGGGTGGCCCTCCCGGAATGTGACCATGGAGGCCACGGAATGGGTACCCTGGATGTTGGATATGTCGAAGCAGACCACGCTCTCCGGCTCCCGGGACAGGGATAGCATGCGACCCAGGTCTGCCGTCTCTTCACCGTAGCCTCCGGCCTCCAGGGTTGCCCTCCGTTCCGTGACGATGATATCCAGGTTCCTCTGCATGAGACGAAGGATGCCGGCGTCGTCCCCCCCGCCGGGACGGGAAATGACCACCCGGTGGCCTGAGCGTGCCGTCAGGTGCTCTTCTATGAGGTTCCTGTCAGGAATCCCACAGGGAGTAATGATACGGGCCGGCGGGTCGGACCGTTCATAGTAATCGACCATGAAGCTCTGCACCACGGTCCCTTCTTCCGATATCTCGCTGTCGTCCATGACAGATACCTTTCGTCCCAGGAGGACACCGTTACGGAACTCGAAGAGGATAACAATGGCCTCGTCCCCGAAACGCGCGGTCTCCAGGTAGTCCCTGTCGTCTCCAAGCGGGGCCGAAACCTTCTGTTCCTCAGTCACCTTCTGGATATCGAAGAGAATCTCTCTCAGGGAGGCAGCCTTCTCGTACTCCATTCTTTCTGAGTGGGCCATCATTCTGTCATGAATGTCTTTGATAACAGGCTCAACGCTCCCCTCCAGGAAGGATATGGCGTTGTTAATGAGCTCAAGGTATTCCTGTCTTGAGATGCGGCCGGTGCAGAGACCGCTGCATCGTTTGAGCTGGAAGTTAAGACAGGGTCGTTCGTTCGCCCTGAGGGGCAGGCTCTTTCTGCAGGTCTTCAGCTTGAAGAGCCGGTTAATCATGTCCACGGTCTTCTTTGCCGCGGCCGCGTCGGTGTACGGCCCGAAGTAGCGGGTTCCGTCGTTTCGGAGTTTTCTCGTATAGATGACCCCGGGGTATTCCTCCTGGAGGGTGACGGCGATATAGGGATACCTCTTGTCGTCCTTGAGGCGGACGTTGAACCTGGGTTTGTGTCTCTTGATAAGGGAACTTTCCAGGAGAAGAGCCTCCATCTCGCTGTCCGTGACGATGTATTCAACTTCACGTATACGGTCCACAAGCACGGCCGTCTTCGGCTCCAGATTTTTCTTCTGAAAATAGGATAGGACCCGTTTGTGAAGGGACCGGGCCTTTCCGATGTAAATAATGGTCCCGGAATCGTCTTTCATCAGGTAGACGCCCGGTTCAGGGGGGAAGGAGGAGGCCTTCTCTCTCAGGGAACGTTCATTCTTTTTTTCGCTCACGGAGCTTTCTGACCTTCTCAATGTATTCGGCGGTGGTGGCGTGTTCCGGGTTCAGTTCCCGGGCCGTGTTTAAGTAGAGCAGGGCCATGTCGTAGTTTCTGGAACGGGCGTGGATGACACCCAGGTTGAAGTTCGCGCCGAAGCTGTTCGGTTTCAGGGTCACCAGCGCCGTGAAAAGAGAACGGGCCTCCTCCATGTTGCCCTCCTTGAGTTCCGACACGGCCCTGCGGAAGATGTCGGCCAGGGGATCGGGCGCCGGCTTCGGTTTCGGCTTCGGTCTAGGTTTCGGCTTCGGTTTCGGTTCCGGTTGCGGCGCCGGTTTCTGGAGAACACGCATCTCCTCGATGAGACTGTTAAAGGACTCGGCCAGTTCCTTCATACTGGTGTCATCCGTGGGCTTAAGGTGAACGTCCAGGTCGCCTCCGGCCGCCTTCTGCATGGAGCGGGTCAGGCGCCGGATAAGGAGATTGTAATTCTGGTACAGGAGAAGGGTAACCAGGACGACCACCACGGCCAGGACCACGGAAAGGGCCACAAGGAATATTCGGCCCGGCATGGAGCGTTTGCTGAAGGCCTGGAGACGGGCGTGGAGCAGATCCATCCTGTGGCTGCAGGATACCACGAGGCTTCTCCCGGATTCAAGGCGGACAGGGAAATAGACGCTCTTCCACTGTTTGCTTCCCTGGCCGTAGGTCTCCTCCTCCACAAGGGGAGCGAGGCGGCCCTTTTTCAGGTATTTTGACTGGCGGCTGCCCATGACCCGGGTTCCCTCCCGGATCCCGGGATCAAAGGATGAATCGAACCGTATTATATTACGGACCAGGAAATAGTTCTCGTCTCCGGTCTTTTGAAATATAACGCAACCCAGAGCGTCACTCTCCCTTCCAACACGTTCCCTGAGCCTGCTGGAGAGCTCTTCTATTCCTCCGGACCTGTTTTTATTAAAAATTTCGTGCAGAAGGCGGGCCGAGTCGAGCATACCCCGCCCCTCCATTCGGGCCAGGCTCCTTTTCAGGTATGAGATGTCCCTTTCATAAAGAAAGGTGAAGGAGAGGGCGTAAATGATGATGCTCAGGGAGTATATCAGAGCTATGATAATAACAAAGCGTCTCGCAGGACGGGGTCCGTTCATCGAAAACTCGTTCACCTCAGGGTGCACAGTGGGGTATCCTGCCACACGTGGCAACCATATTTCGCCCGGGAAGTGAAGAAGAAAGAAAGTTTAAATATTTTATATTGAACTTTTCAGATTCTTTGATAGTATACGTCACAGTATCATCCGCGAGGTATCCTGCCCTTTGCAGAAGCGGCCGTGCCCCGGGTCCTGGAGGAATACATGAAGATCGAAACCCTGAAGGATAGAGAACTGAACCTGACCAATGACGGAAGTCTGGAACTCTTCTTCGTGGGGGTAGGGAGCGCTTTTACCAAGAGGCACTACCAGACAAACCTCATGATTGTTAAGGGTAAGGATCACCTGCTGATAGACTGCGGCACCAAGACACCCCAGGCCCTTTCGGAACTGGGCCTGTCCATGACCGATATATCCAACTACCTGATTACCCATTCTCACGCTGATCACATCGGAGGCCTGGAAGAGGTGGCCCTGGTGAACAGGTACATGGCGAAAAAGAAACCGGTTATGGTCATCGACGAAACCTATCAGCATATTCTTTGGGACATGTCGCTGCGGGGCGGCTGCAGCTACAACGAGGAGGAGGCCAGCATCATGCTCTCCTTCGGGGATTTCTTCGACGTTATCCGTCCCCGATGGCTGCAGGACTACAAGCGTGAGACCCTGGGCGCGAAGGTCGGGGACCTCGGGATAAAAATGATGAGGACAAAGCATATTCCCGATTCATCGGAGGACTGGCAGAGCTCCTTCTGGAGCTGCGGCGTGATTCTTGATGACCGGGTCTTCTTTACCAGCGATACCCGTTATGACGAGGATCTGGTGATGCAGAACGAGGAGATGTTCAATTTTGAGGCTATTTTTCACGACTGCCAGTTCTTTACCGGCGGGGTTCACGCCTCCCTGGAGGAGCTGAAGGGGCTGCCGGCAGAGGTTAAGGGGAAGATGTATCTGACCCATTACGGCGACAACTGGGAAAAGTTCCAGAACCAGGTCCACGATTACGGTTTCGCCGGCCTGGCCGAGCAGCAGGTCTTTTACGTCTTTGACTGAAAACCGGAGAAACGATAAAGGTGTGCCGGGTGAAATAAAGTTGAAGAAATCGATTGTTTCTTAACCGTAACCTTTGTATACTTCCATAATATCAGAATACCCAGTCAGAATACCCAGTCAGAATACCCGGTTTAATGACAACAGCCAGGAGGAGGCCAGGATGAGACACATAAAAGAGACGGTATCCATTATTTTTATGGTCACGCTATTAACCTTTCTTACCTCTTCGTGCAAACAGGATGAGGGTGCGAAGAAAGAAGAGAGAGAATTCATGTTTGTTCAGATGACCGTGGGACCGGTTTGGCTGAACGACTCCTCGCAAACATTGAAGGCGGGTGACCCCCTGAAACCGGGGGATACTATCATCACCGGTAAGAACGGTCAGGTGGAGATCCATGTACCGGCCGAATCCGGTATCCGGGTCTATTCCAATTCTAAGTTTCTTCTCGAGAAAGGCGTGATAAATGACCGGGGAGAGCTGGATGATTCCGGTTTCTTTCTGGGGGAGGGACGGGTCATGGTTCTCCTGCGTAATATAAGTAAAACGAAAATGGATGTCAGAACTCCCACGGCCACGGCCTCTGTCCGGGGGACGACCTTTGTCATGGGATACGAAAAGGGGATCGACACGGCCCCCGGTACATCGGAGTTGAAGGTGGTGGAAGGAAAGGTGGCCGTCTCGTCGGGAAAGGAACCGGATATTACGAAGGAAGTCACCGGCGGGAAAATGGTTACAGTCGAGGAGAACAAACCGGTCGAAGAAGTGAAGGTCATACCTCCCGTTGAGCTTGAGAGCATATCGAAGGAGAAGGAAGAGCTCGAGAAGAGGGTAGAGGAGACCGTCAGGAAAAAGAAAAAGAAAGAGGCCGGGAAGGAGGAAGCTGAGAAGAAGGAACCCGTATATAATGATACGGTGGAAGAAACGGTCACTGATGATAAACCTCTGGCAGGGGAAAAACCTGAAAAGAAAACGGTTGTTCAGAAAGCTCCGGAACTGAAGACTGAGAAGGAAATCCAGGATTATTATAATAAACTGGAGGAGATCCACCTGGATGACGGTTCCATCCTTGTGGGCGCCGTCGTGAGCCAGGATGACGCTCATGTTCGAATCCATACAACGAGCGGGGTTGTAAAAATCCCAACCAGCGGGATTGAGACCATTAAGATGAGGCAATAGCCCCTGCAAAGTCGGAATTACGTGAAAGATGATTTTCTCTGGCTTACGCTTTCATAAAACTACCTGTATAGAGGTATCATCATGAATATGGAAGAAAAACAGAAAGTTAAAATTGAAATCGAAAAAAGAATTTCAGAAGCCCAATCCGTTATCGAGACCCTTAAAGAACAGACGAAACCTGTGCCTCCCAGTGTCGCCATTGGAAGATTGACCAGAATGGATGCGATACAGCAGAAAAATATGGCGGAAGCGAATTTAAAAACTAATGAAGCCGTTATAAAAAGCCTTAACAATGTACTTTTAAAGATTGATGATGAAGACTTTGGTAAATGTCTTGTCTGTGGGAATGACATCCCTGTTCAAAGAATTATTGCGGTTCCAGACGCAAAAATATGCGTTCCATGCGCATCTAAACGCTAGAACGTATTCTGCCTGATTTCAATGGAACGGACCATTGCTTGATATGCTTTGGACCGCTTTCTTCTTGAGTCTATATTTCATAGTAATGTTTATCGTCAGCTTTTTTACGACGTCAAAGCTCGGTGCTGATTATAAGAGAAGCGCTATTCGGACATGTATTCCTCCGGTTTTTGCCGGTTTAATCATCCCGGGCAGGTGGACGCCCGCTGGGTTATTCTCTTAAGAAAAACCTACTTATACTGAATCTTCCTGATTTTCGATTTCTCCACTGTCATGGTGGTATACTTTGTCTTAATCTTGATCTTCTTCCTGTCCTGATAGACAATCTTGCCAACAATTCGACTTCCGTCATTAAGAATGACAATCTGGTTGGCTGGCTGCCGGGCCGGCGCAACTGAGGGGGCGCCACCGCGCAAGATCCTGAGGACCTCATGATGGTTGAATTCTTTGGCGTAAGAGATGGCGGAGTTGCCCTTCGGATCACTATGACGGGGGTTGGCTCCGTTACGGAGAAGAAGGCTGGTTATTCCGGCCTGGTTGTAATAGGAGGCTATCATGATGGGCGTTGTCCCTTTTTTCAGTGAACGATATGAGCCGGTGGTCTCCAGGTTCACGGTTGCTCCGTTATTCAAAAGATAATCAACAATTTCATAATACTGATAATAGACCGCCCAGTGGATGGGGGCCCAGCCGTACTTATCAAAGCTGTTTATATTTTCCCCTTCCGCAAGCTTCTGTTTTATGCCCTTCAGGTTTCCGTCGTAGGTGTAAGTGTGCAGGGTCTGGCAGGATGTGAAGAGTGTCAGAGAAAGAATAATGACTGACAGGGCGGTTGCTTTTTTGCCGGACATGATGGCTCCTCGCGGTATCGCAGAAAATGAATGAGTCTATGACCTGAAAGATAGGATCAAAAGCAGGAATGTCAAGGCAATATTTTGACTCTTACTTCCCGTTGAAAAAAGGTTGAGACCGTCTATTTTCAGGGGCAGGTTAGAGGCAGATGTCATGAATGAACTGGATATAATTGTACTGGTCCTCTTACATAACCGGGATCATAGCCATGAGCCTCTTCACCGGCCGCTTTTACCTGGATCGCTCTTTCCAGGACGGAGAATCCTCTACCTGGAAACGTAACCCTGGACTGGCCGGTTGTCCGGCCCGGGCGGTTATCATACTTCTTGCCTGATTTATCGTGATACTCCTCGTTGGCGGGATGATGCATTTTTCGGTTGCGTGAACTGACACAGGTCATTATATAATCACCTGAAAAGCTGTTTTCTGCAGATAACCTGCTCATGAAGGAGATATCATGAAAATATCCATCCGTGTTGTGCTTGTAATTGTCCTCGTAATCCTTGTTGTGCAGATCATAGGAATGTGGAACGGTAGGGGAACCCTGATCACCTTTATCGAGGGACAGTTCCCGCCCGGAACGCAACTTGAAAAGGGAAGAGGGACCCTGTCAGAGGTTCCCGAACAGAAAGCCGAAATCGTCAGGTTCCGCCTGGATAGAGAAACTGTTGTCAACACCACCGCGCCTGAGTACATCTCCTTCTCCCTGGACACCTCCCAGATCGTGGGAGGTAAATGGTGGAACCCGGAAGCGGACACAAAGGAGACCGGGTCCGGCACCGTGGAATCTCCCCTTGTCGATTTTAAGAATCCTCTTCTTAATCGTCTGGCCCGCGCTCTCTCTCCCGCTTACCTGCGTATCGGAGGTTCCGAGGCGGACAAGGTCTATTACGACATGGAGGGGAAGACTGGCGGTGAACCGCCGGAAGGGTACGAGTCTGTCCTTCTGCCCGAGCGAGTTCTTGAGACCGCCGATTTCGCGGAGCGTAACAACCTGGAGATGGTATTCACGGTCAACACGGGACCCTCCAGCCGCCGGGATGACGGCTCCTGGGACCCGTCAAACGCGGAGAAACTGGTATCCTTCTGCGCCCGGAATAGACTGGATATCGACGTCTGGGAGCTGGGTAATGAACTGAATCTCTTCTGGTATATCTATTCCCTGGGAAACCACGTCGATCCGGAACAGTACGCCAAGGACCTGAAGGTTTACCGGGAGATGGTAAAGAAGTATTACCCAGAGGCCAGGGTTGCCGGACAGAGCAGCGCCTTCTGGCCTGTTCTGGGGGAGCCCCTGGGTTTTTTCTTCGGGTACATGAAAGGGTACCTGAAGCATGGAGGGGAGTACACCGATATCGTATCCTGGCATTACTATCCCCAGCAGTCCAGAAGGGGCGTTATCGGTTCCCGAAGGGCCTACCCGGCCCGGCTTTTAAAGCCCTGGAACCTGAACGAGGCGGGACACTGGGCTGATTACCTTATCGACCTGAGAAAGGAGTTCTCTCCGGGCCGGCCTATCTGGCTGGCGGAGACCGGCAACGCTCAGTACGGTGGCGAGCCGGGAGTCTCTGATCGCTATATAGCCGGGCTCTGGTGGCTTGACCAGCTCGGCCTCCTGGCCCGTAAAGAGCATAAGGTCATCGTCCGTCAGACCCTGGTCGGTATGCATTACGGGATGCTCGATAACCCCTCTATGGCCCCCAGGCCCGACTTCTGGAATTCCCTACTCTGGAAAAAGCTCATGGGCACCGAAGTTCTGAGCCTTGAACGTCTTGATGGTGACCGGCAGGTCAGAGCCTACGCCCACAGGGATAAGGAGGGCCTGACCGTCCTTGTTATTAACCACGATCCGGAAAAGAGGGTGAAGGTGCAACTGGAAGGCGTACCCGTCGGCCCGGTCCAGGTCTACAGACTCGGCACCCGGGATATCCTGGGCAAAGAACTGTATCTCAATGGCAGGAAACTGGAAATCGGGCCGGCCCTGACCCTTCCGGAGCTGAAAGGGAGGGTCCGCGATTCGGGGAAGGAGCTGGTATTAAATCCTCTCTCCTATGCATTTGTCCGGTATTGATACTGTCACTTTAGGGTTCAAAACAGAGTCTGAGGGCCATGTTGATCATTTCCCGATCTCTGGTTGAAAGAATTGCTGTTTTTTCAACACAAGGTTGGTATCGATGAGAATCGAGCTTCTTTTATTGCTGTTGAAATATGAAATCCGACTGGCTTCCAGTTATTCAGGAGGAATTCATCTTCCACAGGATAATCGACTCTGCTGATAGGGGATTGACAAAGTAACGAATAAAAAGCAGATCATTCTTTTTTGGGTAGTCTCACCCCCTTCCTTTGCATGTAATCGATGACCTTCTCTGCCAGGACCTTTCCGCCGAAGAGGGAATGGTGGACCGGGTCTTTAGGAAAATGAATATTTTCCGTGGAGCCTTCCACGTCGCTCATCCTTTCCAGGGCCCGGCCCCTTTTTGTTGTCCAGCGGTCCAGGGGAACGAAGGTTACCCTGGGAAACCGGCGGCTTTCCTTTTGAAAGATGGCATTGGCCGCGGGAAGGCGCTCACGTAAAAAGGGGTGACTGCTGGCAGGCTGGGCCAGGAGGAATATCTTATCGACGGAGGGAGGGACGCCGGCCAGGTATTCGCGGACCAGGGAAGCGTAGGCCGTTTCCCACTTTTTATCCTCAAATTGGATCGACGTACCATCAGGTTGTCTGATCAAAAGGCAGTCGTTGGCCCCAAAGAGAGCTATCACGATGTCCGGTTTGTATCTTTTAACATACCAGGTTGTTTTCCCGGGCCAGTCGTAAGGTTTGTATTCAGCCAGGCCGGTCGATTTTTTTGCTCTCCGAATGGCCGTGACTCCCGGCAGGTCATTCAATCGGTTCTGTAGCATGTATCCGAGGTAACCGGCCATAATGGAATCACCTACCAGGAGCACCGTCAGAGGTGGCTCAACCCTCCTGTGCAGGCAGGATGGGGATACCATAACTGATATGATAACCGCGGCCGGAAAAAACTGTCTAATGCGGGATGCCATGATCTTTACAACAACGGACAGGGCCGCACCGTCAATTCTTAATTGCCTGCCTGAAAAAATGGTTTACTGCGTCAGGGAGTGCAGGTACATCTTCCCCATCATAAATGGAAAGGCGGCATACCTATGAGCGGTGAAGGACTCTGGTGGAAGGAGGGGGTCATCTACCAGATATACCCCCGGAGCTTCATGGATTCGAACGACGACGGAATCGGTGACATACCCGGTATCATAGAAAAACTCGATTATCTCCAGGACCTGGGGATCGACGGTATCTGGCTCTCACCGATCTATACATCTCCGATGTACGATTTCGGCTACGACGTGAGCGACTACCGTTCCATTGACCCGGTCTTCGGAAGCGACGCCGATTTCGACCGCCTGGTGCGTGAGGCCCACAGGAGAAAGATCCGCATCATCATGGATATGGTGGTGAACCACACTTCTCATGAACACGCCTGGTTCCAGGAGTCACGTTCCTCCCGGAATAACCCGAAACGGGACTGGTACCTCTGGCACAACGGGATCAATGGCAAACCGCCCAATAACTGGCTCGGAGCCTTCGGAGGCAGGGCCTGGGAATGGGACGCCGGAAGCCGGTCTTACTATTACCACGCCTTTTTGCCTCAGCAGCCGGACCTGAACTGGATGAACCGGGAGCTCCGGCGGGCCGTTTACAACGAGTTCCGTTACTGGATGGAGCGGGGCGTGGACGGTTTCCGGCTCGACGTGGTCAACTTCTATGTAAAGGATCAGAAGCTTCGGAATAATCCCTTCGGTATCGGCATGTCGCCCCGGCCTTATGATCTTCAAAAACATATCTATGACCGGAACCGGCCGGAGCTTTTCGATATTCTCCGGGAACTTCGCCGGGAGGTGGACGCTTACCCTGAAAGGATGCTGGTGGGAGAGGCCTACGCACCTCCTCCCGGGGACGCCGAGTTCGCGGCGGCCTGTACCGGAAGCGGCAATGACATGCTCTACATGGCTTTCGACTTCTCCCTTATTTACGCCGGGAAATGGGATGCCTCCCGCTACCTTGACCTTCTACAGAGATGGTACTCTCTTCAGCCGGAGAAGGGGTGGCCCTGCCTGGTCATGTCGAACCACGACCAGTCCCGGACCGCGTCAAGGCTCGGTTCCGCTGCAAAAGCGGAAGGCCGCCTTCCCGTGGCCGCCGCGCTGCTGCTTCTGGCCCGGGGCACGCCCTTCATGTATTACGGTGAGGAGATCGGCATGACTGACGGAAGGATACCGAAAGGTATGATACAGGATCCGGTAGGCCTGAAGTACTGGCCTTTACATAAAGGGAGGGACCCTTTCCGGACCCCCATGCAGTGGAAACCGACGCCAGGGGCCGGTTTCACGAAGGGAACGCCCTGGCTTCCCATTAACAGTGATTACAGAGTACGTAACGTGGCCGCCCAGCGGGACAGCCGGACCTCCCTTCTTTCGGTCTACAGGGAACTGATCGCTCTCAGGAGAAGGCATGAATCGCTCAGGAGGGGCGAGTTTCTCCCCTTCCTGGAAGGCCAACAGAACGTTCTCGGATTTTACAGGACCACTCCAGCCGAGACATGCGCGGTATTATTGAATTTTTCACCGCTCTCCAGGTCCGTATCGGCCGGAGATTCCCAGCTCTGGGAAGTGATCTATACCCTGCACGGAAAAAAAGAGACCCTCAAGGGCCTGAATATGATCCTGGCCCCGGGAGATATCCTGGTGGCCAGGAGAATAAGAGGAAACGCCTGAGTATTTTCAGGCGGCGTAGAGGTCGACGGAACGTATACTTGAGATGGGTATCCTGAGTTCACCCAGGACCTTGTCGTGGACAACGATGGCGTCTTCCTCCAGCTTTCGGTTCTTGTGGAGCTCGATCTCCCGTCCATCCTCAAGGACGATCACGATGTCGAGCCCGCGTATCTTCATGTATGATTCGAGAAGTTCTCGGAAGGATTTCGGTTTGCTCTTCCTTGTTCTTGCCATTTGCTGTATCCTCCCCCTGATGCCGGGTTATGTCTCAATATAAATAACGGCATGATTGTAAAAATTAATTAATACATTTCATGAGACATATTTATTTTTATTAATTTAATGTTGTTGTCCCCGTTTTACAGGGGGTGGTGTTTGTTTTTTGGATTTCGTTCTTTTCCCTGTGGGTTTTGCTTTCCTGAAATTTCTATTTCGTGGGGGTGTTAGCGCGAACACCCCCACACCCCCATCGCGGTCCAGCGCAATTTCGACCTCCTGTCGGCGCTGGACACTGCGGCATCCTTG
>CAZYBU010000035.1:0-31205 GCA_964645775.1 uncultured Leptospirales bacterium | reverse complement strand
CCGTCACTGGTATACCACCGCACCACCAAGCGTGCGCCCATGCCGGGCGCACTAATAAAACCCCGCCCTTAGGCGGGGTTCGTCAGTAATACCTGTTGCTACTTACAGGTTTTCCATCATCGCAGGTACAACCTCAAAGAGATCACCCACGATCCCGTAATGCGCGATATTAAAAATCGGAGCTTCCGGGTCCTTATTGATGGCCACAATGGTCTTAGCCCCCTTCATACCGGCGGAATGCTGTATGGCTCCGGAGATACCGATAGCTATATACAGGTCCGGCGAAACGCTTTGTCCAGACTGGCCGACCTGACGGGCGGCGTCCGTCCATCCAGAGTCGACAACAGGTCGGGAAGCGGCGTATTCAGCGCCCAGTTTTTCAGCCAGAGGAAGGATGATCTCCTTAAACTTGTCGCCATCCTTCAGGCCACGGCCGCCGGCAATGATAATCCTTGCCTGGGTGATATCGATATCACCGGCCATGGTCTCGATGACTTCCTTGATTTTGGTTCGAATATCGGAAATGGAAACGGAAACCTCGGTTACGCTTCCTGAAGCGTTCGCCTCAGCTGGATCATACGCCCCTTTCTCAAGGGAAATGACAAATTTATCTCCTTTGGCCTTCCGCTCTTCCTGGATCTTTCCGTTATAAATGCTCCGGACAGCGATAATACCTCCACCCTCTGCCCGAATGCTGTTACAGTTTGAAAGGATGGGGGCGTCGAAGGCCATGGCTACCTTTCCGGCCATGTCCTGACCGTCATAACTGTGGGCCAGAATAAAACCGGTGATGTCCTGAGCCTCAACAAGACCTTTAACTGCCTGGGCGTATCCATCGGAAGTATACTTCTCAAGGGCAGGATCTTTCACGAGGAACACCTCGGGTGCATAAGACGCCATTTCGTTGGCAATGGCATCATCGGCGGCGAAAACAGCGGCGGCGACGTCCGCTCCCATAGACTGAGCCAGTTCGCTGGCTGCACGGCACAGTTCAGGAGTGCTTTCGCTCAGTTTACCATCTCTATGTTCAGCTATTACTACGATTTTTCCCATGGAAAACCTCCCTACAGTACCTTGGCTTCATTCTTAAGCTTGTTTACCAGAGTGGCAGCGGCTATAGCCGGATCACCCTCAATCATCTCTGCCTGAGAGTCAGATACCGGAAAGAACATCTTCAGGAGTTCTGTTTTTGAGCCCTCCGCTCCAACTGCTGCGACACCGAGATCACCGGCAGACTTGGCGTCCAGTCTCTTCTTCTTGGCCTTCATGATGCCCGGAAGGGTCGGATACCGGGGCTCATTGATACCGGACTGGATGGTTAGTACGGCCGGCAGTCCCATTTCGAGTACCTCGTTCAGTCCGCCTTCGAGCTCTCGGTTAACCGTGAGACTGCTCCCATCGGACTCGATCTTTACAACGTTGGTACAGTGAGGACGGCCCAGAAGTTCAGCGAGCATAACGCCGACCACACCGGATTGATCATCTTCCGCCTGAACACCGGTCAGGACAAGATCAACATCCCCTACAGACTCGATAGCCTTTGCCAGGGAAGAAGCGATAACAAAGTTATCACCCGCGAGAACCTGGTCGTCATTGATATGGATTCCCCAGTCGGAGCCCATGGCAAATGCCTGCCGCACATCCTTCGCGGCTCGATCAGCACCGGCCGTAACAATGACTACCTCGCCTCCCAGCTTCTCCTTAAGCTGGAGAGCGGCCTCAACGGCATAATTGTCAAAATCGTTGATCTTGAAGGCGATCTGAGAATCGTCAACTCGGGTGTCATCGACGATCTTGAACTTGGATTCCATGTCAGGAACCTGCTTGAGACAGACAACAATCTTCATCAGCACACCCCTCTAATATTATTAAAATAGTCCGCCTATCCGTCATTCCGGTTTCACCCGACATTCGGGTATTTCTGGCGGCCTGTCCCGCTGAAACGGAACAATTAATACTGGTCAACAGAAGATCTAATGACTATAAAAGTCATAATATTTTCTTCCTGTCAACATAAAAGCTGTTTGAGGTGGAAATAACTTACAGCTTTCCCTGCTCCCTTCGAAATAGCCTATCCAGCTCCTCAACCAGTAATGGGGCGGAAACAGCCGTAAAATCCTTCTCACGCCGGGCCTTTATCTCTACCTTATCCTCTGAGAAGAAGGTCTTTCCAGCGGTAACCCGCCAGGGGACTCCCATAAGGTCGGCGTCCGCAAATTTAATGCCCGGACTAACCTGCCTGTCATCGTAGAGTACGTTTAATCCTGCCTTTACCAGTTCATCATAGACAGAATCAACCCTCTTCCATTCCTCTTCACTTTTCGCGATTCCCACCAGGTGGACCTGGTAAGGGGAAACGCTTTCAGGCCAGATGATACCCCGTTCATCGTTATGCTGTTCCACAATCGCCGCCAGGGTACGGTTGACGCCTATACCGTAACACCCCATAATGGGAGTCACTTCTTTACCCTGCTCATCCAACACGGTCATGCCCATCGATTTCGTGTATTTATCCCCCAGTTTGAAGATATGACCTACTTCTATCCCCCGTGTCAGGTCCAATCCGGTTCCGCATTTTGGACAGGGATCTCCCTTTTCGGCGGAAGAGATGTCACCTTCATACTGGATGGGAAAATCACGGCCCGGATTAACATTTTTCAAATGATAATCCTTTTTATTGGCGCCGGTTATTCCATTTGTCATGAAACGGACAGATAAATCACAAAAGATCTTGATTTTCCTGTCAAGAACCGGTCCGGCGAAACCCGTGGGCGCGCCGGTAATATCTTCTATGGTTCTGTCATCCGCCAGCTCGCATTCCAGGACCCCCAGCGCGTTCTTCAGTTTAGTTTCATTCAGCTCCCTGTCGCCCGGGAGAACCGCCATTACAGGTTTTCCGTCGGCCATGTATATCAGGCTTTTCATAAATCGGGAGGGAGACGCGTCGAAGAATTCGGAGAGGTCATCTATGGTCGAAACAGCCGGAGTCTCCACCTCCTCCACAGGAAGAGGTTCTTCTTTAGCAGGCTCATTTCTTTCGTACTCCGCCTTCTCCTGGTTGGCTCTGTAACCGCAGGATGGACAGATGCACAGGACTTCCTCTCCGATTTCTGAAGCGACCATGAACTCCTCGGAATCACTCCCCCCCATGCTGCCGGTGTCCGCTTCCACCGGTATGGTCTCCAGACCGCAGCGCTCAAATATTCGCCTGTATGCCTGGCGCATCTTCTGGTACGAGTTTTCCAGGCTCTCCGCGTCAATATCAAAAGAATAGGCGTCCTTCATGATGAATTCCTTGCTGCGGATGACTCCAAATCTGGGCCGTATCTCGTCCCGAAACTTGGTGTTCATCTGATAAACGTTCAGGGGCAGGTCCCGGTAGGAAGATACCAGGTTGCGGATCATGCCGGTAAAGGACTCTTCATGGGTGGGAGCGAGGGCGTATTCCATGCCGTTTCTGTCCGTGACGCGGAACATCTCGGGCCCCATGCTCACCCATCTTCCAGACTCTTTCCACAGATCCCCGATGGTCATTTCGGGCATTAAAAACTCCAGTGCGCCGGCCCTGTCCATCTCCTCCCGGATGATCTCCATGACTTTCCTCAGGGCCCGGTAGCCCAGGGGAAGGTAGGCGTACATGCCAGCAGCTTCCTTGCGGATAAGTCCCGCCCGTATCATGAGCCGGTGACTTGTAACCGTGGCGTCTGCAGGATTTTCTTTCTGGGTCGCGATAAGATATCTTGAAAGTCTCATGGGTACTCCCTTGTAGTATTGTCCGGGGCCTTGCCCGGGATCAGAATCCGAAGGTAAAGGCAAACCCGAAATAATCAGTCCAGTTTTTTGTAAACTGCCCTTCCAGGGAATGGCCGAAGTGATACTCCCCGTAGAAGCGCATTTTGTATCTCTCTTTATCGACTCTACCGAACTCCACACCGGGGCGCGCGGTTATGTCAAAGAAGAAATTGTGATCCTGCCAGTTTCTTATGTGCAGGGCGAGGTAGGGTGACCAGGTAATGATCTTCCCTGCCTTCATCACCCTGAAGGGCCTGTATTCGACGCCGTATTCCATAAAGAAAGGCTTCACCTCGTATGTCTCATCACTCGTCAAATGAACTCCCAGGAGCAGGTAGACTCTGAGGACCTCCAGAGGTTGCCAGGAAACAGCCACATCAAGAATCTCCACGCTCGGATTGACCCGTTCGATCATCTGGTCGTCGTTGTCGTATGTCTCTTTCATCATCTCGTCACCGAGATGGGTCGATTCATGGTATATACTGACCTTCACCGCCCAGTTTTTCCTGGCCCAGGTAACGGGCACACCTATCCTGAAATCGGCGTTTATCATGCTGGTAAAATACTCATCGGAGGAGCGTATGAATCGGAGTGCAAAGACAGACCAGATGCCGCCTTCAAGGCTGACCTTTAGACGCCCTCCCAGGACATTCTTCCAGAGATAGAGGCCCAGGCGATCCCCCACGGAGAAGACCCAGAATATCCGGTTAACGCCGACGGCACCGGTTCGGCTCCCGTCAGAAGCGTGCATATACCTGTCATAAGCGTTGTCTCCGAATCGCATTCCGTTGGAATAATTGCACTGCCGGGGATCGGCCAGAAAACTTTCAAATAGGATATCCTGGTTCAAAAATCCACTGTTATCGGGAAGATGTGCGCTCTTCTCCTCCTCAACCGCAAGGAGGGGAGCGCTCAGGATACAAAAGAGTAATATAAGAGTGAACCGATTCATGAAAAGTACCTCACCTTGATCCGGTTAATGGTCAATCCTTTTATTGTACCGGCAGATATGGCAATAAAATATTTGACCGGGACAGGTTTCTCGATATTCCTATAATCATGCCAGATAAAATTCCGGACAGAGAGACCTGCCTGAGCTTGATGGATGAGCATGGGATGCTCCCGAACATCCGTGACCACTCTCTTGTCGTGACAGAGATAGCACTGACCCTTGCCGACAATCTGACCGGTGAGGAGAAAATTAACCGTCATCTTGTGGAAGCCGGCGCCCTGCTCCATGACATAACCAAGACACGGTCCGTGCAGACCGGAGAGCTTCATCATGACATAACAGGCGGAGAGCTGCTCCGTCGACTGGGAATGGTCGAGGTCGCGAAGGTGGTGGAATCCCATGTTCACTTCAGGTACTATTCCCACGAAGGCCCGGTGGAAGAGAGAGAACTCGTCTTCTACGCGGACAAGCGGGTGCAGCATGACCGGGTAGTGAGTGTTAATGACCGCTTCAACGACCTGGTTACGCGATACGGTATCCTGCCTGAATACGTTGAAGTCATTGAGAACAACCGCAGGTTCACTCTCAGATTGGAAGAGAAACTTTCCGGCCGTCTGACCGTCCCCCTTGAGGAAATTCTGCCATGAGCCGCTATATGATCCTCGATGCATTCGTGGACGAGCCGGCCTGTTTCGGCGTCCCCCCCTTTCTCTCCCCCTATCCCCGTTATGTTGCTGGAGCCCTGGTCCATGCAGGTATCGCGCCCGATTCTCTGGTCTACCGTACAATAGATTACTTACGGGAAAGGGGGCCCGTTCTTGATGAAAGATTTGAATATGTCATCATCATTGGCGGGGCCGTCGTTCCTGGACGATATCTGGGAGCAAAAATCGGGACCCGCAAGGAGATCGAAGAGCTGGTCGACTCCAATCCTGAGCAGAGCTTCATCCTGGGTGGACCTGTTACCGCTGTCATCCGGGAAAGGAAGAACCTTCTCATGGCAAAGGGGGACCCGGAGGCCTTTGTACATGATTACATCATGGGAAACAATTCTCCCAGAGATTACAGAACAGTCGAAGAAATCGCGAGATGGAGTGTTGCCGGGGCCTGGATAGCGGCGCGCCATCCCTCGTGGCCCCATATTATTTGTGAAATGGAGACCTACCGGGGCTGTCCCAGGGAAATTCACTGCTCCTTCTGCTCCGAGGGACTTCTCAATATACGGGAGAGCCGCCGGATAGAAGACGTTCTGGAGGAGATCGACGCACTGGTCGATTATGGAGTGACCCGTTTTCGTCTCGGCAGACAACCGGACATTCTCCAGTACGGGACCACATTCAAGAGTGTTAGAAACGGTTTCCCTGAGCCAGACCCGTCCTTTATGAAAGAGTTTCTCCATGAACTGGAGAAGAGACGTCTCGATGGAACCATCGGGACCCTCTGCGTGGATAACGCCAACCCCGGCACGATTGCGGCTTTCCCGGAGGAGTCGAGAGAGATACTCTCTTCCCTGGCCAGGAGTGTTACACCGGGAGACACCCTTCCCCTGGGGATCGAGTCCTTTGACCCTGGAGTCATACATCAGAACAACCTGAAGACTATGGCGACGGAGAGCATGAAGGTTATCGAGATCATGAACGAAACAGGGGGGGGGCAGCAGGATGGGATTCCCTGTCTCCTGCCGGGGGTTAATCTTCTTCACGGACTCCGGGGAGAGACAACTGAGACCTTTCGAAAAAACTACGAGGAGCTCCTGGCGATTCGGGACCGGGGACTGCTGCTTCGAAGGATTAACATCCGCCAGGTGCTCCCCTTTCCCGGGACACCTCTCCACACGAACCCGGTTCACGTCACGGGCAATGTGCGAAACCGGTTTGAATATTTCAGGGGGAAGATCCGGGAGGAGATAGACACTGTCATGCTGGAGAAGATCTTTCCGGCCGGAACCCTTCTCAGGGACTGCATGGCCGTGGAGGAGAGGAGAGGATGGACCTACGCGCGACAGATTACAAGCTACGCGATTACCCTGAAGATACCCGCGATAATAACCCGGGGAGAACCCTTCCCGGCCGTTGTCGTTGACCACCGTGAACGTTCCCTTATAGCCCTTCCTCTCCCCCTTGCTATCAACAGGATGAGGGAAGCGGCCCTTGAGAGCATCCCCGGCATCGGAAAAAAGACATCCCGAGACCTTGTTATGAAACGTCCCCTGACAAAATCGGAAGAGATGGGCGAGAGCTGGTGGAGAATACCGGAGACAATCCGGAAGATGATCGTTTTTAGTTAACCCTTCACAACACCGAGGGGTTCCAGTCTGACCCGGATTTCCACCAGGTCCTTCTGCAGTTCCATGACCCGGTCTATCTCCTTGTAGGCGGAACCTGCCTCGTCCAGGTCCCGGTTGGAGTGCAGGGAGTGAACGATCCCCTTCTTCTCAAGAAGGTCACGCTCCTTTTCAAGATTGAGCCTGCGTATGGCTTCCTTACGGCCCATGACCCGTCCCGCACCGTGGGAAGAGGAACAGAAACTTTCACTATTACCCAACCCTTTCACGATATAGCTGCATGCTCCCTGGGAGCCGGGAATGATACCGGTTTCCCCCCTCCTGGCGCGGGCAGCCCCTTTTCTGTGAACCACGTATTCACGGTCATAGTGCCGTTCACGGGATGCGTAATTATGGGCCACATCCGTTATTTCGCGGAAACGCGCATCCGGGATATGATCAAGGAAGATGCCCTGGACTACGCTCATCATCGCCTGACGGCTTGCCCGGGCGAATCTCAGGCAGTAATCCATCTCCGAGAAATAGGTTTTACCCGCATCTGATTCAATGTGGAGAGAAGCCAGCTGCCAGGAATCAGGAATCGCGGAGGATCCGCGGGATCGGTTCAGGGACCTGGCAATATTGTTATAATGATCCGCTACCTGTTTCCCGATATTCCGGGAGCCGGAATGGACCATAAGCCAGATTGACCCGTCACTCCCCTTCTGAACTTCTATGAAGTGATTCCCCCCACCCAGTGTCCCCAACTGTTTCCGGGCACTTTGATACTCCCGTTGGACCACGGGAAGATCGTTAATATTCCCTGTGGGCATACGGGAGAGGGGTTGCTCCTTTTTGTGATGATTGAAACCCAGGGGAATGGTCTCCCGGATCGCGTCAATGATTCGTTTTACCTTTTCCCTGTCCAGTTCAGAGACCGTGGTTGCGCAGGCCGCCATCCCGCATCCTATATCAACGCCTACGGCGTTGGGTATAATATGGGTTTTTGAAACGGCCACGCCCCCTATGGGCATGCCGAATCCCTGATGGGCATCAGGCATCAGGGAGACATGAAGATGAAGATCAGAATGATTAGAAAGGTTTTCCGCCTGGCGGAGCGCTCCATCCTCCAGGTCTTCTACCCATAGATACAGGGGCAGGCGTCCCGGGGTCAGAATACGTTCCATAACATCAGAACCTGGTTCGTTCCTTGTCGTGATTAAGCTTATTCATGATATAGAGGGCAAGATAGGCCCCGATAAATCCGGCGATTACGTTCACACCGATGTCCCGGGCCAGAAATTCCAGTACCATTACCGTGATATCATAGAAAAGACGATCCAGAATAAAACCTCCTACCAGAGCGCCTATGACTCCCACTATGAGTCCGCCGATGTATCCTCCAAAGAGATCCCGTTTTTTTATAACGTAAAAGATGAAGGAGACAAGGACCCCCAGAGAGAGATAAATGCCTATGGCCTTGAGTATCATCAGAAATTGTCGTACACCTTCGTTCATTACTCACCTCACTTTTTTTATTTAAAAAAGACGTCCCCTTTCCCATATCGAATTATTCGAGGTTCATCCTCCGTGCAATCCACAATGGTGGAAGGCTCGGGTGTCTGCACTCCGGCGTCAATGATAAGATCGACATCGTTGCGCAGCCACTTTTCAAGATTCTCCGGGTCGATCAGATATTCGCCTTCGGCAGGTTGAACACTTGTTGATATAAGGGGGCGTCCCATTTGTCTCACGAGTTCCCGGGCGATTTTATGATCGGGTATCCGTATGCCAACCGTTTTTTGCCTGGAAAGCATATATCTAGGAATCTGTTTGTTGGCCTTAAATACAAAGGTATAGGGACCGGGGAGTGCTTTTTTCATGATCTTGAATGCACGATCGTTCACTCCCCTGACATAGTCTGTCATGGATGATATATCCGGGACCAGGATGCTGAGAGGTTTTGCGGGGGGAAGGTTTTTAAGACGATAGATCTTTTCTATGGCCGAACGGGACCTGAGGTCACATCCGAAAGCGTAGACCGTGTCCGTAGGATATATGATCAACCCCCCGGAATCAATGATTTCGACACTTTTTTTAATGAGTCGCTGCTGTGGATTATCTTTGTGTATGACAAAAACCATGGAACCTTCCTCTTGATGCCGATCACTATATTGCAATTATCGAATGGCTCAGGTTCCATTAGTAGAAAAAACCTCTCTATATAAAAAAAAAGGCTTTTGCAGGAGTGCAATCTGCAAAAGCCTTCAACCTGGTAATTAGTTGAGAATTGGAGTGTACTCAATTTGCTAACTACAATTTCAAAATCGACTTTTGAGCAGAAAACTTTAACCCTTTAGTAAAAAAAATCCGTATTTTTGCCGTAACGTCATTGGGCATAAAAAATTTATTATCCCCGCCCCTTCGGCGGCCGGATTTGTCTGTACGTAAAACCATCTTTATTAAGATTTGCTGAAAATAATTCTTTCCGGGACAGGGCTCAGCATGAAAATGACGAAAGGAGAATTTCATGAATAACCTTGAAGAGATATCCATTAAGCCAGGTTACCCGATGCCCAGGGGCGCCACTTTCCAGGGAGATGGAGTTCAATTTACCATCTTCAGCCGTCACGCGGACAATGTAATCCTGGTCCTTTTTGAGAATGAAGAGCCTGATTCCCCCTATCGAGAGATAAAACTGGACCCCGGGAAGAACCGGACAGGAGACATCTGGCACGTTTTCGTCCGTGGTATTGGTCCCGGACAGTACTACGGCTACAGGGTAGATGGACCTTTCGAGCCCGCGGAGGGGCACAGGTTTAACAGAGACCGTCTACTCATTGATCCATGCGCAAGGGCCCTTTCAGGGAATTTCATCTGGGACCTGAAGAAGGCCCGAAGTCACGAATCGGGTTCCGTGGACGACCGGGAATCCCTTTTCCATCGTGACAACAGGGAAAGCGCCCCCCGATCGATTGTCACGGGGGACCTGCCGCCCACCGATGACAGGCCCCTTAACCTTCCCATAGACAATACCATAATCTATGAAATGCATGTTCGGGGCTACACCATGCATCCCACATCGGGTGCTGCCAGGCCCGGAACCTTTTCCGGTCTCACGGACAAGATACCCTACCTTAAGGAGCTTGGCGTCACGGCCGTGGAACTTCTCCCGGTACAGGAGTTCGACAGCCTGGAAAATATCAACACTAACCCGGACACTGGAGAGCGGCTGAAAAATTACTGGGGATACAGCACCCTCGCCTTTTTCGCCCCCAGGGCCGGTTACGGTTCAGGTGACGGCATAGGGGAGCAGGTCCTTGAATTTCGTGAAATGGTTCGCGCCTTCCATGAAGCCGGCATTGAAGTCATTCTTGATGTTGTCTTTAATCATACGGCTGAGGGGGACGAGATGGGGCCCACCGTTTCTTTCCGTGGGGTTGATAACTCTATCTATTATATCCTGGCGGATGATAAAAGAGAATACATGAACTACTCAGGCTGCGGGAACACGGTAAACTGCAACCATCCCCTGGTACGGGAATACATTCTTGAATGCCTGAGATACTGGGTCATGGAGATGAACGTGGACGGTTTCAGATTCGACCTTGCCTCCATCCTTGGAAGGGACACGGACGGCACCATCCTGCCCAACCCCCCGCTCATAGAGACAATCGAAGAAGATCCGATACTAAGAAACACTAAGATAATTGCCGAGGCGTGGGACGCGGCCGGCGCCTACCAGGTAGGAGACTTTCCCGGGCGCTGGGCGGAATGGAACGGCAGGTACAGAGACGATATTCGGGCTTTCTGGCACAGACTCCCGAACATGACCGGCGCCCTGGCAACACGCCTTACCGGGAGCTCTGACCTTTACCAGAGACCGGACAGGGGGCCCAGGCACAGTATCAATTTCATCACATGTCATGACGGCTTCACCATGATAGACCTGGTAAGCTACAATAAAAAAAACAACAGGGCAAACGGAGAGAACAACCGTGACGGCGAGAACCATAACATAAGCTATAACTGGGGCAGTGAGGGAGAGACGGATGATCCGAAAATAAACAGGATCCGTGCGCGCCAGGTAAAGAACTTCTTCACGACCCTCATGGTATCCCAGGGAGTCCCCATGCTCCTTGGAGGGGATGAATTTCTGCGCACCCAGAAGGGCAACAACAACGCCTATTGCCAGGACAATGAGATATCCTGGATAGACTGGCGACTCAGCGAAAAAAATAAAGAGATGATCAGATTCGTAAAGTCCCTGATCCATTTCCGTCAACGGCATCCTGTATTCCGAAAGGAATACTTCTTTACAGGGAAAATATGCGAGGAGAACGGAGTGCCGGACATCACCTGGCATGGCTGCAGGCTCGATGAACCTGACTGGTCAGGTGAAAGTCACTTTCTTGCCCTGCTTATAAACGGGAGTTCTCTCTGTCACAACGGTACAATGAAACAGAGCGACAGTGACATATTCATTGCCCTTAACGCTTCTCTGGAAGAGAAAAAGATTGAAATTCCTTCTTCACCATCGGGCAAAAACTGGAGACTTGTCATACGAACGGATAATGAAGCTCCGGATGACATTTATTCGCCGGAGTCATCACCGGAAGTCATGGAAGACACCCTCACCATCGAGAGGGCTTCAGCTCTCGTTCTCGCCACGGATCCCTAGTGCGCGTTCTGATTCAGATCATCAATCATTTTATCCAGGGTCTCTTCTCCCATTCCATGAGCCATGACTCCCTGCTCGATGGTCTCCATAACACCTATGTGACAGCCTACACAGTGGAGTCCGTATCCGGAAAGAATGGGCGCGGCTTTGGGATAATTCCTGAGGAGTTCCCCGAAAGTCATATCTTTATGTATCTTTTGTTCGCTCATATATCTGCTCCTGCATTGATTTGTTACAAATTTTACCTGCGGCGCTACAGATGCAAATATTTTTTGCCGATATACAAAATAAGGTGACGTTTAACCGTTTCCTCTCTATTCTGTACCTGTAGACATCCATTGACAATTTATTATCAATGGATAAAAATGTCAACCAATGGAAACCGTACTTATCATAGCGCTCGTTTCGGCAATCGGGACTCTGGCCTGGGCTCTCCTGGGTGAAAGGCGGGAATCCCGTGAACGTTCCGCCGAGACGTCTCCCGTTGATGATTCTGACCAGGTAATGAGGAGACGCGCCGCTGACAGAGAAATCGAAGAGAGCTTCCCTGAACCGGAAGGCGCCCCTTCCGGTCGGGAACGTGCCCCTGATGCTCCTGCCCCGACATCCCAGGATGAAGCGCGCGAGGCAAAGAGGCACCAGCCTGAAGAGGGCGAGATCTTCGATAGAGACATGCCCCCCCCTGAGGAACTTGAACTTCCCTACCCGGCCGCTTCCATCCTGCCTGAGCATTCCCGCTTTAATCTCTACAGGCGGACTTTGCTCAACGCCGAAATATACGCCAAACGGGGTGAACTGGGCACCGCCATCTCTCTTTTCCAGGGTGTTTTTGACAGGATACAGGATGAAGAGAAACGCCACAGAATCGACGCCGACATTGAATACCTGAAAAAACTCCAGGAGGCCAGGTCCGAGGCCCATCAGAAAAAAGAACAGGAAGCGCTGTCGTCTGCCGGTTCGTCCACGAAATCGGAAGAGGTCCATCTAAAGGTAGACGGACAGCTCCCGAGCAGCATAACCATCGGGGTCTCCGGCGAAATGGACTCTGAATCCGTAATCTCCAAAATAAGCGACATCCTCAAGGAGCAGATGCAGAGCTTCCGTGGAGAGCTTGAAAACTTCCGTCGGGACATAGATCAAAGCGGAAGAAGCTCACAGGAGGTGACAGCCCTTAAAACGGAACTTGCGGAATTAAGACACCGGATGTCCCGCATGATGGAGACCACCCGAAGCGATGATCTGGAAAACCTTCGAAAGAACCTGGGCGAAATAACGGATCTGAAAGATGAGCTTAACCGATTGAATCGAAACATGATGCAGTCGGCCATTCCTCAAACGGAAAAACCGCCGGCACCGGTGGAAGCCCGCTTCCAGTCTCCCCTTCCGGTAACCCTGGATCCGAAACCGATTCTGGAAATGCTCGATCGCCTGCCCCCGGCCCAGAAGGAAAGCCCCTCCGCGGAAAAAGAGACTCCTCCGGCCGAAGCCCCTCCCCTCCCCCCGGAGGAGAGCCGAAAAGAACCGACCGAACGGACAGAAGAACCAGCCGTTAAAAAGGATGAGCAGGTAACCCGCCGAGAGGAAGAAGGGGAAGAGAAGGAAGACTTCGAGGTCCTGGCTGACAGGGACAGGGAGCCGGATGACGGACTCTCGGATGAGGACATCTTTGAACGGATACTGCGGGAGGACAAAAAGGAGAAGGACGATTCCTTTGAGATACTCGACGGCCGCGACCGGGAGGAACCGGATGAGCTGGATATCGCCGGTGATGATCTGGGCCATGAGGACCAGGACTTTTACAGGAAGCTGATCAAGTCGAGCCGGAAGATGAAGCGGGAGCTCCCGGTTCTGAAGGTCAGCTACGATTTCTCGCGACTGCCGGAGGCGGTCAGCCTGTCACGTGAGAAGAACTTGATCACCCACTCCTTCTATAAATTTAAACCGATGCTGGAAAAAGCCAATGATCTGATCCGAAAAAGAAAGGTCCGGGACGCCATCAACTATTATGAGGTCGTTCTACAGCAAAACATTCCCCCCGAGTTTAAATCGATGGTCCGCAAGAACATACGGGACCTGCACGAATACCTGGAGAAGTATCTTACCGGGGAGTAAGCGATAGATAATAATTTCCCGTGCAGATCCCCCACAGTTATTAAAGCCGAAACCTTAAGCCAGAACCCGATTCAACATGAAATTCCCCCGCTTAAATCGTCTCTGCTATCGAATCATCTCTCTCCGTCCGCTCTACAGGCTCTTCCTGCAGACCCTGCCATGAGATATTTACCGATAGTACATTCTATTGATAACCGGATACAATTTTCATCACGGTAACACCTTTTGTTCCTCAACATTTGCCATACAATTTACCTTACTATCCCCGACGTCGAAGCGGGCGGGATTAAAGCATCTATAGGAATAATTACTCTCATGAGAAATTTTCGTGAGCCACTATTCTAAACACAGATAAATGATTATATGCTACAAAAAAATACGTCTTACATAAATTAGTGCTTGACATGCATCCTTAACTGTAAGAAAATCACTCTCCAATTTGCCAAATGGCTAACAATACATATATCTAAAGTAGTTTCATATTATCTCTGGACCCTGATTTCCATGGTTGAGCATGAGCCGGTTCAGCAATCCGGCAGAGTATAATAACCTTCTTGATTACGTCAGAGGAGTGTTTCATGCAGGTAATCATTAATATTGACGAGCGGTTATTAACCGCTCTCAGGTCCAGATGGGGATTGCTGCTATTGTTTTCCGCCATGCTCCTGGTACTGCTGGTTGGCATATCCTATGGTTCCGACGCGACCTGGGACAATCTGAATGTTTTTAACCGTGGAACGGTTATATCATCTTCCCAGGTTAACCAGAATTTCCGCGCCCTTCAGGATAAGATCCAGGATCTCGACACTCGCACGGCCACAGTGCCCGTGGGGACCATCATTCCCTGGGGCGGCCTCTCTTCTTCCGTACCAGACGGCTGGATGATATGCGATGGAAGAGAACTCGGCCGTAACAACTACGATATACTCTTTTCAGTCATACACACTATCTGGGGCGAGGGCGACGGTATTCGCACCTTTAATCTGCCCGATTTTCGTGGTCTCTTTCTCCGTGGATCAAATATGGGAGGAAAGAACAGAGTCACACGGAGATCGGAACTTTCATCTTTTTTCGATCCAGACGCCGATTCAAGAATCTGGAATAATGATAACCCTTCCCTTCCCCCCTATAAATCAAACAGAGAGTACGTCGGCAGCTACCAGGGGGACGCCTTCCAGGGACACTGGCATGCAACAAACTATGGCACTCGAAAAATATCGTCTGGCGGCGGTAGCACGTTCAACAATCCAGGAAAACAAAATTTTTCCGATATGGTCCAGGGGGCAATCACTGATGGGCAAAATGGAATACCGAGAGTCGCATCCGAGACCCGGGCGATGAACGCCTCTGTTCATTTCATTATGAAGGTCCGTTAAGGAAACCGACTGCCCGGCTTATGGTACAGGCCTTCACCTATCTATGCGGCAGGCCTTCACTCACGATACTACTGGGACTCACATGTCTGCCGATCTTTAGCATGCCTCTACTGGCGGAGAAAACCGAAGAAGAGCCTCATTTCACAGTGGCTGTTTTGCAATTTCAGGCCCACAATATGGAAGAAGGCTACGGACTTGTCTTCACCGACATGCTGGCCGGCCAGATATTCCGTTCATCGATGTTCACCCTTCTTGAACGAAACCGCATGGAAGTCATCATGGCGGAGAACGACCTTCCACCCGGTATAACAGACACCACGGAGCATGCCGCCCGGGCGGGACACATTCTGAAAGTAGAAAAGGTGATTACCGGTTCCATCAGTCGCGTGGGTCGGCATATCAAAGTTGAACTTCGAGTGGTCGACACCGTGAAAGGGGAGATTGACCGATCATTCAGCCAGAGGGTGTCGGGAGAGAACCTGCTGGAACGGACCGCTTCAAACATGGTTGATAAACTGGAAAGGTTCTACAAAGGATACGGCAGAATCTCAGGAAAACGTGATCTGATTCTTGCACCGCTACTGAGCCATGGCCTGGGTTCATTACGAAAAGGGACCTCCATCGGTTACGGCTTCCTCATGGGCGTATCCTTCAACCGTCCTTTTCATGCTCCTGTACCGGTTACCATAACGGTCGGATTCACCTATTACGAAACTACCGTCTCCTGGATTAAATACTTCATCCAGATTCCTGTAGAGGTTCACGCAGGATACACGTTCCGGATAACCAGGACTCTGCGATGTATACCGTCACTGGGAGCGGGATATATCTTCACTTTGGCAAGTTATGATACTATTGAATACAGGACACCGCCCCATCTATACAGGTTCCATTTTCACTACAATCCCGAGCTGGTATTGAGACTTGAGTCAGTTGTTCTCCTTTCAGAAAGATGGTATCTATCCTTCACTCCATCCTACAGGATTTTTTTTGAACCGGACAGGGTGGCTCATATTATTGCCATGGAATTCGGGATACGAATCGCGTTATAACATTCTCTGTGAAGAATACAAAGAATAAGGAGACGGATAATGAAATACTTATTTATCATCCTGGCCTCATTCTTAATGATTTTTACCCTTGCCTGCTCAGGTCCCGTGGGAGACACGATGGAAGATCCGACCTTCGAGCATGGAGACTACGATAAGTCCCGATGGGACAGGTCCCGCTGGAGATAATTCCATGTCATCCCTTTTTCTTTTCTACACACGTATGCACAGAGAGCAGCTCCCATGCCTGACATAAAAGACAGGGAATTCACCGAGGTCTATACAGGTCATTACTCCCGTGTCTTCAGCGCTATCTATGTGAAGATTGAAGACATGGAGATTGCCGGTGACCTGACCCAGGAGGTCTTCACCCGTCTCTATGAAAGATTTGACGAAGTAGAAAGTCCCTCGAAATGGCTCACAGGCACCATGAGATATGTTCTGCTGGAATTTTTCAGAAAAAAGTACAGAAAGGACCTTGAGCTGGATGATCTCTTCCAGGATGTAACCTTAACCTTTGTAAACGGCTTCCGTGATGCCAGAATCATGATCAGTGAAGCGCTGGAAGATAAGAATACCTTCGCAGATGAAATAAACAGGGTCCTGTTTGATCTTGTTGCCATAAAAGGTTTCTCGTACAGCGAAGCGGGAGAACATACCGGCCTGTCGATACGGCAGGTGCGATACAGATTTGGACTGACCATCCGAAACCTTCAGGATTATTTCAGGAAACGGGGAATCCATAAACTGGAGGACCTTCTTTGAAACCAGAAAAGATCATAGAGAAAATCCTTGAGAAATACCGTTTCCGTGAAAATATCCCACCGGAGACCAAAAAGAGAATGCTCTCCCTGAGAAAGTCTACCTACAGATCCATTATGAAGCGTTATGGACGATGGACGATTTTCTTCTCGACAGGGGCTTCACTCTACTTCTGGCTGAAAAAGTTCGGGTCAGGCATCACTATCCAGCAGGCCGTGACGGCCGTGACGACATTCTTTGCCCTTTCCATAGCGGGCCTTTCTGTGGGAGCCGTATACACGGTCAAGAAATACATTATTGAGGGGGAGACACCCGTAATCGAACAGGAATCAGTAGCCCCAGAGAACACTACATCTAAGGATAAAAAACTTCCGGCTCAACCGCAAAACGTACAGGCTACCCGGGAGGTATCCTCCCAAATTTACATGAAGCCTTTTAGCGGAGAAAATACGGACACCGATGTTCTGAATTCATTCCGGCGGAGACTGGCCGCTTCAATGAACGATAAAGGGGGGAAGAGTTCGGCAACCCTGGCGCATGATCCCTCATCCCCTTTTCTGGTAACCGGCTCCATTGTCCGACTAGAAAAAACCTACAGGGTGACCATTCGACTGGTGGAACGAGAGACTTCCCGGGTTATTCTCATGGAATCGGCCTCAGCGATCACGCGGGAAGAACTCCGGAGGATCGCTGATTCCATGGCCGCAAAAATCATTCGTCACCTGTAAACATGAAAAGGCCGCCCCCGGGCGGCCCTCTCTCTTAACCTTTATGAGACCGTGTTCACATGGCCTTCGATTCCCCGAATGTGGAGTACCAGCGGAGTTCCGACTCCGTGAAATTGTTCACGATCCCCATATCCGCGTAGTAATCTTTCAAAATCTTCAGATGGATGATCTCGTTATCCTGTTCCGTAATCTCGTCCTCATCCCGGCCCATGACATCGTTGTACTGGGCATCCACCCACTCAAAGAACTCGCTACCTTTACCGCTGAATATCTCGAAACTCGATATGACGTCAAACTTCACAGTATGAACAGCACGGTTAAATTCATCATCCGATTTATACATCATAGCCGTGGCCAGCTCGGTCTGGAAGTAATCCCCCCAGGATATGATATTGGGAAAGACCCCGTATCTCTCTTTGAGTTCCAGAGCTTTCCCCTTCTCAATGTAGGAGCGGGTCGTGTTACGGTCGATGAAATCCTTGATGAAGATAAGGTTCTCAAGCCTGTGCACGGAGATGAGCCCGTCATTCAAAAGGGGTAGTATGGCGTCATTAATGAGTCGTTTCATCCTTAACTCCTGCCGGTTTATCATATACTTTTTATATTTTCGGCAGGATGGGCGCTGGAGGGTTAATTAATTTTTGTGACATAAACCTGTTTCAGGATGGAAACAGCGTCCCGGATAAAACCGTAACTGAAAAAAATAAGAAGAGACCCGCAGGCAAGGAAAACCAGTCTCTGGAACGCATTTCCGAAGAAACGCCCTCCCCGGTTGCTCGCCAGGGAGAGAAAGCCGTACCAGACGAGGTCAAGAAGCCAGTGAGTAAGAAGAAAAACCATGAAGCCCATGAATCCGAAGTCCGAGGCCCTGAATACAAGGAAGGCCCCGACGCTGATCCACCATATGAGAAAATAGGGATTCCCTGCGGAAAGGAGTATGCCGGAGATAACAGGTGACCGGTTATCAACCACGGTCTCGTTCACGGGACGGGCTGCGCCGCGGATCATGGATATCCCCATGAAAACGAGAAAGGCGCCTCCCACAAGTCCGATTCCGGCCTGAACCGGATCATACCTGAGAAAGGACCCCATCCCGAAATAGATGGCCATGACAAGGGGCACCTCCACAAGGGCATGTCCCATGGCGATAAAGAGACCGCTTTCCGCTCTTCTGTTACCCTGGCCAATGGTAACGGCCGTCATCGGACCCGGGGCCATAACCCCGGAAAGCGAGATGACGGCCGCCTGAGCCAGAAATCCAGCGAACTCCATTTCTTCCCGCTACTTTTTCTTGAAATAGTCCATCATCTCGAGGGGGATGGGGAAGACGGTGGTTGAATTATTATCAGTAGCAATCTCACCAGCTGTCTGGAGGTACCGGAGCTGAAGCGCCATGGGATGCTCCTCCATAAGTTTCGCGGCGTCGACCATCTTGGCGGCAGCCTGAAACTCCCCTTCAGCCGCGATGACCTTCGCCCGTCGTTCCCGCTCGGCTTCCGCCTGCTTGGCCATGGCCCTTTGCATCTCATGGGGAAGATCCACGTGCTTCACCTCGACAGCCGACACCTTTATCCCCCAGGGATCGGTCTGTGCGTCCAGTACGTTCTGGAGCTTTTCATTGATGGTTTCCCGGTCAGAGAGAAGCTCGTCCAGTTCCACCATCCCGACGATACTTCTGAGAGTCGTCTGGGCAAGCTGGGATGTCGCGTATAAATAATCATCAACCTCGGTGACTGCCCGGTTCGGGTCCACGACCCGAAAGTAAAGAACGGCGTTCACCTGGACTGAAACGTTATCCTTCGTTATTATGTCCTGGGGCGGAACGTCCATGGCGAGAAGCCGCAGGCTTATCCGGACAAATTTATCAATCAGCGGAATAACCAGGATGATACCGGGACCTTTCGGCTTTTTCAGGAGACGTCCAAGCCGGAATATAACGGCCCTCTCGTACTCCTTGAAAACTTTTACGGCGGCCACCAGGAATATGACGACCAGGATAATAATGGATCCTGCGGGTCCGAAAAAATTGAACATAGGGAACCTCCCTTATTTGCTTTTCGTTTATTGTATCGCTTCAGCAAGCTACGAAGCGCTAGCACCCTTTTTCGTGACTGAAAGAAGCATTCCGTTCACGCTTTTAACTTCAATCTCATCCTCCCTGGAAAGGGGAGTATCGGTTTTCGCGCTCCAAATTTCACCATGGACCCGAACCGTACCCTTATCCTGGAAATCTTTCAGGGCAATCCCCTGGGCTCCCACCATACCTTCGAGTCCAGTGGATACCCTGTTCTGATGGGCCTTCAGGACGGCTCTGAGTATGACAAAGATAAAGAGCAAGAGAACAGTCAGCATGGAGAGTATGGTAGGCCACGACACCCTTCCACCCGGCAGGGGAGAATCGAACAGGATCAGAGAACCTATTATGAAGGAAGCAACGCCTCCCAGAGTCAACAATCCAAAACTGGTGACCTGCAATTCGAGGATCAAAAGCACCACCCCCAGTATAATAAGCAGCACACCCACAAAATTAATAGGTAAGATTCGGGATGCAATCAAAAAAAGTATGAGGGATAGAACGCCTATGGCCCCGGGCACAATCATGCCTGGATTCTTGAATTCCATGCCGATCCCGGCTATAGCCAGGATAAACAGGATCATAACCAGCTGGGGATTGGCCAACCGGTTCAGGAAGGAGGTTTTTGTGTCCATGGAATAGGCCTTTTCCGTAAGGGAAGAGGTGGCCAGGGTCATTTTCGTGCCATGAATGGATATTTCTTTACCGTCAATCTGCCTGAGAAGGTCAGGGATCCCTTCCGCCACGTAATCTATGACATTCTGCTCCAGGGCTTCCCTGTAGGTGATGGAAATGGCCTCCTTCACTGCCTTTTCCGCCCACCTCTCGTTGCGCTCCCTCTTCTGTGCCAGGCTCCGGGCGTAGGCGACGGTATCGTTCAACACCTTTTTCTCCATGACGCCGCCCGGGTCGCCCTTCTGATCATTTTTCATGTAATCGAGCATGGGACTGACCGGGTGCATTGCTCCGATCTCCGTTCCGGGAGCCATGACAGCGATATGGGCTGACAACATGATAAATCCTCCTGCCGATGCCGCCTGGGCCCCCTTGGGATAGGTATAGACCACCACCGGCACGGAAGAGGACATTATCGCCTTAATAATGTCTCTCATAGGTTCCACAAGGCCGCCGGGTGTATCGAGCTGGATAACTATCAGGGAAACGTCCTCACGGTTAGCCTGCTCTATGGAATCGACCACAAACTGGGAGATGATGGGATTTATGGCTCCGTCCAGAGGAATGAGGGCGTACTGCCCGGAGCCGGTCTCCCCAGCCGGTTTGGCTGTGGCGACAAGGGTCCACAGGAGGAGGATAATTACATTCAGATAGTTACTCTTCATGAAAGATTCCTCTAAGGCGTTCGACAAGAATCCGGTAAATATTATCGAATCCGCCGTTTGACATGATCAGAATACCATGGGCCGAAGCCGTGTCAATCGCTTTTGAGAGATAACGGACGATCTCCTCTGAGGTATTAAAAACAGAAGCCTCCGATCCACATGATCTGATCCTTTCAACGACCCGTTCAAGATCGAGTCGATGAGCCGGATCGATCCTGTCCATTTTTTCCGGCCTCCGTATGATGACCGGCTCTCCCCGCAGAAAGGATTCAGGAAGCTCCTCCTGGAAGATGTTTCTGCTTCCCGTGGCTGAGGCCGGTTCATAGAGCTGCCAGATGGTACGACCAGGATACTGTTGCCGGATGGAGGTAGTGACGGCTTTCACGGCCGTGGGATGATGGGCGAAATCCTCGATTACCGTACATCGTGGATGGTCAAAAAGGATATCCTGTCTTCGCCGGACCCCTTGGAAAGATTCAAGTGCCCGGAGGATGGAAGCGTCATCCACTTCCAGACGCCTGGCCATGGCCACGGCCAGGACGATATTGTCCGAGTTAAAATCGCCCCGCAGGTCCGTTTTAACGGAAATGGAAGGAAAATCCCGGTCCTGGATAACTATGCAACCCTTTTCACGTTTCCGGAACAGTTCCCTGTCGAGGCAGGCGTTACATGAAGCGGAAGAAACTGCCATTTCCGCGAGGGAATCGAAGCTGCCGTTGGCCAGAATCCACCCCTGGGAAGGAACCATTCGGACCAGGCGCGAGAACCAGGTCTCGATCTCTTTCATCGAATCATAGATATCAGCGTGATCATATTCCATGGAAGTAAGGAGAAGGTGCGATGGACGGTACTGAATCATTTTGGGATATTTTTCGAAGAAAGCGGAATCGTACTCGTCCCCTTCTACCACGAAAAAGTCTCCTTTTCCCAGGCGGTATCCTGCCCCATAACCCTTGAGGATACCCCCGATAAAGAAGGAAGGTTCTTTGCCGGCTGTTACAAGAATATGGGCAAGGATCGCGGCCGTGGTGGTTTTCCCATGGGTACCGGCCACCACGATGGTTCTTTTCCCTTCCAGAAAGTATCTGGCAAGGGCCGACGGCATAGACATATAGGGAAGATCACGGTTCAGGAGGTATTCAACTTCCGGATTACCCCGACTGACAGCATTGCCCACCACAACGAGGTCCGGATCGCCGATATTATTTGTATCATATCCGATAGCTACAGGAATCCCGGCCCGGTCCAGCATTTCACTCATGGGAGGGTAAAGCCCGGCGTCACTCCCTTTCACCTGCCATCCGGATTCCCGGAACATGAGGGCAAGAGTTCCCATGGCAATACCGCCGATACCGATCATATATACCGCAGGTAAATTACTTTTCACGTTATTAAGCCGCAACCGGATATCAGTATTCGTACAAAAACCTTGACAACACCCTATGGATGAATCATCCTAACTCCATACAGAGAGCAGGTGGACGTGACAATGAGAAAATGGAAGAGATGGACAATTTTTTCCCTGTTGCTTTTTACAGGATGGTGCCTTCCCGGAGCTTTCGCAATGGATGTCCAGCCCTTCGGCTGGGGAACACCCCTTGGGAAGGTACGGAGCGATCTGAAAAATACCGGAAGGATGGAATCCTTTAACCCGACCAATCGTACAGGATACACCAACAAGGTCCTTTCATTCATTCTGGCAATCGACGAAGATATCGGCGGGGAAATGATGGTTCTCAGCCACAATTCAGGCTACACGCGGGATTACCTCTTTATCCGTGGACGTCTTGCGACAACCATGGAAGATTTTGGACAGATTCCCGATAAAACCATGAATATGATCATAAGGGAATTGAAAAAGAGATACGGAGAGCCATCCACACAGAGTAAAGGAAGTCTCACAATCGACTCCTGGAGTGACAGTACGAGCAAGGTTATGCTCTACCGAAAAAAACTGGACAACGGACGGTATAAGTCTAAACTTTACCTTTATGACAGGGCTCTTTTTCGCCAACTTATCCTTGGGTGATATTTTTCAGTAATATACTTGACACCCTCATGACATGCTGTCCTATATGCCAATCCATAAACGAAAGTAAGCAGGGATCCAAACGTGGCAAACATTCAATCACAGAGAAAACGTAACCGGCAGAACGAAAAGCGCAGAATCAAGAACAGCCGTGTGAAATCTTCCATCCGAACGACCTACAAGAAGGTGGTTTCTGACCTCGAAGACTCTTCTTCGGATACCGGCCAGCTCCAGGAAGCCTACAGGAAGTTCGTACGAACAATTGATGCGGCTGCCCGCAAGGGAATCGTTCACAGAAACAAGGCATCCCGAAAAAAATCACGGCTCGCTCGTCGGGTAAACGCCTCGATTTCCGGACAATCCTGAGGAGTCGGGATTGACTAAGACCGAGATCATCGAGGAGCTAACGAGAAAAAGCGGATTGCGTAAACGGGAAGTAACTTACATTGTCGATAATTTTCTTGACCGGATACTGGAATCAGTATTTGAAGGCAACAAAGTTGAGATACGGGGGTTCGGTTCCTTTTTCCCTGTAGAAAAAAAGGAGCGGACGGTCTACTCGCCGATCGCTAAAAAGAAGATTCAGGTCCCCCAGAAGCAGGGACTCGGTTTCAGGCCAAGCAAGGCGATAGAACGTACCATTAAGGGCGCTTAGCTCAGCTGGGAGAGCATCTGCCTTACAAGCAGAGGGTCGGCGGTTCGATCCCGTCAGCGCCCAATTCGAAAGGGAACCCGAGCCGGGTTCCCTTTTCTATTTTCGTTGGGAATAATGACCGATGGTGACCGCTCCGCGTTATATTAGGGCTTCCTGAAAAACTCAGGCTACCTGTTTTTCCTTCATAAAATTGAGGTTCAACATCATCCCAAGCCCCCATTTCATGAAGACAAAAAGATCCCGGACTATCTTCTCCAGGTTCATCACCAGCACAATCAAGGCAACCGATGTCTCACTGGTCTTCTGCAGCTTCGTCATAATACGGTTATATCTGCCGGGGCCACCGTGGCATCCACCATCATGATTCCCTCATTTATGATATATCGTGACGTCTGCAGAATTCCCGCCGGGTCAGGCCGCTCCCGGTATGCTCGTTGACCTTCTGCTGCCAGTATGCTTTTCTTTCAATTTGCCGTCTCTGTGCCATTGCTAACCTCCTGTTTGCAAAACAGGTATAGCACAGGTCATTCTTTATGGGAAGATGGGGTTTATTTGACGATTACTCATCCTTACGAATATTTGCCGCCATCATTGGCATCCTACCATATACTCTTTACAATGGTATTGACCATCTCCG
Source organism: uncultured Leptospirales bacterium (assembly GCA_964645775.1). Lineage (GTDB taxonomy): Bacteria > Spirochaetota > UBA4802 > UBA4802 > UBA5550 > CAZYBU01. The sequence goes on along the minus strand of CAZYBU010000035.1, from coordinate 6,755 downwards.
GAATAACAGGAAGAAGCTGGGAAGGGTCGCTGAAGTGCCGGGCGTAGGTGGCTTCCCGGGCGAAATTCTCGAAGTAATAGGGCCGGGCCGAGTCGCAATTGAAATAGACAAGGCGTATGCCCTCGGCCACGGTTTCCCGCATGGCGATAAGGGTATCATCCAGGGCATCTTTACCGTCATAGTTCATGGCGGCCGGGCATCCGTCACTTATGAGAAAGAAATACTTAACTTCCGCGTTGCTGGTTTTCATCTCCTCTTTGACGAAACGTATAAAGTCGCCGTCCCGGTTGGCCGCGTCGGGAGAAAGGGAAGAGACCGCATCCACACTTTCAAATCGGTAGACATTGGTGGATGTCCATGAATTAAATGCAAAAAGTTTCAAGTCATCAGCCAGGTACTCCAGGGCCCTGCCGAAGATAATGGCAAAGGCCTTCTCAATATCGATTATGGAAACATCGCTTCCAATCCCCGTACCAATACTACCCGCCGTGGAGCCGCTTGCGTCCAGCCCGATAACCACGTCGAGGGAACGCCTCGATTCACGGTAAATATCAAATATTTCAATCGTGTCGATGCGGGATCGATCACTCAGCGCCTCAATAACCATCTCCATGTTCATCTCACCATCAAAGGGCGAGGTGTCGTGCGCCTCTTCAATGCTGGGCAGGAGGCGGGAGAGTTGCCGGTACACGGTGTTGGATATGGCATTCCACCTGTTAAAAAGGGAAAAGTAGTTCGTGTCTACAGATGAGATGGGATAGACCTTTATCTCCGAGAGCCTTGTCCGGGAGCCGGTCCGGGGATTGATGGAGTATACCTTTTTGTTCGATTTCTTCTTATCGTTCGAATCCTTCTTCTTTTTCTTCTTCCCCGGTTTCGCGTCCTTTCTCCGCGGCTTCTTGCGATGACTGTCCCGCATGGCGTCCTCGGCCAGCATGTCGTCCGCCTTTGTACGGTGGGAGAAATCTATGGTCCCTTCATGCTCATAGTCGTATTCCATCATATTCCCGAGAATATCCTGTAGATCGTTTCCAAGATTTGCTTCGTTCTCTCTGTATTCTCCCCGCCCATCGCTCTCCTCCAGAAAGCCTGCCAGGGCATTGAGCCCCCATCCTTCAAGAAAGGCACGGGGATTCTCGTTACACTCCCTGTACAGATCATCCAGCTCTTCCTGAGTGAGGCGGGAGGGGGCTTCTCCCTCCTTCCCATCCCCTTCGATACGATGTATACCTTTTAGCATACGGTCCGGATCCAGAACGTCCCTCAGGGCCTTCTCCGGCCAGTGCTTCATGATCTCGTAGAATTCCCGGGAGAGCTGATACACGGATAGGGGGTTGGTGATATCCAGGTTGCGGAGCCTCTCCACGCCATACCCGGCCAGATCTTTCAGAGAACGGAACCGGCCGCTGTTCATGGAGATAGACAGGATACCTTCTATCAGCTCATTGTATCCATCCATCTCCTTCAATTCACTGTTATAGCCGGCCGCCTCGTCAAAGATATAGGTTAGAAAGGTGAAGGCGATTCCGCTTCCCTCCAGGAAATTACGTATCGATTGATACCGGTTAAGGACTTCGATAATCTCCTTCATCTGGTGATGCACGTTTAGCCGGATCAGGAATGCTTCGACGCGATAGTCCTCGAAACAGTTCATAATGGAGCGGAAAAGGTCCGGCCTCTCAAGAGACGCCATGTAGTAAGTGAAATCGAAGGAGAACGTTCCGGCCAGGATATGGCCCGCCTCGTGAAAGGTCATACCGATGTAGCAGGTCAGGTTTCGGTTTTCCAGAATCGGTTCAGCCGGGTCCTTGAAATAGCTCAGATAGGGAGGAAGAAAGATGGTATACCCGTCGGTGTAGGCCCCGGCCATCCCTTCCATGACCCGCAGTCCGCCGATAAGGGGATAGGAAGCGGACTTGATGTACGGTTCCGCGTCCCGGAATGTGATCCGGTACCAGTAATCGGATGCCAGGGCCTCCAGCAGGCTCTCCGGGTTGTTCCTGAACCTGGCATGGACAGCCATGTGATATGAAGAGAGCTCTTCCCGCTCCACCTCTTCCAGAGCCCGGAAGACCTCGTCCTCGTAATTCATGGTTTCAGCTATACCGCGAACCTCTTCCAGGATAAAACGGTTCTCCTCACCGAACCTGTCACGGCAGCTGCTCCAGGCGTCGTCCCGGAAGAGAGCCAGCAGGGGAAAGAACACTGCGTCCTTCCCCATCTGTCTTCCCTCAAAAGATGAATACTCCTCGTCGATAACCCGGCAATACTCACGGTGTGTTTCATCGATGATCTTCGTCATCTTCATCCCGTATCCGATCTCAACGATATGGAGGGCCAGGAAGATATACTCAAAAATCAGGATACGTATAACCTGCAATTCTATCATGACGGAGCCGGTCTGCTGCTTCATCCAGACAAAGAAGTCGGCCCTCCGTCTAAGGAACTGGCGGTCGACCTTCAGCCCCATAAGAAGTTTAAGAACAATGCTGTAGAGGGAAAATCCGATATCCTTGATTTCGGCCTCAGCCAGGACAGCCACGATGTTCCTGATAAGAAAGCGTATGATACCTGATTCATGCAGGTAGTACTGTTTTATGGAGACAAACACCTCCGAGGCCAAAAGCGTCATGACACGGACTATCTTCTCAGGCGGAAGGGTAAAGGCCGTTTCCCAGATAAATACTTCCAAATCGTCCCGGGGATCGCCAAAGTATTTAAGGAAGGATCGGAACAGGCCTGCATGTGATCCATCCAGGACAAGAACGTGGTTCCAGATCCCTTTAAGGCGCAGGTAGACCTTTCGCGCGTGTTTCTCGTACTGGAGATCGGCGCTGTATCTCCTGCAGTAGACAGTCAGGGCCTTCTCCAGGGCATCCAGGTCTTTGCCGAAATGAAAGGCGTCGGTTAAAAGTGAAATAAACTCGCCGTGTTCTCCCTGGACCCCGGCAAGTTCAACCAGATCCCGGACATGCGTCGACAGAAAGATGGAGACCAGATTCATGAAATCTTCAGGCTTTCTGCTGCCGAGGAAGGCGTCGGTAAGAAGAGACATGATATCCCGGTAAAGATCAAGATTTCTCCGGTAATCACTTCTCATGCCGGTAAACTCCCCGGAAAGATATATCTCCAGGTAGTCCTTCAAACGGTCCGTCCTCTGTTCCCCTACCCGCAGAGCGTTAGATTCGAATATCTCGTGAGCCTCCCTGTCCACGGGATGACGGAAGAAGGTCTTCTCCACGGCATCGTACTTTTCACCGGCCATGATACCCGCCACTTCACCCATCCTATCCGGGGAGATACCGGTAGCGACCCTGTGGATAAACCGCTCCAGGGTTTTCTCCAGCCTGGACGGGGAGGCTTTCCCCTTCTTTTTCAGATAGAGGGCGAATCCCGGATCATTGAAGAGGTCTTCCAGGGCCGGGATATCCCGCTCAAGAGAAAACTCGGCAGCGATTCTGAACAGTAGCTGCTTTTTACTCTCCCTGTTTGCGAATATCCGATCGAGGTGCAGGAGGGTGTTTTCACTCAGACTGGATTGCAGTTCCCGGGACTCCACACATTTTCTCCTATGCCTGTCCCAGGAGGCTTCGGGTAATCATGCTGGTGTTATAGCTTTGACTTTCGGCCATGAGCTGCATGCCGCGGGCGATCTGTGTCACGATCTTGTGGACCGGGTCCTGTCGCAGTTTCCGAAGCCTGTACTGCCCGTAGCAGACCTGGTCGATGATAAGCTTCACTGCGTAGGACTGGGCCAGATACCGGTTGAACCCCTTTGATATGAGAAGGCGGTAATGCTGAAGAGCCGCGATCTCGATACGGGCCGAGCTCCTGTGGATAGTGAGTAGTTCGAAGTCCTCGTCTTCGAGAAGTTTCTTCATGCCTATCTTTTCGAGAAGGGGCGAAGTGCCGGTCTCGGCCAGGGAGTGGAGCAGGTCCGTGAAACGGGCGACCATCCGGGCCAGGTCCACCTCCTTGAAGGCGGAAGCGGAGAGATTTTCCAGGCCCTTCTTTTTCGACGTATCCATGTTCTTCAGCATGCTGACCCGGTCATAGACCCGATAAATGAATTCAGGAGTTTCAACGTTTTTCTTTCCGGTAAAGAAGTCCTTCCATGTCAGTTTGCCATCCTGCATCTCTCCGGTGAAGAACTTCGCTCCCCTCGATATGCCGCGCCATCCAAGCTCAAGGCCGAAACCCGTTTCGTCATTATCTTCAAGGGGCTGAACACCCCGCGCCCGGCACGATGAGACGTAGGCCTTGAAGTCCGGGCTCCACCGGGTGAAGTTAAAATGAATGAACCGGTCGGCAACGGAGTCCTCAAGGTCCCTGCTCACTATATTCTCCGTTGGATTGTAGGAGATCACGGCCCAGAAGCCCTTCTTCGCCCGGACCTGGAGTCCATCGTTCCGGTCGATGTATCTGCGGTCGTCAAAGGCGCTGTTCAACCTCTTCTGCACGTCTTCTTTTAACAGGTTGAACTCGTCCCCGTAGAAGATGCCCGGCTTCTCCATGGCCATAACCAGGGGACCGCTCATCTGGTCCGTGACGCTGGCCCCCTCCTCCACCCTGAGCACCGGATAGGATATGATGTGAGACTCCACGGTTCGGCTGGAACAGGTCTTGGTGTAAAGATCCATATCCAGGATTTTCGCCATCTGGATCACGCTCTGAGTCTTCCCCGTGCCGGGAGGACCGTCTATGGCCGCATGTATGCCGAGATGACTGGCCAGCATCAGTCTCTGAAGCTCATCAAGGCCCTCGTAGGTAACCTGGTTGGCTATGTAGAAAGGTTCTTCCCTCTCTTCACCCTTTGCCTTTGAGGCGGGTTTTCCCTTCAGGTCTTTGCGGAGAGAGGTGAGGCGTTCGTTCAGGTCCTTTTTCTGAAGCCAGGGGGGCCGGGTGAGAACGACGTCGAGGGCCCTTCCGGAATCGATGCCGGAACCTGCAAGCAGCTCCGAAAGGCGCGCCCGGGAATCGGGCGAGATGGGGCCGTTACTCATGAGAAAAAGGAGAACCCGGAGGGCCAGCTCCTGCCGGTCGTTCTTTGCCTGAGGCAGATCGGGGCCCTTTCCGTTGGTGCTCCACTGGGAGTACCAGGTTTTCAGCTCATCACTTTTAGCGCCAAGGTCCCGGGCGGCCCGTTTCAGGGCGCCGTGCTCGAAGAGTTTCTTTGAGCCGTCGGCCGAAAGCATGTAGAAGAGGGCCTTGAAGGTCCGTCCCTTTATGTCGGTCTGCTGTTCCGTCATCTTCTGTTTCTCCCTGTATCTCCTATTAGACGTACAAAGCTGAAATTTTTCAATATTTTTTAGGAGACGTAAAGGAATACTATTCAAAAGATGAAATGAGCAAGATTATTCTGATCATGGCCGGAGCCGGTTTTCATGATTATCAGTGATGATGCGCATCATCGGCTTTCGTTTTATGCACAGTCCCTTTACCATGCTCAGGGGGCCCATAGATCACATAAACTTTAAGGGGGGTTTTGCCGATGTTGATGATGTTATGCCACCAGCCGGCCGGGATTAAGATCGCCCAGTCATCACCCACTTTCCTGTCATAGGCAAGAGAATCCTTCTTCTCCCCCATGAGCACCCGGGCGTCTCCCGATTCAACACGGATAAACTGGTCCCCGTGTTCATGAACCTCCAGGCCTATGTCACTCCCGGGCTCGATAGACATCACGGTCATCTGGAGCTTTGTATTTGTCCACTTCGCCGTACGGAAATTCACGTTATTATTCGTCAGTTCTTCGATATTGCCAACCCAGGGCTTCCCCCCTTCGTCTGTGGTATCGATACCTTTGGCCGATTCACTGCCCGAAGGAGAGCAGGAGACCATCAGCAAAGCAGTTATTGACACAACGGAAAAAACTCTGATCATTTTCTTTTCTCCTGATTTCAATTTGATTTTTTTTGTTACCTGTGAATCTACGATGATCCATGCTTTTCTTCAAATAAAAAATATTCTTTCACCTTTGTATTGATTGCAATTTCGCAATCCCAAAAATCTAATACCTAATACCTGATCCTTCATCCCTCTCCACTTTAATCTCCTGTTTCAGCGCCTCATCAAGAACAGTGACTTCAGCGTCGAGATGCAGAAGGTCCCGTTTCCGCATCTTCTGCTGGATAGCGAAAAAGGCCTCGGCTACGCGATTGACGACCGCCTGCACCTGTTCTGTCTGGGACGAATCACCCTTTGATGAAAGGCGGTTATGCCGATCAAGGATACTCGACAGGGCGTCCAGATACCAGGTAACAAACATTCTCGCCGATCCGATCTTCCACGGGCCTCGTTCCAGTTCGCCATGAATATCCCGCGCGATTCCAATGATACCCTGCAGCTCCTGACGCAGTTCCCTGTTACTGCACTGTTCGCGGTGTAGATTCAGCATCTCTATAGTCTTACCCGCCTTATCGAGCTGGACCCTGACATAGCTGTTCCAGTTGTCTACCCCGTGGGAGGCCGGCACGTCACGCTGAAGTTTCATGAACTGGTTTACCAGCCGGTCACCTTCACGCTGGAGCTCCTCCCGCTGCCGCAGGTCCATCCCCTGCAAAACATCTTCCAGCGCTTCTCGTTTTTCAGAAATATAGGCGAACATGGCGACCATCGATTCTTCGTAAAGCCTGTCCGCCGCCGCAAGGCTCCTGCGGGCATCGTCAATCCGGTTATGACGATCCGATACTTCCAGGCGCGCGATATCTTCGCGGCGACGACGACGCGATTCATCAAGGCGGGTAATATCCCTC
>CAZYBU010000034.1:0-32300 GCA_964645775.1 uncultured Leptospirales bacterium | reverse complement strand
GGGCAATAACCGAAAAGCCTTCAGGGTCATAATCTTCCCAACAGGGATGTTGCAATGTCGGCGTCGCACAGGAGGTGCGAAAAGACGCCGACCCTTCTTATCTCAGGGCAATTCGGACTGGGATGACGAAGATCGGGCACACGTCAACCCCGACACACTAGTCATAATCCCTTCTTATCTCAGGGCAATTCGGACTAGAGCTGAGCAGGGACTATCCGGCTACATTGACAGAGGGGTCATAATCCCTTCTTATCTCAGGGCAATTCGGACGAAGCTTGAAGATCTGTTTCGAGAAATCGATGAGGAGTCATAATCCCTTCTTATCTCAGGGCAATTCGGACGTTCGTGAGGATCCCTGAATGGTCCTCTTATGTAAAGTCATAATCCCTTCTTATCTCAGGGCAATTCGGACTTTCAAGCTTCAGAACATGTTGTCAGCCGGACATATTGAGTCATAATCCCTTCTTATCTCAGGGCAATTCGGACAGGAAATGAAGCAGGAGATTGAGGATATCCTCAGTCTGTCATAATCCCTTCTTATCTCAGGGCAATTCGGACGAAATCGATGAGGAAATCGAGGAAATGAGAGAGGAGATGTCATAATCCCTTCTTATCTCAGGGCAATTCGGACTAAGATCGTCAACATGTTATCGTCCGGACATGTTGATGAGTCATAATCCCTTCTTATCTCAGGGCAATTCGGACCTGATGAAGAAAAGACGATAGAGCAGCTCCGGGAATATCGTCATAATCCCTTCTTATCTCAGGGCAATTCGGACTTGACGGCATGAAGGAAGAATTTCCTTCATGGTTAGAGTCATAATCCCTTCTTATCTCAGGGCAATTCGGACCTCTTCAATAGCAGAGATCATTTCTTCCATCTTCATTGTCATAATCCCTTCTTATCTCAGGGCAATTCGGACAATGGAAGAATTAGAAGAATTATTCGATACCTTAATCGAGTCATAATCCCTTCTTATCTCAGGGCAATTCGGACGCTCTATACCTTGGGATGACGAAGATAGGGCGCATTTCGGTCATAATCCCTTCTTATCTCAGGGCAATTCGGACAAAAACAAAATCAAAACACCGAAAGCAAAAAATTATTGTCATAATCCCTTCTTATCTCAGGGCAATTCGGACAAGGATTGTATACAGTAGAAGAAATATAAAATATTAAAGGTCATAATCCCTTCTTATCTCAGGGCAATTCGGACTATTAGAAGAAATAAAAAAAAGGTTGATAACAAATGGAAGTCATAATCCCTTCTTATCTCAGGGCAATTCGGACTTAAATGGAGGTTAAGAAGATGTGGAAAGCAATCGGTCGTCATAATCCCTTCTTATCTCAGGGCAATTCGGACAAGCGAGGTAAAAAGATGGAAAAAGTAAAATACTACAGGATCGTCATAATCCCTTCTTATCTCAGGGCAATTCGGACTCAAAAACATATAATAAAAGAGGCAAAAAATGAGGAAGTCATAATCCCTTCTTATCTCAGGGCAATTCGGACACACTATCACGCCATATTGTTAGGCGTAGGAAACTCAAAAGTCATAATCCCTTCTTATCTCAGGGCAATTCGGACAGCTGCTTCCGTATGTGCTGGAAATTTCAGGAGTTAAGGGGGCAATTCCGCGAACCTCGGCGGTTTTTGCCTCTTTTAAGGCCTTTTTCATAGCCTGAGTTTGTAAGTCCTGATATTTCCAGGGGTTATTGTTCCGCGAACCTGCCCCGATTTTAGCCCTTTTCAGGGGGAGGCGGAGGTTCGCTGAAAAGGAGTTTTCAAAGAATAATATAGGGCTTATCGTCATTGGGACCTTCTGTTGTTATCCCGATTTGACGTCTTGTGCGCCAGCATTTAGGGCACAGGTTAATTATGATAAGCGAATCGACATCTTCAAGAATGTTTTTCGCTTCATTTCTCATTTTTTCAATATCTGTTGAATCACAGATAGTTTCAAAAACAGATTTTTGAACCCGTACCCCGTATCGCTCCATTAGTTTGGCCGTTCTTCGTAATCGACCCGGGGAACGTATGTCATATATGACCAGCCAGTTCTGTAGCATACTGTATGTAGTTTGAAAGACTGTAGTATTCTGGAGTCAGTTTTGTCAAGGAAGTTGTTATAGAATGATATAATTCTCCAGGGAGAGCATTTCACCTGTACCCTCGATTTGTATTCTTTTTTTACATCCGTCACAGATGGGATAGAGATAGAGCTTGTCCTGCTCAAGATCGATCTCCTGCTTTATGGCAGAAATAAGGATTTCAAGCTTCTCACTGGATATACTTAATTCAAAAAAGGAGTACTGTACGCGAATACCGTATGATTCGAGAATCTTTGCTGTTCGTTTCAGCCTTCGCGGATCGGTTATGTCATAACAGATTAGATAATTCATTTAATCAAGAACGGTCTGTAGAGCTGTTCTTCACCGGTGATTAACCGTTTGAACTGCTTAACCTGCTCCGCAATAATTTTTCTGAAAGTAAGACTTGTATTCTGGTGCCTGTAATGATATTTTTCTTCCAGGCGATTTTCATAACTTTTAACGACTTTTTTCAGACCTTCTCTGGTTAAGAGTACGGCCTTTCTGGTTGACACAGGTTCTACGACTTCGTGTTCATCCACATCCAGGGGATACTCATCGTCATTTTTTGAGAAATCGACTGTTTGAAAATCCTCATCTTTCAGAATTCCCCTGTTTATTAATGACAGAGTCTGGGTATCACATACAGGTACTCTGTATTCTTCCATCAGGTCAAATACAAGAGACTTTCTGCCGTATTCCGGTGAATGGAGATAACCGACATATAAGTCAAGACCCTCGGCAATAATCTGCGTTTCTACTGACTGGTTCAAAAGAGTGTAAAGAAAGCTCAATACTGCGTTTACGTTATCCAGGGGAGGGTTAAGGGAACGCCCATGGAACTCTGCCCAATCAGGCAGAATACCATGTCTGAAAACAGAAAAATAGGTTCTGGCGGCAGAGCCTTCATAGCCGCGTATCTGCTGAATACTCTTTGAATGCATACTCTTTTCCAGGGTATTCTTTAATGATCTTACGGCTTTGTCGCTTCCCGGGGGATTGCCTCTTTCTCTCTTTATTCGCTGAGCGAAGTTCAGCTGATTACGTATTTTGCTTTGAACGATGCTTCTACAGAATTTCAGCATAAAGTCGGGGTCATCCAGCTTTTTGTACTGCTTTTGCCTGAGAAGTACATTCTTGCCTTCATTGAATACCAGTTTGCCGTTAAACCGACCATTACGATTTGTGAATACAACCTCAATATCATATCTTGACAGCATTCTGAAGGCGTCAGCCGTTATCTCGATTTTGCCGATTATGAAGATCTTGTCCGTGTTATGGGGAAAGAACCTGGATACCGTGCCGTCAGGATAATTGAAATGAAATGCATCATTCTTCTTGTACAGTTTGCCGTAGTCGGATATTATGTAGATGTCTGGCATGTTTTACTCACTTAATTCAACCTTAAAATGTCCGCACCCGAAGGCCGTATTTTTCCCGATTCCCGCCAGGGAACCGAATTCAAGAAATTCTTTAAATTTTAGTACAGGTCCCCGAAAACTGAGAGATCCTGTAAACCCGCCTGCGGAAACCCTGTTTTTTTGCCTGGAAGAGAAACGTTCTTTCTGTTCCCAGTGGATGACACTGGATTGAAAGAGTACGTCACCGGTCTCCGCCAGCATGACCCGTATCTCCTTTGATAATATGTCCGGATTTTGAGAGAAGGCTCGCTCCAGGTTACGGTATCGCATGATACATGACTTGACTATGTCGTGAAAGGATACGCTGTCTTTCATGCGGTTGTCTCTCTTAATGCGTGTGGGGGTTAAAAAATCCAGGGAACAGGTCACTTGACTTTCATCCTGCACGTAATCCGGTTTGTATACCATGGTCCTGGATTCAAGAGATTCCAGCGCTCTTTCTATGGACTGGAAATCACCATCCTGCCCCGCCCCGATGCCCTGAATTGTGAAGGGGTGACGTTCACGGCCGATACCCTTTTCACCCGCTTCCCTGAGTGCAAAGATCAGGTGCCCGGCAAAGGGGATAAGGGGCTGAAAGAGAAAAAAACGGATATAAAACAGGGTCGGGTCGTCTGTGTCCTGGCTGCAGCGTAAAACATAGGGGGAGACCTGAAGCCCGTTATAGGTCTTTCCACTGTTGTCGTACATGAGGCTGTAGATGCATTGCCGGTTTATCAGGCAGGCAGAGCAATCTTTGAGGTTTTTCCTGATACATACCAGGTTTTTCAGGGTATATCCGAGTGCGCCCCGGACCATTGCTTCGGGAAACCGTGGATCGATGGGAGAGTCGAACCTGGCACTAATCTGTAGTTGTAAAAGGCGTATCATCGGGTAACCTGCACCTCGCTTATGATTTTTGCTGCCATGGTTTTAGCTTCGTCATAGGTGCCGGCCGTGACCTCTGCCCTGAGGGTAAAACCTTCATTTGTTCCTGTCAGTACGAAATCGACGAACCAGCTGTTACCCACATGCTGGATTCGTTTAACCGGGTCATGGGCCTTCGGATTATAGGGCATTGAATTCGTAATTCGTTTAATATAGGGGCTTTTGCATATTTTGGCTGCGTAATCTGCAAGTTGTTTGTTTCCGTGATGATCCCCGGACAGGGTAATCCCCTTTTGTTCGGGGGGAGTATCATATTCGGGGAGGGGCGTAACGGTGACCAGACCTTTTCCGGACATGGAGAATTCACTGGCCTGGACAAAAAGATGACCCATGGGGGTCAGGGAAAGCCAGGTTTCTCCATCGATTCGGGTCGTCTCGATTATCTGGGCGAGACGTTCGTCTTGGCTGACCCAGTCTTCCGTGATTCGTACCTCGTTTTTTTCTTTAAGTTCCATGAAGAGTTCCAGGTGGTCTCTCCAGAGCAGAACATCAACGGATATCGGCAGGGGGGGCAGTTCGATCATGTTGCTGAAATCTTCGAACTGATAATAGACAGGCACACCGAAGGCCTGACCCACGATACCGGCAAAGGCTATCTCCGCCTTGTAGCCGCCGGTATTATTAATGGAAATGCCTCCCTGGTACTGCCGGATGAGGGTACAGAGAGTGGAGACCAGGTTCTTCAGGCCCGTCTTGCGGAATATCTCAAATTTCTCGTTACTGAGGCCCTCTATGATTTCGATTGCAACCTGATCGAAACTGAAGTCGGCACGTTCGTGTCTGAAGATACTTTCAAGGAGACGGGCGGACTGCTTCCCGGATTCCGTTTCCGAAGCTATGAGGAAGCAGCGGAGTGTTTCTATCATGCCTGACTCAATCATGGAGATAGTCGAATTCAGTTCCGCGCTCATCCTCTTTATAACCGGTATGTCGCGGGTAACGATCTGTGCCGCGGCCTCCCTGTACTGTTCCTTTTCAACCAGTTGATAAATGTCGGGATGTTCTCTCTGAAGGTTCATCAGGATACTGGTACCTACGGTAATAATGGTTACTGTTTTCACGTTTATCTCCCGGTGTTTCCTAAGAGTTCCATGGCCAAAATGGACCAGGTTTCATAGAGTTCTGAATTCTCAAGAATGGTATTCTTATCAAGCCAGGCATACTCTTCAAGTTCTTCTGAAGGGTTAAAATCTTCCCTGTCGATTTCCGCATTGTACACAAGACCCAGGTGGACCCTGCCAGCAGAAGATTCCGATTCGCCGATGACTCCGAGAAAGTGATGACGGCCCTGTAGGGAGACGCCGCATTCTTCAAAGACCTCCCTTTCCAGGCCCCTGTGGAGAGTTTCCATCAGGGACCCATTAGAATGATCTTCCCTGCTCACATGTCCACCGATACCGCAGGAACTTTTTCCATGAAGACGTTTTTCGCTTCCCCTGCGGTCATAACTGAGGTAAAAGCCTGCTGGATCACGTGCCAGGCAATAAGGTATGATTTGAAATAGTGATTCATCGTTTTCCGCTTGACCCCGGGGCACGAACCTGTACAGGGTCTCAAAATACCTGCCCAGAAGCTCTTGCTCGTCGAAATCAAGGGTGACTTTTTCATCGAAAAAAGCACGCGGCAGTCCCTGCTTTGCAACACAAAGAATCTGTTCATTCATTTTACCTGTCATAGAATATCCTTACCGGTTAACAGTTGAATAATCTCGTTCTCGAATGAGAACATCACGTTCTTTTTCTCTGAGTGAGAAAGAAAAGAGGACGATATACCGTTTTTAACAAGCTGGAGTATATCAAGCAGAGTGAGCCCGCCCGGAGTGAGTAGGGCCGCTTTGTAGAGTTCCCTGCCGGGTGTTGTCAGAGATATCCCGGGATTATCCGTGCTTACACTTACCCGTAGTTCCTGGTCCAGGAATTCTCTGAGGGGATAGTTCATATCACGTTCTTCCCGGCCATACCGGTAGCCGGCTATCTGCATGTTGCTGGAAGGGCAGAGTTCCACGCCGATTCGCCTGTCACGGACCTTTGTTAGAAGATCCTGCCGCTCTACGAGGGTCAGGCCATGGCCGATACGTTCCGCTGAGAGATGATACACGGCCTCCCAAATGCTCTGCGAGGGCATGGTCTCGCCGGCGTGGATGGTTACCCCCATGCATTTTTCCAGCAGAGGAAGAAACAGGGTTCTGACCTGTGCCGGACGTCGCGCCGCCTCGTCACCTGCAAGGTCTATGCCGGCCAGAAGAGAATCAGGCTCTTCGGATACCTCCAGGGCGAGATCCACGGCTTTCCGGATTTCACCTTCCTCTCCGTGTCGGCTTGCTATGATGATGATCCTGGTTATTATGCGGTCGCTCTGTTCCCTGAGCCTGCGTTCAATGATGTCATATACTTCCTTTTCACGAAGACCTGCGGCCGTGTATTTATGGGGGGAACAGCGAAGTTCCAGGTACCGAACGTTATCTTCAAGTGCGTTAAGGCAAAGGAGGTCCACGGTTTTTTCAATGGATTCCCTGCTTTGAAGAAGGGAAGATCCCTGGAAATCTCCCAGCTGTTCATATCGGTTGATGCCTATTCCGTTGAATTTGCCTTCTTCAAGAAGATTTCCATATACAAGTTCTTTGAAAAGACCGGGATTGGATGAAAAGGCCAGGGCGCAGGCTGACGAGAGGATGTGGCGGGGAACCCCTTTTGTTTCAAAAAGGGATCTGTGGTATTCACGGATGCCCTTTTCCATTAGTAATCGAGGCAGGGGCGCGAGACTCCCTGCGCGTGATGCTTCGAGACAGGTATCGTGGAATGTATTAAGATCGTCTGATTTTATTAACCAGCTTTCAATCTCATCTTCCCAGGTACGGGCAATCTCAATAATCTGTTCCGGAAACAGAACTCCTCCCAGGTGGCAGTGGAGGTCGGTTTTGGGGAGAGCGTTAAGAAATGCGGAGACGGTTTCGTATCTGGTCTGACTGTTGATACGGTATGATTCCAGTTCGCGGAAACGGGACCTGGAAAGGGAGAAGAGCACCGTGAAACCGGACCTGTGCTTTTCATGGTCAGGATCGTTATAGTTTACATAAAAATTGCCCGATGTATTGTAGAGTTCTTCCACTGATTCGAGAAGAGGGGTGTTGTTTATTTCAATGCTTCTGTGACTGTTCGTTTCGGGAAACTCAACAGGGTAATTTGCAGGTTGCAGGGTACCGGCCGCTGGATGCTCCTGGAACCTGTCTGTTACAAAGGGCATGACATTAAAATCAGGGGATGTCTCCTTTTCGTGGAAAAAGACCCTGTCATCCAGGGGGCCGGTGGCGGCGACATGTATGAGGGCATCACAACCGAAGAAACCGGCTGCGAACTGCATATCAGATGACATGGTCTTTCTGCCGCCGGCCAGGGATATCAGCAGCCTGCCCGACGGACGGCACCTTAAATGAGCCAGGAGGGTTACCCGAAGTATGAGTTCCCTCATTTTTCGGCTGTCATGAAGGGTGTGAATGTCATTCATGCCTGCGAGTTCAAAACGACGAAAGGGTATGAAAGGATGGTCAGCGTGCCACTGTTCCCATCTGGAGATAGAACTCTTCTGTACCCCGGCCGTGCAGATGAGCCACATCTCGTCCGGCTCTGCTACCCTGTAATCTTCGCGGTTACGGTCGATCTCACGAAGCCGTTCCGGGTCTCTCCGGTTGTACTGACGAGTATAGAGGCCGTAATTTTCAGGCGCAACGAACGCGACCAGTTCGGGCAGAATCTGCCAGTTATTGAAGGTGGAAATAAGGATGTTCATGGATGGGTAGTCCTGGTAAGGTTATGGTACATATTCGAACTGACTATTGACTCCTCCAATAACGCTGATCTTCACGCTAACCTCTTCGCCCGCCTTCTTGTCTGGCGGCAATGATCCGCTGTTGTTGATAAAACCTTCCAGACCGTTATCATCTTTACACCGGACTTTACGTTTGCCTTTTTTCGATACGACATCAAGAAGTACACCGGTGACTATGTCACCCTGTTGGATAGTGTTACTGCTTACGTCATTCTCTTTTCCGGCTGATGATGACTGTACATTGGTTTCCGCTGGGTTGTATGTTTCAAGATTGAATCTTCCGTACCCGATTGCCGTTTTGGCACCCACGCCTTCTTTCTCCAGTGCTTGCTTGAAGGCATCTACCACCTCCTGGGCATGCTCTTCCAGTGCCAGGGCGCGGAATATGAAGGACTCGCCAGGAGCAACGGTAAGAAACTTTATGGGATTGGGCTCCAGGCTGTCACGGGGCGGGGTATTATCACCCGAGTAGTACTCCCCGTAATGCGGATTCATTATATCCATCCTGAGCTTGGGTATATTTTGGGGATAAGCATCCAGGAAAACGACCTTACCCCTTCTTTCCTGGTTACCAAAGAGCTGTATAATGGTTTCATGCTCATCGTCATGGAAAGTATCATTGCGTATTTCCGTATTGTCTTTACCGTTGAGGATATCATCAATGATAGAGAGGGTGCGGGCAAAACGGACGATCCCCTTGATCCCGCTTGCCGGCACATAGGGAAGTCCCAGGTTATGGTCAAAAACCATGCTTACTTCATGGGGATGGGACTCACCGATACCAGTAACCAGCGGTGAAACAAGGGTTCCCTTCAGGGAAATAACCGTAAAACGTTCTTTCATTGTTTCGCAGAAAGAGTCTAGTTCCGCGTGTTTTCGATTCAACTCCCTGGAGGCACTTTTTGTGAAACGCATGTATCTATCGAGGTAGTACTCCACAGGTTTTTTGGAATCGCCTGTTTGATTCGATGGTTTGCAGTTGTTCTTTGAATCAAGGGGAACGAACTTGTTGAACCATAGACCAAAATTACAGACTTGAAGGTCATAAACTCGCTTTCTTAAATCATTATACAAAGGGTAGTAAGCCATTTAGACCTCCTGGTAAAAAGCCGTCGCGTATCGCTTTACCCATTCAAGTAGGGCCAGGGATTCATTCTGGGCCGAAAGATATTTTTTCTGTGTACTGTTTTCTCCCGTCAGGCTCTCGAGAAATTCGGCGGGTTCTTTACCCTGGGCTAAACCCTGCTGGACAAGCCACTCCCGGATTATTTCAAATACAGCACTGTGTTGAGAGTTATTTCTTCGGGCCAGTAAAAAAGCGAGTGTCTGACCAAAGCCGTTTTGAAGTATCATCGAAGGGCTCGAAGAGCTAAGGGATTTGAACTCTTTTTTCGAGTTACCGTTTCTGTAATAATCCAGTACCTTGTTGAGAGCATAATCCGATCGTAGCTGGGAAAAAGTTCTCATTGATTACCTCCATCAATCCAACGTACTTTGCATACACCCCTTCCCAGGGTAACGTCACCGCCAACCTGGATGAAGTCTTTGACAGAACCCTGGACATAGGACTTGATGTTATCGGCCTTAATACTTTCTTCAATAGTAGAACCGCCGAAGTGGACAACTGTGTATAGCAGGGTATCGGAAGGAAGCAACTCCTGGTATCGTAGAGCGCCGTCCAGGGCGGTACCCTTATCTCTGTCGATTTTTACCTGGGTCTGAACCTCGGTACAGGTTTCTACACAGTACTTGAAAACGTCGTCCGATACGATTATCAGCCTGCTTACGTCCGGGAAACGGCTGTTGAAGAATTTTTTTGTGCTTTCGTCTGTGCCCGCAATCTTGACCAGGCTGTCTTCGAGAAGTACCTTATTATCTTGATCCAGCCCATCAAAAGTTGAAAGTCCATTTTCTGGTTCAACTTCAGGGAGCTGGAACTTTTCCTGGGTCAAGCCCGCATATTCCAGATCGGTATTTAGGCGGTGTAATATGGCGGGTGATGTTACCCAGATAAAGGGAGCCAGGTCCGAACGCATGGGAAATGCAAGGAGCTTGGCGTCACTGAAGGAGACGGCTCCCGCCGCGTTTTCGGTTTTATCCCAGTCATCCTGTTCGTCAGAGCCGAAGATATGGTTAATAAGGGTTGTGTCATCGGATGAAGAATGGCGGTAATGGGCCCGGAATGCTCCTTTCACGGCGCTGGACTGGACATGGGGCCAGTTGGTATGCCGTTCTCGCTGGATGGGAAGATCGACAGCGGCCAGAGACGACCCGCTTCCCGCATGCATTGGAGAGATCGTTGATAATGCGCAAATTGAAATGCTTTTTCTGTCCATTATTTCCTCCTAAATTTGTAGACAGTTGTCATTGACCCGGCTGGAAAAAACTGCTCCGGGAGGATAGTATCCCTTCATGGGTTTGTGAAACCCTCGCTTCATGTCCCAGCCGCCGACATAACGAATGGGAGGGGTTGCGATAACCTGCTCCTTTTGCACTTCATCGCCTTCGATGGCCGTTAGCAAAAGATAGGTACACGAGTTACCCTCGGGAAGGGAGACAGGCTCTTGCCGCCGCTCATAACCGCCGAACCTTCTCTCTCCCCCCACTCCCAGGGAGCCGCTTTCGGGCAGGGCGAGGTCCCGGTCAACTCCGAAAAGAAGCTTGGTGCCGGATGTGAGGCGGTAGTGCTGAAAATTATACAGGTGGCCTTCTCTGACCGTGCGGCCACTCAGTGCAATTCCGGTCCTGTTTTCCTGGACAGCAAAGTGTGAGAGGTCATATACATGTATTTTTTCCCGGTCCATCTCGTCGGCTAAAATCCATTTGCCTCCCAGGGAAACCGTCTCCCTGCCCGTTGCCCACCAAAGCTCTTCATCGGATACAAAAAGCTCCGAAGGAAGGGGCTCGCTCTTGATGACCCTGACCGGCCCGGCATTTTTTTCTTCTGTCACAGATGATATTTGCTTCTCTTTTTCAATAAACCAGCTGGCTGGGGCAGGTATGAAAACTTTACCCTCCTTAATGAAAAGGGGGCCTTTGATGGAGAAGGGCTTAGGATCATCGCTGGTTCCGATGGCATTGAGGATTTCCTGGTTCGAGAAGTCATGCCGGATATACACTCCCGGTGAGATTCCTCTGTGCATCAGGACAGCGGTCCGAAGAGCACCGAGAATTGTCTGCGGGGGAGGGGGAAATAGCGTTGAGGCCGAATGGTCTGCACCCATTTCAGCAGATTCGGCCCCCCTTACGAAAAGGGTATCCTGGGGTGTATAGGCATACCAGTGTACCGTCATTCAGTCACCTCCATGTTGTCAGCCAGAAACCCGGCAATGATCAGGCCCTGGGGGTCAAATCTATTCTCAGGGTCGATAATAACCGAGGCCAGCAATTTCGATATTTCTTCAACCCGTTCCTTATCAGTACTGGCAGATCGTTTTACGTTGAAGCCCAGAAATGGATGCAAATCCGCGTCTTCTTTGCGAAGAATTGATTCTATACCGGGCCGCATACTCTCCAGTCGATAGATCAGTGAGTTTGAGACCAGGTTTTTTTCCCGGATCAGCTTTTCAAAGGCGTCCCAGGATGCATGATCGTCCCATTTACGGGCAAAATACCGGGAACCACCGCTACGTTTTCTCAGTTCAACAGCACAGGCGTTACGATCCATCTCCCCCTTCGCTTTTACCTTGAGAAGGTCCTGTGCATCGCTTATAAGACGGGAAAGGGGTTCCTTGTGATGGGCTATGAGTATGGCCGCAGATATGGATATACCATTTGCTTTTCCAAGTGAGAGTGACAGCTTGCCCGGTTCAAGGGAATACCCTGAGTCGAGAGAAATGCTGTTTCCCTGGAGGTCTAAATGAATGAACCGAAGGCAGTAAACGTCTCGTATTTCACGGGCCGCCGAAAGGACGTTATCAATAGGGAGTACGGCAAAAACGTCATCTCCACCGGCATAGACAAGCTGTCCACCGTTATGAGCAACAATGTCTGGTACGCCGTACATGGAAAAATCGCCAAGTGCTTCTGAAATGGCCGCGTGAACGGCTGGTGTTAAAATTCTTTTTCTGCCGAAAAGTTTTTTCCAGTTATCTTTGTACAGGGAATCAAAGTTACCCCCAAGCCTTTCTACAATATCCGGGTGCATCACGCTTTGCCAGGTGCTTCCCAGGGTTATGCCGTTGATGAGGTCGCCCATACGGTCACCATCCATGACCAGAATAGCGTAATACCTGTCCCGGTTGGTTACCCGCGGCTTGCCTTTTACATGATACTCCTCGTCCCTGTGGATAAAATGGGCAAATGCTTCCCGATCCTTTTCAGGTACGTTGTTCCGTTCGAAGTAGTTTGAAAGGGCAAATTCCGTGGTGGATGGGAATCGGACATTCTCCGTGAACATGTGAGACAGAATATGATCACTGTCCTTAAGAGCTTCATCAACCATCCGTTTAACGGTGCAGATGGAACAGAGTTTCTCGTTTTCCTTAAAATCGGAACTTTTTGGATTGTGGAGAGACCTCCACAGTTCATTGATATTATCGGAGTACTCCCGGGCTGACATACCCTCTTGCCAGGGTTTGTGGTGGAGTACCTCGAACTCGCCGCAGAGATGGCATTTTTCTCCGCCTTCATGCTGTCTTGTTACATCTCTTTTCATTTTACTGGATGCCAGCATGGCCTGGGACAGGGAGTGGGACACGGAATAAAGCACCCCTTCTCCGCTTTTCCGGTAGGGCTTGTCGGCGATGATATCGTTAAAGATCTTCAGGGTGTCAAACTGGTTCTCAAAGCGGTCGGGGTGGAGTAGCTTTTGAGCTTCGGAATAATCATTGGCCGTAAATAAACGGTTGGCCGAAAAGCGAATGTCCCAGTACCCCTTTACCTGGCGATCGAAAAGACCCTTCACTTTTTGCATGGACTCACTGTCTTTTAGAATGCCGGACTTCCGGGGAAGGTAGTCGCATACCAATGATGCCAGTTTCTCCCATTCACTGTTTACGTGCGTCGTTATTTCATTCTTTATTTCTTCGTACCTGTTGGCCGGTACCAGGGCAACGAACTTGTTAGGAAAGCTGGCAATACCCCGGGGGATATGATCCCAGATAGAAGGCCGGTATCTGTCGCTGACATTCCACTCCCGTCGCAGGTATTCTGCCACCAGGGGTTGATCGATCAGCGAGGGATAGAGAATGTGATCGGGTCCCAGGTTCTCAATAACCCATCGTATTCCTTCAAAGGCGAGCCAGGAAAGAATAACCGACCCGAGCCAGTAGTCTCGAAGTTTACGCGCCTTTTCAATGAAGCCCTGTACTGGTGTTATGGAAAAAACCATGAGGGCCACGTTGTCTGCGTCGCCGTTTCCCAGTGAAATGCAGGTATAAAGGGCAGAGGTAAGCTGGTTGTGCTGCCAGATGGTATGGTCAGGGAAACGGGAATCGGCCGGCAGACGGTGCCAAAGGGAACCGAGTCCGGCCACGTTTTTTTCGGCCAGCAGAAAACGTAAAACCAGGTGGGTAAACAGGAAGCGTGCCGTAGGCACCATTCCCTCCTTGTTTCCGAAGGTACCAAGGTAGTCGCTGGTTGCATCAACTCCCACGGTATCGACTAGGAACTGTTTGAGTTCTTCGAAAACCTTCTGGGCGTCGGGAAGGTCGGGCAGATTCAGTGAAGTGCCCTCCGCGCTTATGGGGTGAGTAATAACGGGATTGTTCGTAAAATCAACGGCGCCATTCTTCTGAGGATCACTGTTATAAGAGGGGACCTGGCCCCGCTCGAATCCGGAGGCTATGGCGTCGGCTGTTTTCCAGTGTTTGTCATTGGGCATATCAAGGGAAAAGATCTGGAGAAGCTCTGCCGACCGTTTCTCGTGCCCCTGGATCTGAAAGACCTTGTCAATGGGATCGTGCATATAGGCCGAGAATTTTTCATCCCAGTAGGATCTATTCGGTTTCTCCCAGGTCACTGGTGGCCTCCTTTGATGATGCTGCGGATTTTCTCGTTCATTTCACCGTAGACTTGTATATAATCATCGCGTCTATTCTGCGGATGGTAGTTATAGGGGAGGTACAGTATCTGCCCCTGGTATTTGTTATCTTCACTTTTAGAAACATGTAAAAAATAGGACTTGGAGTGCCTTCCATTCTGGGCATAAGACGGGATATTTCTCCCTTCGCCTTGGGCAATAATGGGGATGGCAACATGGGACCGTTTATCAAACTTGTGCCGGTCCTCGAGATCGAGGCGGGCTTCCCGGTAGGCGAGACCGACATCGGAGAGGGCCTCTTGCCAGCTTTCCCGTTTTTTGAATGTAAAAAGGCGCGTATTCTTCGAAAAGGAGGTGAAATCTTTGGGGTCGGTGTTCTCGTATTCTTTCAGAATGTCTGTTTTCGGAAGATCCGTAACATGGAGACAGCCGAAGCCGTTACGGCTTTTTGCGCCTAGACCGCCGAAGCGTATCATGGCTTCTAAGGCCCCCAGTATGTCTTTTTCATTTATACGGGGAAATCGTAAGGTAAGATCGAACCTTTTGCCCGGTTCCAGATGAGCTTTGTTATAAACGTTCCCCCGGCTTCTTTCGTACTGGCAAAGACCGTATGCCAGATAGTCAAAAATGCTCAGGGTGGCTGGTCTATTCATCCTCGAGCTCTGAACCTGGTATTGTCTGCCGCCTCTTAGTTGGCTGATATCGCCTTTTTCGTCGTGCTTAAGAAGTATTTGCAGGGTTGATTTCTTCTCTGTATTTCCAAAGAGTTCGCTTTCCCTTTTTCGCATTGTGTCGAGGTCATTGGTACCGTATAGGGCTCTCCACCAGAAACGTAGCATTCCCTTGATAGATGCTGGGCGAAGTTCCGCCTTTACCTGGTCGGCACCTCCCAGGAAAAGAGGGGTAACAATCTCGCATTTAAACGTCTGTTCTTCCATGTTCCTGTATTTACTGATATTGAAACCCATTATTCCCTCCTGGCAAGTTTGGCAATACATTGATTTCTTAATTAATCATACAATATCAGAAACCCTCTCCAGGGCTTCATCCAGTTTGCGCGTAAACTCTTCTGGCTGAATTCTGTCATCTGCCAGGGTTCCCCCGTGGTTTATGAAGTTTCGATATTCCGTGAGCATCATATAGACCCGGAAAAAATCTTTGAAGTCTGGTTGATCAAGGGAATTCCACAGGGAGAGGGCCTTCTCCCTGTCGAGTTCCTCGGCGTTCTGCCTGAGGTCTTCCCTGAGTTCTTTGTATTCCGTACCTGTACCCCGTTCTCCCTTGAGCCGTATGGCGCCAGCCGTGAAGAGGCGCCAGGTGCGCTGGTCATGGGGGACGCCAGCCCGGGCGCCCGCGAGGGTTACCATTGTCTCCTGCAGTATGGTTATGCCCTGTTGAATAAGTCGGTGTTCCAGGCACCAGCGGGCCGCCTCCAGGCCGTTTCTGATATCGTCCTTTTTGAAACCGGATATTTTGTTTTCTACCCGGCGAAGTACAGGCAGAAGGGCCTCAAGAAGCCTCTCCGGTTCATGTTCTTTGACCTGCCCTATGGCTTCACGAAGGCCTTCGAAAATTTTACCTTCATATATGGCGAGTCCGCGGTTGGTGGCCAGGGAAAGGGAGACTATGTCAAGTTTTTGAGATAAATTACGGAGGGCACGGGCTTGTGTGTCTGCACCCCGGGAATTTCTGAGAGCAGGTGTGGCTGTTTCCATGAGTATACCGCTCAGGGGGCCGCTGGTACCGAAGTTTACAAAATCATCAGCAGCGTTGGAAAAGCGCATAATGTAATCAAAGGGCGTAAGGTCAATGATGGGAACCAGTCGTGCATCGAGTGGCATCGTTTCTAACTGACGGGGATTTCCCAGTTTTTCAAATGCGCCGTAGAAAATGCCTCCGGTTTGAATCCCTTTTGTGAAACGCAAATAGTTTAATAGAATAACGCCCAGCATGGGAAGAAACCGGAAAGCGTGGGTAATGTCGAGTATGAGACATGTATTCTCGGGTATGGCATTGGCAACGATGTTGAAAACTTCCCATATCCCGTCTTCATCCCTGATATCGGGTATGTCTATTCCTTCCATATGAAAGGAGTATTCTTTTTTCAGTTCATTGAGCCTTTTTTCCAGGCCTTTACCGCTTGATCCATGTTCCCAGTTTCTGGAACGAGCGTCCCGGGTCAGAAAGACCAGTATGGTGTCTGTCTCCTGGATCGGTTTCATGACGAGACGAACAAGTGCCTCTTGAACATAAGGAGTGAGGCAAGTCTCCTGATGATCTCCGGGGGATTGGTAATTGCAGGGCAAGTAATCGGAAGCGCCCAGAAAACTAATGAATGTTGAACTTTTTATTTCGGTGTTTTGTTCCAAATTTGACTCTCTTTCGATTATTGTTTACTCTCTTGCTGGTTAAAAGTCAAGCTCTTTTGCAAAGGTAAAGGGATCGAGTTGTTTCTTTTTATTATGACGACATGACATAACCTGAAAGCAAGCTGCACGTTGTCCGCTGTTTCTGTAGACGATTGAAGATAAAAAGATTTCGGATTTTTTTATTCAACCCGGGAAAAACGTTATCTGGGACATAGCTGGAGGGGCCCCATGACTTCACGGAGCAGCATGGCAGGCAGCGCTTTTACGTAAACCGACATAACGGTATTCTTTTCAGTATAAACACTACGTTTCAATAAGTTGCTCGCCTTGTAGTTTCGGGATCCCGTAAGATGTCGTTTCCTACACGCGCGGCACGCGTGTAGGAAACGATAATAATAATCCTCCTGATTCAGGAGGTAAACTCCATCTTATTGATCAGGCTGATGGAGGACCAAAAGGTTGATCAAATCTGTATACTGATACTTCGATATCAGATTCCTCTTTATCCTCGTTACCGTCAGAATCATCATCACCCGCAAGGATTTGTTCCAGGAGGCCTGAATTAAGTATAGAATGCTTCGTTCTTTGATCTATTATATAATTAATAGCAAATATAAAAATGGTATCAATCTCTTCTGAAACCCAATTCATCTCTGTACGAAGAGCTTGAGCTACTAACTTTATATTTTCTTCTTTGACATCCTCCTGCGGGTTTTCACCAGCTACCTTGTCCATAATAGTACTGATCTTATTAAATACTCTTGCAACAGATTCTTCTGAAAGTTTATATTTGGCAGCATTTTCTTTGACAATGTCCACCATTGGATGATTTTCTGTGCTCATGTAATCTCCTCACTCGCATTTAAATATAATTAAACGTGCGCACCCGACGTAATTTTACATCCTGTAAAGCGCTGGCAGGCGCACGTCCTGTGCGCACTCAGCTCTGCACAGGCCTGTGCTGAACAAAGCGAAGCAACTGCGAAAAGACGCCGACCCTTCTTATCTCAGGGCAATTCGGACGCCGCTTCCGTACGTACTGGAAATTTCAGGAGTTAAGGGGCGTTCCCGCGAACCTCGGCGGTTTTGCCTCTTTCCAGGCCTTTTTCATGGCCTGATTTTGTAAGTCCTGATTTTTCCAGGGTTATCGTTCCGCGAACCTGACCCGATTCTGGCCCTTTTTGGGGGCGGAGGTTCGCGAAAAGGGGTTTTCAAGGAACACTCTTAAAATATGACAGAATAAAGTTTCTGCCATGATAATGACTGCAATATACAGTACAATCTGTCAAGTAACGATGCTTCTGAGATCATGCTGCGATTATTAGTGAGCCCAAAACACCTTTACCGCTCTTTCTTCCCTTTCGGAAGCATATGTTCAGGCACAGCGGAAGCATGAATTATGCCGAAAGATGTGTCTTCCAGCTTAATTTCGAAGAGAAGGGTGCGGCAATCATCGGATTCACGCACCGTGAAGCGGTCCACCTTTGTCTCCATGATGTCTTTCATGGCTGTCAGGGTGTGAACGAAACATTGCCTGAGGGTCATTTCCCGTTCATCCATCCGTGTATCTCCTTTGATGTACACGGAATAGGACGATGGAAGTGAGCACAATTTCGGATTTTTTGGGGATCGATTCCCCCTTTTTTTTACATACGGCCCTTCGGAAGAATCTGATTGACACATATAAACCGGTATAGCATAGTAGAGCCTAACGGTCGAACATGCGTCTCTATGACAACCTCTATTGCGGGATGGGAGCAGGCTTTGGGAATTGATTACAACAGTTTCTCCACGGAAGAGGATAGACTAAAGGTCCTCGAAGCTATAAAAGAGAAATACGGGGATGAACTTAACAGATCCCGTGAGAGGGAAGCGCAAGAGGAAAAAAACAATCAACAGAAGAAGGAACAGAAAGACAGAAGAGAAACCCGCGAAAAGAAGGGTAAACCATCCTCCCGTAACCCCTACCGCCCGGAGGAAGACCGGAAAGAGTATACCGACCCGGTAAAGCGGAGAAAGGTTCCACGGAGTAAAAAACACTCAGGCAAACGGCCAAACAGGCAAACCCCGGGTAGACCCGGCATGCAAAACGAAGGTGGTAAAAAAGGATTTCTCTGGAAACTCGTTATCGCCTTTCAGGTTTTTTCACGAAGGGTCACATCTTTGCGCGCGAAACAGTTTTCGCGATCCTTTCATAAGGGATTGAGGGAGCGTTACCTGCCGGCTTTGGAATCGATCTACCACGACTACGAAGATATAATGATCATCGACCCGGATTTCGGCGAGCGTATCTGGGACCGGATCAGGCAGGATGACGTCCTCTTCGTTGAACTTTTACGGGAGTTTGAGTCTATCTATGATCAGACAATCATGAGAGAGATCCTGAGTTACCTGGATAACTATCCACGGGGTAACGTTAACGGTCTACTATTTCCCCTCATGCGGCTTTATCAGAATCTTTACTTCCTCCGGTATAATCATACGGCCCTGGCCAACGCCTTCCGGCGCATGTATTATCACTGGGGAGTCATAACAAAAAGGGACGCCACCTTCCAGGCCGGAGAGGCACGGCATAACCTGGAAATCCTGGTGGAAGGACTCCTTCCCCGTTTACACTCTCTCTTCTGCCTCTACGCGGATGAACACTACAAGCAGAATGACGAAAGGGTGCCGGAGCGCCTGAGGGATCTGCTCGCTCCCGTCCCGGGAGAGTATGAAGACCTGGATTCCGTGTACCTGGACGCGGCTGAGAGCCTTCTCGGCAATAGTGAACCTTCCCTGGAAGAAGAGGGTCATCCTGCCCCGGCTGAAACAGAGAACAGTGCCCCTGCAGCGGTTCAGCAGGATGGAGCACCTGAGGGAGGGGGGACATCCCTGGAGGAAGGTTCCGCCATCTATCCGGGCAATGAAGCGGATCAGGAGAGGGAACCGGAACTGAAACCGGGAGTGGACTTGGAGGGGCTCGCTCACCGTTATGACACAGAGGGGACTACGGAAGGCGCGGACACGGCTAACCGGCTGGTCCCCCTCTTTCTGCTGTTCAGAAAGTTTTACCAGGAGTATTCATTCGTTCTGGGTTCGGCCCGGATACAATTCGCAAGGCAGGATACGCGGAACAGTTTGCTGGATCTCTTCCACGAGGCAGGCCGCCTCAACGAGGAGCTGGCGAAATATATTCGAGAATTAAAGAAACATCGGGCTGAGGCTGAAAACAACACCGATGAAAACTACTACCGGAAAGCTCTTGAGGATGATAATGCCCGGGCCCGCCTTCATAAGGAGGGGAAGGAGCTTCGTAACCGGGTAAAGACCCTGATGGAAGGGATTCTGGCAGACCTCTCCCCCGTAAATATGGACCTGGGTGAGTCCGCGGAACTTGTGGCGAATCCGTACGACGAGTTCAGATTCGAGTCCTTCGAGGCGGGCCGGGAACTGGACGGCGCCACGGTGAAGCAGGCCCTGGAGGAGACCGAGGCTTTTACCCGGGACTTTCTCCAGCGATTTGAACAGGGTGGAGAATTTGCCGGAGGACTGGAATTCAGCCGGGAAGAGTACGATGCCCGCTACAGTGATCTCAGACAGAAGCTGAAAGCCAAAGAGAAAGAGGTGCATGAGATTATACAGGAGAAGCGGGCCGAGGTAAAACATGAACTGGAGCGGGAGAACCGGCGCCTGAAGCAGGAGCTGGATGC
The DNA here is from genome assembly GCA_964645775.1 of uncultured Leptospirales bacterium. Lineage (GTDB taxonomy): Bacteria > Spirochaetota > UBA4802 > UBA4802 > UBA5550 > CAZYBU01. The sequence continues at coordinate 11,992 of CAZYBU010000034.1, read as the reverse complement.
CCTGAAAAGGGAAAAGGAAGAAGAGCGGGAACGGCTGGAGAAGGAAAAACTTGAAGAGCTGAAAGAGAAAGGCCTCAGGGAAGACGACAGCAGGCTGGATGAGGAGATAGCAGGTATCCGGAAAAAGATGGAGAGGGAATTCGAGAAGTACAGAAAACAGTACGATAAGAAGATGGCGGAGTACAAAAAGAAGTTATCGGATGAAGTTGATGAATTAAAAAAAAGGCAGATCGCGGAATACAACGATATAAGGCAGTACCACGAAGAAGAACTGGCGGCCCTTCGAAGAAAGCAGAAGGCGGGCAAAACGATTATCGATTACCGTTCCGACAGGGACGAGAAACTCCGCCAGGAGACCGAAGAGGCAGGCCGTGGCATTAAGGATTTTGAGATGGATCTCATGAAACTGATGATGGAGCGTTTCGAGAAAGCCTTCGGTGGCTCCTGGGAACGGCATCTTGAAAATTACAGGTTTATGGAGAACATCAAAGAACGGAGGGAGAGTGAAAACAGGGACAGGGAACACCTGGGGAATCCCTATAACATTCTTGAAGTGGCGTCCCTGGGAGAGAAGCTGGAGATTATCCAGAACAAAAAATTCTGGAATGATATTTTCCATGAAGTCTTTCAATATCTTGGAGATGATTCCAAAAGCAGCAAGTCCTTTTTTAACCAATATTCGAGAGAACTGACATCCCTTCGGAATGACCTGGACCATCCCCGCCTTACGGTTGAGCGGCAGAAGATCCGCATCGGTATTGCCGCCATGGAACGACTCTGGGACTCCATGGAGCGGTACAGGCATGAACGGCAGGCAAGCCGTACAAACTGATCCGCATTAAAAGGGGAAGCGCTTCAGGCTTATTGCGAGCCAGTCCTCCACACTCGAGTTCTCAAGCATGGCGGCTGTCTCTTCAAACCAGGCGGCCGTGCCTTTAAGCTCCATGCGCCGGGCGTCATGGGTGTACGACTCCAGGGTGTCTTGTACCTGCTTTTGCTGTTCCGCTCTTCTTTTACTGTCGGGCAGAAGAGAGACCCGGGCCGTTAAGGCGCCCGGGAGAAGGGCGCGTACCGTAACCTGCTGTGCGTTTACCGCTTTCTTGAGGTTCGGTAGACTGTCATCTCCGAAGCCTGAAAGACGGTCAAGTATGACAGCGAAACGTAGCACTCCGGCAGCAGGATACCCCCGTCTCTCCAGGTAGGGGTCGAGTTCTTTCCCCTTGCGTATTTCCTTCCAGGGAGGGGTTATCTCTTCATCGGCCATTTCATCATTGTACCGGTGATGAACCATGAGTCTCAGGAGATGGAGCATGAGGAAAAGATGGCCCGCGTGTGGTTGTTCCATCTCCGCCAGATAACCGAGCAGGGACCGGTAATCGCTATTCTCTTTCAGCCCCATGCTTCTGCAGAGCCAGGCCCGGGCCTGCTGAAAATCGCCGGCCCAGGTCTCAATCTGGCAGCGGTATTGCTGCTGACGGCTGATGTCCGCGTCAAGTTTGAAGTCTTCCAGGGCCTGATCGCTTATCTTCCGTATATCATCCCAGTTTTCCTCTCCCTGGAGGGCCATGTACATCCCGGCCTGGAGCAGGGTGCCCCGGGCTTCACCCAGTATGCGGGGACAAAAACCGGAGAGTCCCAGCTCTTCTCCAAAAAGAGAACTCAGGGTTTCGAGATTATCCGTGAGTGGCTCCATTGTATCCCGGGCCTGACTAAACCGGAAATCGTTGATTAGGTCGGTTGCAAGATTGATCTGCACCCTTAACCAGGCCTGCAAATCTGTCAGTCCGGTGAGGGTGAAGTTTTCCCGGTCCATGCGGTTGACCAGCTCCTCGTGGGCACGGATATTGGCCGTGTGATTGTGGATGGAGGAGAGGGAGGTGTAGATGTGAAGCCTGATACTCTGCAGGGCCGGGGACGAGAGCTGATCTTCTTCCAGAGAAGGGAGAACTTTGCGGTCCAGGGTGTCGATCATTTTCTCCGCCTTCTCGTCCCGGAGAAAATCGATGCGTTTGAGCAGAGTATCGGAAAGGGTTACCAGGCTGTGCTGAAGGGTGGTATCCGGAAGGCCGGCCATCTGTTCGATAAGGGACTTCCAGGCTTCGTCCTCCAGGGTTATCTCCTTCTGCTGCAGCAGTACCAGGGCCGTGAAGAGGGCCTGGTCCGGATTTCCGGCGTGCAAATGACTGTTAATGCGGTCCCCGGGGCCGCCGGAAGAGAAGGAGTGTATGTTGCCGTTGATCCAGGTATGCAGATGACTGATTGCTTCCTGGGGGATGTCCCTGTTCCCTTTTCTGAGAACCCAGGAACCATAGGTATAATTCAGAAGATCGGGCAGCCACAGCCTGGATTCAGTTTTACCCCCCATGATGAGGTTGAAGGTGGGACGGATTCTGCCGGGGAACCATTCAATGATGATCTCTCTTTCGAGTGCTTCCTGAAGCTTCTCCTGTACGACGGATGGATCGTTGCTTATGGGGTAGAGACGCCCCATCCTGTACTGCTCATACACAATATTAATGGTCAGGTTCTTCGAGTTGATATCTGTGAGCCGGTGAAGATTGTCTTTTAACCATTTGATGATGCCGAAACTGAACAGTGTGAGGTAGGGATTATGCTTTTTATCGGAACTGAGATGGACAGGCATGGAAAGGACCAGCGGGATCATCTTTCGTTCCAGGGTGAAGGGAACCGCATGTTTTAAAATCGTTTTAAGTTTACTGTTGTTGTTTTTTTTATCAAGGGCATGGAAAGGGTTTTGCCGGTCAAAACCGAATTGTTTCCAGAATTCGTCGAAATCTTTTTTTTCGATCATGTTGCGTACGGCAAAACCGCAGATGGCGCTGGGCGAGTCCGGTTTGAATTCACCCGTCTCGTCAAGGTAAATGGTCACATCAGGCATCGGTTATTCTCCCGTCAGTTTCAGTGTTGCGAGGGCGCGGCCGTTTACGGATATCATGTAGGTGCCCGGCTTTAGCCCGCGTACCAGTACCCGTCCACCATCGGGCAGATAGGTCCGGGATTCCTTCACGCCCGTAATTGTAACCTTGCCTATGGGAGTCTCTGTCTCTTCCAGGGAGAGGGTAATGCTCTCCTTCTCGGGCATCATAATGAGGTTAAAGGTACCCGCGTCCCCGGCCAGCATGCTTTCCAGGGCCTCGCTTCCGTGACCGTCCATGACGGCCATTCCCTCTACGGGCCGACAATGGCTGCCGGCCTTAAGTCGACCAGAGAGAAAGTCGGCCTCAATCTGGGGAAGGGATTCCTGTTCCTGTACTTCTTCCAGGGCCTCCTCGGCAAGATGATAATCCGCCACCAGGTCCCGGCAGTGGTCGCAGAGACCTATGTGTTCCCGGGCCTGCTCCCGTTTGTCTTCATCCTGAAGTGTGCCGTCCACCAGTCCCAGGACGAGCTGTTCCAGGGTGTCGTTGCAGCTTTCGTGTCGCGTAATCTCAGTGTATCGATTTTGTAGTTGTCTTTTCATGGGTAATCTCCAGGTCGTCCATGGTAATGTCGGGAAACTTCTTTCGTACTTTCTGCTCGATTTCCCTGCTAGCGTTATTCCAGTGTTCGGACACCGTGGCCGGTGACATCTGGAGTCTCTGGCAGATCTCTTTTTGCGAAAGATTCTTTTCGAGAATCAGAAAGGCTATAGTGCGACGTGTCGTTTTCATCTCGTTCAGAGCCTTCTGGACCTCGTCCAGAACCTCCTGTCTGAGAACATGGGCATCAAGGTCAAAGGAATAGCTGGATTCATGGGAAGTATGCCGGGTGTTCTCCTGTTCGTCGGAAGGGTTCTCGTCGTAGGATTCGATGGGGCGGCGGTTGTACTCCCTGCGATGATCTATGAATTTGCTTTTAATAATGGAGTAGAGGTAGGTGGTATCTTTTGAAAGGCCCTGGAAACCGTCCATGGCTCCCTTCATAATCTTCAGCGAGATGTCCCCGATAATGTCTTCCAGCTCTTCCTCGGGAAGGTTGGCGTTTAGCTTACTGTTCAGCTTGAAAACGACTTTACAGATATACTCATAATTCCTGGCCAAAAATTCACCCGGGTCATGGGTTCCAGACATGGAGCTGCCTCCAGCAAGAAGGTATAAAAAGTATTTTTCTTTTTCTATTGCTCCATTTGTTGAAACCATGTGTCAACCTTTATTCATCCCGATACATGTTCTTCATGTACTCCCTTTGACAAAACCTTGAAAATTGATTTCGGAAAAAAATTTGACGTGAACGATTATCTGAGAATCCTTAACGGTGAGGTATGCCCCCTTGAATATCCAGGAAGCAATCAGAAAATGGAAAAGACTCCCAAAGGATGAGAAGTACTCCTTCTACCGGGAGAATATTCTGCCTGTGGCGGTAGAACGTCTACGGGGAATATTCGACGAAATCATTCAGGATGGCACAACCTCTCCATGCAGACTGCTGGTGGCCACGGCCGGTCATGACATGAGGCCGGTTCTTACCTCGGTCGGGACCTTTTCCCCTGAGAAGCTGGTTCTCATGTACAACAGGGAAAGGGAAGCGGCCGTTGACAGGGGGCTCGCTCCCTTTATACCTGAGAGCTGCAGGCTTATTAAGGTCCCTCTGGACCCCAATGACCACCTTCGCAACCATGATATTATCGTCGACCTCCTGGACCGTGAGGAGCCCGAGGGTACCCTCTGTGATATTACGGCCGGTAAGAATATCTACGCGGTTAACCTGGCCCTGGCTGCCAGAAAACGGGGCATGAGCATAATCTATCTGGATGCCTATGAATACCTGGAAGGAAGCGGTGTCCCCTTTCCGGGAACGGAAAGCATATTTATTCAGCACCAGGGTGGAGAAAACATCGAGGAATATGGAAGCGTATCCGGAATAAGCCTTTCAATACACGGTAACCGGGAAAGCGGCGATGTGAGCTTTCAACTGGATATGATGAACGAGGTCATCCGCAGAACGGGCCGCCCCCTGGGAGGGAGCGGCTACAGGGAGACGGCCCGGGAACTGGCCCGCATGTCCACCCTGGTGGACACGGAGATTGTCCAGGGCAGGGACCCGGGGAATACCTTCAGGAACCTGGCCCGTTCGACCCGGAATCTCTTTCTGAAAAAGGGAGGGATCGACGCGGCCCTGAAGGAACTGAAGGGGAGGCACGGGTTAAGGCTGGTTCTGGACCCGGACCTGGCAGGCGTCCCCTGGGAGGTAATGCTGGACCGGGAGTACGGCCTGCTTCCTCCCGTGTTTCGCCAGGTGGCCCGTGAAGAGAAGAGGGGAGTGGAAGCCTGCCGGAGCAACGAACCCGTGGCCCTTGTGGTGGGGTCCGGAGAGGGGCTTCCCCGGTTCGATGAACTGATCGATATGATCCAGCGGACCCTGGCCAGGGAGCAGGTACCCTTTGAGCGGATCGACTCGGAGAGCCTGGGAGCATTGAGAACTTCCCTGGCCTCACGTTCATGGAAGGGGCTTATCTACGCGGGACATTCCCTCTACACCGGCCGCGAGTCGGGGTGGCTCTGCGGTAATGGCGAGGTCTTAACCGGAGATTCACTCTCGGTTCTCTCTTTTTCACCACCGGAGGTGGTGATCTCCCTCTCATGCCGTTCGGCCCGGAGTGATGAATACTGGAACGGCAGTTTCGGGCTGGATGTGCTTTCTGCCGGGGCCGAGGTCTTTATCGGCACGGAATGGTTTCTGGAGGTTGAACGGGCCCGGGTCTTTATCGAATCATTTATGAATCATTTTGTCAGGCCCGGGTGCAGCACGGGCAGGGCCTATTACCGCGCCCTTGGGGAGCTGGTAAACAGTTTTGGTCCGAATGACCCATCCATCGTTAATTTCCGGTATTACGGCGTAAGCGACCCCGCCTGAGAGGTTTTTTCCGAAATCACGTTTCCCTTCTCCGTCAAAAGAGAAGAGCAGTGCCAAGAGGAGGGAAGCATGAAAGAAACCTTCAAACGAACGGAACATGCGCGTAAACGGGAAGGTCAGAGAGGTGTGACCCCGGAGATGGAAAAAGTTGCCATGAATTACGGCGAGATCTACAGCGCCGGTGGCGGGAGCGTGGTTTACTGGCTTAACAGAAGAGCCCTGAGTCGGGTGGCCCGACAGACACGACGCCCTACCTGGCTTCGAAGGGTACGTGAAAGTGAAAACCTGGCCCTGGTCGTGTCAGCTGATAACAGCTTGATCACTGTCATGTATTGTAATCAACGGAAAAAGCACTGGAAATATCTGAGTGATTAACGTTATCCCTTCACTGCCCACCACTTATATAATCGGTCAGAAGGATGTTGACTTCTGGAACATTTATGTTAATGTTGACGCCAAAAGATAAAGGCAGTTCTTGCCATGATACGACGACGAATACTCACACTGTTAGCCACAGCCGTTCTACTAATCCCCGCTCCCTGGATCGCTGCCCGGGAATTAACGGTTCAGTATTATCCGGCAACGGTAACCAGTGTTGTTGACGGGGATACCATCCGTGTCATATTCCCGGAAGGGAGTCCTTTTCACGGTGATGAAGAGAAGATACGCCTGCTGTATATCGACACGCCGGAGATTCATGATAACTCCCATGACCGGGCCATGGTGGAAGGACGAAGGGCTCGTTTGCTTCTTAAGAAGCGACTTAAACCGGGGGAGAGGGTCTACCTGGTGAGCCCGAAAGGGAAGCTGAAACGAGGCTACTATGGACGTCTTCTCGCCATTGTCTACTTTAAAAACAGGGATAGTACCATTCAGGATCTGATGATACGCTCCGGCTATTCCGTACTATGGGAGAAGTACGGCTCCCCACCGGAGCCGTGGAAAGGTAAATGGGAGCAGGCAGAAGACGAGGCCCGGGAGAAGGAGAGAGGCTGCTGGAGCACGGCCCGGCAGTGGATGAAGAGAAAGGGAAGGGAATAGTCTACCGAACTGAAGTATCTGTTCCGGCGACGCGAAGCGTCGTCGGAATTTCCGGTATGAAGTATCAATCATCAAGGTGAAATAATTTAGAGACCATGAAACCTGTTAAGCTGGATGCCTGTCGCAAACTCCGTGAAACAGAATACGTGTCAGGAGTAAACCCTCTGCTGGGGGAGACCGTAGATCTCTATGATAAACTCGATGTGGCCGACCCGGACCCGGACAGCGTGGCGGAGATTCTGCATGCTGCTGAGCAGGCTGAGGCCAGCATGGAGCACAGGCTTTACGAGGTCGAAAGCCAGGTGCGCCTTATGCGGGAGATGCACGCACGGATACAAGAGCACTTTTATCCGGGGGTGAAAACCTCTTTCGGCCGTGTACTGGACGCCCGCATAGATGATTTCATTAACCTGATAGAATCAGACAGGATTTTCAAAGACAATATTTTTGATGAAGACCTTCTGCAACTCCTTATCGATTTCCGAATATGGGACCTGGCCAAGCAGGTATTAAAGGGGGGGAACCGGGTCGTTACCGAAATCACCAAAGCCCTCCGAATGTTCTGGGACAATATACGGCTATTACTCTCTGCCATTCCCGGCTCTCCCGTGGAGAGTGAATTTAAGCAACGTATCGAAAGGATTCTGGGTAAGGAGGCCCTTAAAGAACTGTACAGGGAATCGGTGGAGACAACCCTGGAGGAGATAGAGCAGATAAGCGACGAGATTCTTAAGGAGTCCCTTGTCTCCACGGGGCTGGATGATACAGCTCATTTTTCCGAGAGGTCATACCTGGACCAGGCACTTAACCTTTCCACTCTGACCACAGGCGGCACAACAATGGTGAGTATATCGAGCACTCTTGTTCTTGCTGCGGGATGGCATACCATCTCCTGGTCCCTGCTTAATCTGTTTGTTCCAACTCTCTTCTTTGTGATTTTACCCGTGTTTGTTCTCTCCATGCTGGGATTTCACAACCGGGATATCGACAAACGGAAAGAGAGTATTGAAAACGCGAAAAAAGAGACCCATGAACTTGTGGAACACCAGGTGCTCCCCCTGACCATGCACGAGCTGAACCGTAGATTTGAAGAGGAGAGAAGTATCTTCGAGTCAAGGATATTGAAGCAGTACTTTCCCTGCGGAGGCGTGGGCCTGGAGACCCATGATATAAGGAGGGCCGGCACGGAACTCGATGCCCTGAAGCAGAGGATGACGGAATATCTCAGAGGCAGTAAAAGGGCCTGGGTCCCGGCCCCGGAGAACATTGACGAGCTTACAAGGGATGCCCTCTCCATCGCTGTTGTACTGGACAGCCATATTGAACGAACGAACCGTAAACTCGGGTTAAACGTGAATACCCTGAGGGCCGGGAGCGCGGGTGTTATGCAGCAGTTGTCCGACAGGGGACTGGTAAATGAAGAAGAACTGGATACCCTGCACTGGGCCCGGCGGGTCCGCAATCATGTTACCCATCGAATCGGAAATTTCATGGCCAAACCTGATGCCATCCGGAAGAAACAGATGGAAGGCATGAAGAAAGGTCTTGAGATTCTCGAGAGGATACATGAAGAGAAGGTTGAGGCATAATGCCTTGGTCTACTTTGAGCGTTTTTTGCTGCCGGCCGGAGTTCGAGCCGGTTTTTTCCGGGGCAGCTTTTCGGTGATGTGCAAAAACCCGAAAATGCCCAGGATGATAAGGATCATCGCTCCAAGGGTGCCTATTACTATTAACAGCTTCATCCCGATAAATACTGCGGCCACAATGCCTGCGATATACAGATACTTCTTCATACTGACTCCTCCTCTTTGACTTTTAAGCTGTCTGTGCCGGTTTTTACTCCTCCGGGTTCATGTATGCTGTGCGGTATCTCACGTACATGGGAAGCGCCAGGGCCACGATGACGGAAGAGGCCAGGTTCGCGAAACCCGCATTAAGTCCCCCTCCCGTAAATTTTGTAAGAAGGAGGGAGATGCCCAGGTTTATGAAAAAACTCACCAGAGGGCTGGATATAAGCCTGAGGATACCGAGACGTACGCGGGAATTGCGGAATCCCAGGACCATGTCCAGGACCTTCTTCATCAGAGTGAAGGTGATAATGGCCTCTATGAACATGAGCATAAGTGCGAACTCCATTGCCTGCCTCCTTTTCTTACACAAAATGTGACGGGATACCAGACCGCAATTTCGGAAAAAACCGGGTATCCTGCAGAAAGATAGGGAAGTGGGGGAGTGGTCTATTTCTCGGTAAACCTACACATACCTGTAGGTCATTCCCTGTCATACCTGTGGCAGTATGATTATTGAGTGGAATTTTTCCGAAATACGGGAGGGTTCGCACGTCTGATATTGTAATAAACATGGAGAAGGTTTAATATGGAGATTTTTTTACGCAGGCCGCAGGAAGAAAGCATTGTTTTCACTCATCCTGAGCCAGGAAGGAGACTGGAGCGGGAGGTTGTCGATTGCCGTAGTGAAGCTGATCTCCCCGTAATCGAGTATTCCATAGAGATAAACCCGGTATCAACCATAGACGGCCTTGAGCTGGCCCTGCTGTACATTGAGGAGTTTCGTGATTCCATGAGCGATGAGAGTTTCAGGGAGATGTCAGGATGTAATTACTGGACCCTGATGGTGCACCTGCCCGGGGATATACCGATCTCTTACCTCACACTTCATAACCGAAAGTTTGATCCGGAAAACCATCACGGTCCCCACCAGAAATTCGAGGCCCGGGAGTCATTCCACATACTCAGAATAAAAGAACGGTCGTGCGCCCGCCTCATGGCGCGCCTGGAGAAACTCATACTGGAGCTGGAAAAGGTGGAGAATGTTATGTAAGCCCAGGGTACGGACACATTCCAAGTACTATAATAAGGAGGAAACAATGGCAGAGAGCAAATGGAAAAACATGAAGGCAGAGGATTTCTTTGGAAAAGAGCAATGGGAGCAGATTGTCGAGGCCCTTAAGGCCGAAGAGGCTGTGGCGGAGATGAATCCCGGTGAGCTGGAACTGCTTGCAGCAACGGCAGAACCGGTCGAACTGGATGAACTTCTGAATGAGGAAGACAGCTTTTCTGAGGAGGCTACGCACCGCGGACTGGGCATCATTCAGTAGGCGGGTCACACATTCGGCCGAAGATATCTCGTAGCGTCGTGCACAACCGGGGCGTACTTGGTACAAAGAGGCTGCCGCGTTCATGCTGTTGGAATCGAATTTGACAATTTGTATAAATAGATATATACTGCCATTGTTGAGGTACGAGAATGAAACTTAATGAAATACCTGGAATACAAAAGTTATCCCTATCTGATAAAATAATTCTCCTTGAAGAATTTTGGGATGATCTACGTACAGAAGCTGAGTCGCTGCCAGTACCAGGTCGTCACAAAAATATCGTGAGAGAACGATTAAAGAAATTCAATGAGAATGAAGAGTTTCTGACTACTGAAGAATTAAAAACCCGTCTTGAAAAATAAATGAAATCCGTAACTATTCGCTATTTACCTGGAACAGCCCAAGATCTTTTGGATGCACGATCCTGGTATGATAGCAAGGTACCTGGACTGGGTGATGATTTGCTCCAGGCATTCTGGGATGCTATAGATATTATATTTACTCATCCTAAACATTGTCCAATCACATTTGACAATGTGAGAAGGAAAATATTGAACAGGTTTCCTTATGCAATATATTATACAAATCATGAAAACCTGGTTCTGGTAACTGCAGTACTCCACATGGCTTCAGACCCGGATTTTATTAAATCCTCAATTGGGGAAAGGATGAATTAAATAAAACAGGCGGACACCTGACCTTTTGTGAAGCTTGATCCCGGTATAACCGGCATTTCTCACCCCGGCGGATGTACCTGTTGTATTTGACACACCATCCAGCCGCCCCCCCCTGAAAGGGGTGTTGCGCCTGGTTTACCTGGGTAATAATCAATTGACATGAATACAGTCTGCCTTACAATAGAGTCATGAAATCTGTGGCCGAAGGCCGCACAATATAAGCCCGTCTGTCTGAGCAATGTTCTACGCTTGGACTGAGCTGTGTCGAAGTCAAGTAGACATTGCGAGTTGCGGGCGTAAAGAGCATCCCGCAGGGGCGCCCTTAGGCCGGCAGGATTGGAACATCCTGTTCCTTGCCGGCAGGCTGCCGTCCTATCAGCTCAGCGCGAGACCTTGGGCGAGCAAGGACTCGCAAAAAGATTTGTCCCGTTTACAAACGGGTATATGAAAAAGGAACAAAAACAATGAAAAAACAAACCACTTCTTATCACCATAACCGTACTTTCCCAGATAATCACCGGAAACCGTGTTCCCTCTGCCCACGCAGCCGAAAATCCCCGGCTCTGGGGAGAGGCAGAATTTTAATCGAAGAGTCTGGTAATGGGACGTCACAAAAAAATACTGGCGAAAATTCTTAATGGCTCGCGAAATATCAGTTTTAATGATTTCCAGGTGCTTTTAGAGGGGTATGGTTTTTCCTGTATACGTACACGAGGCAGTCACATGATATATGCCCATTCAGGTATTACGGAGCTTGTTAATATCCAAAATGTAAAAGGACAGGTAAAGCCGTTCCAGATAAAGCAGGTAATGGAACTTGTTGAACGATATAATTTGAAACTGGAGGATGACGAATGAAAGATTATCATATCAATATATTTTATAGTGAAGAAGATGAAGGATATGTGGCGGATATTCCGGATCTGGTTTTCTGTTCAGCATTTGGTAAGACCCCCGAAGAAGCTCTCCACGAGGCAATAATTGCCAAAGAGTTATGGATAGAATCAGCCCGGTCAGAAGGGAAACCGGTTCCTGAACCGCGATATCGTCCTGCTATCTATCAGTTGGCATGATTTAACTGATACAAGGAGACCCTATGAAACAAAAACCATACCTGCACCTGATACTCATAGCCGGCATAATAAGCGTAAACCTCCCAAGCACTTCCTCCGAGGCGCTCCCCGAGCGGAGTCGAGGGGTAGCCTATGCAGCCGAAAAACCCCGGCTCTGGGGAGAGGCAGAAACAAGAAATGTCCTAACATATTATGGTTTTCAAGATGGAAATTATTCAATAAATAATAAA
>CAZYBU010000033.1:0-33967 GCA_964645775.1 uncultured Leptospirales bacterium | reverse complement strand
AAAATTGCTGAAACTATAAATTTTTCAAAAAATATTGGAAATAATGAATTTGAATCCTTATATAAAAAAATCAAAAACTATGTATATCCTCAATTAAAAGAAAATCCTTTTTATGGATTAAATATTAAAAAATTAAAAGGAGTATATTCAGATGTTTACCGTTACCGTATTGTAAATTATAGATTATTTTATACAATAGATAAAAATCAAGTGATAATATTTATTATTGATATTGAACATAGGAAAAATAGTTATAGGAAAAAGAAATAAAAAGCGCGGGCACTGCTCACATCAGAGAATTGAACCGGATTGTGACCGCCTACCTCTGCCCCGATTTTGCCGGAGCGGTGCTGACCATCCACTTCTGAAAAATGGCCTGCGCCACGAAGGGGTTGGGAGGTAGAGGGTACCTGTGTCCTTACCTTCCCAGTAGCTTCATGTAGTCGGCTGTGACGTTGAAGGCCTCCCTGAGGAAAATGTCCTCCTCCAGATCGATGACCTTGTCGCCGTTGCGATTATTGAAGGTCTTCTCCAGATCTTTTTTCTGCTCCTGCTCCATGCTCGACTCTTCCTTCAGGCTTATGGTCTTCTTCTTTTGCTGCTCTTTAAGCCTCTGGATCTTCTCCTGGAGCTCCTGGAAGTCCTGGTCCTGACTGACACGTTTGCTCGAAAGTCCCTTCAGGATACCGACATATCGGTCCGAAACGAAATTGTAGGACTGGAAATCTGCCCTGGGGATGGGTTCCCACTTCAGGGGATAACGACTCTTCGATTCGCCGATGTCCCAAACGGAGGAGATATCCGGCACGATTATATGGGGGCGGATACCGTTAAGCTGGTTAGATGTGCCTCCAGGCTGGTAGAAGATATGGGTCGTTATCTTCACAGCGCCCTGTTCATTGGGCAGGGGATTGTACGACTGGACCGTCCCCTTCCCGAAGGTGGAGCTGGGGCCGATAATAAGTCCCCGTTTGTAGTCACGGATGGCGCCGGCCAGGATCTCCGAGGCGCTGGCGCTGAACTTGTCGATGAGGATAACGAGAGGTCCCTTGTAGATAATGCCTGAATCGTTGTCCCGCATGACCATGGGCCGGTTCTGGGCCGCCTTGATCTGGACAACGGGGCCTTCATCAATGAAGAACCCGGCGATGTCCACGGCCTCGTTAAGAAGGCCTCCCGGGTTGCCGCGAAGATCAAGGACGATCACCTCGCAGTTCTTCTCCATGAGAAGTTTAAGCTGGCGGCGAACGTCACCCGCGGAACTGACGTTGCGTTCCCTGTCCTGGTAGAAGGATGGGAGCTCGATGTATCCAATATTAACGCTCTTGCCTTCATTCTTAAGGAGATAGGTCTCGCTTTCGGCGTCACTGTCCTGGAGGCGAATCTCTTCCCGGATAATGGGTATGACCAGGCGTTCCGTTTTACCCGATTCCGGGTCTTCCCTCAGAACCGTAAGGCGCACCTCGGTCCCCTTGGGACCACGTATCTTCTGCACCACGTCACGGAGATCCATGTCTATGACGTCAACAGCGTCCTTGTTTCCCTGGGCCACGGCAACGATCTTGTCACCCGGTTTAAGATGGGTGCCTTTCGGAAGTTTGTCCGCGGCTCCGCCCGGGATAAGGGATTCCACGATGACGAAACCGTCTTCGGATCTTAGCCGGGCGCCGATCCCTTCAAGTTTAAGCTCCATGTGGATCTTGAAGTCCTCGTGCTGTTTCTGGGAGAGATAGTTGGAATGGGGGTCCAGGGCCATGGAGAAAGAGTTAAGATATCTTGTGATAAGCTTCTCCTCGTCTATCTCTTTAACACGCTTCTCCATGAGCCGGTATTTTTTTCTTAGTTTTTTCTTTGCTTCTTTGATGTCATTTTCAGCGGCCAGGTAATTGAGTAGCTGGAGCTTAATATTTTTGCGCCATCGTTCCTTCATCTCCTCGCTGCTGGTGACGTATTTGACCACGCTCCGGTCGGAGATCATGGTTTCATCCCTGTTGAAGTCGTAGTTTCGTTCCAGAAGTTCGTTGAAAAGCTTCATGTTATCCTCGAACCTCTTTTTAAATACCTGGTGGATATTGTACATCAGGTCGTAATTACCCTGCTGCACGTAGTCATCCAGTTTATCGCTATGTATCATAAAGGAGTCGATGTCGGTCTGGTAGAAGTAATACTTTCCGGCGTCAAAGGAACGAATATAGTTATGGAGCATTCGCTCCGAGACAGTATCATTGAATTGATGGTAAACGACATGCATGCCCAGGAATCGGTCCATGAGACGGGGAACGTCCGTGGTCCTCAGTCCTTCCGATCTCTGGGTACAGGAGAAGAGAAAAACCAGTGTTGTTATGGATATGAGAAAACGTTTGAGCATCAAGGGGCAACTCCCTGTCTGTAAAATATAAAGACTTTGTAATGAATCTGGCAAAGCTATCTGTCAATACTATTTTCCCGCGAGGTGGATTATGTTGCAATCAAGATTTGTTATTGACATACCCTTTTAGCTCTTCAGAACGTCAGGATACCTCTTACCCGTACCATGGAGGATGCCTAATGCCTGCGGAGAAAGATCTGACGGAAATAGCGACCCTGCTGGAAAAGGGAGATATCTCGGCCGTAGAAGTGGTCCGGGCCTTCTCCCGGCGTATTGAAACCCTGGGTCCTGAAATAAACGCTTTTATTACCCATGACGGAGAAGCCCTTATCAAAGAGGCTGAAGCCTCGGATAAGCGCAGAAAAGATGGAATGCCCCTCTCTCCCCTGGACGGCATTCCCGTGGCCTTGAAAGACAACATCAACACAGCCGGAGTGCCGACAACCTGCGGTTCGAAGATACTCTCTGAATTTGTTCCGCCCTTTGACGCCACGGTCTACTCTCGAATGAAGGAAAAGGGTCTCCTTCTCCTGGGGAAAACAAACATGGACGAGTTCGCCATGGGTTCCTCAACGGAATCATCCTTTTTCGGACCCACGAAAAATCCTCATGACAGGGAACGGGTACCGGGAGGAAGCTCGGGAGGTTCAGCCGCGGCCGTGGCCGCCCGCATGGCGCCTGTCGCTCTCGGTTCCGATACCGGAGGCTCCATACGACAGCCCGCTTCCTTCTGCGGAGTCGTGGGAATAAAGCCGACATACGGCCGAGTCTCCCGATATGGTCTGGTGGCCTTCGCGTCCTCTCTCGATCAGATCGGTACCTTCGCGTCAAATGTCCGGGACGCATCAGAACTTCTTTCCGTTATATCGGGCCATGACAACCGGGATTCCACATCAATAGACCGGCCCGTTGATTATCACGAGGCCGACCTCACAGGAAACGTGAAGAATATGGTCCTCGGTCTTCCTGAGGAGTATTTCAGGGGAGTCGATGGAGAGATTACCTCGGCTGTCCGGGAGGCGGTTGTCCGTCTTGAAAAAGAAGGCGCCCGGGTGGAACCGATTTCCCTGAAGTACATGGAATATGCCATACCCGTTTACTACCTTATCGCCACGGCGGAAGCTTCATCCAACCTGGCCCGCTTCGACGGTGTCCGTTACGGTTACCGATCACCGGATGCGAAAGACCTGGATTCCCTCTATTTTCGAAGCAGGAGCGAAGGCTTCGGATCTGAAGTAAAAAGAAGGATCATCCTGGGGACGTTCTCACTCAGCTCCGGGTATTATGACGCCTATTATTTGCAGGCCTTGAAAGGAAGGTCTCTTATCATCGAGGACTTCCGGCAGGCTTTCGATAAGGTGGACGCCATCGTGACCCCTGTCACTACCACACCGGCCTTCGCCCTGGGCGAGATGAGCCAGGACCCCCTTCAGATGTACATGTCTGACATTCTTACCATTTCGGCGAACCTGGCCGGTATCCCGGGTATCTCCGTCCCCCTGGGTAAAAACTCGAAGGGGCTTCCCTTCGGAGTACAGATTATGGGCGATCACTTTGAAGAGAAGAAGATGCTTACATGCGCCGCCGCCTTTGAGAAGGTGGCTGATACTGCTCCTCCCGCTCTTTAGTCTGGTTCTCCTGGCGGGTTGTTTTCATTACCGTGAGGTCACCCTTATCCGGCAGGAGAAGGTCCGTCCCGCTTCCGATCCTCTTCCAGACGGTTTTTCCCGCAGGCTTAAGCGACTCATGGAGGAGGGGAATAATGAAGAGGTCCGTGTTTACCGATACGGACGGTTCTGCCACGTGGCGCCGGGCGATGAACCGGCCGCCCGCGTCAACCGGGAGGCCTGGCGTCACCTTGTGAAAAAGGAGTACCGGGAAGCGGACTTTCTTCTGCGTGAGGCTCTCTCACTGGACCCTGAATATGGACCCGCCTGTAATAACCTTGGGCTTCTGCTGGAGATGAAGGGAAGGTTAAAGGATTCTCTTGACATGTACCTTCGCGCATGGTCTTCTGATCCGGGTAACCGGTATTATCGTAGCAATCTCCGGTCCGCAACCGTGGACGGTAACCTTGTGGATGTCTGGTTCCCATAATTGTTATGCTTACGGATCGATATCTTCGCAACCATACCTACCTCAGGGTCTCTCTGACAGACAGGTGTAACCTGCGCTGCAGATACTGTATGCCAGGGGACGGGATCTCTTTACTCCCCCATGACCATGTCCTTCGTAATGAGGAGTTTCTGGAACTGATCGATATATTCGTTGAAATGGGTGTCACCAAGGTCCGCTTTACCGGCGGAGAGCCTCTGGTACGGAAGGGCGCCCTGGATATTATCCGGGAGACCCGCAGGCAACACCCGGACCTGGAACTGGCCCTGACCACCAACGGCGTTCTGCTTAATGATTATCTTGACGGCCTGGAAGAGGCGGGTGTGCGCAGGCTGAACATAAGTCTGGATACCCTGTCGAGGGAACGTTTTCTGGATCTGACCGGGAAGGACCGGCTGGATAGAGTTCTCGAATCTATCAAAGGGGCACTGGAAAGAGCTTTCTTCGATATCAAGATAAACACCGTACTGTATAAGGAAACGCTGGATGAGCTTTCCCTTCTCCTGGATTATTTTCGAGATCGTCCCATCGCTCTCCGCTTTATTGAAATGATGCCGGCCATCGGAGGCCAGGGTGAAAAGGACTTTATTGCCGGACAGAGAATTATTGAGGCCCTGAAGGAGAGAGGTATCTTGAAGCGGAACCAGACGGTGGATACACAGGTGGCCCTGATGTACGATTTCTTTCAGCAGGAGAGCCATTACAAGATCGGCATCATACCCCCCATCTCTCATAACTTCTGCTCCCGCTGTAACCGCCTTCGTCTTACGGCGGACGGTTTTCTGAAGACATGCCTCTTCGCTCCCGAGGAGTTCAGTTTGCGTGATATCCTGAGAAAAGGAGAAAGCCGCCAGGTGATCCAAGACCTCATCGGCGACGCCCTGTCGGTCAAGGGCCGCAGGCGGAATATTTCGACCGAAAGCGAAGTTTCCCGGACCATGTCCAGGATTGGCGGCTGACAGCTGATATTGTTCTCAAATCAGATGATAATGAGAAAAGCGGTCTGGGCTGACAGGATTCCCAGCAAAGCCCCAAAAATGACGTCGGAAGGATAATGCACGCCGTTATAGACCCGTGAGAAGCCGACCAGGAAGGCCCATCCGAAGATAAATGGGATGGATATACCGTAGAAGGCGACAAGGAGAAAGGCCATGAGAAAGGCTCCTGCCGTGTGGCCCGAAGGGAAGCTGAACTCGTCCGGCGGTTTTACCAGGTACCGGACACCGGATACGCTGACCCCGGGACGGGGTCTTTTCACGAACCCCTTCACCAGTTTTTGCGCAAGCATTTCGATCCCGAAGGCGGAAAATCCGACAGCGAGGAATCTCAATCCTGTATCAAGATCATAAAGAAGAATAAAGGGAATAAGAAGAAAATACGCGGGACCGTCTCCGCTCCTGGAAATCAGTCGCATGAAAACGTCGATGTGGTTTCTTCCGCTCAGTCCCGTCACCCATCGACTGAGGAAGGCGTCCAGTACGAGAAAATTTGTTTGAATCGCGCGTAACATCCTGTCTCCAGTGCAGTAGATAGTATCTATTTTTCCTGTGAATATAATGCAGGGATTTTATTAAAATGAGATAAAATTTACCGGCTCCGGTTACAGGGAAAAATCTTCTCTGTCGCGCCGCCGGCGGACTGTCAGGGCCTCCGCTCCGGAATGCTTTTCGGTATCCCTCCACCTTTCGCGAATTCCCTTGTCAGGTAAAGACCGCAGTAACAGTGACCATACTCCTCCAGGTCCGGTATGCAGTAATCGCAGGGACAGATGATGTCCGCGTCCAGTTCTTTTTTACCATCCGCGTCCCGGCATGGGCAGGAATAGTATCCGTGCCGGTTGAAATTAATGGTCAGGCCTTCCAGAAGCATCTCAAGGAAGGATGAGTCGGGATGGAGCTCCCACCCCTGTTTCTCCGCCACCATCTCGGCGAACCTGCGGGTGTCCTCGATCGTTTTTTCTTTCATGTTAGACTCCCAGGGTGGATCTCCATTCGTCTTCAACAAAACCTGTCAGGTAGGTGTCACCGTCAACCACAAGAAAAGGGAAGGCCACTCTCTTTCCGGAATCTTCGGCCAGCTTCGCCTTAACCTCCTGCTTATCTTCATACGGTATTCGGTCCACGTAGACGTATTGGTGCTCGATCTCATGCTCTTTCAGAAACTGTAATGCCCGCTTGCAGAAACCGCATGTGGAGAGGGCATAGACCGTGACGTCATGGTCGGAGCGGGCCCCGTTAACGTTCGTGAATTCAATGTCATCCATGGTTACTCACCTCGTATATTCATACTACATTATTCGCATGAAAGAGTCAATTAAGGTTTGCACGATTTCATGAAAATGCTTGCCTCCCCTCAACGATAAGCTACAATCAGAAAGTAATGAAACAATATTTTTATTCAAGTCTCCTGGTCGGCGCCCTGTTCCTGTCTCCCTGTCTGAACGAAGCTTCCTCAGAAGAAGTGATTCTCGTGCCGGGACGTTACGATGAAATGGGACTCTGCCTCGATAAACTGGAACTGGAGCATGTTGCCCTGGATCTCAAGGAACTTATCTCCACGAAAAGCCTGTCTGAATCCAGGGCCATTTTCCTGCCTTCGGGAAGCCTCCCCTCCCTGGAGGGGAATATCCGTGTCCTGACCCGTCCCCGGAACATGGGGCAGGTCGTTATTAAATTGAAACATGAGGTGGAGGAAGAACGGCTTTTCTCCTTTTTGCGTGACTATGTTAAAGGGGGAGGATCGGTATACCTTTCCGGGTTCGCCTACCTCTCCCTCCAGGATGACGGCGGCCCTTTTATCTTTGAGAAATCTTTCCCGGCGCGGGGCATGGCCGGCTTTGTGGACCTTGAGTTTCTGGAAGGGTTCCCCGGTATTAAGGGGGAAAAGGATACAAGAATATTTGTACCGTACGATGGCTGGATCGCGCCTGCAATGGTGAAGGAGAGCCGGGTCCTGGTCCGGGGAAAATATCCCACGGTACTGGGGATGAGAGACGGACCGCTCATGGTTTGCCTGGAAAGGGGGAAGGGGGCGTGGTATTACTCTTCTCTTCCCTGCGATGCTCCGGGTACATCTTTTCTTATCCTCCAGGCCGCGGGTCGAAAAATAAGGCTCTCGCGTGAAGAACGTCTCAATCTGGAGGGATATCGTGTCATACGGCATTTCACGGACCGCGTAACATCCCCTCAAGGATACAGGAGTTATCCTGTAAATGGATCTGATGATATACGCTCCTTTGTTACCCTGGAGAAGGGGTTTCTGGAATGGGAGATCCGTGACAGGGAAGGGAGGATAGTCTCCGCCGGCAGAGAGGGACCGGGAATCAGCCTGCTGCCATCCTGCGAGAAGAAGGGGACCCTTTACCTTTATCGTTTATCAGATAATGACCCGGGCCTTATCACAACGGGAATGGTCCAGCGGGACCCGGGTCTGATCTACTGGGCGCTGGCCCCGATCCTGCTCCTCGGTTTTTCCACGGCCGGAGTCCTCATCTTCTCAAGAAGCTGAACCAGGTCCCTTTTCAATTATACGAACGATCCCTTCGGAACCGTCGATTTCAATCAGATCACCTGTTCCGATAAGCTGTTTCGCTTTCTTGAGGTTTACCACGGCCGGGATACCGTACTCCCGGGCCACGACCGCGCCGTGGGAGAGAGAGCTTCCGATCTCTGTGATGAGACCGGATATGAGACTGAAATAGGGGGTCCAGCCGATATCGGTGTAGGATACCACCATGATCTCTCCGGGGCGAATGTCGCCGGCGTCGTCCAGACTGTTAATGATACGCGCCCGCCCGGTTACCGTTCCCACGCTGACTGGCAGAGCTGTAAGCTCTCCCTCCTGGAGTTCCGGAACGTGCTGCTGTTCCCTCGGTTCAGGCAGACCGTAGTAATGGTCGTCAAAGAGAAGTTTTTTCGCTTCGGGGAATATCTTTCTCCTTTTGGCGGCCCGTTCTTTCCAGGATAAGTCACGGTCCCGGAGAAGCTTCCCGGTCTCCTCGTGGGTCAGAAAGAATATCTGGTCCGGATCATCCAGCAGCTCCTCCTTTGAGAGCAGCTCTCCCAGGCGAATGTAGCCTTTCCTGGCCTTGTTCTGTATTCTTATGCAGATCGACTTGGAATTTTCCCGTCGAGCAACAGAAGAACGTATGGAAGGCATCATCCGTTTCAGGATCGTTTTCTGGATAAAGGAGAGACGGCTGAAGATCAGGCCCCGGTTCTTTTCGAATGTCTTCTCTTTCTCTTCTTTTTTCAGGGGGGGCA
This sequence comes from uncultured Leptospirales bacterium, assembly GCA_964645775.1. Taxonomy (GTDB): domain Bacteria; phylum Spirochaetota; class UBA4802; order UBA4802; family UBA5550; genus CAZYBU01. The sequence goes on along the minus strand of CAZYBU010000033.1, from coordinate 25,222 downwards.
TGGACACCCTGGCCTGAAGGAGACGTACCAGGCCCTCCGGGTTGGTCTCCCAGTCCTTTTCCCTGAACTCTGCTTCCCGGATACACCGGTGACCGTTCTCTTTCATGAAATCACGGAAAAGTTCACCACTTTCCCCTGACTCGTCGCTGTTGAGCCAGTCATAGGCCTCCATCGGCTCCAGTTTCGTGAAACGCCCGGCTCCTTCTTCCATCCTGAGTTTTTCCGCGAGCCTGTCCAGGGACTGGAGAGCGTCGGCACCGTCGATTCCCTCAATGTCCACCAGAAGTTCCGCCACTTCTCTGTAGTTTTCTCTCTCCGGTATGGTTTTCCCTCCGGAGAGGATCTGGAGCATGGTCGCGTTAAGGGCGCCCGACTGGCCCGAGGTGGCGTAGTGGTGACACCAGGCCGTGTCGATCACATCCTTAGCCCGGTTCAGTTCCCCGTAGAGACCTTCAGCCTCCTGTTCCAGGTCTATCTGAAAGTCTTCGTTCAGCTTTCTTAGTTGTTCCAGTTGTTTCGGTGCCGTGGATATGTAACGCATGTACCTGATAAAACGGTAAATCCGGGGAACGATCCATCCCTCCTGCTCCGGGTCGGGCCAGGGATCATCCAGAATCTCACCTGTGATGCTGTAGTCCACGGATGTCTTGGTAACGTTCACCACTTTCCGCGCCATGATGTAGAGCCGGGAAAGGATAAAAAAGAAATGGTTATAGGAAAGGAAGATAAAATGCCGGTTGCCCTTGACCGGTTTTTTCATGACCCCGAACCGGTAATAGAAATCCTGGAGCCCGTAATCGATGCCGTGTCCGAAAACCGAGTCGGTCAGAGGGGTGACCGGTCCCGGCATCATTTCTCCGATGTTTCCCCGGGTCAGGATCGGGTATTCTTCATCAAGCAACGGTTCCAGTTCGTTCAGGTGGACCGGATCCAGGGTGGTAATGGGACGGGACTGGAGCCAGACCAGTTCGCCCTGACCGTTGACTGCCCATTCAAGGTCGAGGGGATGCCCTGCCTTCATGCTGGCGTGCCGGGCCTCAGAGTAAAGCTTTTCAATGAGATCATCGTCCAGGAGGGAATGTTCACCGTTGTCGCTTCGCGAGATGACTTTACCCGACCGGGAGAGGAGGTACTGTTCGCCGCTCGAATGGCCGCTTACCAGGCTTTCCCCCAGACCTTCTGTGGCGTTGATGACCGTGTGGTCCCAGCGGTTGGTTACCGGGTCGGCCGTGAAGATGACCCCGGCGAAAAGGGCGTTAACCATTTCCTGGATGAGGACAGACATCTTCAGGTCCGCCGAAGGCCGGATGTGGTCCGCGTATTCCTCGACCCGGTAACTGCCGCTGGAGCGAAAACAGTTCTCAATGGCATGGTATATGTCATCTTTTCCACGGACATTCAGATAAGTCTCGAACTGTCCGGCGAAAGAGGCACCGGAGCTGTCCTCATCCGCGGCTGAAGAACGTACAGCTACAGGTGTATTCCCCATCGATTCCATAACACGGTCCAGTTCATGAAGGTCCTCGTGTGTCAGAGGCTCCGTGATTAGCCAGGTCTCCGGTATCTTCAGACCGCAGGAATCGAGAAGACGCAGTCCTTCCGCCTTCCCGCCGGCCCTGTGGGGAGCCCCCTTCGTAAGGGGAAGTACTCTCGCCTTAGCTATTGATGTAACCGAACTCACTGATTCCTGCTCCATTTATTCCGTTAAAGGTAAAAGAGGCTATGCCCTCGTAAATGTCATAGGCACCCATGGGATAATGGACATGGTCATTGACCCTGACAGAGAGGGGGCCTTCCATGCCGTCCCGCAGCTTAACGTAGACTTCCAGTTTCGAGGGTATGGGGTCCCCGGAAGGAACCTCATCCAGGGACGAGGCTCCCCGGACCGGGTTAAAGCGCTTCTCCCTGGCCTGGAAACCTGAGATAAGATGACGGAGAAAATCGTAGCGGACCAGGGCCACGTTCAGGAAGCTCCCGTCCTCCATGAGGGCCGTGAGCCAGAGATGCTGCTGCATGGCTCCCCACTTGCGGGTCCCGTAGGAGTGGTCTCGCATGGCACGGAGCCGGAGGTGATAGGGTTTCCCCTCCACCGTCACCTGTCCGGTAAGGGTTCCTCCCTGCTCGTAGTGGATCTGGCTCAGGTCCTTCAGTTTGGCGAACCATTCCCTGCTCCAGGTCTCCCGTGCGAGGGCCTCGGCCATGATCCAGACATCGGCGTGTTTCTTAAAATCGAAGACCGGCATGGTGCCGGAGAATTCCAGTTGAAGGTCGACCTTCTTCTCCTTTCCCTTACATTCCATGGGGCCCTTATAGAGGATTTCCCACCTGTTACCCGGTTCAATGCACCGGTAGGAGAGGGGCCCGCATCGGATATCTTCGCCTCCCTGGCACGGTTTGTTCAGGCTCAGCCGCCCTTCACCCGGAATATTCAGGTCGAGCCAGACCTCAGAGGGTTTATCATGGCGGAAACCGAGCCGGGTGACGAACCACTCGCCCTTCTCATTGTGTCCCGTGAAATAAAAACTGTCATTAAACCATGGGTCTTCCGGGCGGCTGTGAAGGCTCTCCGCCTCTTCCATGGTATAGCCGGTCATGCCCGGCCTGTTGATCAACAGGTAGGATGCGAGTTTCTTTAACATGAGATCTCCCCCGAAAAATACGGAACGATCCTTCCTCCAGGGTGAAGCCTTGTCAACCATAAATGCCCGGCTGAAGACGTCCCTTTTATCAAGAAAAATCCTTGCGTAAACGGGGCTTACCTTCGATTAATCAACTCCGGTAGCACAATTCAGGTACGAGGTGAGTATGGGACGTATTATTTCAGTATCCAACCAGAAGGGGGGAGTGGGAAAGACCACCACCACAGTGAACCTTTCCGCTTTTCTCGCCGGCAGGGGGAAGAAGGTCCTTATTATCGATATTGACCCCCAGGCCAACGCCGGCTACGGAATCGGTGTTAACGCCGAAGATGTTAACACCACGATCTACGAGGTGCTGATCGGTGAACTGCCTGTCCGGGAGGCTGTCTTCAAGACATCCTATGAGAATCTTTTTATCATTCCCTCAAATATTCACCTCTCCGGCGCTCAGATCGACCTCATGGAGATGGAACAGAGAGAGTATATTCTCAGAGAGGCCCTGAAAGAAGTACGAGATACCTTTGACTATGTCCTGATCGACTGTCCGCCATCCCTTGGGATCCTGACCCTGAACAGCCTGGTGGCGGCCGACACGGTCCTCATTCCTCTGCAGTGTGAGTATTACGCACTGGAGGGCCTCAATCAGCTTCTCCGCATTATTACGATGGTCCAGGAGAACCTGAACCGGAAGCTGAAGATCGAAGGCGTGGTGCTTACCATGTACGATTCGAGGACGAACCTTGCTCAGCAGGTGGTACAGGACGTGCGGGATTTTTTCGATGATAAGGTCTTCGAGACCATCATACCGAGAAACGTTCGCCTATCCGAGGCTCCTTCATTCGGGAAACCGATCGGCATCTATGACCGGGGAAGCGTGGGAAGCCAGACCTATGAAAAACTGACGAATGAGGTCCTTGCCCATGGCTAAGAAGAAAGGCCTGGGAAAGGGCCTGGGCGCCATAATCGCAACATCTCCCACGCCTGTCGAGGCCCTGGAAGAAACCATTGGTGAGGAGAGCAGCCGGGTAACGGAAATCCCTGTCTCCTCCATTTACTCCAACCCGGATCAGCCGAGACAGCACTTTGACGAGGACCAGATCGAGGGTCTGGCCGCTTCTATCCGTTCCGTGGGACTCATTCAGCCGGTTATCGTCCGAAGGGGCGGGGAAGGATACCTCCTTGTGGCCGGGGAACGGCGCCTGAGGGCCGTGAAGAAGAACATGCAGTCCGTCATACCGGCCATTGTTATCGAGGCGGACGAAGAGAGGAATGTCTCTCTGGCCCTCATAGAAAATATTCAGAGGACTGACCTCGACCCTATGGAGGAGGCCCGGGCCTATCGTCTTCTTGTGGACAGGTTCAACCTGAAACAGCAGGAGATATCGGACAGAGTGGGCAAGGACCGGGCCACGGTAGCGAACCTGCTCAGGCTCCTTAATCTGCCTGACGAAGTGCAGGAGGGGATATCTTCCGGCGCAATATCGACGGGACACGCCAAAGTCCTCCTTTCCCTCTCCTCCAAGGCGAAACAGCTCCAGGCCTTCCGCGTATGCGTGGAGAAGGATCTCTCCGTCCGTGCTCTTGAGGAGATGGTCCGGGACGAAAGGAAGGACGCGTCGTCGTCCGGTGGCAAGGAACAGAAAAAGAAAGAGGCCCACATCCGGAAGATGGAAGAGAAACTTATCGCGCGCCTCGGGACGAAGGTGGAAATCCGGCACAGCGGCACCCGCGGCAAGATCGAAATAAGCTACTATTCTCTGGATGACTTTGACCGTATCGCTTCTCTTCTGGGGGAGTGATTTAGCCCAGACGCGCGCCCAGGGGAATGGAAGCGTCCGGCTCGATAAGTACGGGATCGTCCTTTTTTCCCTTCTTCGCGGCCAGGAGCATCCCCTCTGAGGGGTGATTGAATATGACGGCCGGCTTCAGGTTGGCGACGATGAGAATCCGCTTGCCCTTTATCTCTTCCGCTGAGTAGACTTTCGCCAGGCCGGCAACCAGGTCCCGTATCTTCTCTCCGTCGTTAACCTTCAGTTTCAAAAGTTTGTCCGATCCCTCGATCGGTTCCGCGTCCTCCACCTCTGCCACGCGAAGGTCGACCCGGGCGAAATCACTGATGTCAATAAGGCCGTCATCCTTTTTACCGGGGGCATTCTCTTTCTCCGGCGCACTCTCCGGTTTTTCTTCGCTCTTCTCCTGTCGGGGAAAGAGCATACCTGGATCGCCGAGCATGGCGCCTTCTTTCAGGCCGGCAAGCTTGTCCAGCTTCGTCAGGTCTTCCGGAACGCCCGGATCTCCCAGGGCGGAGATGATCCTGTCCGCTCTCTCGATGAAAATCGGTTTAAGAAGCACGGCCACGGAGTAGATAGCCTCCAGGAGATTTCGCATGACAGATGACAGCCGGGCGGTCTCCCCCTCCTTCGCCAGTTTCCAGGGCTGGTGGGTGTCGATATACTTATTGCAGCTTCGTATGAATTCCCAGAGCTTCTCGATCCCCACGCTGGTCTCGAACCTGGAGCAGTGTTCAAGGTAAGCTTCACGAGCCCTGGTCAGGGAGGAGGTAAGCTCATCCTTCCCCGCAGGTGCGGATTCGTCAAAGGCCGGGATGGCGCCACTGAAATATTTCCCTGCCATGTTCAGGGTCCGCTTGACAAGGTTGCCCAGGTCGTTGGCCAGGTCGTAGTTTATCCTGTTCACGATGACATCTTCGCTGAACTTCGCGTCAGAGCCGAATACCATATCCCGTAAAAAGAAGTAACGTATCTGGTCGTTTCCGAAACGGTCGACCAGGGCCCGGGGGGTTATGACGTTACCCAGGCTTTTCGACATCTTGGCATCCTTCATGTTCCAGTACCCGTGAACGTTCAGGTGCCGATAGGGCTGGATGCCGGCAGCCTTCAGCATGGTGGGCCAGAAAATTCCGTGGGGTTTGAGGATGTCCTTGGCGATGATATGCTCCACAGCCGGCCAGTAGGCGGAGAACCTGGGATCGTCAGGGTATCCCAGGGCGCTGATATAGTTAATCAGTGCGTCAAACCAGACATAGGTAACGTAACCGGTGTCAAAGGGGAGCTCGATTCCCCAGGCGAGCCGACTCCTGGGCCGGGAAATGCAGAGGTCATCCAGGGCCTCCCCCTTGAGAAGGGAGAGCACCTCGTTTTTATACCGCTCAGGCCGGATAAATTCAGGGTTCTCCTCGATATACTGGATGAGCCAGTCCTGATAGGCGCTCATGCGGAAGAAGTAGTTGCTCTCTTCGATCCACTCCGGTTTCGTTCCGTGCTCCGGGCACTCTCCCTCCACAAGTTCCTTCTCCGTGAGGAACCGTTCGCATCCAACGCAGTAGTGGCCGCCGTAACTCCCAAAGTAGATGTCTCCCGCATCGTAGACCTTCTGGAGAATCTCCTGGACGACCTTTACGTGTCTCGGCTCCGTGGTCCGGATAAACTCGCTGTAATTAATATTTATGCTGTCCCATGCAGTTCGAAATTTTGTGCTGATGCGGTCGGTGTACTGTTTCGGTGATTCACCCTTCTCTTCGGCGGCACGAACAATCTTGTCTCCGTGCTCGTCCGTTCCCGTGAGAAACATGGAGTCGTACCCCATGAGGCCGTGCAGCCTGTGCATAAAGTCTGCCAGTATGGTGGAGTAGGCGTGACCCAGGTGGGGTTCCGCGTTGACGTAATAGATGGGTGTTGTCACGTAATAGACCCTGTCCATGAACAAAGGCTCCTTCAGATTTCAATTTTTAGCCGGTTATCAGTACCGGGAGGGAACAGCGAAGTAGTTTTCATGGGAATCTTCATCACTCTCAAGAAGTTTTTCTTCGATGACCTTCTCCCGGATGGTGTATCTGTTGTTTTTATATTCGAGGTCATGTTTTGATATGACCAATATGCGATCCCCGGATCGTATGGAAAGAGACTCTTTAAGTGTATCGATGGCGAAAACATGGTATTTTTTCTTCTCGGTGTGAATCTCGGAGCCGAGGCGGGGCATATCCCGGTTGAAATCCCGGTAAACGTCGTATTCATATCCCAGACAGCACAGGAGGCGTCCACACATTCCGGAGATCTTCAGGGAATTCAGGTTGAGGTTTTGCTCCTTCGCCATCTTGATGGATACCGGTTCAAAGTCCTCACGGAAATTGCTGCAACACTGTTTTCTGCCGCAGGGGCCGAAACCTCCCACGAGCCGCGCTTCATCCCGGACACCGATCTGTCTCATCTCGATCCGTGTTCTGAAAACCGAGGCGAGTTCTCTCACCAGGTCGCGGAAATCGACCCGGTTCTCTGAAACAAAATAGAAGATAATCTTGGACCTGTCGATAAGGCTCTTGACCGTGATAAGTTTCATGTCCAGGTTCCTTTCACGGGATTTTTCCCGGCAGACCTGGAAGGCCTTCTGTTCGACCTCCTCAATCTCCTTCAGTTTTTCAAGGTCTTTGTCATCAGCCAGTCTCAGCAGCTTTCCCTTTACCTGGATATCAGGGTTGTTCTGGTACCTGCCGCTTTTTACGACGTTGCCCAGGTCCGTCCCCTGTTCTGTTTCCACAACACAGAGAGCGTGCTGACGCACGAAGATATTATTGGTGTCTATATAGAACATCTGGTAACTGTTTCTCGGTCGTACCGCTGATATTTCCATGATTACTCCACGGTGACAAGCTCTGCGGGGCCGGGTATCCCGGGAAGGGGCACTCGGCGGTTGCCGTACAGGGCTGCCTTGAGCATTGTCGTGATGGTGAGATTATTCTCAAGGCCCCTGTGGAGAGCAAGGAGATTTTTGATCATAAATCGCAGGGAGTCAATATCCTGAATCGAAGATTCTTCAGGGAATATACTCGTCTGCCGCCCGTAACGGGCCAGAAGCATGTGCCTGTATACTTCAGTGAGAATAAGAATGAGTCCTCCGGATCCGGTCTTTCTTGTCAGGGAGGTAATTTCAATTTCCGGGAAGGCTCCCTCTCGCAGGGAACGGCTCAGTTCACCGGAAAGATGGAAAAGCTCCATGAGCGTTTTCTCGTCGGAGAGAATCAGGGCAAGCTCAACAGAGCCCGCGGATATCATGGAGACCTTTCTCGCCCTCTCCCTGTCCACGCCTCTTTCAATGAGGATTGATTCCAGGAGCTCTGCAGGGATGGAGTTGAAACTCAGCTCCATGCAACGTGACCGAATTGTAGGGAGTACGCCTGTACGGCGGGAGGTTACAAGGACCATTACGGTGCCGAGAGGCGGTTCTTCCACGGTTTTCAACAGGGCGTTCTGGCCGGCAGTGGTAAGTGTTTCAATCCCGTTAATGAGTACGGCCCTGCGTCCGGAACCGGAGGCCAGGGAAAGACGATGGATTAACCAGCGGACCGAACCCGGCTCCGGTTGTTCCATGCTTCCGATAGGTATCCTGCCGTTTTCACCCGGCTCCAGTATGATCTGGTCAGGATGGGCGCCCGCCTCCCAGAGGTTTCTTTCTCGCGGAGACCCCTCTTTGCCGCAGAGATGGGCCTTCAGCAGGGCAAGACCGATGGTCCGTTTGCCTGTACCGGAAGGGCCGGTAAAAAGCAGGGCGTGGGGGAGAACGTTCCGTTCCATGATCCCTTCAAGGAAGCGGATCTGGTTTTCGTGTCCTTTAATTTCTGAGATTTTCATGGCTCAGTATTTCAGGTCCAGAATGAGACCCCGGATTTCTTCCATGGTCTTCATCAGATTGAAGGCCCGGTTATGGGTGGTTATGGCCCGGGAGATGGCCACGAGCCGTTCATCGATCATTTCGATGATACGCTGGGGGGCCTGGTTCTTTTTGAAACGGCTCTGTTTAAGCTCCGTGGCCGTCAGGCCGTTGTCCAGGATATACTTCAGCAGGGTCTGGACCGTTTCACGGTACCGGTTCATTTCATAGAGAGTCTGGTGGTCCAGGAACCTGGCTTCCCGCTCACCCAGCTCCTCCAGCATCTCTTCAAGGTCGGTGTCCGTGCGGGGAACGATGTGCTGTTGAAGTTCCCGGGCGAATTCACTTTTCCCGCCCGGGGAGGTGGATGATTCCTTTTTGCGGACCCTGGACTGTTCACTTTTTCGGGAGTCTGCGGGAGTGATCTTCATCTGTTTAATCCTTCCGGTTTATGATGCAGTTTCCCTCGAAGGTTACCCCTTCCTCCATTATGAGACTGGGGGTAATAATGTTCCCTTTTATGGTTCCACTGGTAAGGAATATGACTCTTTCCGTGGCGTAGATATTACCCCGGACCCTTCCTCCGATTACGACAAGACGGGCGCGAATATCGGTGACGGCCTCTCCCGACTGTCCAATAAGAACCTTGCCGTTGGTTTCGATGGTGCCCTGGAAATGTCCGTCAATACGCAAAAGACCATTGATGCGGAATTCGCCCTTGAACTCCGATCCTTCGCCGATAATGCTGTTAACGATAGTATCTTCAACGGCCATGCTCTTGGTTGTCTGCCGTGCCATTTCTTTCTGTCTCCGTTTAGTCAGTTCATGCTATGCCGAAAGGGGCTGGTGTCAACGATAATATCCGGACCTGTCCGTCAGAGGAAAAAAGTATGGACATGAAAAGTGTGTTTGACAAAGTACCGCAGGTACAGCCTTAATCAGATTATGGTACAAGAAAGTACCGGAGAACATGAAACCTGTTATCCGAAGAAAGCAAAAAGGAGCCTTTCGACATGAAACGCATAGCTGTTATTATTGCCGGGTTATTTCTCCTGACCCTGGTCTCCGGATGCAAGAGCACCGTTACCCTCTCCCAGGCTCTTGAAAAGAAAGAGGTAATAGACAAAACGGAAAATCCGGCCCGCAAATATCTCCTTAAAAACGAACTCGGTGAAAACCGTATCGAACTGGAGAACATCCTGGTTAAGGATATTATCCGGTCGAACAACATCGATTATGACTTCTGCGTCCTTGTCGACCTGGAGACTCTTAGGGGGCCGGTTGAATGTTATATATACACCAAGAACATCCGTACCCTTTCGCGCCTGAAGAAGGGAGAGAGCAGAATCGATGCTATCGGTGATTTCGGACGTTTCTTCACAATGCTGGACGATTACTATACCAAGATCGAGATACTGAAAGCCAGGGTGTCTTTGCACGACGAGTCGAAGAAGAAAAATAAAAAGTAGAATACGCGGGTGTCCATGCAGTAAGGCCTTATCCCGACTCTGTCGGTATGATGAAGCAGTTTCAAGGGAATAATGATTACGGACAGATTCCATGGGTTTCCGTTATTGCCACACCATAAAGATACTCTCACGTTGTTCCGTATATTTCTTACTGTGGCATAATTGGCTTTATAGACACCCTTACCCCGGAAGAGGAAATTATTATCAAAGGAGTTGATTAGCGGTTATGGAGTCTTATATCCAGAATCTATTTGCAGAACGAATCGGCGGTCCATCTTTCGGAAAAGACGATACGATATACAAGTTTGAAAAAATCAAGCGGGCCAAACGGGCGGCTATGAGCGAGCATCCTGACACCCCCCTTATCGACCTCGGGGTGGGGGAGCCGGATGATATGGCCGATTCCGGTGTTGTCGAGAGCCTGTGCCGGGAGGCGGCTCGACCGGAGAACCGGGGTTACTCGGATAACGGGATAGAAGAGTTCCGTGCGGCGGCCGCCCGGTACATGGAAAATGTCTTCGATGTTAACGGGCTAGACCCGGAAAAAGAGATAAATCACTCCATCGGCTCCAAACCGGGGCTGGCCATGATCCCGGCCGCTTTCATAAACCCGGGAGACGTCACACTCATGACTGTTCCCGGTTACCCGGTCCTGGGCACCCATACCGGCTGGTATGGAGGGGAGGTCCATCCGATGCCCCTCACCGAAGAGAAGGGGTTTCTGCCCGCCCTTGAGAGTGTCCCTTCAGATATTCTGAAACGCGCGAAGATTCTTCTTCTTAACTATCCGAATAATCCAACCGGCGCGGCCGCCACGGAAGAGTTTTACCGTGAAGTTGTCGATTTCGCGAAAAGGAACGAGCTTGTCGTAATCCAGGACGCGGCCTATGCCGCACTCACCTATGATTCTCCTCCCTGTTCCTTTTTGAGCGTTCCGGGTGCCCGTGACGTGGGTGTGGAGGTCCATTCTCTCTCCAAGGCCTTTAACATGACCGGCTGGCGGCTGGCTTTCGTGGCCGGTAATGAGCTTGTCGTGAAGGCCTTCGCCAGCGTAAAGGACAACTACGATTCCGGCCAGTTCAAGGCTATCCAGCGGGCCGGTATCAAGGCTCTGGAGAACCCTTCCATAACCGTGGCCACCCGGGAGAAGTATCAGCGTCGCCTGTCACGTCTTGTGGAGATTCTGAAAAACTGCGGATTCCATGCCACCATGCCGGGCGGTACGTTCTATCTTTACGTCTCCATCCCGAAATCGGCCAATGGCACGGAGTTTGGCAGCGCCGAAGAATTTTCACAGTTTCTAATTCGGGAGAAGCTTATCTCTACGGTTCCCTGGGATGACGTGGGTCACTATGTCCGATTTTCAGCCACCTTTGAAACCGGTACCGCCGGGGAAGACGCTGTTCTTTCTGAGATTGAGTTCCGGCTGTCCGGGATAAACTTTACCTTTTAGCTTGCCTCGTGAGGAGGATTAGCTCAGAGTGAAAAAACGGGGTTGGTTCATACTGGCCGGGAGTGTTATCCTGCTTCTGCTTGCGGGACTGGTCTCAGGTCTGGCCTGGTACTACTACAACCAGGAACGTACCCGGGACAGAATCCGCCACCTGCCTGTAGAATCGGAGGTTGTCATCGAACGGGACAGGGAAGGCGTTCCCCGGATCATGGCTGGTTCCCTTTCTGATTATTACCTCGCCCTGGGGTACCTGCACGCGCGTGACAGGAGGGAAATAATTCGTTACTGGAGAAGCCTGGCCCTCTCCCGTGCTGAATATGTTCTCACGGATCCTGATGCCGGTATTATTAACCGTCTTTCCGCTTCACTCGGATTTCATGAAAAGGGAGAGGAGCTTGTATCCGATCTGGAGGAGAACGAGCTAACCTGGCTCAGGGCCTACTGCCGGGGAGTTAATCATGGACTCGAGATAGACGGAGATAAGCTTCCACCGGAGGAGATCTGGCATCCAGCGGACCTGGCGGCCATTCTCCTGATGAGGGACTGGTTCAACGCCTTTCTTTATAACCGTGAAAGCATATTCATGATACCGGATGATAACCGGTCGAACCTTTTTGGCTCTTTCTTCCCGGAAAGGGTTACCCGCTTTTATAAGGAAGAAGACCGGGAAAATATCAAATCTATCAGAAGACTAACAAGCCTGATCCGGCGGGTAACCGGACCCTTTCTTGAAGGATACGCCGCCTGGGTTCCCGCGTCCCGAATGGAAGATGGCCATCATGCACTTGTTTACGGGTATACCTCTTCTACGGATGAGTACCCGGGATATTACCCGGTCATAGCCCGTATCGGCGAGAGACAGATCCGTGGCCTGACATTCAACGGACTCCCCTTCATGGTAAACGGGACAAACGGTTCACTCCATTTCGCTCTCTTCGCTCTGAAGATAGATACCCTCGACCTGATACGGGAAAAGGTGCGCACTCGCGAGGGAACGACCCAGTATCTGGCTCCTGGAGGATGGAAAAATTTTGTCATAAAAAGGGTGCCCGACCCGGGATCGGCTCTGGTCGAGGCAAACCGTCTTATTCTCTCCACGGAACATGGACCTGTGATTCAGGATATCCTGGGGGGAGAGAGTTTCCGTGATTCTGTTGTTTCACTGCGATATGGTTTTCCCGGTAAAGATTATCTCTCACTTCTTCTCGGTCTCCCCCTTCTCTCTTCCCCCGGGGATGGGGTAGAGAAGATAAAAGGAATGGAAACGTCCCCGCTGGTTCTCCTCCTGGGTAACGATGAAGAAGCCTACCGGGCCTGGAGCGGTACGCTTGACCTCAGGCCCGAAAACAGGGAAGTTCTCTATGACGGGGAGTTGTACCGGGAGAGGGTAGCAATAGACCTTTCCCTCTATTCGAAGCAGTTCACAGAAGCAACAGTGGCTGCCGGTGAAGTGAACACGGATCTTCCGCCCGAGGTACAGGCTTACTTTCTGCCGGATGACCCGAGACATGAACGAATGATTCGTATTATCCAGGAGATCCCTGAGCTGAAAAGTTCTCAGTTAAGGGACCTGATGACGGAAAGCTACTCTCCACACGCAGAAAGGTACGTTCCCCTGTTGATACGTCTCCTGAAAAGGAACCCTGTGACCTCCGCCCGCCTTACCCGTATTTACTTCCTTGACTGGGATTTCCGCATGGATGAGAAGAGCGTGGCCGCGACCCTTTTTCATCTGATCACCTACAACATGCTGGAACGGACCCTCTCCGATGAGCTGCCCGGAGGTCTGGAGGCTATCCTGCGTCATCGGGAATACCTAATGGAATCATACCTCGAATTGCTTGAGCAGAATACGTCCGCCCTCTTTGACATCCAGGATACCGAGCTCTTTGAGGGAAGGGATAAGATCTTCGATCTGGCTTTTCTCCAGACACTCCGGGAACTGAACCGGAGGGTGGGTCCTGTCATGGATGACTGGCAGTGGGGAAAAATTAACAGGACACGATTCGCCGTAAACGGGGCATCGGAAGACATTATCGCCGATTTTTTCTACAGAGTTCCAAAGATCGAGCTGAAGGGAGGTTCCGGGAGCCTTTATCAGCTTACCGACTTTAATGAAGGTAAACCGGGTCGGGTAGAGGCCCTCTGCGGATACAGGGGCAGTGATTTCGACGTTATCTTTCCTCTCTATACCATCTCCATTCATCCCCGGTCACCCTTTTTCTACGGAAAACGGAGAACCTACAGGCCGGTAAGTATCCAGAATGAGCCGCCCTTTATTACGATCACCATCAGACAGGGAAACCGGAAGCCGGCAAATTAATATTGACACACCTGTCATGCGGGAATACTCAGTGTTACCTCATGAGCGCATGGAGTAAACCCTCATGCCATGATTTCTGAAGCCGAGAGGTATCTCATGTTTAACCCGGAATATGAATCCATGCCCGTTGAGAAACGGAAAGAACTCCAGCTTGATCGGCTCAAATGGTCCATCAGGCACGCCTACGAGAACGTTCCTCATTATCGGCAGACCTTTGATGAAGCCGGTTTTCATCCCGATCAGTTAAAATCCCTTGAAGACATGAAGAGGGTCCCCTTCCTTGAGAAACAGCAGATGCGGGAAGCCTATCCTTTCGATCTCTTTGCCGTACCCCTGAACAGGGTGGCCCGGGTCCATTCCTCATCCGGCACCACCGGTAACGCGACGGTCGTCGGCTATACCCGGAATGATGTCCAGGTTTTTGCCGAAGTGGTGGCCCGGTGCCTTGTTTCCTACGGACTTTCGGAACATGATATCATTCAGGTGGCCTATGGATACGGACTATTCACGGGCGGGCTGGGTCTCCACTACGGGTCCGAACTCCTGGGAGCTCTCACGGTTCCCATATCCGGTGGGAACACGGAGAGACAGCTGATGCTCATAAAAGATTTCGGGACCACGGCCCTGGCCTGTACTCCCTCCTATGCCCTTAATGTCGCTGATTACGTGGAAAAGAAGATGCCCGATTACGATTTTTCACAAACCAGGCTCAGGGTCGGTATCCTGGGTGCCGAGCCCTGGTCTGAGAGCATGAGACAGGAAATCGAGAAACGGCTTAATATCGACGCTTATGACATCTACGGACTGTCCGAGGTGATAGGGCCGGGTGTTTCCGCCGAGTGCAGTGAAAAATCGGGACTCCATGTCTTTGATGATCACTTTTATGTGGAAATCATCGATCCTGAAACAGGGGAGGTGCTTCCTGAAGGTGAAAGCGGGGAGATCGTCTATACTTCCCTGACCAAGGAGGCCTGCCCTGTCATTCGATACAGGTCCCGGGACATCACCCGCATCTACAACGACGGGTGCAAATGCGGCCGGACGCATATAAAGATGGACAAGGTCACGGGCCGTTCCGATGACATGCTTATCATCCGTGGCGTGAATGTGTTTCCTTCCCAGATTGAAACGGTCCTCATGGAAGTGGAAGGTACGGAGCCTCACTACCAGATCATCGTCGACCGAAAGGGAGCTCTGGATGACATAGAGGTCATGGTAGAGGTGAACGAGGAGATTTTTTCCGATGAGCTCAAGGTCCTCAACAGCCTGAGCCAGAGAATCCGTGACAGGATGCGGAGCGTACTCGGTATTTCCGCCAAGATAACCCTTGTTGAGCCGCAGACGGTTGAAAGGAGTCTGGGTAAGGCGAAGCGTGTAATCGACAAACGATCCATATAGGGGGAAACTATGAACGTAACACAACTATCCGTATTCATTGAGAACAAACCGGGACATCTTCAGAACATTTTGAAAATACTGGCCGAGGTGGACGTAAATATTGTTACTCTCACCATCGCCGAGACATCAGATTTCGGTATCCTGCGGCTTATTGTCAGCGACGCGGACAGAGGAGCCAAGGCCCTGAAGGATAACAGGATTACCTGTTCAACTACGGATGTTCTTGCCATTGAGCTTGACGATTCCCCCGGTTCCCTGCATCATGCTATCGAAACCTTCACCAGTCATAACCTTAATATTGAATACATGTACGCCTTTACGGAGAAGCGGGAAGACAAGGCTGTCATGATCTTCCGCTTCGACGATATCGAGGCCGCGAAGAAGGCCCTGGCTGAAGAAGGATTCAACATCGTGAAGAAAATTGATATCGTCGGGGAGTGATGAATGACAAAAAAGGTTCTTCTTGGAAATGAAGCCGTGGCCCGGGGAGCCTGGGAAGCGGGATGCCGGGTGGCGACTGCCTATCCCGGTACGCCGAGCACGGAGATACTTGAAGCAGTAGCGGCCGATTACAGGGAGATTGCCGCCCAGTGGTCTCCCAACGAGAAGGTCGCTCTGGAAGTGGCTGCCGGAGCTTCCATAGCCGGCGCGCGGGTTCTCATGGCCACCAAGCATGTGGGTCTTAACGTCGCGGCTGACCCGCTCTTTACCTTCAGTTACACAGGAGTAAACGCCGGTCTGGTTATCTGTAACGCGGACGATCCGGGCGCCTGGAGCTCCCAGAACGAACAGGACAACCGTCACTACGCCCGCGCGGCCAAGCTTCCCATGCTTGAGCCCTCCGATCCTGCCGAGGCGAAAGAGTTCACGAAAATGGCCTTCGAAATATCAGAAGAATTTGACCGTCCCGTTATTGTCCGTATCACAACCCGGATTGCCCATTCCCAGGGTCTTGTGAAACTGGAAGATCGGGATGATGTACCCTTAAAAGAATACGTAAGTAACCCGAAAAAATATGTCATGATACCGGCCCATGCCAGGCCCCGTCACGTTATCGTGGAGGAAAAGATAAAAGATCTACAGCGATACTCCGAGACCTCCGGCTTAAACCGGATTGAATGGGGGAACACGAAGAGGGGTATCATCACCGACAGCGTTGCCTACCAGTACGTAAAGGAAACCTGTCCGGATGATTCCGTGCTTAAAATCGGAATGGTCTGGCCGATGCCGGACAAAATCATCCGGGAGTTCGCCGAAAAGGTTGACGAGCTCTACGTGGTCGAGGAGCTGGACCCTTTTATCGAGGATTATGTCCGGGCCATGGGATATAAAGTCACGGGTAAGTCTGTCGTTCCCATGCTGGGTGAACTGAAACCGGAGATTGTTGACCAGGCCTTAAACGGCAAGGATATCAGCCGTCCCCATCCGGATTATGACCGTGAACTACCTCCCAGGCCTCCGGGACTCTGTCAGGGGTGTCCTTATACCAACGTGTTTACGGTCCTTGGAAAGATGAAGGTGACCGTGAACGGTGACATCGGTTGCTATACCCTGGGCGTACTGCCTCCCTACAACGCCATGCATACTCAGGGCTGCATGGGGGCGAGTGTCAGTATGCATCTCGGTTTCGAAAAGGCGAGACCTGAAATGGCCGAGAAAAGCATAGCCGTTATCGGTGATTCGACATTTGTCCACTCCGGCATTACGCCCCTCATTGATATCGTGTATAACAAAGGTACAGGTACGGTCCTTATACTGGACAATCGGGTGACCGCCATGACTGGTCACCAGGACAACCCGGTGACCGGTTACACCCTTATGGGAGAAGAGACCCACGAACTCGATCTTGAAGCCCTCTGCCGGGCCGTGGGAGTCAATCGGGTCGTGGTGACGGACGGAAAAGACCCTGAAGAGTTTGAGAAAATCGTAACGGAAGAACTGGCGGCCCGGGAGCCTTCGGTTATCATTTCAAGACGACAGTGCATACTAAGGAAGAAGAGGTAAGGATGGCCACGAACGTAATCTTCGCAGGTGTGGGAGGCCAGGGTGTTATCCTGGCCAGCAAGGTCCTTATGGAGGTGGCCCGGGAGGCCGGCTTCGACGTGAAGGAGTCGGAGGTCCACGGTATGGCTCAGAGAGGAGGAAGCGTGGAGTGCAACGTGCGGATTGATGACAGGGTTTATTCTCCCCTCATTCCGAAGGCCGGGGCCGATTACGTGGTCAGCTTCGAACTTTTGGAAGCCATGCGGAAAATCGACTACCTGGCTCCCGACGGATGGCTCATCGTAAACCGCCTTCAGGTCGATCCCGCTCCGGTAAAGACCGGGGCCATGGAATACCCGGACAATATTGAAGAATGGATTTCGAAGAATATCAATAATCAGAGAATCGTCGAAACGAAGGAACTCCTGAGAGAGGCGGGTAATAAAAAGGCCCTGAACATCGTAATGCTCGGGGTCCTCTCAAATTACCTCGATTTCAGTGAAGAAGCCTGGCACCAGGCCATTCGTAACCTGGTGAAAGAGAAATTCGTTGACCTGAACCTCAAGGCCTTCGACCTGGGCAGGAACGCCTGAGAGAAAAAATTCTTCCTGTCTATTAATATAAACAGTTCGGTTATATACATGACTATGTGAATAGTTATTGTCCAGGGTAACATTAAAAGACCATGATCCGGATTGTCAATCACTGCCCATGTCCGGAATGTCCCCGGTCAGGATCTTCGCGTATTCACGGGTGGCTTCGATCCGTTCCATTACGATTTTGATGATGGCCGTAATCGGGACGGCCAGGAACATGCCCGGGGCTCCCCAGACTAGTCCCCAGAACATAAGGAAAAAGAGGATAACCACGGGATGGAGGTTCAGGTTTTCACCCATGAGCTTCGGCTCGATAATGTTTCCGACGCTCATCTGAATGGAACCCGTGAGTATGAGTATGATATAAAACTTCCATCCCAGGCCGAACTGAAGAAGGACGATAGGAAGTGGAAGCAGTGTGGCCATGATGGAACCGAGACTGGGGATAAAGTTTAACAGAAAAGTCAGAACACCGAACATAAGGGCCAGGTCAACATTGAAAGAGAGGAGTATGATACCGACGAGAACACCTGTGGTGAGGGAAGTCATGAATTTGGTGGAGAGATACCGGGCCACCTTGACGTGAATTTCGGCGATCAGGGGATGAGAACGCGTCGGCCTGCTTCCGGCCAGGAGGAAGAGGGTGAAGATGATGACCAGGGTGAGATTTCCGGCCAGCCCGAATGCCCCGCCTGTGATATTGGAAATGATATTAAAGGAAGAACTGTTGAAAAGTTCATTCTTCAGGGTCGATGTATTGAGTTCGATTCCAGCCTGCTCGAGGTACCCGTTAACCCAGCTTATAAAGGCGGCGATCTTGTCCCGGTATATGGCTGAGCTTCGGATGAAGTTTTCAACAGAGTTTATGAGAAAGAGGGTCACGATAAATGCGATCAGGAGGAAGAGTGTAATGGTTACCAGCATGGCCAGGGGCCTGGGAAACCTGAGTTTTTCCTGGAATAGACGGTTCACAAGCGATATAATGGAAAAAAGAAAGAAGGATATGACAAAGGGTACCATGATCGGTTTTGTGTAGATCAGGCCCACGGTTATGGCCACAAAGGCCAGTACCATGAGATAAAAGTTGTTTATACGGCTGAATCTCTGTTCCATATAACCTCCCTGTAAAGAATAGAAATGATATATCGGACCTTGAGCAGGTAAACATCTTTTTTCATGAATTGATTATATCGGTGATGACAAGGAGTACCGGTTTTTGTGATTATAACAAAAATTATATTGACTATCATTTGATGCCATAATAACTATATTAAACGTTAAGATTTCTGTTTATACATTATGTGATTATCTGTTGAATAAAAGGAGGCATTGAATGGTTAGTAAGTACTGGAAAGTGGGGTTTATTATTCTTATTGCCGTGGGTGCGGCAGGCGCTCTCGCGCTTCTCATCAATCCCAAAACCATGGGAACAACAGCACAGGTTCCATGGGGTCTTCTGATAGGGACCTATGTTTTCTTTGCCGTAAGCAGTACCGGGTTGGGCCTTATCAGTTCACTCGGTCCTGTTTTTGGCGTAAAGAAATATGACGGTTTAAGTTTAAAAGTACCAGTAATATCGCTGATTCTTTTACTCTGCGGTTTTGCGTCTCTCGGCTTGGAGCTTGGCAGGCCTTTGAATCTTATTTATATACTCTTTTCTCCCAATCCGGCAGCCCCCATCTGGAGAATGGGGTTTTTCTACTCATTATTTTTGATTATTCTTATAATACAATTTTTTATGATTCTTCGTAAAAATGGCCGGTTTCTTCCCCTCACTGATAGAATAATCTTTTTTGTAAAACTCGCAGCATTGAGCAACCTCGGCGCTGTTTTTGGTTCGAATAGTTCTCGTCCCTTCTGGGAAGGGGCATATTTTCCGGTTATAATGATTATCGCAGCTATTGCTTCTGGAGCGGCAATCATTTCAATTATTAGTTATTATGATGAAGATTTCACAACTGAAGCCATCTTTACTGACATGGGGCGACTGCTTATCACCACCCTCATCTTGCTCGGGATTGGTTCGTTTTGGAAATTTATTATTGCCGCTTCAAGCAATGTCCCGGGTAATTATTTAGCTGCTGCTGTTCTCAACGGCCCGCAGGCATTCTCTTTCTGGGGAGTCGAACTAATTATAGGAGTGATCCTGCCTGTGTTCTTACTTATTTATTATCAATTCAGCAGAAAAGTAATCCTGTATTCTTCTATTTTTACACTCGTTGGCTTGGTTGCTGGCCGTTTGAATTTTCTGTCGGCGGGACAAATGGCTCCGTTGTTTCCACGAGATTCATTCGTATATTTCAACATGTATAGTCCTTCGCTGGCCGAATGGGCGATCTTTTTTGGCACAGTAGGTGCAGCAGGCCTTCTGATCGCAACGGTAGGCAGAAAATTTGCTCGTCTGGGCAGCAGTCTATCGTAAATAATCAGTTTCCAAGGAGAACAGAAAAATATGAAGATAACACGAAAAAACTTTTTAATCTCAACCGCAACGGCTGCTGCCGGAGCGACACTTGCCTCCAGGGTCGGAGTTATCGAGACACTTATGGCCGGAGGCAAAGAGGACTCTTCTGTCCAGGGAGAATGGCGTTCTTCCGTGTGTCAGGGCTGTACATCCTGGTGTCCCATACAGGCCTATGTGGTGAACGGTCGTGTAGTGAAGGTCCGGGGGAATCCTCACAGTAAAGGAACCAGGGGACAGACATGCCAGAAACCTCAACTGGGCATACATCAGCTTTATGACCCTGACAGAATCAAGGTCCCCATGAAAAGAACCAATCCTAAAAAGGGACGTGATGTAGATCCAAAATTTGTTCCCATCACATGGGATGAGGCTATTGATACCATAGCGGACAAAATTATCGAGCTTAAAAAGAACAATGAGTCTCATAAGTTTGTTCTATTTCGAGGACGATATACCTATATGAGGGATGTTCTCTACGGTGCCATGCCAAAGTTTATCGGGTCTCCCAATAATATTTCCCACAGCGCTATCTGTGCTGAGTCTGAAAAATTTGGCTCATATTATACCGAGGGTCTCTGGGCTTATCGGGACTATGACATCGAAAACACCAGGTATATTCTCTGCTGGGGAGCTGACCCCATAGCTTCAAACCGTATGGGGGGCATCTCCATCAATATGTGGGGGAAGGTACTGGACCAGGGTAAGGTCGTTGCCATTGATCCGCGTCTATCTGCCACGGCATCGAAGGCCCAGGAGTGGCTTCCCGTAATACCTGGCGAAGATGGCGCTTTGGCCGTATCCATGGCCCATGTGATTCTTGTGAACGGACTCTGGTCACGTGAGTTTGTGGGCGATTTCACTGATGGCGTAAACCGGTTTGTTGCCGGTAAGGATGTTGAAGAAAAGGATTTCAAGGAAAAGGATTCTTCAGGCCTGGTAAAATGGTGGAACCTGGAGTTAAAGGATAAGACTCCTCAGTGGGCAGAAAAGAAGTGCGGAATTCCGGCTGATCAAATCGTTCGTGTTGCCAAAGAATTTGCCCAGGCTGCTCCTCATGTTATCAGCTGGGCGTCACCGGGCGCTTCCATGCATATCCGCGGGGGCTACGGCGCCATGGCTCAGCATGCTCTTAACGGTCTGGTCGGTTCCTGTGACAATAAGGGAGGAACTCTTCAGGCAATGAAGATTCCGGTTAACAAATTTCCCGATTATAAAGACTATCTTGATGAAAAAACGATTAAGGCGGCCAAGCATAAGAAGATTGACCAGAGAGGGACACTGCTCTTTCCGGCCCTGAAAAAGAAATCGGGAGGCGGGGTTGTAACCAACAACGTGGCTGACGCCATGCTGGATAAAAAGCCTTATGATGTTAAAATGGCTATGGGTTACTGGAACAATTTTGTTTTTTCCGCATCCGGTACACAGCGATGGGAAAAGGCTCTGGAAGCGCTGCCCTTTTACGTTCACGTTACAACCAATGCAGCAGAGATGACCCAGTATGCGGATATTGTTCTTCCTGCTGCTTTTCATATGTTTGAGCGATGGGGGTATATTAAGAGTAAGCAGTTACGGTATGCCTACGCGGCCCTGAACCAGCCGGTGGTGAAACCTCTATTTGATGTCCGGACCGATGAAACCGAAATTCCCTTTATGCTTGCGCAGGCTCTGGCCAAGAAAGGTGAGCCGGCGATGCTGAAATTCTTCCAGGAACAATGCAGGGACCCTGAGACAGGCAAGACACCGGAAACACCCTCAGAATTTTCCCTATTCGCCCTAAAGGTGGTAACAGAACCTCTGTGGACGGGAAAGGCGGGAAAGTATGGTGATACCATCACCAGCTGGAAGGAATTCACTGAAAAAGGTATCTGGAATTCCAAAGAGTATGAGTATAAAAAGAACTGGGGTAAATTCAAAACCGCCACAAAGAAATTTGAGTTTTACAGCGAAACCCTTAAAAAGGTTCTGGAGGCCCATGCGAAGAAGCATGAATCAACCGTAGACAAGGTTCTGGAATCGTGTAACTACGTGGCCCGGGGCGAGCAGGCTTTTATCCCCCACTATGAACCTGCTTTTCGTGTTGGGGATGAGAAGGAGTACCCCTTCATTTTTACTGAACATCGGGCCCGGCATAACAGGGAAGGGCGTTCCGCCAATATCCCCATGTACTATGAGTTTAAGAACTGCGACCCGGGAGACGTAAGTGAAAGCGATGTGGTCAAAATCAACCCGGCAGATGCTGAAAAGCTGGGTTTCAAGAATGGTGACTACGTTCGCATAATCTCTTCTACCGGCTCACTGGAATGTAACGTCCGTATATGGGAAGCGGTCCGACCCGGCACGGTGGTTAAATGTTTCGGCCAGGGACACTGGGCCTACGGTCGTGTCGCTTCGGCCAATTACAGAAAGAAACAGCCCCGTGGTGGAAACAATAACCAGGTGCTGCCCGCAGAATATGACCGTCTGAGCGGATCAACCGCCCGGCACGGGGGACCCACCCGGGTCAAAATTGTTAAGGTTTGAGGAGGTAAAACATGGCTAAATATGCAATGGTTATCGATAAACACAAATGCGTCGGTTGTGGCGCATGTAATTTTGGCTGCAAGACCGAGAATAACGTGGGTGACGGCCTTGCCTGGGCCAAGGTGGAGACTGTTACCCGTGGATCATTTCCCGATGTTACCTTTGAACATATTACCACACTCTGTAATCACTGTGAAAATGCTCCCTGTGTCAAAGCCTGTCCCACCAGGGCCATGTATAAAACCAGTGACGGCCTTACCCTTCATGACCCGGGAAAATGTATCGGCTGCCAGAGCTGTGTCATCGCCTGTCCTTATGGCATGATTTCCTTCAATAAGGTTGCTGCGGATAAGAAATGGTCATCTTCGTCGTCCATGATAAAAAAGTGTACGGCATCAGGTAAAGAAGTGGCAAAAACAGCCGGAGAGCGGATACCCTTTTACAATCCTGAACGGCAGACGAAACGTTATCCCGGCATCAGAGGACGGGGTCTGGTTGAAAAATGTACTTTCTGTGACCACAGGATTGCCGAAGGAACAGACCCGTACTGTGTTGAGGTATGTCCAGCCGGCGCCCGCATCTTTGGAGATCTTTCTGATCCTGACAGCGAGGTCAGCAAGCTGTTAAAGAAATACTCTTCCCAGGTTCTTAAACCGGAGAAAGGAACCGAGCCGAGAGTTTTTTATATCAGAAACTACAAGGCATAGGAGATTAATATGGACGGCATTACTCTTGAGGAAAAGGCCATCGACCAGCGGGCGGAACTCTACCTGTTTCTTGCCCGTTCCTTCGGCGAGCCCGATGCGTCCCTCAAAGAGGATGCCGTCCGCCTCTCTCCTGTCATTGATTCCTTTTTTCCATCCCTGATTGAATGGTATCGTGACGTTGTGGAAGCCGTCGCCCGGGCCCTGGATGATCCGGACAGCCTCCTGGTAGCCTATAGCGCTCTTTTTATCGGTCCTTTTGAGACCATCGCGCCTCCCTATGCGTCAATATACCTCGATTCTGGAATTCTTATGGGTGAAACAACACTTACGGTGGAGAACTGTTACGCCTCCATAGGGATGGAGATTGATCCCGAGGACTTTCCGGGTAACCTGCCTGATCATATTTCAGCTGAGCTGGCTTTTTTGCATTACTGTCTGGTTCGTTACAATGATACCGGGGATGAGTCATATTATCGGCTGGGTTACGCCTTCATCGATTCACATCTTATGAAATGGGTACCGGAATTTACCCGGCGTATTGAGGATGGCAGTCCCCATCCTTTTTATAAAAACCTTGCCCTCTTTCTGAAACAGTTTCTTGAAAAAGATAAGGAAAACTTCTTGCTGGAGCACAAATAATGAAAAAGTTTTTTTTGCTTACTTTTACGGCGGTATCCGTAATTACTGCAGGTATCTCATGCGGTTCCCCTGCTGAACCGGGACATATAATTATTGTTTCAATCGACGCCCTCCATCCAGAAGCCCTCACTGAAAAGTCGGCCCCCTTTATTGTCTCCATGATAAACAAAGGCACAGGTTTTATCGAAGGGAAAAGCATTGATCCGCCTAAAACCCTTTATAACCATACGGCCATGTTTACCGGCTTAACGCCTGATAAGTCCGGTCAGACCTCCAATAGCTGGAGTCCCGGGGAGCCACGTATCGCCCATGAGACAATTTTTCATAAAGCGGTAAAAAAGGGTTATGAAACCGGGTATTTTTATTCCAAAATGAATCTGGGATATCTGGTAAACGATGATATTCAGGTGCACAGCCTGGCGGGTCTGGATACCATTGAGAAGGCCAGGTGGTTTATCCAGTTTCGCGGCAAAACCTTTACTTTTCTGCACAGGAGCGGCCTTGAGTTCGCAGGCATGGATCATGGGTGGCTCAGTCAACCTTACCTGCGGGTTCTTGAAAAAATTGATCATCAATTAAAGACTCTTTTACAGCCTGTGATTGATAAGGGCCGGTTTGTTATCATTATTACCAGTGATCACGCTGGTCATGGCAAGGAGCATGGAACATCCCATCCTGAAGATTTCAGGTTACCCATCGGGTTATATTCAGATTACAAAAAGGTTGTCCTGCCGAAAGATTACCGTACCACAGACCTGAAAGGTATAATTGAAAGTATTCTCCGGTAGCGGTAATTTATTCTGTTATCGGAGACACAATAAAAACATGAACGCTTCCCGCCATGTCAGCTGGCTGATCCAGAGTCGTAGGGCAGTCTCCAGGTAAACCGGGTTAAGAATCAGACCTTCGGAACAATCTTTATCTCTGTCTTGACAGAGGATGGTATTGCTGGAAAGATGCTGCAATATATTAATACTGAGACTGAGACATGAATCTTGTAGAACCGTTATACTTTTTTGCCCTCTATGCTTTCATGGGATGGATTCTTGAATTTGCCTATCGTTCCGTTCGGAACGGTCGGTTGATTAATCCCGGTTTTCTAAGTGGCCCCTTTCTGCCTCTCTATGGAACGGGCGCCGGTATCCTTATTCTGGTGTCTCCCCAGGTTTCTATTCTACACCCGGCCCTCCAGTTCCTGATATACTTTTTTCTTACCTCCTGCATTGAATATGCTACCGGCTTCATCTTTGAGAAACTCTATGGCGTGAAGCTCTGGGATTACTATGATCAGACCTTCCATCTCAACGGACGGGTCAGTCTGACGTATTCTCTGGCCTGGGCAGGTCTCTCAATGGCCTTTGTATACT
>CAZYBU010000032.1:0-38413 GCA_964645775.1 uncultured Leptospirales bacterium | reverse complement strand
CGGATATATAGAGCAATTTTTAGAAAATTCAGGTTAAGGAATTAATACTGCTTTTTTTTAGAAAATCATTGTCTTTCATGCTATTGTATCTAATCGTGTTGGCAATATTTTCGCGTACAATAAATCTTGCAGACAAATGGGTTGCTGCATAGTTATCCACACCAGCTATCTTTCGTGAGTTCAAATGTTACGAATTAACCCAATCTGGATTATTCTCGGGGCCTTTACAGTAACCATCCTCACGGGCTCCATTATTCTCATACTCCCGGTGATGCATTCCGGCGATCTTACTTATATTGACGCTCTTTTCACATCCACATCTGCCGTTTGCGTTACAGGGTTGACTGTCGTTACTACCGGCAAAGCATTTACCATGACCGGGCAGATCATTATCATGCTCCTTATCCAGCTGGGAGGTCTCGGTATTATGACCTTCTCCATCGGTATTCTCTCAATGACAGGTTTGCCCATTTCTATCCGCTGGAATTTTATTTTTCGCGATATCTACAGCCAAAGCAACCGTCCTGTTTCATCCCTGATCCTTTTGCGGCGAGTGCTTTTATATACTTTAATAGTTGAATCGATCACGGCAATCGTACTATTGCTCGGTTTTATCACACAGGGATCGAGTATCAGGACATCTCTATGGCCGTCTCTTTTTCATGCGATCTCTGCCTTCTGTAATGCTGGCTTTACCCTTTACGATGATAGTCTTATGAGATTCACCCGCTCTCCGATGATGTTGTCCATAGTTTCATTTGCCATAATACTTGGGGGAATCGGATTTGTCGTTCTGGCGGAAGGGGTCTCCTTTATAAGAAGACCTACCCCATCTCATTTCAGTAAACTTTCCATGCACACTCGCATTGTTGTGCTTACAACTATTATCCTGCTTGCGGCAGGGACTCTTCTCTTCCTGGGAATTGAATGGAAGGGCGCTTTGGCAGGTCTTGGTGTAACCGATAAAATCGCAAACGCTTTTTTTCAATCCGTAACTTGCAGAACCGCCGGTTTTACTACTCTTCCCCTTGATCATTTTTATAACTCAAGTATCTTTATCATGGTAATCCTCATGTTTATCGGGGGATCACCCGGGTCCATGGCCGGCGGGATTAAAACCACGACCTTTGCCGTTATCTTCGGAATCATCCTCTCCTCGTTCCAGGGAAGAAAGCAGATCATCTATAAAGGACAGGCCATCGATGCCTCATCCATCTGGAGAGGGACAACCCTGACCATTCTATCAATTACCTTTGTGGCCTTCTCTTTCTTTTTACTTCTGCTGCTATTGCCCGGCCATGGCAATAACACTTTTTTGAGATATCTATTCGAGACGGTTTCCGCTTTCGGGACCGTGGGTCTCTCTCTGGGCGCCACCACTGAACTCGGGACAACAGGGAAACTTCTTGTGATACTGATTATGTTCACGGGCAGGACAGGCCCACTTATCCTCATGGCTGTACTTGCGGGAAAATCGCGAAGCAATGAGGGATACTATGCTGAAGAGACTATTATGATCGGTTAGGAGTATAGGATGCAAAAGTACACGGTTATCGGTCTGGGCAATTTCGGGTATTCCATAGCGGAAACTTTGATGGGAAACAATTGTGAAGTTCTCGGTGTCGACATGAGAAAAGACCTGGTTCAAAAATATTATGACAGGTTTACCATGGCCGTCGCGGGTGATGCTTCCAACAGGCAATTCCTTGAGACACTATCACTCGAAGAATATGATGGCGTCATAGTAAGCCTTGGACAATACCTTGCCCCCAGCATGCTTATAACACTGAACCTGAAGGAACTGGACATTAAAAGGATTATTGTTCGCGCTATTTCAGAAGACCATGCAAAAATTTTAAAACTGATGGGAATAGAGGAGATCGCTTTTCCTGAAAGGGACATGGCCATTCGTCTTGGAAGTATTGTTTCCATGAGAAACGCCCTTGATTATCTTCCTCTTTCTGAGGATTATGTCATACTGGAGATTGAACCACCTGAGCATTTCACGGGTAAAACGCTTAGAGAACTAAAACTTGCTACTGAATATTCGATCCAGGTGATCGGTTTCAAGAAAAAGTGGTCCACGGGACGTGACGAAATACGTTTTGCTCCCCTGGGAGACATGCCGGTACAGGAAGGCGAATTCATGATTGTACTTGGAAAGGAAGAAGATGTAAGAAGGCTGGAACAGGAAAACAAGTAGCTGTTCTATAACTTCATTACCATGCCTTCATGAGCGATATCTATCTCCAAATTGATGTACTGTTTCTGTCTTCGACTGAAATTCATGTAGGATCTGGCGTTAATAAGGACATTTTCGAGTTTTCCATCATTATAATTCGGCTCATGATGGAACAGGACAAGTTTTTTCGCTCCTGCCTTAACAGCGATATCGATGGCAATGGACGCATGGGAATGTCCGTAATCCATCTTATCGATTGATTCTTCAAAGGTATACTGCGTATCAAAGATCAGGACATCAGCTTCCCGGAAGAATTCGTAGTACCTGTCAATCTGATCTATAGCCTCAATATTGAATTCACAATCGCTTGTGTACACAAAGACCTTGCCGTTATTTTCTATCCTGTAACCGTAGGCACCCCCGGGGTGCGGCATGGCTTTGCTTGTAATCTTCGCGTCATTGATATAGAATTCCCTGTCAGGCTGGACAATGTGAAAGAGTTTGGTTGCCTGCATATAGTCCAAAGTAATAGGGAAGTGTTCGGTATCCTGCTGATAATAGAGACGTTCACGGATATTTTCTATGGGAGAGTAAATGTTAAAGATATTACCGGGAATAAAAAAAGGCACAAAGAATGGGATGCCTTGAATGTGATCCCAGTGAGTATGAGTGAATAAAATATGGGCCAGTCCCCTGCCCTGGCCAAAATCTAGAGCCATCAGTTCTTGACCCAGATTACGAATACCGCTTCCAGCATCAATTATAATCAGGTCCTCCGCATCCGTCCGCACCTCGATGCAGGTGGTGTTTCCGCCAAAAGCGCCCTTTACGGAAAAAGGTAAGGATTCAACGAATTCTTCTATCGACTCCTCGGATGAAATGTCTCCCGGCCGCGCCATAATAAGGGCCTGTCGGATCTTATTACGGATTTCCTTACCACTCTGAGGCGTTGGTATTGAGCCCCGGACTCCCCATAATGTTATCTTCATTAGTCTCTCAAAAGCGAAAATTGTTAGATGAAATAGCTTGACATGCCATTATGAAGTTCATAGCAGAGATAACAATAATTTTTTGCAGGATGCCCCCATGAATCTATCAAATCGTATCCTTTCCGTAAAGCCCTCTCCTACCCTTGCCGTTACCGCCCTGGCCAACCAGATGAAGGCGCAGGGAATCGATGTTATCGGATTCGGCTCGGGAGAGCCTGATTTCGATACCCCTGAAAGCATTAAGGAGGCTGCCCGAAAGGCGATAGATTCAGGAAAAACCAGGTACACCCCTGCCGGCGGCATACCAGAGTTAAAGTCGGCAATTATGGAGAAATTTCAGCGTGACAACGATCTGGATTACAACATGAACCAGGTAACTGTCAACTGTGGAGGAAAGCATTCCTTTTACAATCTTATGCAGGTTCTCCTGAATCCCGGCGACCAGGTTATTATCCCGGCCCCCTACTGGGTATCCTACACCGCCATGACAGAACTGGCAGGAGGAGAGCCGATCATAATTGAAACGGATGAAAATTCAGAATTCAAGGTCACTCCGAAACAATTGGAAAAAAGCCTGACCAAAAAGACCAAGGCCTTTGTATTGAATTCCCCGTCCAACCCTACAGGAACAGGCTACACATCAGATGAATTAAAGGCCCTGGGTGAGGTACTCATGGAGATGGATATCGTTATTATTTCAGATGATATATATGAATCCATACATTATGACGAATTCATATTTTCCAACATGGCCCAGATTTCTTCAGTATTGAAAGAAAAGACCATCGTTCTCAATGGCGTATCCAAAACATATTCCATGACAGGATGGAGAATCGGCTACATGGCGGGTGACCAGGATATCATTGCAAAGGTTGAAACACTGCAAAGCCAATCAACATCCAATCCAACATCCATAAGCCAGTGGGCAGCCATCGAAGCCCTTACCGGTCCTCAGGACAGAGTAGAGGAGATGCGCACCGCCTTTGACAGAAGACGCGGGCTGGTGGTTGAAGGTCTCAATGCCATTGAAGGTCTTGAATGCAGAAACCCGGAAGGCGCTTTTTATGTATTCCCTTCTATTGAGGATATTTACGCTTTTCCGGGATGGGAAGAGGTTGAAAAGCATTTCCCGGATTATGAGTATAACTCAACCCGATTCAGTTCATATCTGCTGGAAGAGGTAAACGTGGCCGTTGTCCCTGGAATTGCCTTTGGAAATGATCGTCATATCAGGATGTCTTTTGCCACCTCAGATGGGAATATATCCCAGGGTCTGGAGAGAATTGAATCCGCCATTAAAAGACTGAGATAGTTATCCATTAGACATTAGAGTAGATTTGATGCCAGTTCGGAGAGTTCGCTTCGTTCCCCTTTTTCCAGGGTTACATGTCCATAAAGGAGCTGACCTTTCATCTTGTCTATAAGGTATGTCAGTCCGTTACTTCTTGAATCGAGATAGGGTGTGTCAATCTGATAAGGATCACCCGTGAATACTATCTTGGTGTTTTCTCCTGCCCGGGTAATGATTGTCTTTACTTCATGGGGGGTCAGGTTCTGGGCCTCGTCAATGATAAAGTAGACCCTGGAAAGGCTCCGTCCGCGGATGTAAGCAAGGGGCTGAATCTTCAGCTTCTCATTATTAATCAGGTCCGTAATCCGTTTATGATCCGGGGCATTTTCTGAATACTGGTTCTGTATTACAGAGAGGTTATCGAAGAGGGGCTGCATATAGGGATCGAGCTTGCTGTTAATGTCACCCGGAAGATACCCGATGTCCCTGTTGGCAAGGGGGATAACGGGTCTCGCGAGAAGAATCTGTGTATACTCACGTCTCTTATCCAGGGCCGCGGCCAGGGCCATGAGAGTCTTCCCGGTGCCGGCCTTGCCTGCCAGCGTAACCAGTTTCATTTCTGAACTTGTAAGAGCATTAAGGGAAAAAGTCTGTTCCGCGTTTCGCGGCTGTATCCCGTAAGCCGGGCGTTTTTCTACCATAACAAGTCTTCGTTCAAGTATATCAAACCTGGTCAAAACGCTTTTACTGTCATTTCTAAGGATGAAAAATTCGTTGGGATAGGGGTCTTTCTCTGTTCCGATTTCATCGAAGGAAACAGAACCATCCCGGAAAATGGAATCAATGAAGTGTCCTGGGATATCCTCACAGAGATTTCTTCCCGTATAGAGTTCATCTATGTTCTTGATTTTACCTGTCTCGTAGTCTTCAGCCTTGAGACCGATACTCTTGGCTTTCATCCTCAGATTAATGTCCTTGGAGACAAGCACTACCCTGCTGGAACCATATCTGTCTGCCAGGTTAAAGGCGAGAGCCAGTATTCTGTGGTCGGGACTGTCTTCCCAGAATATATTTGAAATACGTTCCTTGCCGATATCCGTTTCTACGACAATGAATCCGTCCGTCGGCATCCTGACTCCCTCGTTGAGAAGACGGTCCCCGATAAGGGAATCCAGTTCCCTTGTAAATTCACGGGCGTTATAGTTTATGGTTTCGTGACCACGCTTAAACTTGTCGACCTCTTCAAGGAGGGTTATGGGGATGACAACATTATGTTCTTCAAAGGAATAGATACTCCTGTAATCGTATAATACTACATTTGTATCCAGGACAAATATTTTGCTAGAATTTTCCCATAACCTGTTATTCATTACCTACATATGATCCTTTCTCCCAGATGCCCTTCTGGTACATCTCATCCTTATAATACATTGTTCCCTTACCGTGTTTCTTGCCATTTTTCCAGTGACCTTCAAACCGCATCCCATTTGAATAATAATATGTTCCCTTCCCATGCTTTTTGCCGTTCTGAAATTTACCTGTGTATTTCTCTCCATTCTTGAAGTAAAAGGTACCTGTTCCTGACATGGAACCATTCTGGAACTCTCCTTCATATCGGTGACTACCCTTGAACCAGTAGACCCCCTTTCCGTGAATTTTGTCGTTTTCAAATGACCCGGTATACTTCTCTCCATTTGAGAAGTAAATGGTACCATCACCGTTAAGATCTCCGTCCCTGAACTGCCCGATTACCTTATCTCCATTCTCATATATCCAGGTACCTTTTCCATCCTGGCAATTGCCCTTTATACAATCTGCCATCAAAGGAAGAGCCGGAAAAATAACCATCGCGATAACTATTATTATATATCTTCTCATGGTTTGCCTCCTTTCTCATGAAACTATCCAAATAATTTGATATTAATCAAGACAAAAGCGTTTATGTCTCATTTTTTTATTGTTAAGGAGCACATTCATACTACCATGTCCCATCCGGAGGCAATAATCATGAATGTAAAGGGAAAATACTTTGGGGACCTTAAGGGGACCGTTCCGCAGGGAGAAGGAACTTTGAGACTGGATGACGACACAACATATGTGGGCAGCTTTAAGGGCGGGTTACCCTGGGGGAAGGGGGCAATAACCTATGGGAATGGAATTCATATAACCGGTAATTTTGTGCGTGGTGAAATAGATGGTCGCGGGAGAATGGATTTTCCCTATGGTGATGCTTATGGTCGTCTCTACTATGAAGGATGCTTCAGAAACAGTCTCTATCATGGGTATGGAGTACTTGAAATGCGGGATGGTACTCTTTATAAAGGAGAGTGGAAAGATGGTAAAGCAGATGGTCTGGGCGTACTGGTTTCTGCCCAGGGCTTCACCTATGAAGGTGAATGGAAAGACGATTATTTTCATGGATTCGGTGTTTTTACAGACCTGGAAGGAAACCGATATGAAGGTGAATTCTCCCGTGGGATGAAACATGGCTACGGGATAATATATACACGTCGGGAACGGATCGCTGCCATGGGTAAATTTAAAAATGATGAACTACATGAAGATGCGTAAATACTATATGAGAACCTTGATCCCAGGCTGATTCTGACGCCTGTCAGACCATGCCCGTTCCGACAAGTGAAACAAGCAGAAGGACTCCCAGAAACAATACAGACATCGCGACCAACCCGCCGATAGCGGCCGGAGCGACAAGAAGCCATACAGCTTTTCCCGCAGTTATGCTGTGTATTCCCATCAGGCCTCTTACTATAATATAGGCAGACCAGACAAATGCCCCGAGGGACACAAGAGCATAGAAGAAAAGGGGTGCAAAATTCAGGGCAGAAAAGATAGAAACCATGGGAAGAACAAGTAATGATGGAAATAACGAAACGTTCATCAGAACCAATATGGTCTTAAATTTCCCTTCATGCCCCATTACCTGGGCAATTCCATCGATAAGCAGAGCGTATACCACCAGCCTTATAAGGATAACTATGATGGAAAGAATCCATCCGTAGGACAATTTATAAAAGAAAAATCCGGTCTGCTCAGATAACAGACTAAAAGTAATCGTATCTAAAAACGTAACAAAAACCGGGATGAGTATTGAAAAATAAAGGGAGGGGAAACTCCCCCTGGCAATCTTTTCATAAATCTCTGAAGGAGTTGTCAGGGTATCCATCAGGATATCTGTCCAACGGAGGCTTCTAATTGAATCTAACAGCATATTATCGATACTCCAGTTTAATCTCAGATCCATAGCGAAGATCATGGATCCAGTTTCTGATCATTCCATCCAGGGATGTCAGGATTTGCTGCCAGGGGCGTCTCTGTTTTTCATAAACAGGAGAATTTTCTGGAAGTTTACCAAGCTCGCGGGCTCGTGAAAGAGCATCATCAAATGTACCCAGATTGTCAATCAGTCCATATTCTTTGGCTGTCTTTCCTGTAAAAACCCGTCCATCAGCGTAAGGTTTAATTTCACTGATGTTCATATTGCGTCCCAGGGCAATATCTTTGAGAAACTTCTGATAGGATGAGTCAATCATCTCCTGCAGAAACTCCCTCTCTTCAGGAAGAAGGTCCCGGTGAGAAGAGAGTACATCCTTGTACTTTCCACTCTTAATGATGGTCATCGAGATTCCGAGTTTTTTAAATAATTCCTGTAGATTTGCGGACATGGCTATTACACCGATAGAACCGGTTATTGATCCATGATTTGCCATTATTTCGTTACATGCGGAAGCAACGTAATATCCACCTGAGGCGGCAACTTCGCTTACTGAAGCTACTATCGGTATGTTTTTTTTGCGTAATTTCCAGACTTTTTGATATATTTCCTGAGTAGCAGCTACAGAACCACCAGGTGAATTTATTCGTATCACAACAGCTCGGATATTGGGTTTTTCCATTGCTTTTTCAAGTTGTTCCAGAACTGCTTCAACTCCTGATACCATACCGAAGGTCCCTTGCCTTCCCATAAATTGTATAGGTCCTTCAAGCCTTATCACAGCAACCCCCGGCCCCACCTGAGGAGGTTTTATCTTCATCGCATCCGTGGACTGTGTTTTTCTCATAGTTATACTGACATCTATTATGGCAATAACAGTACTTAACACAAGAACAGCCAGAATTGCTATTAATATTTTTCTATTCCGTTCCATAGTTATCCTTTACATGGGTTAATATGTATCTTTTCCATAGCATATGCAGGAATAAACAAGGGCTCCATCATCATCACAGTCCGTTTGCTTGACCTGAATTCCCTGTATCTCCATGGGCTCCTGGTCGACTTCTGACTTAAAACTCCTGTCCACACCTTCACAACGACATTCACTAACAACAGCCAGCTTAGATCTACTTACAGAGACTTTTGCCTGTAGCTCAGCAAGAAAAACGCTCTCATGACAAACATATACGTCGACAGCGCGATAGTTAGCCCATGCAATGTTTCCCACCATAAATAGCAGGACGGCGAAAATCCATAACAAGGTTTTTTTCATGTAAAACCTCCTGTTTTCTGGATAGTTATCCAGAAAAATAAATATTCAAGTTAACCATAAGCCGAATTCTGTTTAGTCAACCATTTATCTTGGCAATCAGTCTCCTGATTACTCTTTGCGGCCTACCCGCGACCATGGACGGGCTATCCTCTATGGTCGTCTATTTGGCCTTGCACCGGATGGGGTTTACAGTGCCACTTCCGTTGCCGAAAGTGCGGTAAGCTCTTACCTCACCTTTTCACCCTTACCCTGAAAGAATCAGGGCGGTATCCTTTCTGTTGCACTTTCCATCACCTTGCGGTGCCCGGGTGTTACCCGGCATCCTGCCCTCTGGTGTTCGGACTTTCCTCACTGCATGCAGCGCGGTTGCCTGGTTAACTTGAATACTTTTATTAAAATGATAGACAACATCCGATTTGTCAAAGTTTTTTCCTGTCTCATTCAAGGAATGACAGAATCGATTTCATTATCCACTGTAATACTTCCTACTGAAGAAACACCAATCTTATGATTCCAGTCGGAGAAAATGTAATCGCCGCTTTTATGCCGTCTGTCCTGGTTTACGTCATTGTAACTGTAAACACAATAGGCTCCAGTCCATTGACCGTAGATACGATAGAGTATTCCAAAACCCTTTACTTTACTCTGCTCTCCCTGATCTGCCCTAACCTGTTGTCAGGCCACAGTGAATTATAAGACGATTTCTCACGGCCTGTACCTGTACTAATTAGTATTACTAATGAAAGTACAAGGGTAAGACTATGAAAAATCCACCTCTTCACCTGCATAGTTATCCCTCCCCGCTAAGAAGGTATTTTACTACGATACAAAGTAGAATAATTTTGGTACAAAACAAAAAATGTAAATTCATCACCCATATCGATTGATTGAGGCAATTTTTTTTTCTATTTCACCCTATATAATCGTTTAATTAATACAGAGGAGGTAAAAAGAATGATACGAACAACATTCAACTTAAAGAAAGAGAGTGTCTCAAAAATCAGAAATTATGCCCGTTTACTGGGGATGGATCTGAATATTTTCATGAAACATCTCCTTCAGTACAGCGTATATCACAACGCGCTAAAGGAGGCTTCGTTTTGTCGAATCAGATACCAGGACAGAGCTCCCAGGAGCAGCTGGGAAACGATGCATATCACATTAGATGAAAACGATTATGAGCTGTTACTTGATGTCCGTAAGAATTACAAGGTTTCCATTTCTTTCTTCATTAATGAAGCTGTAAAACTTTTCCTCGTCAAATTATTACAATTATTGACCGGTAAAAAGCATTTCCCTATCAACTATTACAATAGTTATTCAATTATAAAATCCAGTGATAAGAGAGGAGTGGTACTCTGGCAAATCTATTGGGGATTGCCGGAAAGCATACCATAATTATAGAAGGAGCTTGGACAAAAATTTTAAATGCACGCCCGACAGGATTCGAACCTGTGACCCACGGCTTAGAAGGCCGTTGCTCTATCCAACTGAGCTACGGGCGCCAATGTCGGGGCGAAAGGATTTGAACCTTCGACCCTCTGGTCCCAAACCAGATGCGCTACCTGACTGCGCCACGCCCCGAAAGTACAGATTCGCCATGCTGTTTTCAGATAAGCATTTGTCAAACCGTTTTCATGGATAACTATCAAAGGGATATTATATTCCAAACAGGGTTTATTTATTCTTCCACTAAAATCATCTTATTTCTCGACAATACTCTCTTCTACCTGCATTCCGAAATGGCGCCCTCCCTTTTCTGTCAGTCCAAGAACACGATCACCTTCCTGCAGTTTAACCACACTGACGGCTTTGCCCTCAGGAGAAGTTAAACGTATTGTTTCCGCATTTTGTAATATGATGGAATAGTCTTCATCTCCAGGACCACGGGCATACACCACCAGAAGAGGACGTTTTTCAACTTTAATCCTGCCCACATGGGCAGTGTAGGTATCTCCATCTGCCCCTACAATGGTAACGGGATCGCCTGTTTGAAGTTCTCCCAGATAACGGGTCCTGTCTCCGGGTACCCTCACATAAGCATGTACGGCACCTGCGTTGACACGGAAAGGTCTCTGGGCAACGTAGGGATTATCTACATTTTCAGCATGAACCAGAAACATGCAGGTCGAAGAATTGCCGGTCAGAAGCCCTTCTCCAGGAGAAAGATTTGTGCAGGTATCCACGCAAACACGGTCACCAATCCCGATATTTTTCACTCCTGTAATTTCAAGTTCTTCAAGATTGAGACTTTCCGTCCCCAATTCTCTAAGAAATGATACCACAGATGGTATAACTGATGGGTCATCAGTTTCCAGCAATACGCCCGCAACCCCCTTTTCCATAATCCCTGCGGCCAGATGGGCATCTTCCAGATCTTTCACAACCGAAAAAAGATTATCTCTGGATAACGGAATAAGGTTCTCTATCGGTATAATATCCCAGTCCATTGTTTTAACAATAACTGTTCTTTGCCTTAGAGAAGTAGCGGCACAATTTTCATCTTCTTTCCCGGTTATAGTTATCCACTCCACATCTTCCGGCATCTTCCAGTCACCTTTTGTGGGAGATATTACCATGATTCTTCCCAGCTCACGTATTTTATCTACGAGATCATCTACTGTGACGATCGCGTCTGCTCCAGACTCAAGGGCTTCTGTTACGATATCCTTATTCCACTCCGGAAGATGTACCCAGCACTGTTTCACCGCTCTCCTCCATGGAGTATACGGCATATTTTCTGAACAATTTCGGTAGGATTTGCATGCTGAAAAATATTTCTTCCTATTGACACCCCCGCTCCTCCTGCCTGGTCAGCACCTTTCACCATTTCCAGAAATTCAGATTCGGTTTCAATCTTTTCGCCACCGGCGATGACAACAGGTACCGGACAGCCTTCGATAACTTCCTGGAATGAATCAGGGGAACCCGTATAGTTAACCTTAACCAGGTCCGCCCCAAGTTCGGCGCCGACCCTGGCAGCATGCTTAACTACATTTACATCATACTCGTCAGCTATCTTCTCACCCCTCGTATACATCATGGCCAGCAGGGGCATACCCCACTCGAGACACCATTTTGAAACATACCCGAGGTTATTCAACATGGCACTCTCTGTTTTGGCACCAAGGTTTACATGAACAGATACGGCATCGGCTCCAAGTTTGATTGCTTCTTCGATTGTACAGACCAAAGTTTTAGCATTAGAATCTGTTGAGAGTACGGTGCTGGCAGAAAGATGAATAATTAAACCGACATCCTTCCCATGATGCCTGTGGCCGGCTCCTACTATGCCCTTATGCATTAAAATCGCATTAGCCCCCCCCAGGGCAACCTTGTCGATCGTCGATGACATATCAATAATTCCTGGTATAGGACCGACAGTGACCCCATGATCCATAGGTACAATAATGGTTTTACCGGTATTTCTGTTTAATATCCGCTCAATGCGTATGCTTTTACCCAACATGGTTTCTTCCTCCCATATTATTGATGAAATCAGTCCCTTTTACTATCCCGTCAAGTAAAAAGAGATGAGTATATTATTTTATTGACCCGAGTGCCCGGGTATCCATACTTATTATTATGGATCCCGTCTCACGTGAATATGTACTCTTCTGGAATCAGGCTTTTCAGCAGGTTGAAGAGATACGCCGGCACATAGAAAATGGATTTCGTTCTCTTGAAGCCAATCAGATGGAACTGATCCATACTGCCGCTGAACTTCGTCCAGCTATCAATGTCTTATCCTCACTCATCTCATCCATCAATACCCTGCATGGCCACGAATATGTATTGCGGCTCCGTGCATTGCTGGATAACTATCAAAGAGGCCAGAATCTGCCTGACCCAAATGTTATCGGTTTCCTCCTTGAGAGGTTGCATGATTCATTGGAAGGAAGTGGAAAAACATTTCCGGTTATGGAACGAGGTGAAGGTAATACTCGTTTGCCCGGACTGTCAAACGATAAGAATCTCCAGAAAATCAGGCAGAGACGCCTTGAAAAAAGACCCTTTAAGTGGATACTTTTTACGAGACTGGGAAGCATGTTTCTTTTGCCCTACAGATCAATCGAGATAGTGGATAACTATGCATCCGGAAAAGGGCACAATTGGGGACGGATATACTTTACATGGCAGGGGAAAGAGCATTATTGCAGGGACCTTCTCTATGATTATGAAGCAAAACTACCGGATTGCATTCTTGTAATAGATGGTGGAAAGCGCTTTATTCCCGCGGATAAAATTATTCGACGTATCTATTCAAGAAAAGATATTGTTTCGGATAGACTGGAGCCTTTTAAAGATATTGAAATCAGGGTTTCGCCAGGCAGGATGCGGCTTTTCGGAAAAAACTGTATCGTTCTTTAAGAGTCATTTTCATTATCATCGTTACTGGTGCTGATATCCTTCTTCTCCTCATCCTGACCGAAAAGTTCCGACAGGTCACGCAGCTTCTGAGGATCGAAAGATGAACTTACGGCCGCAATATTCTCCTGTTGAATATCCTGATATATCTCCTTCCGGTGGACGGTTATCTTTTTAGGAGCCTTTATCCCCAGCTTTACCTGATCGCCCTTAATATCAATAACAACAACCTCGATTTCATCACCGATCATAATACTTTCATTCATGCGCCGCGCCAGAACAAGCATATCATCCCTCCTCCCTGGCGTTCCTGTCGATCTCATCCATGACCCTGTGGCGCACGCCGTATCGATCGGAAAGTGATATTACCTGACGTCCCTTACCGGTTGCCGGATTTATGATGACGGGACCCTGCAGATTGACAGTCATATTTTGAGGATCCTCAGGTATCGTAACTATGGCGAGAACTACCAGTTCATCAGGTTTTCCGGCTCCTATGTTTTCAAGGTCCTGTTCTGCGACCTTCAGTTCATACTCTCCGAATACTTCCACAGGAGATAATACTACGAAGGCAAGCTCCGGCTCATCCACGGCCTGCATCCACTTAAATGGAGACTTATCGTCGTTTGAATCGAATATAGCGAATTTTCTTACATAATCGAAACCGAGTATTCCTTCCGTAAACTCAAATATCTGTCGTTCATCGATTTCGATTTCACCATAGTGACGGGTCGTAATAGTTACGGACACGTTATTATCTCCTTTAATTTCTCGCCCTTCAATCAGCGGAGAAAATCCATAAGTGTCGGTTTAATGGTCTTAGCGCCAACAGCGAGAGCATACTGGTGAACACTCTCAAGCCACTTAAAATTCATGATTGTTTCAGAGTAATCGATTCCTTCACTGCTGGCAATCATTTCAAGAACATTTCCCTTGTAATATTCTGAACGCTTCGCCAGCTCCTCAATCCGGTTTTGCCGGGCCCCGATGGATGATGCGTGTCGCAGGATATTATCCAGGGCGGAATCGATAAGTCCCAGATCACGGCCTCCAACCAGTTCCTGGTCTCCCCTGACCAGGTCATCCCGAAGCTGTATAACCATTTCAAAAATTGACATGCCTGATCTTGTTACCGTTGGAGCCAGATTGTTTGGTGGCTGGGGAAAATTCTTGTTAACCAGGCCCAGGTCCTGGAGTACTGTCCCGTTACCCACATCCTCAAGCCAGAGCTGGTGAGGAGTCGTGGTTTCCAGAATAAGGTTATTCCTGCCTCCCTTACTGGAACGGACGGAGAGTCCAGCCCGGTTAATTTTATCAATGATAATCTCCAGGTTGTCTCCGGCAGATATATCAATTTCTCTTCCATCAATACGGATTGTCTGATTGGATGCCGCGGAATAATCAGATGCGTCCTGGTTCGAGGTAATGACTTCATTTGTGGCCCAGAAGAGTCGGTTACCGGGAACACTGACACTCATGTATTCCCCGTTGGCGACTTCCCTGACCTGCTCACCTGTATTTCCCCGGTATTCCACGCCTATCATGGCATCCCCCTGGTTGCCGGCCGTCAGGGTCTGATAAACCGGAACAAAAGGATTGGGAATATTCTCTGTACCTGTCTGATGCCCACCGAAGATTGGCCTGCCTGTGGAACCTTTTGTGTTAGCGATGGCGACCAGTTCCTCCAGAAGCTGATTTATCTCCGTAGCAGCGGCCTCCTTCCTTTCGAAAGAGGAATATATGCCGTGGGCTCCCTGTACAGCGAGAACGCGGATACGCTGAAATATCCTCATCACAGACTGTATGTTTGAATCGACATGGTCAAGCCTGGATTTCCCTTCCTCGAGGTTTTTGATGTACTGTTCCACTTCTGAGAGTCTGGACCTGTAGATCATCTGGTTCGTAGCGGCAATCGGATTGTCCCTGGGAACACGAACCGACTTACCCGTTGAAAGCTGCTCCTGTATCCTGTCCATTTCACTCTGATGACGCTTCAGATTGTAGGTCATGGTGTTGTTAAGCATCTGGTTCGTTACCCGGTTCATCTATCTACACCCCCATTCTGTTGATGATGACATCCAGCATCCGGTCCATGGTCGTTATTACCCGTGCGGCCGCGTTGTATCCATGCTGGAAGGCCACCATGTTCGCCATCTCCTCGTCGAGATTGACCCCGGATACTGATTCCCGCAGATTCCCAAGGTTCTTCATCACAGCTTCCTGGTTTTTAAGCATCTCTTTTGATTCTTCGCCCTGGGCACCTATGCGAGAAACCAGGGAAATGTAGAAATCGTTGAAGGTGGTATTCCTGCCCACCATACCGTTGTTATGCCGTATCCGCGCGATTCTAAGAGCGTTGGAGCCATCCCCGATTCCATTTGTCGTATTAACGTCTCCCGTCCCACCGATATCCTTACCCTGAGCGGCCGCAATAGTGTCCACATCGTAATTCACCGCGTCGGAAACACTCAAATTCGATGCCGGGTTAAACTTCGGCGTTATGGTTATATGCTCCCTCTCCGGCATGAGCTTGCGGATCTCGTCAATTCGTCGGTAATCGAAGGCCCCGTCAGCCCCGCTCTCTCGCAGGATACCGGTCATCCCCACTAGAAACTGGTTGGAGTCCTCCAGATGACGAATCATGAAATTCCGCCTGTCATCATCTTCAGACTGGGTCGCCTTCATGGCGAACTGATTATTGTGATCAATATACGCCACAACTCCCAGATCAGCGTCGTTTATCTTTTTTATTACGGAGGATACCGTGTCGGTTTCCCGGTATTCAACCTGTGCTTGCGAGTGGCGATCATCGTTTGTGACGAAAGTCAATGTACCGCGTATACCGATAGCTGCCGAGGCGTCGATCTTGTTGGTACCAGAGACCTTGAATATGGCGGTCGTATCGTTTACGCCGTCGTTATTGATGTCGAAATTCCCTACGGGGCTGTCTCCAATGGGAAGATGTTCAAAGAAATTGATGTTGGTTTGGCCTTTGCGACCAAAACCGTCCCTGTGAACCTCGTTAGTAAGGTCCGCCAGGTTTATGGCAAAGGCGTTTATATCCTGTAAATTCTGCCGGATAATCTCGTCTCTGGCCTCAATAAGTCCCGCGAGACGCCCTCCCTTAATGTTAACATCCCGGCCATCCTCCCAGACGACCCGGAACATCCCGGAATTGGCCGGATCCTGAACGACCTTCAGTTTATGCTGGACTTCACCCTGAACCAGGTTCTCTTTCCCAATATAAACAATGATTTCATCCTTGTCCGTTCGCCCCACGGATATCTCTACAAGATCGGAGAGCTTTTCGATAAGTGCATCCCTTCTGTCCTTCAGGTCATTCGGATTGTCGCCCAGTGCCTCAGCTTTCAGGATGCGTTCGTTCAGGCTCCGTATCTCTTTTCCGTAGTTGTTTATTTCATTAACCCTGTGTTCTACCTGGCGGTTAGCATTGAGCCTCAGATCATGGAGCTGCCTGTATACGTTACGGACAGATTCCGTCAGCGCCACCCCTTTTTCCTTTACCACCTCCCGGGCCGATCTCTCTTCCGGAAACTTGGAAAGCTCCTGCCATGACTGCCAAAACTGGTCCATCCTGCTGCGTATGGAATGTTCTCCCGGTTCATTCAGAATGGTTTCCACCTGATATATAAAGTCGTCCTTTGTCTTCCAGTAACCCATAACGTTGGTTTCCGCGACAATCCTGTCATCAACAAAGGAATCCCGTATCCTCTCAACCTGGGAAACAACCGAACCCTGTCCGATATTACCGGCGGAATTTGCTCTGTTCAAGCTCGGGACATAGAGTGGGTCCGCAGCGTTTATGACAACCCTCTGCCTGGAGTATTCCTTGTTCTCGGCATTGGATATATTGTGACCTGTTACATGGAGGGCCTGCTGGTGGCTCATAAGCCCCCTCTTACCGATTTCAAGCCCCATAAAGGTGGAATTCATGATTATCTCCTAAGCAGTATGATTTATCACCAGGGAAGATGAGACCTTTTCCTCTTCCCTTCCATCTCGTCCGTACCCTCCGGAAAGGGCGGTTTCATTACGAAGTCCTGAAACAAGTATTTCAAAAAAATCAAGGTTGTCCTGTATAAGGCGTTCATTATTTTTTCTCAATCGATCCAGCTTAACCAAAAGGCGCCTTAATTCCATTCCAAGCCTCGAGAGATGGGCGGATGAATCTTCATCCATGGAAAGGATAACGTCCCTGAGTGAAAGGTCTCTTCCCATGTCCCGCAGATTGTTTATCCGGGAGTATTCCTGTATCATGGAAAGGCGTTTCTCTTCCAGCCGGGCCACCTCTTCCAGCAGATACTCCTGTCTTTCAGAAAGTTCCTCCATGGCCGCTCCGTTCCGCTGGATAATCCGTTCGCTCTTCTCCTCTTCCAGGGAATAGAGCTCTTCATAACGGGTAAGTTCTTCTCCCAGAATTTGTTCCAGCTCGATAACCGGCTTAAACATGGCGACCTCCCTGTCCGGATGTATTACGTCACTAAAGATATCGGCCAGAAAGATGCAGAGAATAAGAAATTAATGGGTATTACTGACTGGAAAGAGTATCCAGGTACTCGTTGTAGTTATTTAGCGAAGTCTGATCCATGGTATCAATCTGGCAGCCTATCTTTATTAACCCACTGTCCATGAAAATGATATTCCGGACATAGGCCGACATGATGGCCTTTTTGCTGGTGGGAAGAAGTATGTCGAAGGCCATCAGGCTCTCCTTCCTGAAGTTTCTGGCCTGGCTCCGGTCCTTAAAAACGATTCCCATACCGTTTCGGGAAATGTC
This sequence comes from uncultured Leptospirales bacterium, assembly GCA_964645775.1. Lineage (GTDB taxonomy): Bacteria > Spirochaetota > UBA4802 > UBA4802 > UBA5550 > CAZYBU01. Next base: position 20,280 of record CAZYBU010000032.1, on the reverse strand, counting down.
AGATACGAGAAACCTTCCGGGAAGAGATTCGAACCGTTTCTCTTTTATGAATAGCTGGTCAATCACGATGGCCATTCGGGATATCACGGAGAACTGCCCGTCCCCCATTGGGCTCTTGCTGTTGACCTGAATATAGCCGTAGGGAATGGTCTTTCTATGCATGATGGGGACCATTGCCTCCGCTGTAAACTTATGACTGCCGGTTATATGGGAGTCCTTTGAGTATATATTGTTAATGTAATAGTTATACATCTCTTCATATTTCGGATCCGGGTCGCTGTTAAGGTCAGGTACGAAGATCGGGGTTTTCTTTTCACGGACATGCCTCATCCTGATGTCATTTTTTGCTTCATTGCTGAATACGATCTTTACGTGTTTAAACTGTTTGTTCAGTTCAAATTCGGCAATTTCACGGATCTTGTCATTCTTACGGGCATGCGTTTCCAGGGAATGGAAGATAAAGAAATCGGTGATTATATTTTCAACATATATAACATTTTTACTCCCTCCTCCCAGCTCCACTATTTGCCGGTTCTCTTTCCTCTGGGTCGATATGATCTGAAACTTTATGGGAATAAATATATAGGTGTCTTCATTTCGTTCATGAAACTTCAGGCTGGAGTATATTGTATGCTGACCGTGACGGGTAAAGGCTATTACCGTATCAGGAACGTTTTTTATGTTGGGCAACCGAAAAGCCGCGCTATCCTCAGAATATCCGAGAAACTGACATTTCAGATCTCCGGACGATGTCTGTATATAAACGTCTCCTTTGGCAAAGAAGTTGTTCATAAGCAGGGAGAACTGATTTCGATCTGTTACTGTCTTTATCTGATTTGCCATGGCAACATCAAGCAAGCTCTTTAATGATAGTCATTATTCAGTAACGGGCTCTGTTATCAACGCTTATTTGAATATCAGTCATAAACTATGGCGCCATCTTTGAGGCGAAGAATCCTGTCTGTCATAGAGGCTATCTCCCTGTCATGGGTAACAAGGCATACGGTTGTTTGCCTGGAACGGGCGATCTCAAGGATGCGCCCCATGAGTTTCATGGAGTTCTCAGAATCGAGGCTCCCTGTGGGTTCATCTGCCAAAAGTATCTCCGGTTCACCCGCCATGGCCCGGGCTACGGTAACCCTCTGGCACTCACCACCGGAAAGTTCTCCAGGCTTATGATCGACCCTATCCGATAGACCAAAACTGTCGAGAAGGTCCAGAGCGCGCTTCTTTGCCTCTCTGAAGGGGACCCTTCGAATCATCAGGGGCATGGCCACGTTCTCCAGGGCTGAAAACTCCGGCATCAGGTGATGAAGCTGAAAGATGAAGCCGATGTTTCTGTTCCTGAAACCGGCCATTCTTTCAACAGAGAGGCTCGACACGTTCTTATCCAGAATACGAACATCGCCCGAAGAGCGGGTATCGAGGCAACCGATAATATTAAGCAGGGTTGATTTTCCCGCTCCCGAAGGCCCTACGATGGAGAGAACTTCTCCACGTTCAACATCCATGTCTATCTTCTTTAAAACCCGCAATGCCTTACGACCGATTCCGTAGACCTTGTCCACGCCCCTGCACTCTATTATGGTTTGATCACTCATACCGGATTGTCTCCACAGGTTTCATTCTGGATGCCTGCCAGGCTGGGAAGATAGCCGAGAGAGTCGCCAGAAAGACAGCAAATATGGCAATAAACACGACAAATTCAGGATGGATCTCCGTGGGAATGGAGTCAATATAGTAAACATGTGTTGGCACCAGTCGCACAGGAGTATAAACGCCCAGTTCAAAAATCTGGTAGATCCCTGAAAGGAACTGGTTCACTCCGGTTTCGATTGAAGTAATTATGGCTTCAAGGTTAAGGGCGGCAGCCAGGCCGAGAACAACACCGGAAAGGGTCCCCAGTACTCCTATCAAAAATCCTTCCAGTATAAAAATAATCATAATTGAATTGGGTGTGGCCCCCATTGTCTTCAATATGCCTATGGCCTTCTTCTTTTCCATGACAACCATCACCAGGGTCCCCATGATGGTAAATCCGGCTGAGATAATAACCAGAAAAAGAATGATCATCATGATCATCTTTTCAAGCCTCAGAGCGTAAAAAAGGTTCTGGTTCTTCTCTTCCGCGGTTGTCGTTATATAATCGAAGCCTATTCTGCTCTGTATCTTCGATGCCATCAGGTCCATGGAAAAGACGTCCCGTATACGTACTGCTATGCCTCTGGCTCGGTCTCCTATTGCGAAAAGCGACTGAGCGTGGCCCAGGGACATGAGAAGAAGTTTCGTGTCGAATTCATAGTAACCGGTTTTAAAGAAACCGATGACAGGATACCGGCCGATACCGGGCAAAGCCCCGGTTCTGGCATGAAGGCCACCTCTTGGAACGATGATCTCAAGGTAATCACCTTTCTTGATTCCATGCATCAGGGCCATCTCCTCCCCGATATAGACTCCCCTCTCTTTTCCGAACAGCCCTTCCCCTTCGGAAATGAATTTTTTCACATGGGAAGGTATATTGTCTCTCGTTCCGATACCCCGCACCATGACAGGGTCAATGTCGACACGGAGCCGCATGAGGGCCTGTCCCTGTATAAAGGGATAGGCTGATCTGATTCCCTCCATCTTCTCGATTTTCTCTGTCAGGTCCCGGTATCCTCCAAAGCCCCTGTCCCGGTTGCCTGACGAGAGACGGGTCACTTCGATATGCGCGTTAACGTCAAGAATCTTGTCCTTAATCTGAGCCTGGAATCCGTTCATTACAGAGATTACCACGATAAGGATGAAGACCCCCACGAACACGATCACAATGGAGAGAAATGTATTAAATGATATGAAGGCCTGGTTCTTCCTGGCCTTAAGGTAACGGAAGCCGATAAAGAGCTCGTAGAAACGTGAACGAATCATTTATCAATTCCCTCCGGCATCCGAAGGAAGGTCCTGTTCAACATCTTCCAGGGGCCTTTTTTACCGGGTTCATCCTTTCGAATGTATCGAATACATCGGACGTCCCCCTGGACCAGAGACAAGACTTTTCCGCTTTCCCGGCCAACCTGCCTGCACTGAAATCGGACATCACTCCATATAAAGTGACGCCCATCCGGCCCACGTTTGAAATCATTCTCATCAGGCGGGATGACATGGTTTATCTGTAAATCCCTGAAATAATAATCCGCGTACCTGTTCATGAAGGCTGCTCTTGTCATGGGGTTTGCTTCAGTCCTTTTGTAAGCTTCGTAATTAAGCGTCTCTATGGCCTTTACCCAGTTCTTAACAAGGATAACCGGCTCAGGAACAGGCGGTACATCTTCAGGCTTATCAGAACAGCCCGCGAGGAGCAGGATGAGTCCGGCAATCAGGAAAGGGGGAAGTGATCTTTTCAAGAATGAAGTCCCTCCATCTCCTTTTCGCCGAAAACAAGGGCGCTGAACTTCTCAATGACGGTATCTTCTTTCTGCCAGGCGTCATGCTGCAGACCCGCCTTGAAACAGGTATTCTGGAGAAATGTATAGGTGTCCCAATTCTGCTCCGTGGCCACCTGGGGAAGCAGCAGCCCGGAGTGGTATCCGCGACTTATGATCAATCCATCCCTTCCCACCTTGATATCGTCAACAGATGCAACTCTTTCGACAGGACTCATGACAGAGATTTCGATATCGATCATCCCATATTCCTGAGGCGTCAGGGCCGGAAAGCGTGGGTCATGGAATGCTGAGCTCCTGGCCATGTTGCGTACACCATCCCGTAACGGTCTGTCTCCCCGGATATTTCCAATGCATCCACGTAACTGTTTATCAATATGCAGGGTCACGAAGACACCGTATTCCTCTGAAAATACCGGATCACTCAGGTCCGGTTCTTCCGGTGTGTTCTCCACTCCCAGGTCCCGGCCAATAACATGCCGGGCCAGAGCGAGAAGTCTCCATTTTTGATCTTTACGTAATTCAACCATAGTAACGTTCCTGATTCTTTATGATAGCAGTATATATTCTTTACCTTTATTGGCTATAAAAATATCTATTATTCCCACCGCCTTCAGCGACAGTGAAAATAATTCATTTTTGTTTGCACGTAAAAAGCATCTTCAAAAATAATTACTGTTATGATATATATTTTCAGCCATGCAGGGCGGCGGCGAAGTATCCTACAACGCTGTCCCTCACACCGGCTGTATCGCCTGAATTAGCGTATTTCAGAACCTTAACCGCTCCGGCTCCAAGTTCCGTCGCAGCGACCATTCCTGTCATGACTGGTCCCGCCCCACAAGCTTCCGCCTTTCTCATGGAGAGGACATCGGCCACCCGGTTTACATCAAGGGAAGTGACTGCATCAATAAACTCATTGTCGAGTTCCCTGGCCCTTTCATAGGGATGGAAGTGAGAAAGATCCGTTGAGATGACCAGCATTGAGGACCTGCTGTCACCTGACATGACGCCTGAAAGACTCTCTCCCAGCATGCGGCATCTTTCCGGATCCTGGGTCCCCACCGTTATGGGAACAATGGACGCATCCGGGGCTGTTTTCTGAATAAAAGGGACCTGTACTTCAAGAGAGTGCTCTCCGGCGTCCGCTTCCCTGTGATAATCAAACCCCTCCTGCTCAAGCATCTTCATGGCAAGAGGCTCATCCACCCTCGCTTCCCCAAAAGGAGTAACGTATTCACCATCCGGCATGACGGAAGCTCCATCAAAATGAAACCTGTGTGAAAGCGCGAGTACGATCACCACTTCCGGCTGTGCTTTCAGCAGTTGACGGTAAGACCATGCGGCCACGGGCCCGGAATACATGTATCCGGCGTGTGGCACGATCACCCCCAGGAGGGGGCCGGGAAGTTCCACATCTTCAGCTTCAGAGAGATATCTATCTATCTGCCTGTTTAGTGTATTATTATCCCCGGGGTAAAAGGCCCCGGCAACAACCGGTTCCCTTCTAGGCATAGGATTCCTCCTTTAGATCTTCTGCGATAATGGAAATAACTTTTCTGGCCGCCCCCTCTTTGCTCATCATTCCCAGAGGAAGCTCGGCTCCGTCCCTTTTAAACAGGATAAGTTCGTTTGTCGTTACTGAAAATCCGGACCCCTCACAAGTTACATCATTCAGGCAGATCATATCCAGATTTTTCTCCCTGAGTTTCTTCAGGGCACCTTCACGCAGATCATTGGTTTCGGCCGCGAACCCGGTCACGTAGAGACCGGGAACCTGCCGTTCAGAGACCTCTTTCAGGATGTCCGGTGTTCTCCGAAACTCGACTGTCAGGGTATCCGCTCCTTTTTTAATCTTGGTCGAAAAAGGGGAGACCGGGGTATAGTCAGCAGGGGCGGCGGCCATAATAAGAACTCCATTCGGTTCCAGCTCATTCAATACGGCCTTGAGTAAATCTCCCGTGGTCTCTATCTCTATCCGGGGACCGGCAAACTGTTCCTGGATAGAAGATTCCATGTGGCCGTGAACAAGCACAACCCTGTCGGAATAAATGGAAGCGGCCAGGGCCAGGGCAAGTCCCATCCTGCCGGATGAAGGATTGGTCAGGTAGCGGACCGGATCGATCCATTCCCTTGTGGGACCGGCCGTGACGACGATTTTTCTATCCCGCAATGAATTCATTGATTCTCCTTTGAATTTCATCGGGTTCAGCGAGCCTTCCCCGGCCCTCGTCTCCGCAGACAACGGAACCGACGGCCGGTTCGATAAAATGGACTCCCCGTTCTCTGAGAAGTTTCATGTTATCCTGAACAGACGGATGATTCAGCATATTCGGGTTCATGGCCGGAGCAAGCATTACAGGGCATATAACCGAAAGAAGTGTTGTGGAGAGAAGGTCGTCCGCGATACCTGACGCGTACTTGCCGATGATATCCGCTGTCGCGGGAGCGATCACAAGGAGGGCCGCGTCCGTCTTCAGATCGATATGGGCCATCTCGTTCCGGGACCACATCTCCCTGTCCGTGTTTACCCGGTTTCCGGAAAGGGTCTGAAATGTAAGGGATGTGACCAGGTTCAGCGCTCGTTCCGTTATGATAACATGGACGTCATGACCGTCCCGGCTGAGGGAACGCACCACGTCGCCGGCCCGGTAGGCCGCGATAGAAGCAGTTATTCCGTAGAGTATCTTAGCCATTTACTTCCGCCTGACCATTTTTTCAATCTCCTCCCGTTTCAGGGTAAGCAGGTATGGCCGTCCATGGGGACATCTGAGTTCCTGTTTTCCCTCGAGAACGAGAGAGGCGAGTGTCTCCATCTCCTTCCTGTCCAGCCGGTCACCGGATCTACGGGAACTGTGACAGGCAATGGAAGCGGCCGCCCTTTCTCTCAGGGACTCTCCCTGCCCGTTTTCCCCGCGAACCTCATCCAGGAAAGACCTGACAAGGGAGGTGCCTTCTTCGACGCCACGCAATGATGGGACGCTCCGGATGACCACAGCATCACCTGAAAACTCGTCGATCTCGCATCCCATTTCCGAAAGAAGATCACGGTTCTCCATTACAAGCTGAAAATCATCTACTCCGAGTTCCAGAGTCTCTGGAAATGCGAGTTCCTGAGACTCCACAGGTTCATCCCGGCTCAGGAGCCTGTCAAACAGAAATCGCTCATGCGCAGCGTGAAAGTCTATTAGATACAATGATTCATCCTTCTCGACAACCAGGTAGGATGAGAGGGCCTGGCCGATAATGCTGTAGTTTTTTTTAACTCGATCTTCATCCTGCTCATAAAAATTCCCGGAACGGGCCTCACCAAGGGGCAGATATCCTTCCGAGTCCCTTTTGTTATTATAAATGGAATCTGACCCGGGAGGACAGGTCTCACCATCCGCGGGCTCCCTCTCACTCATCATGGCCGGCTCCAGGGAATGGGCCCGGTCCAGGGCCTTTCCTGTGAGGGAAAGGATGAGACTGTCCACATACTTCTTGTCGAAAAGCTTAACCTCGCGTTTGGCAGGATGGATGTTGACATCCACAAGGTCGGGCTCTATCTCAAGGAAGAGGACTGCAACAGGATATGTTCCCCTCATGGCCACCGCCTCGTATCCCCGGGACAGGATGTATCCCAGGTAAGGATATTCCACGGGACGGCCGTTTATGAAGAAAAGCTGCATGTTTCTGGAACCTTTCAGGTAATAGGGCCTGGAAAGGTAACCCCAAAGACTCACCTTGAAGTCCTGGAGGGACACACGGATACACCCATCCCGGGCCTCCTGACCGTAAACACGGGCGAACCGCTCATCCGGGTCAGGTGACGGTTCAAGACGGACAACGGTCTTCCCGTCGTTCTCAAGGATAAACCTGACGTCGGGCCGTGCAAGGGCAAACCGAAGTACCTGCTCCCGGATCTGGCGGCTCTCGGCGCGAGCAGATTTCAGGAACTTCTTTCTGGCCGGAACAGCATAGAAAAGTCGTTCGACGATCACCATAGTCCCCCTTGCTCCGGCGTAGTCCGTCAACTCGCTCTTACCGTCAATTACACTGAGACGCCCACCTGTCTCATCCTCCCGGTTTCTTGACAATATAGTAATGTCCGCCACGGATGATATACTCGAAAGAGCTTCTCCTCGAAAACCGTAAGAAGCGACATGCAGGATGTCATCGGTTTCCTGTATCTTACTTGTCGCGTGTTCTTCTACAGTAAGGGGCAGGTCTTCGCGGACAATTCCCGCCCCATTGTCCCGGACGGATATTTTTTTCATTCCACTCTCCGCGAGAGTGATCTGTATCTCGGTCGCGCCGGCATCAAGGGCGTTCTCCATAAGTTCCTTCACAATGGAATGAGGACCTTCGATGACCTCTCCCGCCGCTATCTGCTTTTTTATTTCATCCCGTAACCTGCGTATCCGGGTCAATGGACTCCTCCACCTGGAAAGAAAAATCGTTGATTCCAGTCACCCCGCATGATATCCCTGCATAAAATGATGTCAATTGATTTGCGAAGAGGTCTCCATGGGCGAACCCGATTATATCACACCAGGCAATTCCGAGGGTCCTCCCGGTTGTTCATGCGGAGGAGCCGTAATCCGTGGGAAGAGTACCCATACCCTGTACGGGGACCACTATACCTTCATTCTCGAGGACATCCCGGCTTACAAGTGCACCCGTTGCGACCGGGTCCTCTTTGACGAAGAGGTCGTGGAGAGAATACACGCCCTGAAACGCCGCCTTGACCGGGAAAGCAATGAAATCGTGAGCGGTCACCCTACGGCTAACCTCTACGAATACTGATCTTTTTTCGTTGACACTTCCCTGAACCTTTCGACTCTGCTTTTTGATACCCGGATCGGAGAAAACCATGAGAGTACGTTTCGCCCCCAGCCCCACAGGCTATCTTCATATCGGAAACGCGAGGACAGCCCTCATCAACTACCTTATAGCGCGTAAGGAGGGGGGCGGCTATACACTTCGGATCGAAGACACGGATATGGAACGGAGCAGCCGTGAATCAGAGAAGTCGATAGTAAACGATCTCCGTTGGCTCGGAATCGACTGGGACGAGGGTCCCGATGCCGGAGGAGAAAGAGGCCCATACCGGCAGTCTGAAAGATACGAGCTGTACCGGAAATATACCGATAAACTCCTGGCAGAAGGCAGGGCCTATCCCTGCTACTGCGCCACTGAGGAACTGGACCGGCTCCGCAAAGAGGCGGAAGCCGGTAACACCTCCTTTGTTTATCCCGGGACCTGCCGTGATCTGGAAGAAGAGGAGCAAAAAGAAAAGGAGAGCCGGGGCATTAAACCCGCCATACGCTTTCGTCTCCCCGCCGGTGAAATCATTACCTTCAAAGACATCCTCAAGGGAGAGGTCTCATTCAGCAGCGAGAATATCGGCGGAGACTTCATCATTGTTCGCTCCGACGGGAATCCCATCTATAACTATATCGTGACCATTGACGATACGCTCATGGGAGTAACCCATGTCATCAGGGGGGAAGACCACCTCTCCAATACCCCGAAACAGGTCTGTATAGCACGGGCCCTTGACCTTCCGGAGCCTGCCTATGCGCACCATTCATTGATTCTGGGACCTGACCGTTCTAAGCTTTCCAAACGCCACGGCATTACCTCCGTGGCCATGTACAGGGAAGAAGGATACCTTCCCGAGGCCCTGGTTAACTACCTCGGCCTCCTGGGGTGGGCAACGGTAAGCGGCAAAGAGATTCTTTCCCTGGATGAGTTAACAGAAGAATTTTCCCTTGAAGGGCTGGGGAAGAGCTCTCCTGTCTTCGATTTTGACAAGCTCCGCTGGGTAAACGGAAACTACATCCGGAATTACGACCTGCCGGCCATAACAGATCTCTTCATCCCCCACCTTGAGAAAAGTGGATTCGATCTTTCCGGGCTTAAACGGGAGCGGCTTGAAAAAATCGTAGATATCCTCAGGATAAAGTGCGAAGTCCTCTCCGATATCGGGGACCTGGCCGGCATATTCCTGAACGAGGTTAATGAACCTGACGATGAGACAGCAGACCTTCTTTCCAGCGAACAGGGGATAACTATCATCAAAGCGGCACGGGAACTTATCGAAGAGGGAATGGACGGTTCCACCTTCACTGAAAGACTTATCCCTTCCCTTAAGGAAAAGACCTCCCTTAAAGGGAAAAATCTTTTTCATCCTGTCCGTGCCCTGGTGACCGGCAGATTGCATGGACCTGAACTGGATACAGCCCTGCCTTTGATCGGTTATGAACCCCTCACCCGGAGGATCCTATACGCTTATGAACGGTTCTGCACAGAGTAGTGATAACTACTCCGAAGATGAACTCCTGGAGATCATCTTCGATGAACTCGATTCCGCGGAAACCGGCCTTCTTGCCGGACCGGGAGACGATGCCTGCGCCTGGATACCGGAGGAGGGACGGGTATCCCTCCTGACAACAGATATTTCCATTGAAGAGAAACATTTCAGACATGACATGGACCCCTTCCATATCGGGTTTCGTTCCATGTCAGCCAATCTTTCGGATATAGCCGCCATGGGAGGAACTCCCCGAATAGCCGTGGTCTCCCTGGGGCTCACCGACTTTGTGAAAAAGGATTACCTTATCCGACTCTACCACGGCATGCTTGAAAGCATGAAAGGTACCGGCTGTCTCATAGCCGGCGGCGACCTGAGCAGCTCTGATTCCCTTATCCTTTCCATCGCCCTGTATGGAGACACGGATCGTCCCATCCTTCGAAGTGGTGCCGGTCCAGGCCAGTGGCTCTATTGCACGGGATCACTGGGAGGTGCCCGTGCCGGCCTGGAACTTCTTGACAACCCAAAAGCCATGGAGAGATGGCCTGAACTTGTCAGGTTTCACCTGATGCCGCAACACAGGGTGGGTATTACCGATGAAATCCGAAGAATCTTCTCTCCCACCGCCATGATCGACATTTCAGACGGACTGAGCCTGGATATCCACCGTCTCTGCCGGGCCAGCGGATGCGGCTGCATACTGGATGAGGAGGCCATACCACTCTCCCCGGGTCTTGCAGCTTTTGCCGGGAAGAGGGCGCCTGAATACGCCCTCTCAAGCGGGGAAGAGTACGAGCTTATCTTCTCTTCAGAAGTCGATCCTGGGCCGGAATATATTGAAGATGTTCCTGTACACAGGATTGGTCGTGTAACGAAAGAGGGCATCCAGATACATAAAAACGATACCGTGTCAGACCTGCCTGCAACTGGTTTTGACCATTTCCTGAAAGGATAAAACAATGAAAATCCTTAGAAACGTAACTCTATTTATGCTACTGATCCCTTTAGCATGCGCAGGTGAACAGAAGAGCCTCACAGGCTCATGGACCTATGATATCCTGGTTAATGGCCAGAATATCGGAATCTCACGAACAATCATAGAGAGCAAGGGGAATACCTGGATCGTAACGACGACCATGGATGTGAAAACGGGTACTGTCAATAACAGTGTCTGGCACAGGATCATCGAAGAGAAAGGGAGCTTCCGCCCCGTGGAGATATCCATTCGAAACATCATCCGCCAGGGAGAGATGGAGGAGACCGTAACCACCCGGGCACGGTTCAATGGACGTACTGTTGAACTCTCCGAAGATGGCAAAAAGAGAACCCTTACCCTTGAAGAAGAGTTCCATCTCGACGGCAACTATCTCCTTGTCCATATACTGAAAGAAGGCCTTACGCCGGGAACCCATTACATGACAAGGATCTATGACCCCTCACTGGAACCGGACTCAACAGTCCCCGTCGAGGTGGAGGTTAAGGGTACAAAAACCGTTAACATCATGGAAAAAGAAAAAAAACTTTTCCACGTAATCCAGAAGATCAAAAACCTTAAATATATTGACATGTACATTGATTCCAACGGGGTTCTCTACAAGGCAGAGATTGTGATGCTGAATAACAGCCTGGAGCTCATTTTAAAGGAAGAACAATGAGAAAGACTTCATTCTTTCTCGGGATCGCGCTTTGCCTTCAGGTGTTGTACGCCGATGATCCCTTCAACGTAACGGTCCCACTGGATAACTATCAACCCGGCATTTACGGGTCAGCATTCGCTATCTACCGACTTGAAGCCGAATCGGCTGAATTTAACCTGCCGGACACTCCCTTTCAACAGGTTCTGGCAAGGGAGGTGACCGGTATGCGGTCAACTCTTACCCTGAAGTCAGGTCCTTTTGGAAGGATACGGACCGAACCGCCGGACAATCCCTATACGAATAACACACGTCTTTTGAAACTCGACAGCAACGAGATAAGGCAGGCCTCCCTGCATGTAGAGGGAGGGAAAAATTTTCTTCACCGGGCGGAAGAGTATGTCCACTCTAGAATTGTTACTAAAGGGACCGGCATACCGATGCTTTCAGCTGACGCTGTCTGGCGACACAGGAGAGGGGACTGCACGGAACACGCGGTCCTCCTCGCAGCCCTTCTTCGAAAAAAGGGCGTACCGGCCCGGACACCCTTCGGCATGATCCTGAGCAGGAGGTATTCCGGAAAGGAAAATGTTTTTGTTTTTCACATGTGGGTAGAGGCCTGGGATGGTTCCAGCTGGGTACTGCTGGATGCCACGCGTCCCGGTAAAGTCTTCCCCTCAAGATACGTCCTCTTCGGGTATCATTCCCTGAGATCGGAGACACCGTTATCGTATCTTGAATCGATATCGATGATCAGGAACCTCAGAATCTCACTTGCAGACTACAAGGAACAGCCATGACATCCTGCCCCCCCCCTTACGTTCCGTAAACCGTTAAGGATGTGGAACCATATTCCCTGTTCTCCCGGCGCTTCAGGTCGCCGATGGTCCCGGGCAGATGATTGGAAGTGAAATGCTGAACCAGAAGCCATCCTTCGCTCTTTAAAATGTTCCCGGTGGAAAGCTCCTTCAGTATACTGATGAGAGTATCCGGCCTTCCTTTAACCTTTTCATAGGGAGGATCAGTGAAAATTATATCGAAGGTCCTCCCTTCCCTTTTCATGATTCTCAGCAGATGCCTGTAATCCAGGGGGAAGACCTCAATAATATCGGCAACATTAAGCTTCTCGGCGTTTTCGGAGATGTGTTTAGCCCGTATCCTCTCCCGTTCTCCTGTAACCACGTTTAAGCATCCCCGGCTGGCCGCCTCCATAGCTATCTGTCCAGAGCCCCCGAAAAGATCCAGGAAAGCCTTCCCCTCCAGGTCTTCACCCAGGAGAGAGAAGAGCGCCCCCTTAACCTTCTGAGTCGTTATCTCGGCTTTGCCGAAAACGCGGGAGGGGATCGGGATAGTCCGCCCCTTCAGTTTACCGGCTATGATTCTCAGTGAGGGCAAGAGTCCTCAATCCCTGGTTCCTATGGCTTCATTAATCTCAGACAGGAAGGTATCAATATCGAGACCGGAATTGATGGCTATCTTTTCAAGAGATTCCTCAACGGAACCTTTGCATCTGGCGCAGGCGAGGTTATATCTGTCCAGTACCTGATGAACGGAACTCTCTTTCTTTAACAGGTCTGCGAGAATAGTATGGCGGTCAATCTTCATGAATCGGCTCCCGTATTGCTCCAGGAATTCGGTTGATATAATCAGAAAACCGGATTTCATAATAACTGTCAATAAATTACTTGCATAAATCCGCCCTCCCTCCACTATTGACAATCATTTTTCATCAGGACAGGGATAGTACTATGGCGAAATGCGAAATCTGCGGAAAGGGCGTTCAGTTCGGTCATAATGTCAGCCATTCCCACAAGATGACCAACAAGATGTGGCGTCCTAACGTTAAACGAATACGTGTTCTTGATAACAATAGAGTAAGCAGAAAGTATGTCTGTACCAGGTGTATCCGATCCGGAAAGGTCGTAAAAGCCAGTTAAGACGAACTCCATTTCCGTTTGAAAGCCTCTCTCACGAGGGGCTTTTTTTATTCTTCAATAACGTTTTTCCATCCCTGAATATAATACCTGAATACCACGGGTAAATTCAGGGTATTTACCTTAACCTCGAGTTCCTGCGTGTCCGCCGGGAAAATCCGGGATGAAAGAAACTGTTCCGGTGAATAATACCTGCAGGTACCGGGACAACTGCCCGGGTTCAGGGTAGACGGAGCGGAGAAAGCCAGGTTAAAACCCCAGTCCCCGAAGGTGGGGATGTAGAGATGATAGGGTTGGACATCATGGAATACCTCCTCCAGGGTCCTGTGAATGGACCAGAAGGCCTCCCGGGCAAAGAGCGGCGAGGTCGACTGTGTCACGAAAATTCCCCCTTCGCGCAGTCGCCTCCTGCAGAGTCGATAGAATTCCCTGGAATAGAGTTTGGCGATGGTCTCATCATGAGGATCGGGAAAATCGGCTATGATAACATCGTAACGTCCACTTTCTCCTTTCGAAAGGAACTTCCAGGCGTCACCTGCAATAACTTTGACCCTCTTATCGTTCAGAGAACCTCGATTGAGTTTTTTCAGGGTGGAGTTATTCTTCGCGAGGTCGATCATGACCGGGTCCAGTTCAACAAGGGTGGCGCTTCGAACCGGGTGCTTGAGCACCTCTCGCATTACCAGACCATCCCCGCCACCCAGAACCAGAACGTCTCCTCTTCCGTGATAGCTGTTCGTAAGGGCAGGATGGACCAGCATCTCATGGTATCGGTACTCGTCAAAAGTGGAGAACTGTAGGGCGCCATCCAGGTAAAGCCTGAATTCTTCCCCGTTACGGGTCAAAACAATCTTCTGAAAGGCTGTATTCCTGGAAAAGATCACGTCCTCCCTGTAGATGCGGTCCTCGAACCAGGCCGTTACGGCTTCTGACTGGAAGGCCAGTATCCCCAGGCTCGCCACCAGGACCAGGGGAAGAAAACGATCAACCATATTTTTTCTCACGTAATCGATCTGGATAACTATCACCCAGGCCACCAGTATATTTGTCATTCCCATGATAATACTGGTCATGAAACGTCCCATAAAGGGAAACAGGAGCAGGGGAAAGAGGAGCGATCCTGCCAGCCCCCCCATATAGTCGAGGGTCAGAACATTGGAGAGGATATCCTTGAGACTTCCCGATCTCCTGAGAATGCGAGTCAGCAGTGGGACCTCGAGACCAACCAGTGTGCCGATAACTATAAGGAAAAACATGAGAAGCATGTGGAACCAGACCGCGGGGGCGTAAAGGATATTCAGTATAACGACCGCGAGGCCGCCCACCGCGCCAAGGGCGATTTCGATACGGACAAAAAGAGATAGCAGGTCGCCTGTAAGAAAACGTGAGAGATAGGAACCGAGCCCCATGGAGCTCAGAAAGACACCTATGGTCAGAGAATACTGCATGACCGGGTTCCCAAGCAGATAGGTAGCCAGTGAGCCCAGGACAAGCTCGTAAATGATCCCGCACAGGGACAGAAAAAAAACGGAGAAGAGCAGTAAACGCTCTTCTCTTACTGTCAGGAGGTCTTGTTTCAATCCGGTCAGACTATATGTTCAACCTGCCGGGTCTCTTGCTCCCCGGTCTTCACCTGGTTAGAGGGTGCTCCCACAACGGCAGCTATGATGATCGATATTCCGATAATCACGGCACCGATGATGATTCCCAGAGAGGTGTTCTGGTCATCTTCAATCTCTTTTTTCACGGAGAAAGGAGTGAAGAGATTAATAAGTGCGAACCCCAGACCCATTAACACTATCCCGACCACCGAGTATATCACCGTGTCGATAACGCCGTAAATAAGGGTTTCCCAGTTCATGCTATTCCTCCACAATAATTATCCAAAGATTATTTGCCTGCCCTCAGGCCGCCTGTACCCCGAAGACCCGGCCCGTAGAGTCCCCCACCTGCTCTCAGGGAGCGGCGAGTCTCCTTCTGTTTTGAGATATAATACTTGCCGGCCCGGGGGTAAAGAAAATGGGTCGCAGAAAGAGCGTAACTGCCTCCCAGAATAATAAGTACGACAATAACACTCCGTATCATTTCACCTTCCTGTTATGTGCCGCCAGTTCAAATGGCAGCTCATTGTATGTCCTGCCCTTGCTCCGGTTCATTCCCATGAGAACAAACAGTATCGCGGCCGCGATAAAGAAATACCGGCTACTTTTTGTGCTTTTCATCCGGACCTTTACTGAGTCCGGCTTGCGTTGCTTATTGCTGTACATTTCCAGATAGGCATAATAAGCTCCCCCGGAATCTAGGACAAAGGTCTTAGAATCTCTGAGGTCATTCTCATGCCAGTATCCGTCGCTGTCACGACCCTCTTCATCCCAGAAATCACCGGTAATGATAAATGATTCCAGGGGTTCTTTCAGAGTATCGATGTCGCTAAAGATTTTTTTCATACTTTGAGAACTGGCCCCGCCTTCCATGAGTTTATCCAGGCGGTCCTTTTTTATAAGTAAAAATCTGAATGACTGCCACTCCAGTTGAAATCTCTGGACCGATGTATCCACATAGAGGGAAACATCATAGAGGGATTTTTTCTCAGGGAGGGTAAAGGGGCCGTAGAGTACCTGGCTCTGATAAACACGCTTCCCCCCTTCTGTTATGGCTTTATTATCAGATAACACCTTCTTTTTGTCCAGGATACCGCTAATCTCTCTGGAAGAGAAACATGAATAGAAGGCGAAACCGAAGGCCAGGACCATGGCGATCCCGTAGACAAGTCCCGTGAAGCGGTATTCCTTCCGTTTTTTAAGGGTGTTGTTATAGAGCTCCCGGTATTCATCAAGTCCGAAGGCCTCGATAATCTCCTCGTAGCTTATCCTGTCTCCGCGTGTGATAGATACCTCGGATTCAGACTGTTCTACGGTATAGCGGACACCTTCTTTCTTGATATCATAACAGGTAACAGCCTCCCCGATTACCGGGGTCCAGGTCAATTCCCCTTCGGCAAGCACAATCCTTGCGATGTAGGCGGTATCCGCCCTCACCCTCTTCCCATCCAGAGAAATATACCCGTCGGAGGTATCCAGGTCGATCTCCTGGGGCACGTATTCCTCGTAAGAGAAGACCTTTCCCTCTTCCTCAACAAAATAATGGTAGGTCCCCTCCGAGGAGACGGCAAGCCACTCGTCCCATGTGGACTTCTCGTACTCTTCCTCTTCCTGGTAACGGAGCCTGCCGATAATTTCGTATTCTTTTCCGTCAAGGGTTCCCTTAAGGCCGAGACGGAATACGGAACGGTCTTTATCGTAAGTCAGATCATCGGCAAAAACCTGATAATACAGGTCCGTCCGGTGGTCGTATTCAGCTCCGCAGGAGGTACAGACCGCGACCGGAATAGTCTCATCCTCGTCAATGGTCCGATAGCTTTTACTGACATGTCCTCCACAAGAGACGCACTGTATGGCTTTTATGTTATTCTCACCACCCAAAAGATTTTATTCCTTTTTCCGGATGTCCCTGCTCAAAAGGTTTCTTCCGATGAAGATCTCCATCTCTTCCTCGGAGTACTCCACCGACACCTTTTTTCCATCCCATACCCCATCCACGTATGTCACCTCCGTTCCCGGCTCCACATAAAAAAGGAGTTCACCTTCCGCCCCCTTTACATGGGCCTTCCCCTTCTCCTTGACCATGATTTTCCGGCCATTGAGATCAACGGTCTGTCCCGGACGCGCTGTTTCCAGGACAGAGATGTCAGTAACCTCGTCTGTCTCGGTGAAAAGTGTGTACGTCCCCTCATCTTCCGTGAACCACGCCGGCTCCCCGTCGTACTCAAGGAACCATTCATCATAGTGTCCGTCACCGTAATCGTATCGTATACGTCCGAGAGCCCGGAATGGTTTATCCAGGATGGAACCCTCTGTTCCCACACTGAATATTGATGGAAAGTCAGCAAGTTTTGCGTGTTTCTCCCCCGCTTCAAGGGAAGTTTCACCCACGGTTGAGTGAGTCCCGCAATACTGGCAGACGATAACTTTGCTGAAACGATTTGTTATTTCGATGGGCGCGCCACAGGATGGACAGTCCATATCCCCTCCAGCTACATGGTTGCCAGAATCTCTTTCTTCTTGGCTTCGTATTCTTCCTCGCTTATGAGCTCGGACTCATACATCTGTTTCAGTTTCTGAAGTTTGGCCATGGGATCATCAGCCTGGCCTCCTCCATCCTGTCCCTGCTGTTGTCCCTGGCCGTTATTCTGGTTCATGGCGCCGCCCATCATCTGGTTCATCTGGTTCCCCATCTGGTTGCCCATACCGAATCCCATGCCTGCTCCCATGGCCGAGCCCGCCATACCTTCGTTCTCGGCTGCCTTCTCCATGGTATCGAAGGTTCTGCGGAGCTTGTAGTTATCACCCTGTACGTTTACTTCCATGTTGTCAGCCAGTGCATTCTGGAGACGCTTCACCATTTCATCGTCTTCAGGATAATTCACCGACTCGATGGCAAAGCGAACAAGTTCTATTCCGAAACTGTCAAACTCCTCGAGCATCTTTGCCCTTCCCGCAGCCGCGATTTCATCCTGGTAAGCAGCCATGTGCAGGATGGTGATTTTCTGCTTGATCATAAACTCTGCGATCAGGTCCTTGAGCCTGGGCATGATTACCTGTTCCCTGAGAGCGCTTCCGATAGTATCGCTGTCATAGGCCTGCCAGGTACCGGTCGCCATGATAACGAACGCCTTAAGTTCACGGATTCTAATAGAGTAAGATCCGAATGCGCGCACAGGTATCGGTATGTTATAGGTCGGATCCTGAACCGTAATGGGTTGACGTGTGCCCCATTTCAGATTCGGGATTTCAGTCTTGTTAATAAAAAATATTTCAGCCGGAAAGGGTGATTTACCACCGAAGGGAAGATTGATGATCTTTTCAAGTACGGGAATATTTCCCGTTTCCAGAGTATGACGTCCCGCACTGAAAGAATCCAGGGCCTGGCCCTCCCGGAAGAGAATCGCCTCCTGGTTCTCCCGAACAATGAGCTGAGCGCCCAGGGAAATGTCACCCTCGGGAAAACGATATATGATTTCATCCTTCGCGTTGTTCCATTGCACTACATCGATAAGGGCCATGATTAAATCGCCTCCATAATTAATGATTTACGTTTCTCCAGAGATTCTTCAAAGGCGTAGAGGATATCACGCAGGGACGCCAGGCTGTCCGCTATTCCAGCCTCCCCTTTATCAAGGTTACGTACAGCTTGAATGACAACCTCTGTCTCGGAAGCGAGACGCCAGTCATATTCCACAAGCGTTATGCGAAGGTCCTCCGGGAGAGTCATGTGCGAAAGCTCCGAGGGACTGTACTCCGCATTACGGGTTCTCTTTATCAGTTTTTCGAAAAGAAGGGCCAGAGACTCCATTTCCTGGAAGTGTTCTGTCTCCCCTTTACGGGAGAGGTCTGAAACCTTTCTATTCAACAGGTCCTTCGCTTTCTGGAGATCATCCGCCAGGAGGTCACGTACGACCTGGTCTGCGGTGTAGCTCTCCTTGTCCTGGACATAGGTTTCGTATCCCGGTATCTTACCTGTCAACCGGTCAACAAGGTCACGGTGACCTTCAAGTCTCTGCTTCATGCTTTCGAGATCGGGCTGCATGGTAAACCCCCTTTGGGGAAAGTTACGAGATAGTAAACCGTTCTTTCAGGTGAGTCAAGCGGTAAAATCGGGGTATCGTTATAAAAATCTTATACAGAATAGATATCTTCGTTTTGAAGCGCTTCCTGTATCGATTCCAGGAGAGCAATGTATTCCTCCTTTCTTTTAATGTAATTTGAAGCAACGGGGTCTCCGGCAATGCTTCCTGAGAGCAACCTGAGTTGTTCATACTCTTCAGGCTCGACACGGTCTCCGCTGTTCTGCCTGGTCTTGATATCCTGAACACGTTCAGAGTAGGATTCCAGTATCTCCCTCGCGGAAGGATACTCCTCCAATTCCATGCGAGCCTCTTCGAAGTTCTGGTACTCATCTGTCTCCCTCAGCAGCTTTCCCAGTTTATCAGCTTCCTCCATGAGGGATTCTTCTTCAATATCGATAAAACTATTGTTCAGTTGTTCCTTCTCTTCCATAGTTCAAACACCTTTTTCGATTCATTTCTCGTAAGGGGATGTAGAAGGCGTTCTCTCCCATTCCCTCCCCGATATCCGGTATGAGCGCTTCCCCCTCCCTGAGAACTCCGAGCATAATCGCATGAAGATCCTGCCGTTTTAGAAGAGGAGTCACCTCCCGTGGGCCAGGAAACACCGGTCTCCCCGGAAAGGTAAACGTTGATCTGCCTGGCCGCGTCACTCTTCTCGTGCCAGCAGGGTGAAGATGAATCTTCTCACCCGCATGACAGTACGGGTAAAACCGTGAATATCACTATTTGTAACAGGGGTCTTCTAAGAAACATAATCTCCATTGATCAAAGGATGAGCTTCTTTGCAAGTGAATAATACACGTGTTCCTTCGCCTTTTAGTTGACAGTCAAGCCGCAACGGGCTACATAAGTTCTATTCACTTCAGGAGAACGGAATAGTGGCTGAGAACAAAGAAATATTTGAAGATGAGAACAAGATACATACGGTCATAGCTCCCGATATCACATTCACGGGAAGGCTCGCGTTTAAGAATTCCCTCAAGATTAAGGGGAGCTTCCATGGTAAAATCGAATCTGATGGGCACCTGATCATAGGGCGGGACGCTGACGTTCACGCAGATATCGTCTCCCAGACCGTCTCCATCAGCGGCAATTTCAATGGGAAGATCAAGGCACGAAAAGAGATCGAGCTTTTTTCTAACAGTCAGACCAGTGGCGACCTGGTAAGCCCTGAACTGACAATTGAAAAGGGGTCCCGGTTCAACGGAACGGCAACCATGCCCGGCAAATGATCCACCGTCTTCACCTGATAATCGAGTAGGAGGCGGGTGATTATTTCACCCGCCGTCCTCTCACACCACCGTAC
>CAZYBU010000031.1:23986-39438 GCA_964645775.1 uncultured Leptospirales bacterium | reverse complement strand
GAAACGAGGGGATGTAGGCAGGATGCCGCACATCCCCGATGGCATGAATGTATGACCGCAAAGAAGGCCACGTGCTGAAAAAGGATTTTCGAATGTCGACGCCGTGCAGGAGGCACAAAATGGCGTCGACCGGCAGCGGCGCGATGGGGGTGTGGGGGTGTTCGCGCTAACACCCCCACGATGAAATATTTTGGAGAGAATGTGCCAAAGGAAAAAGTAATCTCGACGAAGTCGGAATTCAGGAGAGCAAGGTCTCGAAAAAAATATTCAGGTGAGCAAAGGCCTGAGGAAAAGAAAACATTACAAAAGGGTTTCGACCCATCGGGAAAAAGAAAACAGTTGCCCTCTCTGACGGAACCCGTAAAGACATACCGGTACATTTTTCGGAGGGAGAACCTATGGAAGGTAATAATACTTTTTACCTGGTAACAGGTGCGGCCAGCGGCCTCGGCAGAGGCATAGCCGAGGTACTGGCTTCCGGGGGAGCGACGGTATTCGCGGCCGATATTCGGACCGACGCCCTTGAGGCGGGCGACCAGGAGAGGCTCATCCCTGTCCAGGTCGATGTGACGGAGACGGAATCCGTGAAAGCCGCCGTTAAAAGGGTCGAGAATACGACCGATGGACTGGACGGGATCATAAACGCGGCCGGTATCTTCCGGACCGGGGCCATGGTGGAAGCCGACGAAAAGGACTTCATCGATATCTTCATGGTAAACGTTTCCGGCATGTACAGGGTCAACCGGGAATTCTTCGATCTGCTGTATAAGCGGAAGGGCCGCGTCGTGAATATCAGTTCCGAGACGGCACGGTACTCGGCCGGGTTTAACGGTCTCTACTCCATGTCCAAGTACGCGGTGGAGGCCTACTCCGATTCCCTGAGAATGGAACTATCTCTTTTGGGAATGAAGGTCATCATCATCCAGCCCGGGCCGGTAAAGACGCCCCTGCTGGACGCCAACCAGGCCACCTTCCGCGCGGTGGCCGCGAAATCGAGATATTTCAGACCGCAACTGGAGAAGATCGCGGAACTGGTAGTGGGGGAGGACAAAAAGGCTGTGAGGCCCGAGACCGTGGCCCGGGTGGTGGAGACCGCCCTGAAGGCCCGGCGCCCCGGGACCCGCTACAGGGTGAACAACGACCCTCTCCGGGCCTTTGTCTCCTACCTGCCGGCGTCCTGGGCCGACGCCCTCATGAGGCTGGCGTTGAAGTAAACAAATAATGAGCCCCGCCTGTGACGGGGCTCATGTGACGGGCAAAAGGGGTATTCTAAGACCTGTGCCCCGGTCGTTGTCCCGGCTGCGTCGGGACAACGAAAAAAGGGGCAGGTTTTACTCGTAGACCTTGTGTTCTTCCTCTGTGGCGTTCAGGGCGTCGGCCTCGACGTTCCGGGTGTTTCTCGACTGCATGGCCTGGAAGAACTCCTTGTACCATTCAGTCTGGACGATCATCTGCATGATCTCGTTGGTACCGACCCATATCATGGAGAGGCGGATGTCCCGGACGATCCTCTCCAGGGGGTAGATGTCCGTGTATCCGATGCCTCCCATGACCTGCATGCAGATATTGGCCACGTCCCAGGCTTCGTCTGTCACAAACTTCTTTGATTCGGAAACCATCCTGCGAATCCGCCTGTCCGATACCGTCCCCGAATCGATGGCCAGAGAGGTGGCGTAACAGAGGGACCGGGCCGCGTCCAGTTTGATGACCGAATCGGCCACCTTGAAGCCCACAGCCTGGTAATTCATGATCGGCTGTCCGAAGGCCTTTCTCTTCATGGAATATTCCGTCGCTATCTCAATAGCCGGCCGAACGGCGCCGATGGTCATGGCCGCCGTCCCCAGGCGCTCCGGTATCATCATCCTTCTAAAAACGTTGAAGCCTCCATTGATGCCGTTCAGGGCGTACCTCTCGGGAACCCGCACGTCTTTTAAGATCACATGACCCGCGCCGCCGCCGCGGACACCCATAAGGCCGTAGATATATTTTGATTCGACCCCGGCGTCCCTCGGGACCATGAAGGCGGTGATCCGGTCGTGGGCCTTCCCATCCGGGTTGGTGACCGCGTAGATGAGGAACCAGTCGGCCCCCTCCGCGCCGACGATGAACCGCTTTTCGCCGTTAAGGACCCAGTCATCGCCATCCTTCTTTGCTCGCGTGGTCGCTCCGAAGAAATCGCTTCCTCCCCTCGGCTCGGTCAGGCCCTCGGCGGCGAAGACCCTCCCCTTAAGGAGGGGAACCACGATCTCCTGTTTCAGTTCTTCCGTTCCGTATTCAATGATGGCGTCGCAGACGATGTCCGCTCCCACGCCCCAGAGACAGGCCAGAGAATAGCTGGCGACCCCTATCTCCTCGGCCACGATGGTGTCTTCCACCCATCCCAGGCCCCGGCCGCCGTACTCTTTCGGTATGCGTATTCCGAGGAGGTTTCTCTTACCCGCCTCCTGGAGGTATTCATGGGGAAAGTGGATCTTCTCCGCGTCCATATCCAGGATCATCTCCCTCGGGACCCAGTTGGTGAAGTCTATGGTTTCATCCCGCAGTCTCTTTTGTTCATCGTTCATGATAAAATCGAACATGGCATATCTCCCACACTTGTCTATATTCTGACAGGCAAAAACCGACCCGCAGGTACAGGAATTTATGTACCCTGCCGCCAGTTTTGTAAAGCATTTATTGTTCAATATGTTCCGACGACGATTCGCCGGAATCGCGCCGCTGTCTTCGTCAGGAGTCCTCCCCCTCCGCACCGCGCGCGTCGAGACAGGCCACGTGACCGTAAAACCGGGCGTGTGTACACTGGAATTTGCCTCCTCCGGGATTCCGGTCAGAGGCGCGGCAGGATGGGCCATCCTGACAGATCCATATAACCGGAACTATAATTAATGACTTGAAAAATCATGACCGATAGTACAGGTAATGTATAAATGATTGTGTTATGAAAAACCTTGCTTTCATTATCCTGCTTGTTATCCTCTGCGCGGTCCCCCTCCACGCGGAATGGGTATTCATGAAAAACGGAAGGATACTCCCGGGTGAGATCATACGGGAGACGGACCGGGAGATACGCCTTCTGACCCGGGGCAGGTACGAGAACATACCGAGGGAGAACATCCTCCGCATACTTCTCGATGACAGATTCCGGGAGCCGGTCTGGCTTTATAAGAAGAACATGAAGTCCCGCAGGGTCCATGTCGTGGACGAGGATGAAAAATTCTATTACGTACGGGAAGACCTCGAAAAACCGGAAGAGGAGAAGATCCGTAAAAAGAGAATCGCCTTTATCTCCTATGAACCGGTGAAGCAGATGAAAGAGCGGCTGGGCATCTCCCGTGATACCCGCTTTGACAACCTCTTCGGCATACGGGCCGGTTCGAATATCGTTTTCCCCCATGGGGAGCCGGGCGGTCCCGGCATTGATACCCACTACGGCATCATGTCCTTTTACTACTATGATAAATGGTTCGAGATCAACTGGGATTTCGTGCCAGGCGGCGCCTCGGAAAAGATGTTCATGTGTCTGGAGACGACCGTCTACCCCTTTTATCCCTTTAACCTCCCCCTGGGCATAAGCCTGGGATATATGACCTACCAGATGGGGTGGACCCGTTTAAACGATGATTACGAGGTTAAGGTTGAATCGGATTATATTTACCTGGGCGTCACCTATCGTCTGTGGGACCGGTTGCGCCTCGGCCTGGCCTACATGTTCGATATTGATGACAGTATAACAGTCTATGATTTCATGACGTTTAACGAGTACCGTTATATGGACGACAAAATCGGCTTCAATCTTCTGGTAAGCGCGGAGGTATTTGTCTGGCGGAACCTCTCCCTCAGATTACGGTACGCCTTCATGAGTTTTAACAACAGGGAAGAGAGTGGAGGGACGGGTCACTTCGGTTCTCACTTACGTCTCTACAGTCATTATCTCGAATTCTCCGTGGGATACGGGTTCCATCTGCCATGAAAAAAATACGAAACATAGCATCTTTGGTTCTGGCGCTGGTTGTTCTACCGTCGATCAGCCTCTATGCCGACGCCCTGTTTCTGAAAGAGGGGGGCATGGTAAAGGGTACGATCGAAAAACATTCCGTGGATACGATCGTTATCCGAACCAGGGATGGAGAGAAGACCTATACGGCGGCAGAGGTGGCCCATGTCCAGTACACGAAAGAGTATAAGAAACAACGACGCCTCTACCTGAAATCGGGAGACACGGTCACGGGACATATCGTGGGAGAGGACCGGGCCTATTACTACGTGCGGAAAGACCTGGACCGGCCCGATGAAGAGAGGGTCCGCAAAGAGAGTGTGTCCTTTATCGCGCGCAATAGAATCCGTTCCCTGGAACCGAACAGGGCCTTTCTGCGGGGAGAAGAATCGATGTTCCGGAACCTTCTCGGTTTCAGGCTTATTACGGGCGTTTCATTCTATCCGGCCGGGCCGGAGCGGGACCTCTGTGCGAAGTGGGTACCTCTGGGGTTCAGTGTTTTCTACATGGACCGGTTTTTCGAAGGGGAGGCTGAGATATTTTTTCCTCTGGGAGGGGTAAAAGGTCATTATTTCGCGCTGACCGGACTCCCCTTTAACATGTTTAACGTGGGAATCGGCGTTACCCTCGGATTTATGAGTTTCAAGGAATACCCGAAGGACGGCTATTTACCCGCCGTATCCAATCCGGTTTTTGACGCCTATATGGACGGCATGGTCTTTGGCATCTCATACCGCTTACCGAACCTGTTCCGCTTCAGTTTCGCCATGGTCTTCAGTATGAGCCACGGGTTCGAGGTCTGGGACGGCATTACCTATCATGATTACCATGATACCTACGGAGATGAGTTTACCTTCAATTTTCTGACCTCCATCGAGTTCTGGGTCTGGAAGGGTCTTTCGGTCAAACTTTCATGGCTCTCTTACCGGTTAAAGGGATATGATTCAGCCGGTACAGGACCCTTCGGTTTTAAAGCCACGTACCATAACGACGTGATCATGCTCTCCGTGGGATATGCCTTCCAGATGGGGAAATAAATTCTCATGTTTTATGTAAAAACCTCTTGCCTGAATAACAGAGTCGGGATATATTAAAACATTGTTAAGCCTGTTTACGCCCTATGCGACGTTCTATTCTTCATAGTATACTGGTAACGGTAATTCTATTTTGCCCTTCGGCACTCTTTGCCGAGGCCCTTTTTTTACAGGGTGGCGATATTCTTCGCGGCCAGGTTATAAAAGAAGACAATAAGAACATCCTCTTCCGTTCCCGCAGGGGAGTGAAGAGGGTCCCCAGGGAAGATGTTCTCCGCATCCTTTACAGCGAAGAATATCTCCAGAAACAGTACATCTACCGGGGCAAAAAGAAGGTCCTCCACGCCCATATCGTGGGTGAGGATGATACCCACTACTACGTCCGGGAGAACCTGAACTCCCCGGATGAAGAGAAGATACCGAAACGGCAGGTCGACGTGGTGGCCGCGCAGCGGGTGGATGCCCTGGAGAAGTACTACAATAAGAAGGGGAGCAAAAAGGGCAACCGGTTCGAAAACCTCTTCGGTCTCAGATACGGGTTGAATTTTCTTATCGGACATACCGGGTCTGAAGCGGATGATATATACAGAAACGAACCACCCTCATTATCGGCCCAGGTCCTGACCATCGAATTTTTTTACTACGATACATGGTTCGAACTCGAATGGAGTATAACCACCGCTCAGGAACTCTTGTTTCCCTTCAATTTTGAAAGGGCCGAGGATGCTGCTCTTATGGATATAGAGGACACAGGATTAGAAACCATGTCTATGATGGCCGTGGTCTATCCCTTTCAGGGTCTTGATCTACCCTTGGGGATCGGCCTGGGGTATTCCAGATTCGTAGCCGACGGGCTTGAAATAAAAACTGTCCTTCCTGATGGCCATTATTATGAACTTGAGACGGATACTGTTGATCTGCTCTTCTCCTATCGTATTAAAGATTTTCTCAGGTTCGGGTTTGTTGTGGGCTTCCCGATCGAGAAGAGTATGATCTCTGAGCAAGAGGGTGGTGGTGGTTCAAGTGAAGTTTCTGATTTTGATTTTGTGCCCCACTTCAAAGGGACCGTCGAGTATTATCCTGTGGCGAACCTCTCTCTGAAATTCCGTTATGCAACCATTCCGGTCGTAAACATAGATGTAGGAATGGATTACTGGCATCACATTTTCACATTCTCCATAGGATACGGATTTAACCTGCGATGAAAGGGCTGAAACTGCATATCATTCTGCTCATTCTTCTGGCCCCTTCTCTGCTTCTGGCAGAGGCTGTCTTC
This sequence comes from uncultured Leptospirales bacterium, assembly GCA_964645775.1. Taxonomy (GTDB): domain Bacteria; phylum Spirochaetota; class UBA4802; order UBA4802; family UBA5550; genus CAZYBU01. Next base: position 33,134 of record CAZYBU010000031.1, on the reverse strand, counting down.
TTAAAAGACGGTTTCATCGTGGAAGGGGAGATCGTGACCAATACCGCCACCACGGTGGTCATAAAGAGCGGAGGTAAAGAGCGGACCTTCCGCGGCAGGGAAATACTCCGCGTCTCGTACAAGGACGATTATAAGAACCGGAAGTATATCTATCTCAAGAACGACCAGGTCATCGAAGGCTACATTGTGGGCGAGGACCGGTACAACTACGTTATCCGAAAGGAGCTGGAATCGGATGACGAGCAGAAGGTGGCCAAAAACCGGGTCAACTTCGTGGCCCGGAAGCGTATCGGCTCCATCGCGGAACCCTCCTTTGTCATAAACGGCGACCGCACCCTCTTTCGAAATTTTCTCGGTGTCCGCCTTATAACCGGCATGGTATTTCCCAGGGACCCTTTTATCTCCGTTGGAGAATCGGACGCTCACTGGGCACCCCTCGGTATCGGTCTCTACTACTATGACCGGTATTTTGACGCGGAAGTAGATTTTTTTCTCCCCATGGGCGGTTCCGGCGGGGTTCACCTCGTCATGACCGGTCTCCCCCTGAACATGTTCAACGTGGGTCTGGGGATCCAGCTGGGGTACTGGTTCTATTACAGCAACCCGGACGAGGGTATCGGAGGGGCCGAGCTTCCCTATTTCGAGCGGGATACAGAGATGGCTCAATTTGGCCTTTCTTACAGGCTTCCCAATCTCTTCCGCATAGGTATCAGTTACCTGATTGACACGGGAGGGGAGGTTACCATGATGGATGCGGGAGACGAATATAAACCGATATTTCCCGCCGTGAACCTGCTCCTGGACGCCGAGTTCTTTGTCTGGAGGGGGCTCTCCCTGAAGTTCAGCTGGCTCTTCTCCTGGTTCAAGATGGAGGAGGAAAGTACTGGATCGAAAAAAACCTATAGGAGTAATACCTTTTATCTCTCCGTGGGGTACGGTTTCCGTCTGGCGAAATAAAAACCCGATTTACTTTGTTAATTTGTGCTGCTCCCGACAGAGCCGGGATGATCCCGGTCAGGGCAAGCGTAGCTTGCGCGCAGCGGGATTTCCGGTTACCAACGCGCGTAGTGCGCCGGAAAAGTCAGCGATGTAATTCCGGTGACGCGAAGCGTTGTCGGAACTTTCCTGAAGTTTGACCCCTTTCATGCCGATCATAGTTTAAGTGAAATAAAGAACTTGTCATTGGTAAATATTTTTAATACTATACGGCCATGAAGATCCGGGTACTGTTCATAGCGGTTTTTTCCCTTCTCCTTTTTCTGCCTGCTCAGCTGACCGCAGGGGCGGTTTTTAAAAAGGACGGCAGCCTGCTCCAGGGACGCGTTCTCAAGGAGAGTGAAACCGGCGTCTCCATCCTGGTTAACCGCAGGCAGGTGGACGTTCCATCAGAAGAGGTTCTCCGTGTCCTTGACCACGATAATTATAAGCCGAAATACTACATCTACAGGAGCGGTGCCCCGCTCATCCATGTCCATGTGACAGGTGAGGACAAAAAGTATTACTATGTACGTCAGGAGCTTGCCGGTCCCGAGGAGAAAATTCAGAAGAAAACAGTCCTGGTCATGAGCGAAGACCCGGTACCCGGCCTGGAGAAAGAGGTTAAAGATAGGGGGAAGCGGTTCAGCAACCTCTTCGGGTTCCGGTACGGTTCAGCCATACTGGTCTCCGACGCCGGAGAGAAGATGGAACACGTCAATGCCACTTACCAGCCCTTTCTGGGACTCAGCACCCAGGTGCTCCTGGTGGATTTCTTCTATTACGACGACTGGTTCGACATGGAATGGAATTCCATGCCCGCGTCCTCCCTTTTATATCCATTGAATTATTCACGTCCCTCGGGATTTAATGACATACAGAATACAGGCATGATGTTCATGGCCTTCAGCATGGTGGGATACCCCTTTCGGGGCATGGGAGTGGACCTCGGCATCGGACTGGAATATATGATGCTGTCAATTAAAGGTATCGAAATCTCCGGTCAGAATCCACCGGAGATATATGTGGACGCCGATATGCAGGTGGCGAGTCTTGTACTGACCTACAGGATAAAGGACATGATACGGCTGGCCCTGAACGTGGGTTGGTCCCTTAATAAGGACATTACGGCCGAGGATACAATTTCAAATACAAGGCATTACAAACAATTAACGTACTATCCGGTTTCCGAATTTTCATTTGAAATATTTCCCCTGGGGAACCTCTCCCTGAAGGCGAGCTACATGTTCATTCCCCTGATTCAGAAAAAGGACGCTTCTAACAGGCTGGAATTGTATCATCACTATATAGGTTTCTCCGTGGGATACGGGTTTAACATGCGATGAGATGGATGATTAACATATCAGTGGCATTGGTCTTTCTTTCGCCGGCAGCGCTTTTCGCGGAGGCGGTCTTTCTCCGGGACGGTTCCATTATCCAAGGGGAGATGACCAGCAATACGGTCCGTTCCGTGGTGATTAAAAGCGGGGATAAGACCCGTACCCTGCAGGGTGACGACATCCTCCGTATCGTGTATAAACACAGGTGGCACGACTACAGGGAGAAGTCCTGGATCTATATGAAGGATGGAAGCGTCCTTGCCGGCCATGTCGTGGGGGAGGAGGGGGATAACTATATCTTCCGTAAGGAGCTGACCCTTCCCGAGGAGAAGAAGATCGCGAAAAGCGAGGTGAAGTTCATCGCCCACCGGCCCGTTAACGAGGGTCCTCCTCCCTCGAAGGTCATAAACGGCGACCGGACCCTCTTCAATAATCTGCTGGGCATCAGGCTCATTACCGGTCTCAGTGTTCCCAAGGCGCCGGGGAATGTCGATTTTCCGTGGGACTTTCTCTGGGCCCCGGCAGGCTTCGGTTTCTATTACATGGACCGTTTCTTCGAGGTGCAGTTCGAGTATTATCCCTGGCTGAACGGTTTCGGCGGCTTGAACACCACCATGACGGTTCTGCCTTTTAACGGTATGGACGTTGGCCTGGGTATCACAACGGGGTTCATGGAATTTAAAAGCTACGCCTGGGACGCGAAGGGGGGGACTCACCCGGACCTTTGGAATTACTCCGCGGGCATGATGCCCCTGGGCCTCTCCTATCGCCTGCCCAATCTTTTCCGTATCGGGCTGGTCTACCTGCTGCCCATGTATCAGAACCTGGAAGTTCAACCCATCGGAAATTCATACGATATGCGTTTCCCTGGGTTGAGCTTTATGCTGGAGGCGGAATTCTGGGTATGGAAGGGCCTTTCTCTCAGAGTTTCATGGATCCAGATCCGGGTGAAGGGACGCAACACGGCCCTTACCTTTGACGAGACCTACGTGAACAATACCTTCCTCTTCGGTGTCAGCTACGGTTTTCAGCTTCCCTGATTCATGATTTCATTACTCCAATCCTCCGCCCTTGATGACGCGCGGATTATCTTTCTCTCCATCCTTCTGGAGGCCTTACCCTTTCTTCTGCTCGGGGCCCTTATCGCGTCCCTGATCGAGGTCTTTTTGGGCGAGGACGTGATCAGGCGGTACCTTCCCGGGAACCGCCTTTTACAAATGCTTGCCGCCTCTTTCCTCGGTTTAATCTTTCCCCTCTGCGAGTGCGCCATCATTCCGGTGGCCCGGGGGCTCATGCGCCGCGGGGTTCCGGTCTCCACGGCCCTGGTATTTATGTTCGCAGCGCCGGTGGTTAACCCGATCGCCCTGACGGCCACCTGGTTCGCCTTTCCCGCTTTTCCCGGGGTGGTGGCCTACCGTGTAGGACTTACCCTTATCGTGGCCCTGGTCATTGCCCTTTTCTTCTGGCGGACCCGGGCCGGAGATATCATCCGGGAAGGAGGGGAGAAAGCGGCGGGAGATAACAATCTGGCTGATATTATGAAGGATGAAGGATTCGAGGAATTCTGATACCCTGACCTGTCAGCTCGCAGGCCCGTTCCCTGCCATGGTATCAATTTTTCCGAGCGCTGTGGAAAGGGTATCGAGGTCAAAAGGTTTGTAAAGGACGGCGCGGATACCTTCGTTTCTCATGGGGGAGAGGTCTCCGTGGTGGCTGTAGCCTGTAATCACGATGACCGGAATCTCTTCGTCTATCATCTTCATCTTTTGAAAGGTTTCCCGTCCTCCCATGCGGGGCATGATCATGTCAAGGAGGACCGCTGATACATTCTCCCTGTTCCGTTCGAATTCCCGGAGACCTTCCACGCCGTCCGTTGCTTCAATGACTTCATATTCCAGGTGACGGAGCATCCTGCTGACCACCTTTCGCATCTGATGGTCATCATCAATGAGCAGCACCATTTTCTTTTCACCGGCAACCGAATCTGAATTTTTCTTCTCCTCCCTGCCTGTAATCGTGGTTTCCAGCTTTTGAAGGAGGGGAAAGCATAGAGTGAAGGCGGAACCCCGTCCCGGTTCACTCTCCACCTGGATACTTCCGCCATGGGCTTCCATGATGCCGAACACAACGGAAAGTCCGATTCCGGACCTGCTTTCGCCTTCCGCCGTTGTGAAGAAGGGTTCGAAGATATTCTCCATCAGCTCTTTCTGGATTCCCCAGCCCGTGTCCTCAATGCGGAGCCTGACACAGGGACCGGGCCGGGCCTTTAGAAGAACGGTGTTCCCGGTCCCGGAATTCAGGGTTCCGTTGGAAGTGCGGATGATGATTCGTCCTCCGGCCGGCATGGCGTCACAGGCGTTGAGGGCCAGATTCACGATGGCGTTCTGGATCATGGTCTCGTCTCCGAGGATTGAAAACTTCTCAGCCGCGAGGTCCCTGTGGATTTCAATTTTTCTGTCCAGGGCATGTTTCAGCAGGGAAAGGGCTGAATCGATAAGGTGGTGGAGATCGATGTTTTCGAAATGGGGTTCATCTCTGCGGGAAAAGGTCAGGAGCTGGCGGGTCAGCCTGGATGCCTGCCGGGTAATGTGCAGGATGGTCTCCGCGTATTCACTGACGCCTTCATCTTCCGGGAGGCGCTTTAGAAGGAGTTCCGCGTTTCCCATGATTCCGCCCAGGAAGTTGTTAAAGTCGTGGGCAATACCCCCTGCCAGCTGTCCCAGGGCGTCCATCTTTCTGTAGCTGATCAGGGACTCTTCCATGGATGAAGGAGACGCACTCAGAAGAATAACGTTCCTGTTATCCAGTGAAATCATTTCCAGTTTTACTCTGCGCGGGGCTCCCTTTCGATCCAGCAGAGCCAGTTCCATAGGCCCCTCTTGCCAGGCGGACTCTCTCCATTGGTTAAATCGGATTTCCGCGTCATTCTCGGGAGGGACGAGATTCCAGATATCCTCCGGGCAGGATGGGGTCTGACCAAAACGACGGATAAACTCGCTGTTCACGTGACTGATGGAGGAATCCTTTTCAATCAACAGGATGCTGAGCGGTAACCGATTCAGTATTTTTTCTATATTGTCTACAATATCCATGAGATCTTTTCCCGCAGGCGCCCTTCATTGATAATTCAAGGGCGTTATACTCTATAATAGACAGAGGGTATCCCGGGAGTCAACCACGAATATTCGGATTGTAAAATCCTTGACTACATCCCGCGTTATTTGATTATCTGTGTAGTGACAGGAGGTTTTATATAATGTCTGAGAGAATACGCATATTCTTCCATGGACTCTTTACCTTCACCTGGTTCCTGTTAACTACCGTTATCCTGTTATTACCCCTTTTACTCTCCGCCATATTAAAACTCATTATACCTGTTCCATTCTGGCAGAAGCTATGCACCTCCTTTGCCAACCGAATAAGCGAGATCTGGGTCTTCTTTATCAATTACGGTACCCGCACGATTACGGGGATGCAGATCGACCTGACGGGGGACGATGATTTCAGCCGCGACCGGTGGTACCTGGCCCTGTCGAACCATGTCAGTTCCATGGACCCCTTTGTCTTAGGCCAGGTCCTCCATGGAAACATCTCCCCTTTCAAATATTTCATTAAAGAAGAACTGATCTGGGTTCCCTTTCTGGGAATCGCCTTCTGGGCCCTCGATTTTCCCATCCTGAAGCGCTATCCCAGGTCCGTTTTGAAAAAGAACCCCCACCTGAAGGGTAGAGATATTGAACGGACCCGCCGCTCCTGTGACATGTTCAAGCACTCACCGGTTACGGTTTTTAATTTCGTGGAGGGGACCCGGTATAGACCGGAAAAGCACCGAAAACAGGAGTCACCCTACCGCCATCTCCTGAAGCCGAGGTCAGGGGGAACAGCCCTGGTTCTCTATACCATGGGGGAGTATATCAATACAATCCTTGATATTACGGTCTATTACCCGGGTATCAGCAACCCGACAATGTGGAAATACTTAAGTGGTCAGATTCAGCGGGTACGGGTCCATGTTCAGCAGATACCGGTGACACGGGCCCTTCTGGGGAATTACTTCCGTGATCCCGCTTTTGTGGACTATTTTAACCGGTGGCTCAATATCCTCTGGGAGGAGAAGGACAGGATCCTGGAGAGGCTCATGGCGGAAGAAGAGAGAGGGGTACGGGTTTCCTGATTGTTTTTTGGATGAATAGTTATACCATGTGCAACTATGAGAGGGGGTGAGGATGGCTGAAGGAAGAAAGGCCCTTGTATTCGGATCCAGCGGATTTATCGGGTCAAGGCTTATCAGGCAGCTTGCGGAAGAGGATGAATTCGATTCCGTTACGGCGATTAACCGCCGAACTCTTCCCGGCTTGACGGGCAGCGTCAGGGAAGTGGTAAATGATCTTACCGATCTCTCATCCCTCTCCCCTCTTACGCCCTCTGCCCATATCTTTGTGGCCCTGGGGACAACAATGAAAAAGGCGGGCGGCAAAGAGGCCTTCCGGGCCGTGGATTATGAATTGCCCGTTGCCCTGGCGGAGATGGCCCGGAAGAACGAAGCTTCACGACTGCTGATGGTCTCATCCATAGGGGCCGACAGCGACTCACTCAGTTTTTATCTACGGACCAAGGGCCAGGCCGAGGATGCGATAGGAGAGATGCTGGGAGACAGGGCCGTCTTTTTTCGCCCTTCGATACTCATGGGGAACAGAGATGAGTATCGATTCTCAGAGGAAGCGGGAAAGACGGTCATGAGGCTCCTGGGCCCCCTTTTTGCAGGTCCCCTGGCCCGTTACAGGGGAGTGGAAGGGGATGACGTGGCACGGGCCATGATACGTGTTTCCCTTATGGAGAACCCGGAGCCGGTCTATGAATCGGAGTCGATACGGTCGCTGGCCGGGAGATGAACAGGAGCATTGATCATGAAAATTCAGGCAATCGCTCTTATCATTACGCCACTTCTGCTCACCGGTACATCTGTTTACCCGGCGGAGAACGATTCGACGGTAAAAACTTTCCGTGAATTTGGAGTACTCTTTACGTATCCCGCAGATTATAAACTCAGGGTACGAAAGGGAAAGGCGAACCGGGTCATTCTTGATGGCGAGGACGCCCGTATCGGTATCACCATCATTGACCGGGAGGTCCGTGATTCGCTGGATGACTACGCCCTCACATCCATGGAGAAGGGCCTGAAGGAGAAGGGATATTCAGAGGTCCGTATATCCACGGGGCAGACCGTGCTTCTTCCCTTCAGGCATGTCCGGGGACGGGGGAGCGCATTTCGGGCACGGTATATCCGAAAGGGCCAGGAGGAGACCGCCTATGTTTATATTTTTATCCGGAAAGGACGTACCTTTATGGTCTCTCTCACAGACAAACGGGGAGACGATTTTACCTTCGCCTTTTTCCTGGAGACCTTCCGGATAGAAGATTAATCGTTCTTAGCCTTTGTGACTGGAGAAATGTTTCAGGAACTGGGTCCTCTCCAGCTTCCAGGCGTCGGAGGCCTGTTTTCGGCTCATGCGACCGACAACCTGGTCCAGGCTGGAAAACCCCTTTTCGTCCATCCACTCCCGAATGCCGTCACGGATCTCTCCTATTACTTCAAAACCGTTAAGGTACAGGGTTGATACGACGTAGAGGGCCCTTGCCCCGGCCAGGAGGGCCTTGATAGCGTCCGTGGAGTCGTGGATGCCGGTGGAAGCGGCAAGGTCGCAGTCTACCTGTCCGTGGAGTATGCCGAGCCATCGAAGGCTCTGTTTCAGGTCCGCCGGCGAGGTATAGACAGGCGCCGTCGTGTATTCAAGGTTGTGGATATCGATGTCCGGGTCGACGTACCGGTTAAAAAGCACGAGCCCCTGTATCCCGGTATGGCATATATGCGCCAGGGAGTGGGCCGGGGATGTGAAGTAGAATCCGCTTTTCAGGGCAATCGGAATTGAAAGCCTGGAGCGTAGTCCCCGGAGGATATCAAGATATGTCTTCTCTATGTCATCCGGCCGCTGGTTCGGATCAGAAGGGAGGCTCAGTATATTGATCTCCAGTCCGCCAGCGCCCGCTTCCTCAATGCGGTCGGCAAACTCAAGCCATCCTTTTGAACTCGTACAGTTGATACTCGCGATGACGGGAATGGAGAGGGATTCCCTGGCCTGTCGAATCACGTTCAGGTATTCATCGACCCGGCTCTCTTTAAGGTAATAGGCGAGGTATTCGTCTCCTTCCTGGCCGTAGGACGCTCCGGAGGTGTTTTGGGAAAGAGAAGATATCTCGTTCATGATCTCTTCTTCAAAGAGGGACTTCATGATGATGGCGGCGGCCCCTGCGTCTTCAAGTTTTTTCATGTCACCCAGGGAAGCGGTAAATGTGCTGCTGGCGGCTATGACAGGATGCTCCAGCTTAAGTCCCATATACGTTGTGGTAATGTCGATCATCGTTGCCTCCGGTAGTTCTCTTTCCGGTTAACCCGGAAATAACGATATACGCCAGGGGTAAAAGAGGGTCAAATTATTTTTTTGGTATGCTGATCACAGAAGCGGTTTCACCAGTGGCGTCTGAGGCGTTCCGCGGGTTGTAGATATCGGGCACCCATTCCCCATCCACCACGAACTTGTACCTGTAGGTCCCTGCCGCAAGTCTCCGTGTTAATCTCCAGATACCATCCTCGCCTTTAGCCAGGATATCATTTTCAGGGTTCCAGTTATTGAAATCTCCGATGACTGAAACGAATCGCGCGTCCGGCTTATAGATCCTGAACTGAACTTTGTTCTCTCCCGTAATTCGGTAGCTTACCATCCTGCCTTCAGGCGCGGCGGGTAGACGCGTCCGGGAAAGATAGGATCCCATCC
>CAZYBU010000031.1:0-23976 GCA_964645775.1 uncultured Leptospirales bacterium | reverse complement strand
ATTCTTTTTTTTTTCTTTGAAAGGATTGGAAGGATCCGCTATCCATACGCCATCGACAAGGAATTTATACGAGACCGTTCTCATTTTCTGGTCTTCACTGTTTTCCAGAAAATAGTACCATATCCCCTCACGGCTCCGCTTCATGAGGATGGGACGCCAGGAGGAGAAATCCCCGGCCACTTTGACACGGGAGGCGCTCCGGTTCCTGTAAGTGAAAAGGAGACCGTTTGCTATGAGCTGGTCGGTGTCTCCGCGGCTCATGGTACGGACGAGGCGGATTTTTTCGGGCATGGAGGCCTTATCCAGGAGGCGGAGGGAGTATTCATAGACCTCGACCGGTTCCGTTAAGGCCGACAGGGGAAGTGTCAGTATGAACACAAGAAGGATGATTTGTGATCTCATGGTACTCCGGTTTATGGTTGAATTGTATACTATTAATGTCGATAATTACGAGGAAAAAGATTAATTCGGTTGATCGTTGGGACAGTAAAAAATATTGATTTTTTGACCGTGATCTACTTTAATGTATTATGTCGCTTAAAATGGGGCTGAACAGTAAATCCCCGGAGGGTTCCTCAAAATAATGGCTGAAAAAGAGAACCAGACCATAGAGTATACTCCTGAAGAACTGGAAGAGATTGAACGAATTCTCGATGTCGTGGAGTCGCGACCCCACGCGGATGCTCTGGACATTACGGCTCAGCCATCCGTATCATTCGTCGAGCCGGAAGAAGACGAAGAGGGTGAAGAAGAACCATCCCCCGATGAAATCCCTGAAGAGGATCTCCTGGATGAGGGTGTGCCGGCTGATGACGCCTTTACCGTGGATGTCGGGGAAGAGGATACCGACGATATTCCCGGGGACCTGAGCCTGCCCGAGGGAGAACTGGACATTCCCGATGTGGGAGACGATATCCCGACAACTGGTGACGAGGACGCGTTTGGAGAGGACCTGGACCTGGACCTGTCCGACCTGGAAGAACCTTCCGGGGAAGAGCTGTCCGGCTTTGATGAAGAAGAGGAGGAAGAGGAGCTTCCCCAGCTGGAGGAGGAGGAGGAACCCGATTCCATTGAAGACATAACTGACCTGATAACCGAGGTCCCGGGAGAGGAAGAGGAGGCTTCCGCGGAGGATGCCGATTTTGAAGAGGAGATCACGGAAGAACCGGAAGAGGATTTTGAACCGGTTGACTTCGGCGAAGAGCAAGACCTGGAGGAGCCGGGTGTCCCTGACTCTGAAGAGGAATTTGAAGAGACGATCGAAGAGGGTGGGTCCACCCTGGACCAGCTTAATACCCTTACGCGAGAAGAGCCTGAAAGCGTGGATGAACAGGAGATTAGCGACGAGCGCTATACGGATGAAAAAAAGGCCTCTCCCACGGCGGAAGACGAACCTGAAGATATGGATGAAGGACTTGTTTCCCTGGAGAGTGATGACAGCGACGTTCCCGATCTTTCTGATCTTGCCCTCCAGGAGGCCTCGGACATGGAAGAGGCTGAAGAGGGGGACATCCCGGAACTTGATCTCGATGAGGGGAGTGAGGATGCCGACCTGGATGAGATAGACCTGGGAGATGAGGGGCTGGGAGACGAAAGCCTGGCCGCCGGTCTCGATGACCTGGATGAGCTGGGAGATGATTTTGTTCAACCCCTTGATGAAGCGGAAGAAGAGCCCGTAGCCGAAGAAGTGGATGAGGAAGAAGAGGACGTACCGGATATAGACCTGGAGGACCTGGATGAAGGCCCGGAAGAGGTCGCTCCGGTCGACCTTCCCAGTGAGGAGGAAAGCCTCACCGTTGAACCCCTGGACGATGAGGAGGGACCTCAACCGGTAGAAGAACCGGCGGTTTCCGGACCCGCTGATACCGTTGAACTTTCAGAGGACGAGATGCGTCGGCTGAAAAAGGCCATGGGGTTTTTCAGTCCCGGTCTTGTTCACGCCATCAAGGACACGGTAATAAACGATCTCCTCCCGGCCCGGGAGACCCGTCAACTGGTCGACATGATACTTGGCGGGAAGCCGGAAGGAGCCATACAGCGCTTCCTTGAAAAACGCCTTGAAACCAGGATCGACCTCGCTCATGTCGATCAGGTTGGCCGGAAGGTTATCCACGCCCGGCCTGAATACACCGCCGAGGGTAGAGACCGTCAGCGCAGGCTCTTACGTGTCACGAAGATCTTCGGAGCCGCTACGGCCGCGGCCCTGGTCCTGACCATACTCGGGTACCAGTATGTTTATAAGCCCTGGAAGGCTAAACAGCTCATAGACAGGGGAGTGGCTTTTATCGACCGGCCAGGTGATTACACGGAGAAACCGGGCGATTACGAAACGGCGGAAAAGATATTCGAAAGGGTGGACAGCGATTACAAAAGCGACTATATCTACGGTTATACGGAATACGGCCGGGCCTATTTCAGGCAGTCAGAATTCATCAAGTCCCTGGAGAAACTGAACAAGGCCTACCGGCTTGATCCCGGCAACACCTCCGTCCTGAACAACCTTGGGCGTTTCTACGCCAGAGTACCTGAACAAAAATACCGAGCTGTCCAGGATGAAGTCCCGAAATGGTATTATCCGGAAGACAAGCAGAAAGAGAAAGATCAGCTCGACGTGGCCATCGATATGTACCGCCGAACTCTCGCTCTGGAGGATGATAATATCACGGCCCTTCTCGGAATCGGCGACGCCTATTTCCAGCAGGGAAGATACCTGGACGCAAAGCAATACTATGAAAATATACTGAAAGTGGACAGCAATTCAGTCGCAGGATATGCGGGATTGCTGAATCTTTACATCGAGCGGGACACCTTCCCCCAGGCCGCCGGCATTCATGCCCGTCTGAGGGAGAAGGAGATGCTTGACGAGGTGCCGTCACCCCTTCTGGGAAAACTGGCGGAGTACTATCTCAGCAAGAACGCAGGTCCGGGTGGAAACGTTCGCATCGACCATGGCGTGGTGTCTCCCCGCCTCGTAGACAGGCAGGATAACACATACCCGGCGGTCCGTTCCGTTCTCGGCGCCCTGAATGAGCGTGATCCCGATTATCCTCCTCTCTACGTCCATTCCGCCCGCCTGAGCAGGGAACAGAAGAATTATCCTGTTATGAGACGGTACCTTGAAAAGGCCCTGAAACTTTCTCCCGATTATTACGGAGCCCTGCATCTCATGGGAGAATATCACTACCGGACCAATGACATGGGAAGGGCCTATAGCTATCTGAGGAAGGCCTTAAAGGCTCACGATAATCACCCTTCCTTCACGAGAGAGGACTTTTACAGGGAGACGGAACATATCGGTCATACACACGCCCTGATGGGGAATATCTTCTACTACAGTTTTGATCAGGTTACGTCCCGTTTTGGCGACCTTCAGGAGGATATAGCCATGGCCGGGGAAGGTGAAATCGAACATTTCGAGATAGCCCGCCGTCATTACCGGGAAGCGCTGGAAAGCGGTTTCCGTTCGCCCGAAGTGCATTATAATCTCGGTCGTATCTATTACATGAACGAGGAATACTCTGAATCCCTGAGAGAGTGGCTCAACCTCTATGATGAATACGCATCCAGCCCGGAGCTTATGCTCGCCCTTGGGAACGGCTTCTATCACGTGGGAAAGTATGACGCCAGTAAGGGAGAGTATCTGAAACTGATCTCCGTCCTTGAGCGGAAGGCCGAAAAGATACAGAATCCTTCGGCCTCCAAAGAGAGGCATGTTCGTATCTTCGATACCCTGGCCACTTCCTATAATAATCTGGGGGCCGTGTACCAGAACCAGGGGGATGAGTCCAAAAGCCATATCAGCTACTGGAAAGGGGTCGATTACGCGAAGAGGATAGAGCATGAGAACGAATTCGCCCGGGTGAACCTTGCTCGATCCTTCAGGCCGGGCGGAGAGAACGAGCCGATCCTGGATGAGAATATCCCCTTCAGTGTGGAAGCCTACAGGGAGAAAGAACAATAGGGTTTACATATTTTTTCTTCCCAGGAGGATGGCGTATTCAAAGCCGTCGATCAGTACCGCAAAGGAGGCGGCGTTAATGTTCTCTGACCGGGCATGGACCTTCCAGACATTCCTGCCGTCGGTAAAGATGATTGCTACTTCCACATCGGTACTTGTTCCCCTGCGGGCGTCCATGATATGGGCCCTGTAGTCGATAAGTTTTACTCCGGATATTTCCGGGAAGAGGGGAATAAGCCCCTTTTTCAAAACCCCGGCCAGGGCGTCCACCGGACCGTTCCCTGTGGACGCCTCGTGAATGATGTTGCCCCTCGCCTCTATCTGGACCGTGGCCTCAGGGTCGTGACCGTTATCGATCAAGCGGTACCCGTCCAGAATCACGAAGGGGGGAGTGTACGTCTCCAGGGACCGGGCTATATTGAGTTCGCTTGTGGCATCCGCCACCTCGTAGTTAAGCATGTTTCTTTCCTTTGGGAGAATGGGGTCTTCCATCTGCCAGGGATATCCATTCACGCTGTCCTCCGGGATAATTCAGGATGGCCCGCTGACCGCTGAAGTGATAGCCCTCCAGATCCGGCTGGACCTGGTGGTGCCAGATAAGAGACCCTTCGTTACGATCTATCTTCAGAAGGAAGTAGCGGTCTTCGCTGTCAATAAAAATTGTGTAGAGGTTCCCTTCGAAGGGGATGAGAGCAAAAGCGTGACCCGGTATGTACCATCGGGTATTTCCCGTTGCGCGGTCAAGGGCGAAGAGCATACCGTTATGATGGTCTTCCACGCAGGCGGCAAAAAGGGTGTCATCATCCAGGAGGATAGACTCGAGCTCACAGGGGGCCTCAAGCCTTTTGATCCACTTCTTTGTACCTGAGGCGGAGTCCCGGCAGAGCAGGTGATTTTTCTCCCTGTCGTGGGAGATGATCAGATCGTCAAGTTCAAATTCCCTGCTGGTCACGGGTCAATCAGAGGAGGTCCCTGCTCTTCATGGCACCTATTATCAGTCTGGCGGATTCTTCCGTGTCATGACGGGAATTGTTGATGACCAGATCATAATTATGCGGGTTGCTCAGGTCGAAATGGACGTACTCCTGCATAAACTTTTCGCGCTGTTTTGACTTTTCCAGTATCTGCTTTTCAGCCTGCCGGGCGTTAATGGAGAAGGCTTGTGAAATCCGGTCTATTTTCCACTCCATGTCGGCTACCAGTCGTATATGATATCCGTTCGGCATGTCTCTCGTGATGATATTACCCGCCCGGCCGATGATGATGACATGGCCGTTGGTGGCCAGTATGCGGACGATCTCCACGAGTTTCTGATAGACCGTAACCTGGGGAGGTAAATCGCTGAAAAGACCCTGGATCGCGTTTGTCAGGGTGTTACGGGCCTTGTTTGTCAAAGTCTCAATAAGGGGCTGGGTAAGTCCGGTATCCTTCTGGAGTTTTTCCAGTAGTTCTTTGTCATAGGCCATCCAGGCCGGTTCAATCTTCATCTCATCGGTAAGAATCTGCGAGATTCTCTGGCCGATTTCAAATCCGCCGCAGCCGTATTCCCTGGAGACGGTGAGAAAGGGGAGAGTGGGCTGAGAAAGCTTGTTTCCCTCCTCCATGTCTATCTTAAGCTTGTTGTGTTCCCAGAATTTAACCTGGGATTCAATGTGATTCTGCATGGATGTATAACGGGGCATATTCTTCCTCCCTTATGTTCCATGAATACGATCACGAAAGGCCTCATTAATCAAGCATTTTTGCTTAGATGTAACGTCCGATGGCCTGACCCATGAGGATGCGGGAACCGGTCGTGACCAGGTCCAGATCGACCCTGTCCTTCTGAAAAAGGAGAATGACCGTCGATCCCAGATGAAAGATGCCGAGCTCCTGGCCCGCCTCGAGGGAGAGTCGCTCTTCATCGGGGAACCAGGTCTCTTCCCGTTTCCCAAAGGTCCTGTTCGTCTCCACGGGAGTGCGGGTGAGGGAGATGCGACCGACGTTGGTGGCCCCGATCATGCAGCAGGCGACCTCTCCGTGGTCGGAGTCCAGGCAGGCTATAAGACGCTCATTTTTTGTAAAGAGGCCCGGGTATCCTCCTACCATGAACTCCTGAACGGTAAGAAGACGTCCCGGAAGGGCTATGTAACCGGCAAGAGTACCCCTGAGGGGGGAGTGTATCCTGTGGTAGTCGGCCGGAGAAAGGTAGAGGGTTATAAAGGAGCCTCCCGTGAAGGCGCCGGCGTACTCAGAGGGAATGAGGTCATGCAGGCCGTAATCGATTCCCTTGGCCTGAAGTATTCTGCCATCCTCGATGCGTCCCAGGGCCGCCGCATGTCCGTCCACGGGCGATGTCACGAAAACCTTCGGGTCAGACACCGGACGCGCGCCCTCCCTGCATTCCCGGGTGAAAAAAGCGTCGAAGGTCCGAAATCCCTCGTCGGGTATTCTGAACTGGTCCATCTCTATCCTGAATGTTCTCACGTACCATCGAATAAGCGGATTCAAAAGGAGAGAGGGCAGATGTATCCGGGCCAGAAGGCCGGTGAGCCGGGAGAAAAGCCGCGTCGGCAGCAGCCGGATGAGGGCGATTAGCAGGGATGTTTTCCAGTGCATGATTATCATTTTTGATATGGATAGCCGGGCTGTGTCAAGTTCTTTGAGGATACTTTTTTCGTTTGACCGAAGAGAAGGATGGAATGAAATAGAGAAAGTATGGTGAAGATCACATTCATAGTATCTTTTTTCACGGTATCTCTCCTGACGGCGGGGAATGCGGGTGAATTCGGCCCCTGGCAGGGTGTGGAGAAAAGGGAGTATTTTTCCACGGGCAGCCATTATTCTTCGTCCGGGGCCCTCTCCCTCGGAAGCCGCTTTCTTGTCCTGGTTTACAGGGAAGCCATCTCGCCCCAGGACGGACACCAATGCCGGTATGAGCCGAGTTGCAGCAGATACGGAGAGAGGGCGCTGGCGAGGTACGGTTTCCTGGTGGGTGGCATTCTGGCCGGTGAACGGATAATCCGATGTAATCCCTCATCTCCCGGAGGACGGGACCCTGTTCCCGCTCCCAGGGAGAGGCCATGAGATTCCGCGCTACCTTTATCATCTTGCTGATTGTAATGATACCTCTTTCAGGGAAAGCCGGTGAAGATGGACCTTCTCCCCTGGTCCGTGAACTGATGGAACAGGGAGACTGGTTCGGAAGCTTCTCTGAAATAAACCGTTTGATTCTGAAATATCCTGAGAAAAGAGATGAATACATATATTACAGGGCGGTCTCCCTTTCCATGGGCGGGGAGTACGAGAAAGCCTATCTGGAGCTCATCGACCTTACTACGGCCCATTCCATCCTTCTGGCCGGGTACGCCCTCCAGAAAATGGAAAGACCGGCCGACTCCCTTTATGCGCTGGCTTCCCTGACATACGGGGGAGAGCCGGAAGAAGCCCGGTCCCTTTTTAACCTGAGGATCGAGGGGCTGCTGGCCATGAACCGGCCGGAAGAGGCCCTGGAGGAAGTTGAGAAGGCCCGGCGGTTCCTGGAGCCGGCCCGGGCAAATGACCTGGAGAACGTGCTAATCGACTATGCCGACCTTCCCCTGGTTTCGCCTGCCTGGAGCGTTGTCATGTCCGCCCTTCTCCCCGGCATGGGCCAGGTCCGTTCCGGGCGATGGGGAGAAGGTATCCTGACCCTCCTGGCCCTCGGAGGAGCGGTGGCCGGCGGATTCGTCGCCTGGAAGAGCGGACATTACAATCTCATGTGGACCGCCGCGGCCACCGGAATGGTCCTCTACGGAGCCAACCTCTACGGAGCCTGGTCCGCCGCCCGCGGGAGAAACCATGAGCTGCGGGAGGAGGGTAGAGACCGGGTGCGCGAATACCTGCCCTCCTCTCGACCCGCCGGGGCGGCGCCATGATCCAGACCGCGATTTTCGCCCTCCTGCTTTCGATTAAGGTTCAGCCTGGAGAGGATCTCCTTGACCGGGCCGGCGCGCTTTACAGGATGAGTGATTATCATTCCGCAATGACAGAGGTCTACAGGTACCGAACTCTCTATCCCCGGGGCGAGCTGACCGACAGAAGCCTTCTTCTCGAGGGCAAGGTCCAGTATGGAAAGGGTCGGTACGGGAAGGCCATGGAGGCCCTGGACCGGCTTCTCATACGGTATCCTGATTCAGATGGCGCCGAGGAGGGGCTTTACCTGAGGTCCGGTTACAGGCTTTCCGCCGGCACTCCCCTTTTCGGATGGCAGGATGTGATCCGGTATCGGCGGCAATGGCCGGAGGGAAAATACGTTCCTCTCGTTGATCTGAACGGAGTCTACGCCCGGGCCCTGACAGGAGACGTCTCTTCGGCCAGGAGACTCCTTGCGCGGTGGAAGGAGAGGTACCCGGAAAGCCCTCATCTGGACGAGGCAGTTCGGCTGGAGGCTCTCCTGGTGGAAGCCCTGAATCGTCCCCCTAAGAGTATGGCCCTTTCTGTCGTAGGGTCGGTAGTGCTTCCCGGTTTCGGGCATTTTTACACGGGTAAATGGGGCCTGGGCGCAGCCACCCTTGTGACAAACGGAGTTCTTATTTTCCTCAGTACCTGGGGCTTTATGCGGGGGAACCTCTACCAGGGGATACTTTTCGGGGCCCTGGAGGCCTATTTTTATTCCTATTCGTTGTATATGGCGGTGAAAAATGTCGATGATTATAACAGAAGGGGCGCATTCAGGGAAGAACTGCGCCTTTCATTGACTCAGAGGTTTAACTGATCATGGAAGATCAACTCTTCGATTCCTCTCCGGAATATGACGAGAACCAGTTACTGAAAGATAATATTGTTATTACCGACCTGGCTGAGGCCGGTATTATCGATTTCCAGGCCCTCATCCGGGGGTACGAACTTACGGAAGTGGCGGATGAGCTGCTGGAGGGGACCTACGCCGAGTCTGACTTTATGAAGAAGGACACGG
Source organism: uncultured Leptospirales bacterium (assembly GCA_964645775.1). GTDB lineage: Bacteria > Spirochaetota > UBA4802 > UBA4802 > UBA5550 > CAZYBU01. Next base: position 15,082 of record CAZYBU010000031.1, on the reverse strand, counting down.
TGGACCGGTTCATCGATTTCATCCATAATAAGTGCATAACCGGTTATATTGAAATACCGAGCCTGGCCTATCCCACAAAGAGGATGATCGACAGGGAGCTGGAGGAGAAAGTGATCGTACTTATGAACGATCTGCTTTATCCGGAGATTGTTCTGAAACTGTTGAAATTTTTTACGCGCAATCTCCATGACGCGGACTCGAACCTCTACATAGCGAACCTGATAACCTCAAAGGATATCATACGATCCCTTTTCGACACGTTTAAACTGTTCAGGAGCGATATATTTATCAGGGACAGAGAGAAGCGTTGCAGGAACGTGAAAATGATGCAGCAGTTTTCTCCCAGATCGGACACCAGATTATCATCTCCCCTGGATGCCGCTGCCCGGTTAAAGTACATTCTTGAGTATCTTCAACTTACACGGGACGTGAGGGACGTGTACCAACCGGAAGACATTACGATGTTCACGTAGAATCAGACTGGATGAGGTATGTTCTCTATCACCTCGTCAGAATCGCGGTAAAGTTCGCGGACATTGATGGTCTCGTAGCGTTTTGAATCACTGAAATCATTTGTATTGTTGAAAACAGGCTCGTATTCTTTGATAAGCCAGAAGAGGATGTCCCTCATGTCCTGGGGATTGGTATCGATTACCGTGAAGCGGTAGAAAAAGTCACGATTTTCGATCTCTTTTCGAAGATGTGTCAGGGTAGGCGTAAGGGGGTCAAGAAATTTTCTCAGTTCCACTCTCAGTCCGTCCCTCCAGCAGCCTATCATCATAAGGGAACGCATCCCGTCACCGTGGATATCTCCCAGTTCAATAATACCGGCCAGTTCCGGCAGAATTTTCATGGCTTCGTATTTATCATAGGGGTACCATGGGGACCAGGCGATACCGTAATACACATTATTCTTTCGAACGTCTTTTCTCATATTTACCTATCCAGTGTCCTCTTTTTGATCTTTCGTATCAGCCTGTCAAGTAAAACCATAAGAAGATTGTTCCGTTTTCGCGGGTCATTGTCTTTAAGGAGCCGGTATCTTTGCCTGTAACCGTTCACGAAATAGTGGCTGATAAAGTCCGTAAGCCGGGAGGGGTGAGTCAGGAAATTGAGAAAAGCGATAAGCCTGTCGGACTGCTCCACGTTGATAAGGAAGACAAGTTCCTGGGCTTTCCGGCGAAGTCTGTCCACGGAGTCGCCGGGGTCTTCCACATCCTGGTCCCGAAGGAGACGGTACGAAGCCCGGGTCACGGAATGGAGCCGGGTGACCCGGACACGGCTTATTCCCTGGAGGGCAACCCGGCATGAATTATCCTTAATCTCGCTGCTGATGACCTCAACCAGGGTTGCGGTACGGAACCGGTAGATGAGGATGTCGGTAAGGTAGCGTATGGGATAGGCGATAAGTCGAATTCCCTCCTCCAAATTCCGGGTTTCAGCGGAGAGGGGGAGAGATACGTTCTGCTTTGAATAGGGAAAGATGACCCGTTCTCTCAGGTAGTATATGCGGGCCACACCCTGTTCATCGGAGGTGAGGTCTTCTTCGAAGAGTTTTTCGTCAAGATGTACTGGTTGCAATGGTCGCCGGTTCCTTGTGATTTTTCCTGTTCTGCCCGGTACAGGTCATGGCAGAGCCGGGATTAACGATCCCCGAAATAAAGGGGATTGACAGTATACCATATATCTGACAGAATCATAAACAATTATTCAGTAATTATTCCTAAAGATGCTTTTGTGTGCAAACAAAAAAGCATTAATATCCCCGCCATCTTCGGCGGTGGGAATAAAGGAATAAATACTGACAATTATTACAGGTAAATGGTTATTTTTGTCCTGATGGGGAGAGGTGGTTGATATGGAAGATAAACGAAAACACCAGCGGGTGGAGACAAACCTGAAAAGTGAAGTGCATAGTGAAGAAGGAATGACCTACAGTACCTCTTCCGACATGAGCAAAGGAGGAATCTTTATCATGACACCGGAGCCACTCCATACGGGCAGCGAGGTAGCTCTACGGTTGAGGTTGCCGGGAAAGAAAGAAGTGGAGATCAAGGGTGTGGTCCGCTGGATCCAGGATGGCGATAAAGATGGCGAAAGAAGCGGCATGGGAATAGAATTCATGGATGATAAGGGAGATACGCTTGCCGATCTTTCCGGTATTCTGCCGTGAACATCCTTACGTGGCTTTGATTCCCCCTTCATGGGATATGGTCTTAAGGAAAAGGTAGCCGAAACTGTTAAGGTTCTCTCCGTAGAGGAAGTAGATTCGCTTCATAATATAAGCGCATGCGAACATCTTCATGTCTCCGCTTCGGATGATTCTGAAAATCGGTTCGAACTTGTCTTCGAAGTAGGCCTTGAAGAGTTCATTGTAGTAAGACTCGATAAGCTCTTTATTTGATCCGCTGTAAAACTGGGCCGGACTCTCTCTCCGATTGTTGTAGAGATACCGATCGGCGGCGGTCCTCGGTGTCAGTTCGGTACTGAGGAGATATTCCGCCGAAAGGATAAGGTCTTCCCTGTTCAGGGGAATATTGAGAAGGTCGGGAAGGTTGGTGTAGTTATCGAACTGGTTCAGAAAGGCCCGGTGGAAAGCGTCCGGGTCGATGGAGCGGCCCGACCCGGAAAAAATATCATTCAGAATCGAGTCGATCCGTTTCCCGTACTGTCTCCCGAAGGGGGTCATGAGCATCCGGTCCGAAAAGGAGCGGGAGGATGGCGCTTCCTTTTCCCCGGTATTTATGTTCGATTCCTCTTTATCCATCCTGCTCTGCTTGTCCCCTGATATCTTCTCCATCTTGAGACGGTTAAAATCGTTCAGGAAGGACTCAACATTCTGGTTGATCTCCTTGAGGCTGTGCCTCTGCTTTTTCGACACCAGGAGGGTCTCCGATTTATTGACGTCTTCCTCGTTGAAGAAGAACTTCATGTAGGTCCTGTCATTTCGCCAGTCTTCCCGGTTTGTCAGTATAACGTAAGCGTCGTGGAGGGAGGCGGCGATAACGCCGTGCTGGGCCTTGGTGGAGATCGAAACGTTGTTGTCCAGCAGTTCCTTGTACGTCCGAACATGTCCTTTCAGTTCATTTATGGACATGGCCTGGGAGTTGTTCGTTTTACCCATATTCATGTTGTACTGCTGAAGCTGGTGACTGAGACGGTTCTCCAGCGTGGTCCTGAGGCTTATGTAGGATGAGATATTCTGGGGGGTATTGTAATCGGAGAAGATATTCGACACGAATTCCTTCTCCAGATCGCGGGTCCCCTTCAGGGCCAGATTGTAGATGACGCTCACGGCCTGGAGGTCGATGAGAAGGTCGATGATCTCGTTGACCTGGGTGCTGGTGAGCTGGTAATTGAAATTTACTATCCCGGCCAGTTTGCCTTCGGTTATGATCTCAGCGTAGTCAATCAGCCTGTTCACTATCCTGGAAGGGCTGCCGGTATCGAGATACTCCGCCAGCCTGCTCAGGGTCTGGTCCCAGGTGATATTGTCAAGACTGGATTCTTCCATGCTTCATCTCCATGCGCCAGTATACTATCATGGACCAGCTGAATGTGAAACCATTTTTTGAACGTGCTCTTCTGTTTTTTATTGACGGACCTTCCACGCGACCTCTACAATTATTAATCGAGCCGGTATAAAACACGTAATTGCATTGACGACAGACCTGATCGGTGGTTTGTTTGGGTATACCATGGAAAACGCGAGAAAAAAGACAAAACTTCAAAAGGATAGGCAGGCCACCCGTGTCCTTATCGTGGAAGACGAGCACGCTTCTTCCGTGATGCTTGAAAACATGCTGAAGAAGGGGGGGTATGAAATTGTTGCCTCCGTTGAATCGGGTGAGGAAGCTATCGAAGCGGCCGGGAGAGAAAATCCGGACCTTGTACTGATGGACATTCAGCTTTCCGGAACAATTGACGGGATCGAGGCCGCGAGCAGGATACACCAGGAGTACGGTATCCCCTTTCTCTACCTGACTTCCGGAACCGACGACGAGCAGTTCAATCGGGCCAAGGCCTCCATGCCTGTCGGATACATCCTCAAACCTTACAGCTTCAACATGCTCCACGCTTCTATTGAAATGGCCCTGCACCGTTATCAGGTTGAAAAGGAACTGACCCTTAGCGAGCAGAGAAACCGTACTCTCCTGGACGCCATACCCGATATCATGTTTACCATTAATCCGGACGGGAGCGTAAAGGACCCGGTCCAGGAAGAGATCGCCCGCAAAGTGTGGCCCGCGGCCGTTGCCCGCAAGGCCTCCGAAATGGCGAAAAGGGTCCTGGAGACAGGAGAGGTGGAGACCTTTGAGTATGCCGTTAAAAAGGATGATGACAGCCTTTTTTACGAGGTTCGTCTCATTAATTCCAGGGAGGATACCATCCTGGCCATCGTTCGAAACATAACGGCTAAGAAGAAAGCTGAACTGGAGCTCCAGGAGTACAAAGACCATCTGGAAGAGCTGGCCGAGAAACGGGCGCGGGAGCTAATGACCGTCAACAGGAATCTGGAACAGGAGGTCAGCAAGCGAAGGGAATACGAGATTAACCTGAAAACCTTTCGGCATGCCCTTGAACAGAGTCCGAACGTTGTGGTCATTGTCAACCGGGATGGTGTCATTGAATACGTAAACCCGACCTTTGAGGAAATTTCCGGTTTTTCCGCGGAGGAGACCATCGGCGGAAGCGTGAAAGAACCGGAGAATCACGTCATACCTGAACCGGACACCTGGGAATATCTTATCAAGAGGGACAAATGGTACGGTGACCTCTACGCGGTGAACAGTGATGACCAGATATATTACCTTTATGCCTATGTGTCTCACCTGAAAGACGAGAATAATGACATTACTCATTATATTATTGTGGCAGAGGACGTCACGGATCAGCGTCGCCGTGAAATGGAACTGAAGAAGGCCAGGGAGATTATCGATCAGTCCGATATCTTACAGATAGACAAGGACATGGAATGGCAGGAATGGAAAGAAAAGATGATGAGCCGGAACATCTCCCGGACGGATAAGTCCCTTTACCGGAACATCTACAACAGTTTTACCCAGGGTGCCGGGTTCGGCGCCCTTATCTCCCTGCTTGATATGATGGACTCCACCTCGAAGAAGGAAGATGGAACCTACCAGGTAGACTCGGGTCTTTACAGTGAGATCATGAAGAACGTTTCCATAACCCAGGACGCCTTTAAAACGTTCTCCAATATCGATTGGATCATTGCTAACGACTTCGAACCGGAAAAGATCGACCTGGAACAGTTCTACGAGTTTATCCGTGCCTCCGTAGACAAGAACGAAGAGCTGGCCCGGATCAAGAACCAGAAGATCATCCTTAATGATTTGAGGGTGCAGACCGGCGGAAAATACGTGAACGTGAACAGGGAGTACCTCTATAAGGCGGTTAACGAGGCCCTGATAAACGCGATGAAATTTTCAAAACAGAGAACCTATGTAATTGTCCTTATGAATGTCATCGGTGTTAATCTGGTCGTATCAATCATAAACGACCCGGAGAAAAGCGAGGAAGGTTTTGTGGGTATACCGCCTGAATACGAAAAGGTCGTATTCGAACCTTTTTACAGGTTGACGAAAAACGTGTATGAACGGTTCGGCACCCTCGATTTCGGCCTCGGTCTTTCCCTGATTGAGAAGATCGTCACCAAACATGGAGGGGAGGTCACAATGAATAATATCCTGGATCATTCCGATATCAAACGTGACCCCGTTACCAAGGTGAACCTGACCATAGCCCTTCCCCTTGTTATAGAAAAGAGATAAGGAAACCCGGGAGGAACCATGCCGTATATAAACGTTAAAGTCGCCGGCACCCTTGATGAAGAACAGAAACGGGAAATCGCTTCCCGTTTTGCTCTGACCCTTCAGGAAGTGGCCGGCAAGGATCCTTCATCAACCTATACGGTCTTCGAAGAAGTGGAGCGCGGAAACTGGGCCGTTGGGGAGACCCTGCTTTCCGACAAATGATACCTCTCTCCTTCGAAGAGATCGACGGGAAAGGCCTCCCCATCTGTTCCGCCTGTCGGGCCATCCTGGAGGATGAAGGGGGGAGAATAGATATCTCCGGCTATGGTGAAACCTCGGTGCTTCGTCCCCGCATGTGGCGTCACAGCGGGTGGGACATATACCACGCCTGGGTCTACCTGGCCGGCAGGCATGTCTTCCTGTGCGGGACCGATGAATTTGATGAAAAGACCCTGAACCGGGTAAGACCCCTTAAACTGGAGAAGAACATCTCCTGGCAGGTTGCCGTCAAGGGGAAGATATATACAATCGCGGACTACGGTGACGACAGGTTCGAGATATTAAACCCGGACGGCAGCCTGGTCAAGGACGGGGATATCGAAGCCCGGGTTTTTAACTATATGAAAGGGATGCGATAATACCATGAAAGTGAGGGTTTTCCCGGCACTCCTTATCCTGTTACTCGCGTTACCCGCTATCCTGCCTGCCGGCAGGGAACAGAACAGGCAGAAGTATCTTCAATGCGAACGGTATTGTCATTTGAAATACAGGCAGTGCAGAACTAACGTTGGTAAAATGGAAGATGGTCCGAAAAAGAGGAAGGCGGCCGGTATATGCAATACCTTCTTCAATGACTGCATGAACCGTTGCCGCAGATACCAACGATAACAGGAGGCATCGATGAAGAATATTCTCAATCGGTTCTTTAAACTTGAAGAGAACGGTACCGGTATCCGCACCGAGCTCGTGGCAGGATTGACCACCTTTCTAACGGTTATGTACATAGTTCCCCTGAACGGAATCATAATGTCAAACGCCGGGATGCCGTTGGAGGCCGTGATTACGGCCACGGCCCTTATTACCCTGGTGGCTACTGTCCTGACCGGCCTGTGGGCCAACACTCCCATATCGATGTCCGTGGGCCTGGGACTTAACAGTTACGTGGCCTTCGCCCTCGTCGCGGGCGAAGGTATCCCCTGGCAGACGGCCATCGGCATGGTCTTTATTTCAGGCGCTTTTTTTCTTCTTCTGACCATAACCAATATCAGGCGTTATATAGTGGAGGCCATTTCCCGGGAGTTCAAGATCGCCATTTCAGCCGGGATAGGGCTTTTCATCGCCTTTATCGGGCTCAAGGAGATGGGAATCATCGTAAAACATGATGCCACCCTGGTAGCTCTCGGAAATCTGGGTAACCCCTCCGCCCTTCTTGGCGTCATCGGCATAGTTATCCTCCTTTTGTTGACGGCCTGGAAGGTGAGGGGCGCCTTTATCATCGGAATTGTTGTGACGGCCGTCATCGGTTTTATCATGGGGGTGGGAAAATGGCCGGAATCCATTGTCTCTCTGCCGGCGGACATCTCACCCATATTTCTTCAGCTGGATATCATCGGGGCCCTGAAGGTCGCCTTTATCGCCCCCATAGTTACCCTGATGCTGACGGACCTCTTTGACAGCCTGGGAACTCTCTCCGGTGTCGGCTTTAGGGCCGGTATCTTTACGGCAGACGATTCCGTCCCGGTGCAGAAAACCCTGGAGGTGGACGCCGTCGCGACGGTCCTCGGTTCCCTTACGGGTCTGACCACCACAACCAGTTTTATCGAGAGCGCCTCCGGTGTGGAAGAAGGGGGCCGTACCGGTCTTACGGCCGTGACCGCCGGTCTGCTCTTCCTGCTGACACTCTTTTTCCTTCCCTTTTTTAAGAGTATCCCATCCAGCGCCATCTATCCCGTTCTGGTGATGGTGGGAATTCTGATGTTCGCGGATATCCGGGAGATCGATTTCCGGAGCCTGGAGAACGGGGTTCCGGCCTTTTTTATAATAATCCTGATGCCCCTTACGTTCTCTATCACCCTGGGGCTCGCGGCAGGTTTCATTACCCATGTCCTTATCTTCCTGGCCAGGGGAAGGGCCCGGGAATTAAACCCGGTCATTATCGGGCTGGCGGCCGTCTCTCTCCTGGCTTTTATACTCTGAGGTCATGGAACACAGGGCAGTAGATTTTAAACTCTTTTCGCGATTATGCCGTCAGCTGGTACCCCGCGTCCCCAGGGACGCGGAGGAGTACCGGTCCATACTCTGTCCCCTCAGGGGTGGCTTTTATCTCTCCTACTACATGAGCCGTCAGCTGAGACTTCCCATGGTCTACATGGAGGTATCCTCCTACAGCGGGACAATCCAGAGGGAACTCCAGGTAGGCCTGAGACCCGACCTTGAGGAAGGCCGGTTTCTTCTGTGTGATGACATTTACGACAGCGGCAGGACGGTTCGCGCCATCCATGAGATGTATCCACATGTCAGCTTTGACACTATCTGCCTGGTTTCCAAGGTGCCGGAGGCGCCGGTTATTTACGGCATGGAAGTGCCCGGGGACTGCTGGGTCGATTTCTTCTGGGAAATAATGTAGGGAGCGGGTTGACAGGGAGAGGGTATATGCCTACCATGAAAGTAAAGAGATGAAAGGATGGAATAATGAGTGAAACAGTCTATTTTCTCCCGGTTCGGGATAGTGACGATAATGATCTTGCCGGCAGGATGGCCGAGGCTATCCGTCAGGTTCGTCTATTCGATGGAGTAGGTGAAAAGGACATTGTGGCGGTGAAGACCCACTTCGGTGAATCGAACAAGTCGGGGTATCCGCGGCCTGTCTTCCTGAGGAATCTCGGCGATCTGATAAAGGAGAGGGGAGGTCTGCCCTTTCTGACGGAGACATCCACCCTCTACAGGGGAAACAGGACCAATGCCGTTACCCACCTGCTGCACGCCGGGAATCAGGGTTTTACCGTGGAAGCTACCGGTATGCCTGTGGTCATGGCGGACGGTCTCTTCGGGGACAATGAAGTACCGGTTGAGATAAAAGGTAAGATCTATTCCAGCATTAATGTGGCCGCCGAGATACCGAAGGCCCAGTGGCTGGTTGTCATGACCCATTTCACCGGACACATGGTCTCCGGTTTTGGGGGGGCTCTGAAGAACCTGGGGATGGGATGCACCAGCCGGCGGGCCAAGATGATTCAGCATTCTACGGCCAAGCCGACGATAAACAGGAAAGCCTGCACCCTCTGCGGGGAGTGCGAGCGGTGGTGCCCTGTCGAAGCCATTACCCTGGACGAGGAGAGCGCCGTAATCGACCACAAGGTCTGTATCGGTTGCGGCCAGTGTCTGGCGGTCTGCCGGTTCGACGCGGTTAAGTATAACTGGAAGGCGACCTATGACGATCTACAGAAGAAGATCACGGAACACGCCCTGGGCGTGGTGGAATCAGTCAGGGGGAACACTCTTTATATTACTCTCCTTACCCGCATATCGAAGGACTGTGACTGTATTCCCGATTATGAAAAAATCACGGACGATATCGGACTCATGATCTCCCGGGACCCGGTGGCCATTGACACAGCGGCCCTGGACATGGTTGAAGAGAAAAGCGGTAAACTTTTTTCCCAGATGACCTTTAATATTCCCTACAGGGTTCAGGTGGAGTACGCCCGGGAGATAGGGTTCGGCAGTTCCGATTATGAGCTTATGGAACTGGATGTGTAATAATGATTTTTTTCCCGACATAGTCGGGATTTCATTTTACTTTTGCTTTCCTGAAAACATTACTGCAGGGGGCTTCGCGACAGAAGCCCCGCAAATAATGATTGTTGGCGAGCAATAACCTAAAGGTAAAAAAAACACTTCATCCCCCCACTACTCATTCTTATGTTTGACCTGCCAGGCTGCCTGTAGTATAATGATTCGAGGTGCCTTATTTATGTAACAGGTACTATCTGAATAAAAGTTAAATTAACCCAGGATCATCATGATAATCGGAATCCCCGCGGAACCCGCAAAAGAAGAGACAAGAGTGGCCATGGTTCCCGGTACGGCGGAAAGACTTGCAAAGCTCCAGGGCGCGGAGCTTATTGTCCAGGACTGTATCGGGGAATACTGCGGATACTGCGGTTTTTCAAATGAACAGTATGCCGGCGCAGGCGGCAACATAGGTCGTAACTCCGGCGAAATATTCTCCAGGGCTGATATTCTGTTACGGGTACAGCCATCCTCCCCTGAAGAGATACAGAAGATGAAGCATGGGGCCGTACATATAAGCTATCTTGACCCCTTCAACAACATCGAACTCATACGGGTCTTTGCCGCGGCGGGAGTAACATCCATCAGCATGGAGATGATCCCGCGCATAACCAGGGCCCAGAAAATGGACGCCCTGAGTTCACAGGCCTCCATTGCCGGGTACAGCGCCGTTGTACTTGCCGCTTCCCGATTGAACCGCATGTTTCCCATGATGATAACCGCTGCGGGCACCATCAACCCGCCGCGGGTCTTTGTCATAGGCGCGGGTGTCGCGGGCCTGCAGTCCATTGCCACGGCAAAAAGACTGGGAGCCCTGGTCTATGCCTTCGATACCAGGCCCGTGGTAGAAGAGCAGGTTAAGTCCGTAGGCGCCCGTTTTGTGAAAATCGATCTTGGAGACACCGGCGAATCAGAGGGGGGATACGCGCGCCAGCTTACCGATGAACAGCTTGAGCGTCAGAGAAAGGCAATGGCGGATCAATGTGCGCAATCAGATGTTATAATAACAACGGCCAGGGTATTCGGTAAAAAGGCGCCGGTCATTATAAACGCTGAAATAATTGACCGCATGAAACCGGGAAGCCTTATCATAGACCTGGCGATAGATTCCGGCGGAAACGTGGAAATTGCCAGGAAAGATGAAGAAGTGACAAGGAACGGTGTTCTGGTACTTGCGCCGTCAAGTATTGAACGATCCGTACCGGTCCATGCCAGTCAGATGTATGCCAGTAACGTGGCGGCTCTGGTAGAGGAATTCTGGGACCCCGGAAGCGGGTCATTTAAGCTGAACATGAAAGACGAAATATTGAAAAACGCGGTGATAACCCATGATGGAGACATAGTTAATCCAAAAATACGGGAGCTTGCAGAAGCATAATGGAAGGAACACAGCTGTTATTCATATTGATACTCTCCATATTCCTGGGGCTTGAATTAATACGAAAAGTGCCATCAACTCTGCATACCCCGCTTATGTCCGGGGCCAATGCAATTTCCGGGATCACCCTCGTGGGCGCGGTCCTTTCCTCTGGGTCGACGCATACCACCCTCACCACCGTGCTCGGTACCATGGCGGTGATCTTTGCAGCCATAAACGTTGTTGGCGGATACCTGGTAACGGACCGCATGCTGGGTATGTTCGGCAAAAAGAAAGACGGGAACAGCAAGTAATGGAATTCTATACAGAGATTGCCTACATCGTATCCGCGGTTTGTTTTATCCTGGGCCTGAAAATGCTGGGGTCTAAGGATACAGCCCGCAAAGGCAACATGCTCTCATCCCTCGGTATGCTCATTGCGGTTGTTACTACCCTTGTCAGCGGTAACATACTGTCCTATCGCTGGATAATTATCGGAGTGGTAACCGGTTCCATCATAGGCGCTTTTTCTGCCCGGATTGTTGCCATGACAGCCATGCCGGAAATGGTCGCCCTTTTCAACGGATCCGGCGGTTTGGCAAGTCTTCTTGTCGCCATGGCGGTTTTTTTCGAAAATCCGCCCGGGGACACTGTCACCGCTATCGCCCTGGTTGCAACTGTTATCATCGGAGGAATGACCTTTACCGGAAGCGCTGTAGCGTGGGGAAAGCTTTCAGGAAAATTGCCAGGTAAGTCCGTTCTTTTTCCAGGGCAGAATATTATTAATATCCTTCTGCCCGCCGTTATGGCTGCGGCTGCCGTCGGATTTACTGTACCTGGTCTTGCAGACGGTTTTCAGCTTGAAGTGACTCACATGCTGCTTGTAATAACGGGTGTTGCCCTTGTGATCGGTATCACGCTGGTAATACCCATTGGCGGGGCAGACATGCCTGTGGTCATCTCACTGCTAAATTCCATGTCCGGTCTTGCAGCCGGCGCGGCCGGTATTGCCATTCAAAACAACGTACTCATTGTTTCCGGTGCCCTGGTGGGCGCAAGCGGTATTATACTGACCTCCATTATGAGCAGGGCCATGAACCGTTCCCTCTCCAATATTCTTTTCAGCGGCTTCGGCTCCCCGGGAGCTTCCTCTGCGGAAGAGGGTGAGGATCAGGGAGATGTAAACCCGATTACCATTCAGGACGCTTTTCTTATTCTTGAAGCCGCGAGATCGGTTGTCTTTGTTCCCGGTTACGGTATGGCCGTTTCCCAGGCGCAGCATGCCGTGAAAGAACTTTCGGAGCTCATGGATAAAAACGGTACCGAAGTACTGTTCGCCATCCATCCGGTGGCGGGACGAATGCCGGGGCATATGAACGTTCTCCTTGCCGAGGCTGATGTACCCTATGAACAGCTTACGGAGATGGACAGCGTTAATCCCGTAATGCATACCTTGGACGTGGCCATCGTCATAGGAGCCAATGACGTTGTGAATCCATCTGCCCGGGAAGAAGAAGGAAGCCCCTTATATGGAATGCCTGTTATAGACGCGCACAAAGCCGGCACGGTGTTCGTATTAAAACGTTCCATGAACCCGGGTTTCTCAGGTATCGAAAATCCGCTCTTTTTCAGGGATAACACACGCATGCTTTTCGGTGACGCAAAGGCAACGGTCCAGGGACTGGTTGAAGAGTACCGGTCTATTCAGAATAAGTAAGGCTGAATTCCTTCATTAATGGAAGCATCTCCTTCGACCGGTTCGTCATCACTTCATCGGACGTTGCAGTCTCTTCAGCAAGCATCCATTTTTTTCTCAGCTGATCCAGGTTTCTCAATCCTCCGGCCATAACAGCGAATTTTTTCCTGGCTTCTTTTGGCCTGTCGGCTTCAAATGAGTAATCAGGAGCGAGCAGGTTCGATTGAAGAGGGCACTACCTACTTCCGGGTGATGTATTTCGAAATATATTTCTTTTCGGCCTCTGCGCTTCCAATAAGCACAATTTCATCGTCTCTTTCGAACATCATGGATGGGTCGGGATTAATTGTCATCTTTCCAGTGCTTTGTATCGCTACAACACTGCACCCGGTTTCCTGGCGCAGTCTGGATTGAATAATTGTTTTTCCAATCAGCTGGTCAGGGATCTTCCTTTTAAATATATCGAGTCCTTCAGCCAGCATGACAATTTCCGAACTCTCCAGGTAATTATAGATGGCGTTAGCCCCGAGACTGGCGTAGGACATCACAAAATCCGCTCCCGCGCGATGAAGTGTCGTAATGTTCCTGTCCACGTTTGCTCTGCTTATTATCTGCATATCGGGACGAAGCCCTCTGCAATATTTGGTGAGGTAAATATTTGTGGCATCGTCATGCGTGGTAACGATAGCAGCGCTGGCCTTATCTATGCCTGCTAACATCAACGTTTTGATATCAGCCGCGTTTCCCATGACAAATTCCTTATCCTGAAAGTGCGGGTCATGATTCTTGTCAATAATGATGTATTCAATATTTCTATCATCAAGTGAAGAAGCCACCGCGGCACCAACCCTGCCCGCACCAATGATAACAACATGATGTATTGACACCTGGTAGATACACATGACTTCTTCGTATTCTTCAATCTGCCTTTCGGAACCGGCGATTACCAGTACCATTGTTGTTGAAATAAGTGTATCAGGACCGGGTATTGAAAAATGTCCCCTGTCCCACACGCCGATAACCGTTATTCCGGCAACTTCTCTTAACTTGCTTTCCGCAAGTGTTTTGCCCACCAGGGGGGTGCCTGTTGCCGGCGCCTCCGCGATAACAAGTTCGTCAAATGTACCGATAACATTGGCTTTTCTGTCTCCTCCTATTGTTCTTCTCGCGAGAGATTTCCCAAGTATATCGGACAGTTGCAGAACCAGGCTGGCGCCGGCCATTTTCAGAATATCAACGGAATCGGGTGAGTCAGCAGTACAGATAATGGGGACATTCTCATTGAATTCCCTGACGGTGAACGCAATGTTCGTATTCATTTCATCATTTTCCGCGGAAACAACCATAGCCGCGTTAAAACTTCTCATCAAACGATATGTTTCGGGGTCGTCAATATTGCCCAACGCCGCGCGAAAACCCATGTCATAAAACTCAAGGGCGGTGTGCACATCTTCTATGATCAGTGTATACGGCACCCTGTGATTGACAAGTCTCTCAATAAGCGCTCCCGTAACAGAGTTATACCCTGTTATGATCACGTGATTCGACACATGTGACGGGAGCGACCGGGGTGTTCTGCTTTGACGTTCTGCCTCTATCCACGGTGCGTAAAAAAACTGTATAAATGTAAAGGGGAGCAGAACCAGCAGAAAAAGTATACCTGAAAGAAGAACGACGATAGAAAACACCTTGCCGATATCACTGGTGAAGGTAATATCGCCGAATCCGAGTGTGGACATGACTGTCAGGGTCCAGTAAAAACCCGTGACCCAGGTATGGTCATGCCCCTCTGCGGCCATTATATAATGGAAGATGATACTGTATGCCGTTATAAGAAAAACCAGGATACCAAGGAACTTCACCAGCATCTTTATGTTCTTGCGGGTATTCTTACCTTGGAGGAAATAACTTATCTGTGATCCTAAAAATTTCATATGGAATCCGTTCTATATTGTAACGTATACTGTCTTTCGTGCATCTCGACAACAAAAAGTTCTCCAATCTGAGAATGAATGATGGACCAATCGTAAATACCAGACGAGGACCTAAACGTCTGGTAAAGATGTCGAGACCACCGGTTAAAAGATCAAGGATCATTTAGAAATATCGTAAAAAAGACGCACTGTCCTGTTGTCCTGTGAAACAGGGTCTGTTTCAGATACCGGGGAGTTCCCTTTTTCCTTTGGCTTTTGCTTTCCTGAAATCTTTTTTGCGAGACCTTGTTCTCCTGAATTGTTCTGTTCTTTTTGCTCACCTGAATTGCTCTGTTCTTTTTGTTCACCTGAATTGCTCTGTTCTTTTTGTTCGCCCAAAAAGAACCAAAAAGGGCTCCGCTGCCGGTCGACGCCATTTTGTGCCTCCTGCACGGCGTCGACATTCGAAAATCCTTTTTCAGCACGTGGCCTTCTTTGCGGTCATAAATCCATGCCACCGGGGATGTGCGGCATCCTGCCTACATCCCCT
>CAZYBU010000030.1:0-43038 GCA_964645775.1 uncultured Leptospirales bacterium | reverse complement strand
TTTGTCTCTGGCAATTTCCGCCACCCCTACCCTGTCCTGTTCTCCGGTACCGATTCCGACAGTGGTACCGTCCTTTACGTAGAGAACTGAGTTTGAGGTCACTCCCTGTTCCACGGACCATCCGAAAAGCAGATCATCCAGCTCTTCAGGGGTCGGTTTTCTTTCTATTTGATATTCCACGTCTTTGTAATAGACTGTGGCTGGAAGAAAATCATTCGATGAATTTATTTTGTTCAGGGGGGATTGCTGGAGAATCAGCCCGCCATCGATGAGAGATTTGATATCAATGAAACGGGTGGTACGGTATTCAGAGAGCCGTTCGATATCCCGAATCTGAACGATACGCAGGTTTTTTCGCTGTTTAAGGATGTCAAGAGCCTCGCCTGTAAAATCGGGGGCTACAACTACTTCCAGGAACTGATTATTGATCAGTTCCGCGGTTTCCGGATCTATAGCTCTGTTTAAGGCAAGGCATCCACCAAAGGCGGCAATGCGATCAGCCATAAATGCACGGGTGAATGCTTCCCCTGAAGTGGAACCGTAGGCAACGCCCGAGGGATTGTTATGCTTAACGATAATAGCAGCGGGTCGGTTATCAAGGTACTTCAATATATTAAGAGAATTATCGATGTCCGTAAGGTTCGTTTTTCCGGGGTGCTTGCCGGCCTGCAACATCATCTCTTCGGTTATGGAACTGGTAAGTCCTCTGCCAGATTCAATGAAACGGCAGTCACCGAGGATAAGGTTCCCGTTAACCAGTTCATAGAGGGCCGCTTCCTGTCCCGGATTTTCGCCATAGCGGAGTCCTTTCTCCACCACCTCTCCATCCTGGGGAATCTTCCAGGTGCGTTTTCGATACATAAGTTTTTGTCCACCGATATCCAGGGTAATCTCTCCCGGGAAGTGGTCGTCCATTATGGTTTTGTAACTTTCCTTGATCGATGTCATCTGTATTTGCCCCTTACTCGATTATCATGGCTCCATCTTCCAGAAGAATATCCAGAATATACCTGTCCCGCTCAATGTTTGCAGGGGCGTACGATATGATCTGGCCCCTGAATTCAAAGAGTTCCCCTTTCTGGATTATGTCAAGAAAATCCTTTCCGCTGAAATACAGGTGATACGTAAAATCCAAATTCATGGGGCCTGTTTCATTTTCTTTAAGGATAAGGAGATGTTCTCTTCGGTACCTCCCGGATTTCTGGACCTGGACGATTTCTCCTGTGCCTGTTATTATGCTCTGCAGTTTCTCATTAAAAAAGCTGTCTCTGAGGATAGGGTTTGTCCGGGAAAACTCAGTAAAGAATGACCTGTCCAGAACATAATCCGGTTCCCGCATCTCTCCGGCCATGAGGAGAGATAAGGCTGTAATAATGATCATTATGGTAATGATTGGTTTCATTTGTAATCTCTTTTCAGGGAATGGGGATCTCCAGGACCCGATTATTCCTGAGTACCTTTATGGAAAAGAGACGGTTTCCGTTTCTTCTGAAAATCTGCGCAAGGCTTTCCAGG
This sequence comes from uncultured Leptospirales bacterium, assembly GCA_964645775.1. Lineage (GTDB taxonomy): Bacteria > Spirochaetota > UBA4802 > UBA4802 > UBA5550 > CAZYBU01. The sequence goes on along the minus strand of CAZYBU010000030.1, from coordinate 41,523 downwards.
TCTGGTACCGGTTTCCCGTTACATCGTAAGAGTATGTCCCCCTGGCGTAATCCCAGATGAATGCTTCTGGGAGAGACGTAGGAAATAACAGGGCGATTATTCCGTGTGTCCTCATCTATGTCAATTCCGTAAATTGTGATAAGGCGGGCCAAAGTCGATTTGATCTGCCTGTAATCCTTTTTTTCGCGTAGAATAAGATTATGGCTTATAAGACGTCCATCCCGTGAGACTTCCAGGGTTATGCGGGAACCGACCGGGCGATTCCCTATCATGCTCAGGAGTCTGCCCAGGTTCTCAATTTCAACTCCGTTCAGTTTACGAATTATATCACCCTTTTGAAGACCGGCGTCCTGGGCAGGTGAGTTTCGGAGAACAGAAAGAATGGTTACATGGCTTTTTCCGGAAGGAGTATAGTCTTCCCGGGCGATAAGACCGAGCCATCCCCTGCGTACGCGTCCATATTTCAGCAGGTCCTTTACAACATGACGGACAATGTTTGATGGAATGGAGAAACTGATGCCCTGAAAGCCTCCCGTGTTTGTCCGGATTGCTGTATTAAGTCCTACCATACGGCCGTAAAGATTGACCAGCGGTCCGCCGGAATTGCCGGGGTTAATGGAAACATCGCTCTGGATAAAATCTTCTATGCTCACGAATCCAATGTTATCCCTTCCCTGAGAAGAGATGATTCCGCTGGTAATGGTAAGTCGTAGACCGTAAGGATTTCCAATGGCGAGAACCCATTCTCCCTGGATCAGATTATTGGAATCAGCCATATTAATGGGATGGAAATGTTCTCTTCCGTCTGAATCCATGAGGAGAAGGGCAATATCCGTTTTAGGATCGGCGAGATAATCCCGGGCCCTGTCAAAAGGTCGGATTTCATATTCCGTTCCGCTGTGTGTAATAATCCGATAGTAATTTCCTTTTAATAATACGTGATGATTGGTAACCACCAGTCCATCACGGTTTAGAATGGTCCCTGAACCGAAGGCGACACGTCTGAGGATTTTTTTGTTATTCTCATTTTTTGAGGAGTAGACAATGATCGTGACCACGGATTTGCGGGCCTCTCGTGATGCGGAAATAAACAGTTCATTGAAATCATCAGGCGAGGGCGCGGGAAGGACGGGAGAAGTAAAAAGAATGATCAGTAAAAAGGTGTATCGAACATAATTCATGGGCTTTCCGTGACAATATCAAAATAGCTTTTTGAAGGTGAAATGGAATATTTTGAAAAATCAATACTTTTTCCTTTTGGAAGATACCGGTAATTACCCTGCACCGGCTCCATGCCGGCCAGGAGCGAATAGATACCGGCGGCGATTCCCCTGGCAATATCATCCAGGGCCTCACGGAACATCTTTCGGTCTTTTCTTCGACCGAAATATCCCAGCTCCAGGTAGGCGGTAATAGCGTTAACATGTTGAGGTAAAGACCATATCGTTACGTAGGGCTTTCCCGGTTCATGGTATCCTTGATAGGTACCTGATTTTTGCATTGCAAGAAGAATGTAGCGAATGATCTCATAACTGGCATAGGCGTTATCACCTCCAATATCTTCAGGTCCACTTCCGCGCCGGTACTCCTCATACACAGAAAATTCACGTTCCCAGAAAGGACCATCAAGGAGAACGTCCCTGTAGTTCATGGACCATCTTGTATGGGGAATATGATGCGGGGCAAGGTCTTCCCATCCAGGAGGGTCACTGTATTTCCATGTAATCATATTGTGCCGGTATCCGTGGAAATCATTAAGATCTATATGTCCACTTTTCTCTAAGGGAAAGCCCGTGTAGTACTGGGAAACATCGCTCAGAAACCACTGAAAATTCGTTCTTCTTGTGTTTTCCTTAAACCATGTGGAATAATAAGGTGAACGTGTAAAAAATGATTTGTCTTTAGTCTTTTTCGTCAAATAATCCAAACCTTTTTTCATTAAAGATGGAGGCGGACAGAGTATCGGGTTCATGGCCCTGTAGTCGGCCGGGGCATTTGTAGCACAGTGGAGGGAAACGACAAGGTGCGGATGCCTGGCATTGATGTTCGATATTCTACCCGGGTTGATGCCTCCGGAGCCATCCGGAGCGTCGAATAATCTGTAGTCCTTATTGGGATCATCAAGTCTCTTTTCATCCCCTCGATTGAGGGATGGAGGACGACTGAGACTGGACGTAATATATATCCTTGCAGGTGAACGGGATGATAATCCTTCGATCACACGTTTCATGGGAAGGAAGTCCCCGTCAGGAGCGCAGGCTTCGAGATATTTCTGGACACGCTCGGCAATCCTGTAGACCAGCAGGTGTTCTACGAATCCATGCGAAGAGGCGCCGTCCCTGTAGGATTGAAGATAGCGATTCGTGACATGATCATACCTGTCCCCATGTTTCGACCTGGGCCTAATGGAGAGGCCCCCATGACCCGGATCAATTATTACCCTGTAAACGGGAATAGATGGTTCCTTTACTTCCTCCCAGTTGAACAGGATCAGTACAAAGATGGAGACATAGATAATTGCTTTCACGTACCGCATAGGCAGACATAAAAAAGGGGGGGGTATATGACTACCCTCCCCCAGCGTTTCTTTCCTGAAAGGTATTATTGAGGCTGGTTCTCGTTTGAGGGTGCCTGATCCCTCTTTTCCTTGTCATAGATACGGTTAAGGTTATCAGCCTTGTGATACTTGTACTTTTCGCTTATCTCTTTACGCTTTTCCGGAGCCGCCAGTTCTTCCAGAATATTGATACCATATCCCTTGGCTACCCTGAAATGGTAGATAGCGGTTTCGAACTTTTTGTCAATTATGGCAGAAATGGCATCGTCATACTGCCCGTATCCAACCCGAAGCCTCATCTGGTTCCTTTCCAGTTCTCTACTCTTGTTGGGATCGGAAAGGGTAGTGGCTTTCAGGTGCAGTTCAAGAATCTCCTCAGCACACTGGGCAAGAAGATCGTTTGTTTCTTTTTTATAATCATCAGCGATTTTCTGCATGAGGTCACGAATTGCCTTTCGGTTGTTTTCGAATTCTACCCGGGCATAGATGATATTACGCTTATAATAGAACTCCATAGCGTCCTTATAACCGTCGTAGACCTTATCATATTCTTCTTTCCATCCCTTGTCCGGGAAGTTGGAAACGATTACCTTCAGCAGATATATCTGTTCAAGGTTCCGCTTGGAAAGTTTCTGAACAACATCCTGGGCGTGGAACTTTGCAAGGTAGGAATCTTCGGGTCGTTCCGCTTCATCATATTTTTCCGAGGTATAGGTCCCATCAGGATTACGCTGGGGATCTTGATCCTTATCTTTTTCCTGATCCTGAGCTATACCGAAAGTCACCGAAAGGAACAGAAGGAGGATTGAAAATGTTATAATCTTACGAAGCATTGAATGTTTCATGCCGCTTCTCCTGAAAAACAGTATAAATTCCGGCATCCATGCCGAAAATCTAAGCTAAGGAACAAAACGGTCCCTAGCAACCTTTTTTTTGGATTTCTTCCAATAATTTGGTACATGTCAATAATAAATATCGGCACATGATACCCTTTACATTACCAAATATAGGGAATAATCTGGTCAGGGCATAATAAAAATTCGGATATCCATGACATTTGTGTTGGTTGGACCTGTCATGATAAGGTCATCCAGAGCAGAAAAGAAGGTATAGGAATCGTTGTCGGCAGCATATTTTTTGGGGTCGAGACCTTTCTCTTTTGCACGTTCAAGAGTTGTTTCGTCAGCAAGCGCGCCTGCCGCGTCCGTGGGGCCATCGTTGCCATCCGTCCCTATACTGGCAGCAAAAATGCCATTAACTCCCTTAAGGTGAAGGGCGGCGTGGAGGGCGAATTCCGTATTGCGTCCGCCCTTTCCATTTCCATTAACCACGACGGTAGTCTCCCCGCCGCTGATAATACAACCGGGAGGCGCTACAGGATGCCCGTTGCCCCGGCTGTCCATTGCAATCTCGGCGTGAAAGCGCGCCGCGGCCGCGGTGTCTCCCTGGATCAGTGATGAAAGGATGCAGGAAGAGTACCCGAGTTCATTCGCCTTTTTAGCGGCGGCTCTGCAGGCTATAATATTCGAGGCTATGATACGATTGTGGACCTTTTCAAATACCGTGTCTCCGGACCGGGGATTTTCAGGATGCTTACCATCAATGCCCTCTTTTATCCGTTTCTTAACTTGTTCCGGGATACTTTCCTGGAGACCAAAGTCCTGTATGATCTCATCTACGTCTTTGAAGCTGGATGTATCCGGCACGAAGGGACCGGAGGCTATGACATCCATGGCGTCACCCACCACATCGGATATCATACAGTTGATGACTGTGGCCGGGCAGGCAAGCCGTGCGCAGTTTCCTCCTTTGGTACGGGAGAGGTGTTTCCGAACAGCGTTCATTTCATGAATACCGGCCCCGCTTTTCAGCAGCAAGTCGGTCGTGGTCATTTTGTCTTCCAGAGTGATGGGATCAGGTGGAGAGGGCATGAGTGCGGAACCACCTCCCGAGATCAGGGAGATGACCAGATCATTCTCCTTTGCGTCTTCCAGTATTTCTATAAGTCGGGCTGTTCCTTGGGCGCCTGCCTCATCCGGAACGGGATGTGCCCCTTCCATCAGCTCAATGATATTGAGAGGATGAGTATGACCGTATTTTACGACCACCCCTCCCATGTTTATGCGGTCGCCCAGGATCTCTTCAAGGGCGCTTGCCATGGGGGCTGTAGCCTTACCGGCGCCGACGACAAGAATTCGGTTATAATTCTTAAGATTAAATATTGTTTCCTTTTTCTCTCCTGCGAGAATAAGAAGATTATCTTTTCTTCTGAGGTAATTCTTTAGCGCCGTTGACGGGTTAACTGAATCAATGGCAGCAGTATAGATTTCCTTGATGTCGTCACGCGGATTCATAGTTCCTCCCTGTGCGGGTTAGTCGCAGAATAAGGAAGAGAAGGAGCAGGATGGATACTCCCCCCAGTATCAGTCCCTGTATCTTTTCTCCCATGATAAGTTTACCGATAGAAAAAAGGGAAGCGTAGACCAAAATTGTTCCGGACAACCAGTTAATCAGGAGATAGACCATACCCGGATCAAGAGGAGCGGGAAGATCTTCTTCATTGCGGATACGATTCCAGCCCGGGCCGGAAGGTCTTATTTTTCGGTAAAACTGAATGAGATGGCTCCTGTCTGTAGGGGCGGTAAGAAACGTGACGGCGATCCAGCTCAGGGTCGTTATTCCTACGATCAGGAAAAGACTGCGTGGGAACTCAATCCCGATGAAAAGCCGATTGGCTCCGTAGACAAAGAAGGGGACCACCATGGCAGTAATTTCGGACCAGGCGTTCACCCTCCACCAGTACCAGCGTAGAATAAGAACAAGTCCCAGACCGGCACCGCACTCAATAATAAAGGCCCAGGCTCCTGCGATGGTTTTAATGACCAGAACGAGAAGGGTGGCAAGCAGCACAAGAAAAAGAGTTACAAAACGGGAGAGGCGGACCAGATTTTTCTCACTGCTGTTCCTGTTAAAGAATCGGGCATAGAAGTCATGGACGATGTATGATGTCCCCCAGTTCAGGTGAGTGGATATGGTCGACATGTAGGCTGCCAGAAATGCGGCCACCAGGAGACCCAGGAGACCGGCCGGGAGATAATCACGCATAGCCATGACAAAACCGGCCTTCTTCTCATCCGTACCCAGTTCCGGATAGAGGACAAGGGTAGCCAGGGCGACGATGATCCAGGGCCAGGGACGCAGGGCGAAATGGGCTATACTGAACCAGAGGGTGGCAAGCTGGGAATGTCCTTCGTCTTTGGCTGATAGCATTCTCTGGGCGATGTAACCTCCCCCTCCCGGTTCCGAGCCGGGATACCAGGAAGCCCACCACTGAACAAGAAGATGGGCGGCCAGGGCTGAAACCGAAAGGGTCATGATAAGACCCGCAGCCACATCTCCTGATTCAATACGGGGAAGGAGGCGGAAGGTGTCAGCCGGCAGGGACATCATGAGTCCCTCCATGCCTCCAACGGCCGGCAGGTCCAGGACCGTCAAAGCGAGGATGATGCTTCCAGCCATGGCAATGATAAATTGAAATGCGTCCGTGAAGACGATACCCCAGAGACCGGCCAGGGCCGAATAGAGGCCAACCAGAAGCATGGCGCCGCCGATTATCCAGATGATCTGGTTTTCAGGAACGTTAAAGATCGTTATAAGAATTTCCGCCAGGGCAACGTTGACCCATCCCATGATGATGACATTCATGAACACGCCCAGGTAGAGGGAACGGAAGCCCCTTAGAAAGGCGGCCGGTTTTCCGGAATAGCGTATCTCGATGAATTCAACGTCGGTCATAACACCGGAACGCCTCCAGAGACGGGAGAAGAAAAAAACCGTCAGTATCGTGCCGGCAACCATATTCCACCAGAGCCAGTTACCGGCTATACCCTTTGTGGCCACAAGTTCCGTCACTGCAAGGGGAGTGTCCGCGGCAAAAGTGGTTGCCACCATGGTGGTTCCGGCCAGCCACCAGGGAAGCTTTCGTCCCGATAGAAAAAAGTCCTCCCGGCTGCGGGAAGCCCTTCTTCTCAGGAACCAGGCGATGAGAAGGTTTATGGAAAAATAGAGAAGTACTATGGTCCAGTCAAGGGGTCGCATCACTCATCCGCATCCCTGAAATAGAGGTCAATATCGAATCCACCGTAGTGGGAATGGAAAGAGAGATTGATGTTGTCATAGAGCGCCTTAACGGTAAGAGGGTCGTCGTCGTGCTCAGGCGGGGAAAGCCTCAGGTAGTGATCGGCATACTGGAGCTGATTGGCGAAAGTTCCGGTAATCAGGTTTGCGAGCTCACCGGCGACGTCCTTCTTGCTCCGGTTTATCACCCGGCTGTCATTTTTCTGTATAAATTTCCTTGTAATACCTTTCAGGGTATTCGGGGGAAGATTAATTATAATCTCTCCTATCATGCTCCCCTTAAATTCAACGGCAACCTGAGAATAATTTCCGTCACACTGGGTTTCATATACTTCTTCCACCTCCTGGTCATCCAGGAAGTTTTTAAAAATATGACTGACCGAACGGACAAGATACCTGGAATAGACATCGTAATCGCTCATGGAACGGCTCCTGGCTGAAGACTTCAATACTGTGACTGACAAATAATCAAATGGGAACGAAAGGATGCGGTAAAATGGGAAAAAGATCAACCATTTTATGTCTCGAACTCCGGCAGGGAAGGAGATATCCCTGGTCTTGCTTACGGTTCAGGTTTCAGGAATGGATCAGAATGATACCATCTCCACGGCTTTTTCTCTGGCCTTGTTCATGGCATTATCCAGGGAGGATGGGTCACTCCCTCCCGCCTGGGCCATGTCAGGTCGCCCCCCACCTTTGCCGCCCACAAGCGGAGCAATCTCCTTTACCAGGTTGCCGCAGTGAATACCCTGTTCGACGGCCTTACTGGTCGCCGCGAAGAGAAGAAGGACCTTCGACTTCTGGGGAGATGCGAGCAGGACTACGGAATTCTGTTTACGGGCCCTTACATCGTCGGAAAGAGTTCTCAGATCATCAACTGTGGCTCCGTTAAGAACCCGGGAGATAACAGTCACTCCATTGTTTTCTTCTGCACCTGACAGTATGTCATCAAGGTTGGATGTGAGTTGTTCTTTCTTAAGCCGGGAGATATCCTTTTCCAGGGAACGGTTTGCTTCCACAAGGTCTTCCACCTTTCGAACAAGGTCTGATATCCCGGTATTGAGTATCTCCTCGAATTGTGTAATGACCGACTCCATGTCCCGGTAGCGATCAAGGATACTTTTCAGGGTAATGGCCTCGATACGGCGCATTCCTGCGCCCGGTGATGCCTCACGGATGATCTTGAAAAGTCCAATTTCCCCTGTGTTGGATACATGGGTCCCTCCGCAGAGCTCCTTGCTGTATCCTTCCACCGTGACCACCCGAACAATGTTTTCGTACTTTTCATCGAAAACGGCCAGAGCCCCTTCTTTCAGAGCTGCCTGAAGGGACATGACTCCCGTGGTTACGGGTCTGTATTCCCAGATGCAGGTATTCACCTCGTTTTCAATATCCTGGATCTGTTCCTCCGTGAGAGACTCGAAGTGGTTAAAATCGAAACGGAGACGCTCCGGCGAGACAAGGGAACCGGCCTGCTTCACGTGTTCTCCCACGTGGCGTTTCAGGGCCGTCTGGAGAAGGTGGGTTGCCGTATGATTGGCTCGGGTCAGATTTCTCTGGATACTGTCAATGGATGCCGTCACCTGGTCTCCCTTACGGAACACACCCCGGGTGATCCTGCCCACATGGACGAAGGTCTGGTTCCGTTTAACCGTGTCTTCCACGAAGAAGGAGCCCTCCGGAGAGGTGACTTCGCCTGTGTCTCCAACCTGCCCGCCCGATTCTGCGTAGAAGGGTGTCTCTTTTAAAACCAGGTATCCCCGCTGTCCCTCTGTCAGGGAGTCGGTCAATTCATTAACACTGGCAAGAGAGAGGATAACGCTCTCTCCTCTCTCCTGTTCATAACCGGTAAAGGTGGTCTCTCCACATTCAGTGGCCAGGGAGTCCAGGATCGTATCCTGGTTAAGATCAGTCCCCTTCCAGCTCTCCTTGCCTCTCTGACGCTGCGTATCCATGTATTCTTCAAATTCACGGGTGTTCACCTGGAGTCCCTCTTCCGCGGCCATTTCCACGGTCATCTCCAGGGGAAAACCGAAGGTGTCATAGAGGACAAAGGCGTCTTTGCCGGGGAAGGTGGTCTTTCTTGCATTCTTAAGTTTTGTCAGGGTCTCTTCGATCTTAATCATTCCATTTTCCAGGGTCTCGAGGAAACGTTTCTCTTCGGATTCGATAACAGAACGGATGGTCTTCACGGTCTCTGTTATCTCCGGGTAAAACTCACCCATGATGGAGATAAGGGGATCCACCAGCCGGTAGAGGAAAGGCTCGCGGATTCCCAGCTGCCGGCTGAAACGGAGAGCCCTGCGGAGTATCCGACGGAGAATATATCCCCTTCCTTCATTGGAAGGATAGACCCCGTCGGACATGGCAAAGGTTATGGCCCGCGCGTGTTCAATGATGACGTTAATGGGAATGATGTTCTCATCTTCATAGACCAGGTTATGTTCACTGCATACAAAGGTAATCAGGGTCTGCATCTCATCGGTTTCGAACACGGAATCGACCCCCTGAACCAGGGTGGCCAGCCTCTCCAGTCCCATGCCGGTATCGATTCCTGTTTGAGGTAGAGGATGGAGATTCCCTTCTGTATCCTGATGAAACTGATTAAAAACCAGGTTCCAGTATTCAAGAAACCGTTCGCAGTCACATCCCGGCTTACATTCAGGGGAACCGCAGCCGTATTTCTCCCCCCTGTCCAGGTAGAGTTCGGAACAGGGTCCGCAGGCGCCGCTGTCACCTGCCGGTCCCCAGAAATTGTCTTCCTTTCCCAGACGGACAATCCGATCAGCAGGAACGCCGATGGTCTTATTCCATATATCAAAGGCCTCATTGTCTTCATGGTAAATGGAAATCCAGATTTTCTCAGGATCAAAATCGATTACGGATGTGGAAAAGTCCCATGCGTACGTGATGGCTTCCTTCTTGAAGTAATCTCCGAAGGAGAAGTTGCCCAGCATCTCGAAAAAGGTCATATGCCGTTTTGTCCGGCCTACATTTTCCAGGTCACTGGTCCGCAGGCATTTCTGGACGGTGGCAGCCCGGGTGTATTCGAGCTCTACCGTACCGGCGAACATCGGTTTGAATTGCACCATGCCGGCCGTGGTAAAGAGAAGGGTCGGATCGTCTTTCGGAATAAGGGAGCTGGAAGGCACAATGCGGTGCTCCCTGTTTCGGAAATAATCTATGAAAGCTCGTCTGAGTTCGTTAACGGTCATCATCTACCAGTATCCCTCACAAATCACCTTGATTTCAATGGCATCTATGAAGGGGAGAGGCCATTTTTCAAGGAAATAATCTAATCCTCGGTATCATCAATTTGGGGGTCAAGCCATTTAAGGATGTCCCGAACCTCGTTCCAGAGAAAACCCCTGCCCATGAGAAAACGGTAGAGACGTTCCTTTGTGCCTGGTTTTCTCTTCAGGGTATTCAGTTTCCACTCCGCCAATTCCCGTATGCGTTCCGGGTCGATATTTTTGGCTCCTGTCTCTTCCAGAACCCGGTCAATGGTCTCACTGTCTATACCCTTCTCGATAAGTTTGTGCTTGAGCATTCTCTGGCCTTCCACCTTTCGGGCCATGCGGCTTTTACAGTAAGAAAGGGCGAAATCATAATCGTCCAGGTATCCTTTATCGATGAGAAATTCAATGGTTTCATTTATAATATCATCGGGAAATGACTTCTTTGTAAGATAGATGCGCATCTCCCGGGTAGAACGGCTCCGTATGGCGAGGTAGGAGAGGGATTTTTGTCGGCATGTATACCTGCTGGAGGCTTGAATCAGGAGGTCCAGGGTCTCCGGGTTCAATTCCTCTTTTCTGGGAGGTACTACTGAAAGAATATCGTAGGAGCAGGGAAGTCTTTTTCCTGAATCCAGGATGATGACAAGGTAGTGTTCTCTGTATTCTATGGTCTCGATTTTCTCCATGGTATACAAAAAGGGGGATGCATAAGGCATCCCCCTGATATCTCTTTTGTAAATCCAGATTAACGCTTGGAGAACTGGAACTGCTTCCGGGCTTTCTTCTGTCCCGGTTTTTTCCTCTCCACCTTCCGGGAGTCTCTTGTAAGGAACCCGCCCTTTCGAAGAACGGCCCGGTTGTCCTCATTGGACTGTACCAGGCACCTGGCGATACCCATTTTAACGGCTCCAGCCTGACCGGACCATCCGCCTCCGTCGACTGTGGCCATTACATCAAATTTTTCGACCTGCCCGATGTATTCCAGGGGCTGCCGTACTATCAGCTCCAGGGTCTTTCGTCGGAAGTACTGGTCAATGGGCTGTTTGTTGATTGTAATGGTTCCGTTGCCGGGTGTTACCCAGACGCGCGCCACGGATGTCTTTCTTCTCCCGGTTGCATAATAACGTTCTGCCATGAATCAGATCCCCTGTGTTATCCTGTTAAATTTCAATTTTTTCCGGCTTTTGAGCCGTATGAGGATGGTCCGGTCCGCTGTAAACCTTAAGATTTTTCATGATCTTCCTGCCCAGCCGGTTTTTCGGAAGCATACCCTTAATCGCGTGCTCGACAATATATTCCGGTTTGTTTCGGAAATACTGACGGATATTGATAAACCGTTTACCTCCGGGATACTCCGTATGACGGAAATATTCCTTGTCCCAGGCCTTATTGCCTGTCAATTTGATCTTCTCGGCGTTGACAACGATTACGTAATCCCCCATGTCCATGTGGGGGGTGAATTCCGGTTTATTTTTGCCGCGAAGAATTCGGGCAATTTCAGTGGCCATCCTTCCGAGGCGCTTGTTCTCGGCGTCCACTACATACCACTTTTTATCGATTTCAGACTCTTTAATGGAAAAAGTCTTCTGTACATGCTGCATGATTTCCCTCGCTCAGCAACGTAATATCATCACAATACATTATGCCCATTCAGAGCATAATTTACTCCGTACGATTGGGGCCGCACAAAGGAATGATACAAACTAAGAATCAAGCACTTTCTGTCAATATATTAATCAAAAAAACTGCTATGAACAGGTACCGGGACAGCGGGACGACAGGAAAAAATATTGACTGGGCCGCAGGTAGTTGACTATTTTTTACCGGGTCAATGCTGGCCCCTCTATTATCGAAGGAGCCATGATATCATGATAAAACAAGTGCAGAACATAGTCGTAGCACTTCCCCTTGCGCTACTCATCGCCTGCACCGGCGGGAGTAGCAGCAATGTAAAGAAAGAGAACGGTGGTTCCGCGAGCGATCCCAATGTTGCCATAGCAACCGGATACGCCACAATATACGACGATGACAAGGCCCTTGCCCGGGACAGGGCAACGGATGATGCCAAGAACAAGCTGGTGCGAAAGGTCCTGGGTGAAACCGTCAGGGGTCAGAGTCTGATGAAGGACTATGAGCTTGTCTATATAATCGTTGAGGCCCGGTCTTACGGACTTGTCCGGAACGTGGAAGTCCTCTCTCAGGGGGCCCGGGACGGAGAATACTTTGTAAAGATCCGGGGACGGGTGGAAGAGGCGGAAGTGGAACGAGCCATCCGGGATGCCCTGGAGCGGTACGGCCGTCCGAAATTCATGGTTCTTATAAAGGAGAACTTTGAAGGCAAACGGAGCATGCCCGGTTTTACCGAGACAGAGATGATCATCCAGGAGGTCATGGGTGGTTCCGGATTCGAATTTGTTGACCCGGGCGTTACCCGGAGACTCATGCAGAGAAATCGGGAGGCCATGAACTCGGCCATGGCCGGCAACGTTAAAGATGATGTCCAGAGGCTGTTGCTTAACCAGGTCGGCGCCGAGGTTCTCATTGTCGGAACATCGTCTACGGCCGACCAGTCTGAGATTCTTAAACAGTTCGGAAACGTTAATATGAAATCGAAGCAGGCAAACGTAAGCCTCAAGGCCGTGGATCTCTATACCGGGAATATCCTGGCTTCCATGAGCCGTAACGCACCCGGTATGCACATTGACCCGGCCACGGCGTCCAGGACAGCTATCCGAAACACCATGAAGAAGATGCTCGGTTCTGTTGATTCTTCCACAGGAAAGTTCGAGGTCGGTCCTTTTACGCAGTCTATTGTTCGTTCTTTTGTCCGGGCCGCCACGGAACGGCAGATTCAGCTTGTCATTTCCGGCCTGGATTATAATGATCTGAAGGAGTTCAGGGAGACGATCTCCTATCGTGTCCGGGGTGTGCAGAAAGTTATTCCCCGGGGACAGGCGGGGAAGGCCGCCCTTGTTGACGTATATTTCGCGGGAAAAACCCATGATTTTATTGATGAGCTGCAGGCGAAATCTACTAACCTGGGATTCAGAATAACCATACAGGAAAACTATCCGAACCGCGTAGTTATGACAGCTGAAAGGACCGGTGAATAAGAGGATGCCGTGGCCTTTTCAGGTATGTAGAAACGCTTATGAAAATGATTAATCCACGCACCCTTAGGAATATTGGGTTACAGATTGTTTTCCTTGTTGTCCTGGTGGCCGGTCTGCACTGGTGGCAGACCCGGTCTCTTGTGGACCGGAAAGCCGAGGCACCCGATTTTACACTGGAAGACCGGGTGGGAGCAAAACAAACCCTGAAAGATTTTTCAGGAAAAAAATTGATGCTCTATTTTTTTTCTCCCTGGTGTTCAATTTGTTCCATGACTTCCGGAACTGTTGCTTCCCTGCAGAGAGAACTCGATTCAAGCCGTTACGCTGTGGTTCCGGTTGCTCTCTCCTTTGAATCAATATCCACGGTCCGGGATTACGCGGAGAAGCATGGTTTTACGGGACCTGTTCTCATCGGAACGGAAGAATTTATGGAAACCTACAGGATCAATTCTTTCCCCACATTCTATTTTATTTCACCGGAGGGAAAAATACGTGCCCATACTGTAGGTTACACGACAAAACCGGGAATGAGATTTCGCCTGGGATGGTAAAGAATAATAAAGAATGAGCAAGATCATGGAGGAGAAACCATTGAAGAAACTGGTCGCGCTTTTTATAGCAGCTACTCTGGCAGGGGTATTGGTATCCTGCAAAACGGCAGAAAAGGTGGCGAAAGATCCATTCGCCCGGGAGAATAAAAAGTTCCTGCAGATTGAACCGAAATCTGAGGAGCTCTATCGGGTTCTTTTTACATCCGAAAAATACGTGGTGGCTCAGATGCGCCTTGAGTCCGTAATTCAGCGGAAAGAAGACACCGGTGGCGACCGTTATATGATGGATGAGCTCAGCAAATATGACAAAATAAATGAAGCTCGGGAAGGGCTTCTGAAGGTATGGCTCTATCCTGATTCAGGAAGGATCATGAAAATTCGACCCCAGCAGCCTACTTATCTCCTGGAAATTGACAAGCTTCTCACCGAGGATCTTCAGAGGTGGGCTTTCGAGTTTCCAAAGAATTATGTTACCCCGACGGTTTTCAAGGTCCGTTACAGGGTCGTTCTAAGGAAGAAACAGTCGGACGAGGAGATCATGAAAGAGATACAGGAGAAGATGAAGGAGGAGCAGTGATCTCCTCCCGGCAATCCCTCCTTACATGGACGTGGTATTAATGATAAGGCGAACGGAGTTTTCATCTACCATGAGCTTGGCCGCTATCTGAGGAGCCTCCCACCCTTTGTTTGAAAGTTCACGAATCGTTTTGATCATACCGTCCGTGATGTTTTTGTCCAGGGCCAGATCTCCCTTAACCTCTTTGGTTATGGGACTGTTCTTGTCCACGGCCCTGATAAAATCGGCGAACTGTTTCATCTTGAGATCGGTCTCCTGGAACATCTCCTGAAGGCGATCATCAGTTGTATTAAGCTCGTATTTCAGGGACTCGACCTTCTGGAACATGGCGTTGATCTGTTTATACCTTTCTTCCAGGTGTTCAAGTAGACCTTCGATTTCATTGAAGCGATCCTGCACCTCCTGGATATCCCGTTCCCTGCTCTTTAGGACAAGGGTGCTCTCCTCTACCTGGCGCAGGCTCTGGTTAAGTTTGTCGACCCTCTTTTCTGTGCGGTCCACGGCCTTCTGGAAGGATGAGAGTTTCCCTTCTATGGAATGGGAAACTATCTCTGAACGATTCACGGATTCAAGATTTTTACTGATCACTTCTTCGTATTCACTGAGTTCCGCGATACGGGCGTCCAGGTTGTCATAACTTTCTGAGAGGGCCTCGATGCGGGTATTGACTGAATCGATCTTCGAAATGTTCTGTTGTATATGATCGGCCCTTTGCTGGGCTATGTCACTGATTTCAAGAAGACCCCGGATCTCGGACTCAACATCAAGGAGGTTATCCTTCCTGGCCTGATAGGCCCTGATTTCTTTGTCCATGACCTTTCGAAGTTCCCGGAAATCTTCAATGTCCGTGAAATATTTCTCCAGGGCCCTGGCCTCTTCCTTCGATTCCTGGAGAATGCCGCCCAGGTACTGGATCGATTGTTCTACCTGCTGAATCATGTCGTCGCTTCGACTGAATATCCGATTCTGTTTTTCATATTCCATGATGGAATCGCGTATCTCCTTCAGACGATCTTCCATGAGAGAGAACTCACTGCGGGACTTTTCCAGAGTTGTGGAAGCTTTCTCCTCGGTCTCCTCTTCTTTGCGGGAGAGCCGTTCGGAGAGACTGGAAATACGAAGTTCGATGGACTGGAACTCAGAATCGAGATGATCCATCTTCTCTTCCGCGGTGTTGACCAGGCGGTTTTCGATGTTCTGGTACCTCTCTTCGAAGTTCTCGATGCTTTTCTGTATCTCCTCAGCCTCTCTCCGGGTAGCTTGGACGATCTCATCCTTCTTGGAAATGGCATGTATGCTCAGATTGTCGAACTCGCTTCGGATACGTTCCACCTCCTGCTCAAAAGTGCGTATCAGTTTCTGTTTGGAGGTGCTTATGTTTTCTTCGACTGCCCGGATCTTGTCATTCATGGAATCGATTTCCGATCGTGTGGATTCCATCATGGACGCCTTCTCCTCATGGAATTCCGTTACGCTGTTCTGTATATCTTCCTTGATGGATGAAGATCGATCCTTCAGGGCGGAGAACAGTTCTGAGCTCAGGTTTTCCATTTCTGCGCGGAGTTCTCCGATGTCCTGATTGACAGATTCATTGATAGAGGAACGGAGCTTATTGAAATAATGTACGGAATCTTTAACGTTCTGGTTGAGTTCATCGCTTTTTTCTTTAATATCGCTGAATGCCCGGTTATCAAGATCAGAAACGGTTTCCCGGATAGTGTCGAGCTGATATTGCAGACCGGCAGCTTCGTCGAGTGTCTTCTGTATCTGTTCAACCCGGCCTTCAACCTGTTGGAGGATGGAGGATGATGTTTTTTGAAGATTCTCTTCCATGGACTCTACTGACCGGGAATATCGTTTCTGGAACTCGTCAAAACGGTCCAGTGAATCCTGCATGATCTGGTCTTCCCGTTCTGATACCTGGTTCTGAAAGTGATCCATGGTGGATTGCAGTTCTTCGGACAATTCCCGGGACCGGTCCCTGAGCCTGTTTTCAAAGGTCTGGATAAGATTTCCGGCGTTGCCCCGGACAGTCTCAATATCTTCCTGCATTTTCTGGATTTTTTTTGTAAGGTGTTTGAAATCATCCTTTGCGCCTGCGATAAACTCTATCTGGTGATTCACCTCCCGGGCGGCATGGGTAACCACCTTGATGTCCTCTTCAACCTTACCAAGGTTGTCCTTTTCGGATTCGATGGTTTCAATCCGTTTTTCCAGTTCGGAAAGTGTATGGGAAAGGTTCGTGGTAAGGGAGTCAGATTTTTTAATAAGGATATCCATTTCAATGGTTGCGTCCCGAAATTTCCTGCTTTCATCATCTGCGAGTTTTCGGAAATCATCGAATGATTTTTTTGCGTATCGGCGTAGCTTGGTCATCTTGGCATTGGATTTGTCGATTCGCCGAAAAAGTATCAGAAGCAGGAGGCAGGAGATAAAGGTGACGATATTGAGAATCATTGGTAAGGCTCCCTACTGTTTTGTGTATTCTGTAGTATTATGTCGCTTTACAGACAGAGACTTTGCTCCTGGCCCGTATACCTTAATATTTGAGTTTTTTAAATTGCACCCCCTGGACCCGGAAGGCATAATTAATAGATGCTATACAGGATGTGATTAGTGTCAATCAATATTTTTATGTCACATTAGAGGAAAAGGAGCAAAGGTTTTCCTGTAACATCTGTCTCGCTTTTTTATCATTTTATTAATAATTGACAAAACATACGGTTTTCTTAGCGTTAACACTTTATCTAATAATATGGTTTTATTATGGTTCATCTGCCAATCGGCAAGTAATTCAGAACATAACCATCATCTTTCTTATATACAGGAGTTATTACCATGAAGAGACCATTTCAACCGAGCCGGATCAAGAGGAGCCGGCGACACGGATTCAGGGCAAGAATGAGTACGGCAGAGGGTCGCGAGGTCATCAGGCGGCGAAGAAGAAAAGGACGGCATAAGCTTACAGTCTCTGATGAAAAGCGACTGCCCAAGTAGATCGCGTAAAACAGCAGATAAACGAGTGTGAAAAGAAAATATTCACTAAAAGGGAAAAGCTTATTCAGCCAGGTTTACAGGAAAGGCAGACGTTACAGAGGACGATATATTACAATCATCGTTCTGAAGCGCAAAGAGGATAAAGAAGGAATTACCGGGGAAAACAGGGAGCTCCATTTTAAAACGGGAATATCGGTAGGACGAAAACTTGGAAAGGCCAGCATGAGAAATAGAATAAAGCGAAGAATACGTGCCGCACTTCAAGGTCTCCTGCCTTCAGTCAATGATGGATATTGCATCGTTGTACGGCCCTATCCGGGTATTGAAACATACTGCTGGGATGAACTTCGGGCCGAGATCCGAAATTTGCTTACACGGGCCGGAGTGGTGAAATGACTTTTAATTACTTTATCCGCATACCAGTCCGAATGCTTTCAGCTTTACTTACAGGATTGATTCGCTGTTACCAGATATGTATCTCTTCTCTGTTGCCACGTACCTGCCGGTTTTATCCGTCCTGTTCTCATTATTCCATCGGTGCGATTAAGAAACATGGTCCCTTCAAGGGAACCTTGCTTTCCGCGGTACGAATAGTGAAATGTACTCCCCTTCATCCGGGAGGATATGATCCTGTTCCGGAGAAATTCCGTCTTTTCTGGTAGAGATGACATGAGCTGACAGCTTTTCCCTTGGTGGGTATCCAAAAAACAAAACAGGAAACCATAACCAGGGAAAAGAGCAATGGATAGAAGAACGATTCTCGCAGTATTACTTATCACCCTCATATGGATTGGGTGGTACTTTCTTAATCAGCAATTAAACCCACCTGAAGAGATTCAGCAGAAGACCGTACAGCAGTCGCCTGAAAAAGAACGTATAGATAAGGCAACTGGTAAAGAAGTGACAGAAGGCAGGAAAGAACCTTCTCCGCAAAAGGGAGAAAGGGAAATCACGGTCGAAGAAGTCCCGGCTGAAGAAAAGACCTTCACGTATTCAACCGAAAAATATGACATTACCTTCACAAGCCGCGGGGCTGCCATCAGTTCTATGGTCTACAGGGAGAGGGAAGTCGAGCTTACTGTAGCCGAATCTATGTACAACACCAAAGGAAAACTTGATTTCGCCATTCATTTTAACAATCAGGATTTTGTCGAGGGCAACAGCCTGGACAGGGTTAACTGGTTACCGGAAAAAACGGAGAACGGGGTTCGCTTCCAAACAACGGTGAAATTTGACGGCAAGCCGGTAGTCATAGAAAAGAATTATATATTCGATACCGAGACCTATCAGTTCACCATAGAGTACTCCTTCCATAATAAGGGAAAGGATGTCGTCAGAATCCCCGGAGAAGAAATTCTCATCTCTCCTGCCGAGATTATCGGTCCGGACCTGGATTACAGCAATACCTACAACCGCTTAAGAACCGTTTATTATTTGGGTGATGATTACGAGGAAGAGAGCAAGGGTGGAGGCTTCTTTTCAAAGAGGGAATCCCTTGTGACTGAAAAGGGAGCGGTTCAATGGTTTGGAGTCATGAGTCGCTATTTCCTGGTTATTATGATGCCTGAGAACGAGAAGGGAACAGGCATTATCTTCGACAACCGCGAGAATGAAGGATACAGAATAGCATCACGGTTTTCCCTGCCAAAGATTAATCCCGGTTCCAGTGAGGTGCGTGCCTTTACGGTCTACATTGGTGAAAAGAAAAAAGAAACCCTCGTGGCTGTGGATGAAACCATGAAGAAAGCCTCGGATATAAATCTTTTCATTGAGCCGATACGCTGGTTTGTTCTCTGGAGCCTGAAGAAGATCAACATCATATTTGGAAACATGGGGTGGGCACTGGTCTTTTTCTCCCTGCTGACAAAAATCGTCTTTTTGCCTCTTACCCGCAAGTCGACAGAGTCGATGAAGAAGATGCAGGAACTTAATCCACAGCTCACGAAGATCAAGGAGAAGTACAAGGACAAACCGGATGTCATGCAGCAGAAGATGATGGAGCTGTACAAGGAAAACAAGGTTAATCCGATGGGCGGATGTTTTCCTCTATTGTTGCAGATGCCTTTCTTTCTGGCGCTCTATAGCGCTCTTATCAATTCCATCGATTTATGGAACGCGCCCTTTATCCTCTGGATGCAGGACCTTTCCATGCCGGATACGGTGGCCACGGTGGCCGGGTTCAATATTAACATCCTTCCCCTGGTTATGACCATAAGCACTATTTTGCAGCAGAAGCTGACTACGGTTGATACAGGACAGCAGCAGAAGATGATGATGTATATGCTGCCCCTTATTCTTATATTCATATTCTGGACCATGCCTTCAGGACTGGTCCTGTACTGGACCCTGCAGAATCTCTTCCAGGTTCTTCATCAGGTCATTATCAATTATCGATCAAAGAAGGCGTAATATATCAGGAGGCATACAGATGAAAGTGTTTGAAGTTGAAGGCAGAACAGCCGACGAAGCAACCAAGAGGGGCCTCGCTGAACTTGGAATCCGTGACGGCTCGCAAGTAACCATAGAAGTTATCGACGAGGGTAAAAGCGGTATCTTCGGCCTGGGTGTTTCCAAGCCGGCCAAGGTACGAATATATTTCAGCGAGATGAGCGAGAATATCGGTGATACCGTGAAGGAGTTTACTGAAGGTATCCTGAAACGGATGGAAGTAGACGGTCGTATCCTTGACTTGAAAGAGAGTGAAAACAAGGTATACGTTGAACTTGAAAGTAAAAAAAATTCAGGTCTTATCATTGGTAGAAAGGGACGAACACTTGAAGCCCTTCAATTTATGATTAACCTGATGGTAAACCATAAGACCGGTAGTGAGAAAAAGATAATTCTGGACATTGAGTCATACAGGTCCAAGAGGGAGAAGGCTCTTAGAAAGATGTCCAGGGATATCGCTTTCAAGGTTATAAAGACCGGTAAACCCTGGACCCTGGAACCGATGAATCCCTTTGAGAGGAGGCTTATTCACATGTCCCTCCAGGGAGATGACAGGGTCACAACCCGGAGCGAAGGACAGGGAATTTATCGAAAGGTTAAGATACTGCCAAACCAGAAAAGGTAAATGGAAGATACCATTTGCGCCCCGGCTACAGCGCCGGTAAACGCGGCTATAGCCTTAATACGAATCAGCGGTCCCGACTCCGTAAAGATACTGCGTGCCATCTTTAGCCATCCTGAACGTATTGGGGACAGGTACGCGGCTTACGGATCCATTCTGGATAGTTCCCGGGTAATCGATGATGTTGTGGCCACGGTCTTTATCTCCCCGCGCAGCTTTACCGGGGAAGATGTCGTGGAGATAAGCTGTCACGGTAACGGGATTATTGTTAATCGGATAATCAGGCTTTTGATTGAGAAAGGCTGCCGAATGGCAGGTCCAGGTGAGTTCAGTCAGAGGGCCTTTCTGAACGGCCGCATAGACCTGACAGCGGCCGAGGCTATCAACCACATCATAACGGCCCGCAGTGACTGGGAGGTGGACGCAGCTTTGAACCAGGCCCATGGTTCCCTGAAGCGGGTCCTGGACCGTCTGAGGGAGGAGGCCGTAACCCTCAGGGCCGATATTGAGGCCGGTATCGATTTTAGTCAGGAAAATATCGAGTTCGTGACCATGAAAGAGAGCCTTGAAAGGCTCCGGGGAATAACCGATGACCTTTTTGATCTCCAGCGACGCATGACAATAAGCGGCAGGATGTCAAGGGGCATCGACATGGCTGTTGCCGGCAGGCCAAACGTGGGAAAGTCGAGTATTCTGAATATGATCGTGAACGAGGAGCGGGCCATTGTCTCCGATTTGCCCGGAACGACACGGGACATGATACGTGAGAGTGTCATGCTTGGTGGAATACCTGTAAATATCATAGATACGGCGGGCATTAATGAAACGGAAGACCGTATCGAACGAATCGGAATTGAACGGACCCTCAGGAAGATCTCTGACACCTCTCTCGTTCTTATGGTCCTGGACGCATCTGCCGGTATCCTGCCTGAAGACCGGGAGATTATTGGAAGACTGAACGATAAGAAAGTTATTTTTCTTCTGAATAAATCTGACCTCGTGGAAAATAATATCATTGTCTCTATGAGGAAGGAACTGGGTCCTTTTGCATTGTCCTTCTCGGCGAAAGAAGGAATTGGTCTCGCGGAACTGGAAGAGACGGTAGGGGAAATTATGAATAATGAATATATAGAAAGCCGGAGCGCATTTGTGGCTGACCTGCGGACTGAAGGCTTGATCCGGAAGGCTCTGGCGGCAGCTGAGGAAGGATTGTATCTAATGGATAACGGGGAAGCTCTGGAAATCATAGCATCGGTATTGAATGAGATGATCACGTCTCTGGGAGAGATCACGGGAGAGATCACACCCGATGATATGCTGGGTTCGATTTTCAATCGATTCTGCATCGGTAAATGACATCCCCCACTGAAAGGTGATTGCCATTGAATATCTATCCGGTTATAGTTTAACCGGAACCAGCCATGGATATCAGTAAAATACATATAGAGGGCCTGCTGGAAATGATGGAAGGGGCCCTTTTCTGTGTGGACAGGGATGGAATACCTGTCTACTGGAATCGGGGGACGTCGGAGTATGCCCTCCGTTATTTTGGTAGCGAGATAAAACCGGACCTGCCCGTTTATCAGTTTTTTTCGTCGGAACTGGAATCCTATATCAGCCATATCATAACGGATGAGGAAGGGGCCGGAGTTTTTCGCTTCATGGACGTGGTTTCATTGAATGAGGATGAAGAATTCTGGATTCAATTTACTCTCTATCCTGTGCCTGCGAACAAGAGGGTTGATTATATCTGGATACAGGCTCTGGATATAAGCGAAAAAAAAGAGACCATTGACCGGGACGCTCGGAGGGAACGGCGATTTCGAAGGCTTGTCCGTCACTCCTCGGATATTATTGCCATTGTGGGCACGGACGACCGTATACTTTATATCAGTGAATCCCTGGAGCGAATCCTGGGTTACAGTATCAACGGAATGCGGGACGAGAAGATATCCTATTATGTTCATCCCCAGGACATGGATTCCTATCAGGCATTTATGTCCAGTATCCGTGGCTCTGATAACTATTATCGGGCCGAGCTTCAGTTTCGTCATGCGGCAGGAGGGTATGTCTATCTTGAGCTGGTAGGAACGGATATGACCGATGATCCATCTATCGAAGGTCTGCTGATCAATGGCCGGGACGTGACCAACCGTAAGGAGATGGAGGCCGTACTTGAAAGGATCTACAGGCAGAGGGAGATGATACTGGAGGCTGCGGGAGACGGCATCTTCGGATGTAATCTCAACCGTGTGATTACATTTATTAACCCGGCCGGTTCACGTATTCTCAGCAGAGAAGAAAGCCGAATAATTGGACTTCGGGACCTGGATGTCCTTATCTACCAGGATGAAGAAGGTAACCGATTGTCCGGCGAGGACGATCCAGTAAGGTATGCCATGGAAGCCGGGGAGAGAGGAAGGAGCTGGAATCTCTTTTTTCAGGTGAAGGAGGGGGCCAGGTTTCCGGTATCCTGTTCCGTGAATCCGATACTTGAAGGTGACCATATTACCGGTGTCGTGGTCACCTTCCGGGACATCACCGAAGAACGCAGAACGGCCGAGGAGCTTATGAGGACCCGGGAAATGGCCCTCGAGGCCAGCCGGGCGAAGAGTGAATTCCTGGCTAACATGAGCCATGAGATACGTACGCCCCTGAACAGTATCATCGGTTTTATGGAACTTCTTTATGATACCCCCCTGCAGGAACGACAGAAAGAATATCTGGACACATCAAGGGATGGTGCCTTCCATTTGCTGACCATTATAAATGATATCCTCGATTTCTCCAAAATTGAACAGGGCAGACTGGAGCTGGAGGAGATTTCCTTCTCTCTTGCAGATGAGATGGAGAACAGCCTCTTTCTCTTTACTGCAATGGCCGCAGAAAAGAACATAGACTATCAGTTTTTTATTGATCCTTCTCTTTATGTTGCGGTCCACGGAGATTCTCTGAGGATTAAGCAGGTTTTGATCAACCTTATCTCTAATGCCATAAAGTTTACCCCTGAAGGCGGGAGTGTTTTTGTTTCAATGGAAAGAGCGGATCAGAAGAGGGGATCATGTCAGTGCCGTTTCCATGTTTTCGATACCGGTATTGGTATGAATGAGGATGAGATTACAAGGATAACAGGAGCGTTCATGCAGGCGGATTCGACTATTACCAGAAAATACGGTGGAACAGGACTCGGACTTTCCATCGCAACGGTGCTTCTTGAACTGATGGATTCTCGGCTGGAGGTGGAAAGCGTCCCGGGTGGAGGAAGCCTCTTTTCCTTTTCTCTTTCCCTCGGACAGGAAGAGGAAATGCCTGAAAGCCTGAAAGGAGGGGAGAAGAATGTTTGTCTTCTTCTCAGGGAGGGGACATTGATAAGTGGCATACTGAGGTATATGGAGATCCTTTCCATTGAGGGTTCAATTTATCTGGGCGATCGGGAAATACTTTCTGCAGACAAAGAGCCGGATTGTATTGCAGTCGATTATCGGCTTCTTGAAGATGGGTTAATTCCTGGTCCCCTGAAACGCTTTCAGGATAAAAAGAGAATCCTGTTGCATGATCAGAGTTCTGTCAGTGTGCGGGGAGATTGGCATGAGATGATGTTGCTTCCTCTGAGCATGGGTAAGCTGTTACGCCTTTCCGGCAGAAATCTATTACCCGGTAAACATGAAATTCCTGATACAAGCGTAGAGGCAAGGTATGCCGGTTCCGTACTAATGGCAGAAGATAACCTTACCAATCAGAAACTTATGAAGCTTATGTTCGCAAAATTCGGTCTGGATGTGGATATGGTATCCTCCGGAAGAGAAGCTCTGAATGCCTTTGATGAAAAGAGGTATGATCTCATTTTCATGGACCTGCATATGCCTGATGGAGATGGAATCTCTACCTGCATTGAAATTCGTAAAAGAGAAGGAGAAAGAGGATTGGATCAGGTACCTGTGATAGCCCTGACGGCCAAGGCCCTTGCCGGTGAAAGAGAACGTATTTATGAGGCAGGGATGAATGAGTTTTTATCAAAACCCGTTACACTTCAAAGGATGGAAATAGTCCTGAATCGGTTTCTGATGAAAACTGTTTCTGAAGGGGGTATAAACATAACACTGGATAAGCGTGCGGTAATGCTGGGTATATCTCCCGAAGATCTGAAAGAGCTGACAAGTGAATGTCTGGAAGATCTGCGTAAAGAGATGCCGCGATTCATAATTCTGATAGAGAAAAATGACTATTCCGGAATTGAGGAACTAGCCCATCGGTTGAAAGGTTGTTGTCTTACCTGCGGTATGGATGCTATCGGAGAAATATTGCAGCAGATGGAAGACCATGCAGAGAGAAAGGATGAATCCGATTTTATGAAAATGTACATGCGGCTTGACAGCGCAGTTGCGGAAAAAGAAAGATAATAGATTCAGAGTTTGTTGAACCAGAGTTCGAAGTCCCCGAAGGTAATATACAGGTGGATATTCTCCTCCATATCGGAAGAACTCACGATAGTGCCGTAGTGTGTCCCTGCAATAACATGAAGATTGCTGGCTGACATAATGGAAATGATGGTTGTCAGGATGCTTAAGTCTGTCTCCTTTACCTCGGGCACACCGCGAATATCGAGTACCTTTATGTCCCGGGAAGTCTGTTTGATAAAAGTAGGAGTAAATATGGATCTTAGCTCCTGGATCAGTTTTTTGTCCGCAAGTTTCGACCGAAACTCAACGATGGCAAGCCCCCTGTCCCTCTTAACAACCACGAGTTCATCGGATCCTGATTTATAATCCGATATCTGAGTGAGAGCGGAATTAATCTTATTAGATAGCTGGAAGTAGTTGTAGGGTTTAATCAGGTAATCGACAACTCCGCAACGCATGGATTCGGTAACATATTCTTTACCTGTCTTGGAGGTCAGCATAATAATTGGTTTGGAACGGGTAAGCTCATTTTTGCGAAGTCTTTTTATGACCTCAAAACCGTTCATTCCGGGCATCATGATATCGAGGAGAATCAGATCCGGGTTTCCTGAGGCGGCCATCTCAAGACCTTCTTCTCCTGAAGAGGCCGTAACAAGTGTATGTCCCATCGAAGAGATCTGTTTGTTCAGTAGTTTGAGGGTATTGGCGTCATCATCGATTGCCAGTATCCTGCTCATTGGGAAATTCCTTACAGTTTCTTTTTAAAAGGTACTGTATTTATAACAATACAGGATTTAAAACGTATCAGTGATCATTCCTGAAGCTGCTTTTAAGAGCAAACAAAAAAGAATTACTATCTCCTCCGCCTTCGGGGAAAGGTATACTATAACTCCCTGGCAAATAGAGTTAAGAAATAATGACTGACGTATACCAGGTTATTTTTAACCAATATAAAAGTAATGTTCAGCGCCATACAATACAAGCAATTTTTACCTGATAGATTGTCAATGACTTGTAAAAAAGAGTTGTAATGATTATCTTAGCCATGTACTTCGTGGTTGCGATAAAGAACGGGTGAAGATATGTCGGATGATAAATTTGATAAAACAAAAGAGAATCTCGGCCTGACCAATCTGGATAATCATTCCCGTAAGGAACTCTACGACAAGTTCGTGGACGCGGGAGGTAAGGTAATTTCAGAAAGGGAAAAGAGACGACAGAAGGCTCTGGAACTGGAACGATCCACGAAGAAGACTTCCTCCCGGAGTTCATCTGGAGGCCGTCCTGCATCAAAAGCGGGGGCCAAACCCTCAGGAAAGCAGGAGAAAAACCAACGGGCTGAAACCATAAAAAGCCCGAGTCAATCGAGCCAGAAGGGGAATAGACGGGTTCCTGCTGCGCCCGTTGAAAACGGAAAGTCTTCGTTCCTGGATCGTCTCTACATGCGGTTGAAACTGAAGTTCAGCGGAGTGGCTCAGCTGAACGGACTCTATTTCGATAAAAAGTTTTTTAAACGATTTCATGATTATTATAATCCAGCCCTTCTTGAGATTCAACTGTTGTACATGGAACTCTTTCGAAAGCAGCCGACAAAGGGGAAAGAGATCATCTCCCGACTGGATGCGATTAATCCCATGTACTACGAGCTTATCGAGATGGCGGGTACAATCTATGATAAGATGAAGGCGGATGAGATCGTTTACCATTATGTGAACTTTCCCGATACACCGGTCCGCCTTTCCCAGTTGCGTACGCAACTCATGGAGCTAATGAAAAAACTTTATGTCCTAATGCCCTACCAGAACATACTCCTTTCAGGATTCGAAAAAGCTGTGGATATTCTCATCTCTATAGATGGAAAGGCGACTCCCAGACATAACGCCATGAAACGGAGGGCAAGGAGTGAACTGAGTGTACTGTTCACATCTCTCTACGAAAAACTTCACATTCTCCTGTGCTATTATCAGGGGCAATTTTTCGAAGTGAACAATCCGGCAGTGGGTACAATTCTGGACATAAAGAATGAAGACAAGCCCGGTAAACGGGAAAAACAGCCATCCGGTCCCTACGAAACCGAAGCACTGACTGAGACAAGTGACAAAGAAAAAGTGGAAAAGGAGGAGAAGGTCGATTCTTCTGTCAAGAAGGGACTTGAGATGATGTCCCGTATTAATCTCAGGGAAGCTCGAAAGGAGTTTGATAAGAACGATTATTATTATCTAATTCCGGGCAATGACCGGGTCATGATGACATATCTCTATTTTAAGGAATATGATTTAGAATATTCCACGGTCATGACAAGCAGCGTCATTAAATTCAAGAAAGAACAGGCCATGGATGGGACCAGGAAGGACTACCGAATAACACTGAACGATCTCTATGGTGAAATGAGGAAAATTTACAAAGCCATAGAAGATTATAATGAATTTGTTCAGAAATATGAGAAGGTGAGGCGCCAGAAACCCTCAGATAACGCGCAGTATTTTGAATATTCCAGGCGTCTAGACCAGTTGAAGAAACAGCGCAACCGCATGGGAAGGGACGCGAGAATGGTCGTGGCGGATTATCTGAGACGGGTGGATAAGGTCTTTATGGAACTGATCGAAGATATGGATGGTCCCCAGCTGTATATTGATAATCCTCAGGATATACTGGAATTTAACCTGCAGATAGAGGGGAATAAGAAGCTTCATAAAACGAAAATTTACCAGGCTTTTGAAATCGCACATTGTTACGTCGCTGCCTTTATCTACAGGCTTGAGCCTACCGGGGATCTGGCGGGTGCGGTGCTTCCTGGAGGAGGTGAATCCGGAGAAGAGGACTCTTCGGAAATTCCAACAAGCCAGGAAGAGAAAGAGAAGACTGAGGAAGAGAACAAATCCGTACTGGATGAACTGGATGACATGCTGTAGATCGGCTTACCTGCCCGAGTGTTCTTTTTCTCTTTGATTTATAATTTGCTCCCGGGTTGATGAGAAGTCTGAATCCCTGTATGGGATGGCTTTTTTACTTTGAAAAAGTTCATTGATTTCCGCGTGAGCTAAAGGGTCGCGAATATCGCCCGTCGAGGCCAGGGTCCCTTCCCTTTTAGGGCCGGTGGAGGTTCCCCGACCCACATTGAATCCCGCTTCAAGCAGGGCTCTCCGTATTTTTGGTGAACTTGAATAGGTCGTGAGAAGAGCGTTCTTCTTCATTCGGCGGCGCAGCTCGATAAAAAAATCGACGCTCCAGAGTTCGGGATTGCTGTAGGGAGAGTAGGGATCGTGAAATACGGCGTCAGCAGGTTCACGAATCCTCAGGAGTTCCGTTCGAGCGTCACCGTAATGGACAGTGAGAGCAAAGTCACTCTCCTCAACATGACCTTTTTCCATGGCTTTCAGGATGGACCTGTATATCCAGTCCCGTTCATCGATGAATTCAATCTCTCTGGCGAAAGAAAGAATACTTCTATCATATTCAAAGGCTTCTACTGAAATGAATCCACAATCGTTCTTTTTTGCTTCAATAAGCAGAGCCAGTGTATTGTATCCCAGTCCCAGACCTATATCAAAAGCGACAGGCTCCCTCTTGTCAAGAATCCCGGATGCTATAACATGCTTGATCAGGGCTTCCTCCCAGGCACCGGAGGTGGTGTGCATATTCTGATTGAATTCAGAACTGTACAGGGTACTGGAACCGTCATCCGTGAGTTGTAGATTGTAGCTCTTATTCATCGCCAGGTGACACATCCTCCCTGAGTCTGTACCTGTACCACCAGTAGCAGCGCACATCATCACAGCGCGACTCGACCATTTCTCCTTTCTGGACGATTGAGAGGATAACTTGTTGTTCTTTCTCCCCCTTTATTATCAGGGTACCGGCTATGATTGCGCTTCTGAGGATAAGAACGGCCCTCCGGTCTGCGGTCTCCCTGATCCGTGAATGGTCTTCATCGCTTTCACGAAGAGGAAGAGCGTAGAGAGGACGGGTTACAAGGACAAAAAGTGAATCGTCCCTGAAGCCTTCCTCCTGGATGGAACCTTTTCTCCAGGTAGTATTACAGGCGGTTACGATAACGAGAAGGACGGGAAGGATGGAAGCAAAAGTCTTCATGGGCGGTTTATCTGACCATGGATGAGACATGGCAAGAAGTATTAATTCACTCCCCGGATAAATAATTTGACACCCCTTTTTCATGTAATGTATAAACAGGGAAAGCCGGGAGGGCAAAAGAGAGTGTCTGAACAATTACGAGTCGAAACCTTTTATCTTGATTCACCCTGCGAGATCAGGAAGATGGGGACTTCGGGTCTGAGGGAGACCCAGGAAGTATATGATCAGCCCTGTTTCCTGGAACAGTTCGCTGAAGGAGTAGCCAGATATTTTTATGAAAAAGCGGAAAGGGAGGTTCTGGCTAAACACAACAGGAAAATTCTAATAGGGGGAGACCCCAGGAAAGGAAACAGTGAAAGAATTAAAACATTCTGCCGGGTCCTGACCGGACACGGCTTTTATGTTCTGGTTGCCCGAAACGGGCTGGCTACAACGCCATCCATGTCCCACGCCATTCGGAGCCTCCAGGTGGCTGGTGGCGTTATCCTCACGGCAAGTCATAATCCTTATACGGATGTCGGTATCAAGATTAATAGCCATGATGGTTCACCCGCCCTGGATGAAACCGTGAACCGAATTCATGAACTGCAGAATTCCGTAACAGAAGTAAAAATGGCTATTTACGAGGAGGCGGTCCAGGCAGGAGCTGTCATGGAATGCGACGTAATCGCTCTCTACACCCGTCTTCTGGATGATATATTTGATTTCGAGGATATACGGACAAGACTTACAGATCGGAGGTTTCACGCTGTATTTGACGGAATGCATGGGGCCGCGGGTCCCTTCGTTCGGGAGATATTCATACATTCCCTGGGAATGAATGCTGAGATTATTCGTGAAGAGCCCCGGGAAGACCTGGGGGGGCACGATGGAAAGGGTGAGCCTATGCACCCGGAGCCTGATTTTGGTTTTATCAATAAGCTTATGGAGATGAATGCCTCAGGTAAATATGATCTGGTGGCGGCCTGGGATTCGGACGTGGACAGACGACTGGACGGAGGATCCGGTTTTTTCCTGGAATCGGCTGATGAGTTCGCTGTTTTCGCCCGCTACAGTCATCTTATTAAGATTGATGAGCTATTTGAAAAAAATCTCTATTTTTGTCGGTCGACCGTAACGGCTCACACTATTGATCTGATGGAAGAGTACCTGAAAGAGAAGTTCCCGGATAGAGAGGTCAGGGCCATACAGACACCCACCGGTTTCAAGTGGATAGCGGACCTCGGAAACTGGGGGGTGGAAGAGAGTAACGGGGTGGGGAATCCTTACCTGAGGGAGAAGGATGGGATTTTTGCCACCCTTTTTCTCCTCAAGATCATGCTTTTTACGGAAAAAACACCACGGGAACTTATGGAAGAGATATGGAAGGATTTTGGACGGGTCTATTTCACCCGGGGTGAGGTCTCCGGAGATAATGAATCGGAAAAGGACCAGCTGGTGGAAATACTGGAGAGCGCGGCGGATGATAAAGGTTCCCGTTTCGGATCTCTTACCCTGGAAGGCGCGGAAAAATGGGATTATGTTCATCCGGAAACCGGAGAACTTGCCGCACAGGGGGCCGCGTGGGTACTTTATTTCAGTGAGGGTAACACGGTGAAAGCGCGCTTTTCCGGGACCGGATCGGGCGGATATACCCTCAGGATCTACTGTTCCAAATACGACCGGGAATATGATCGGGTAAAGAGTGAAATCACGATGCCTATGAAAGAGGCGTTCAACGCATTTTTGCAATCCCGGGATTTCAAGGGAGAAGCTCATTCATTTACAGACGCCCAGCAACCGGACCCATACAAATAACAGCAAGGATGAGATATGGCATACAGACTAATCGTAGAAGGTGTCGTTCAGGGTGTAGGTTGCAGGCATTATCTGAGCCGCTATGGTCGTGAGCTGGGTCTGCACGGCTCGGCTTCCAATCAGCCGGATGGGACCGTGGAGGTCATACTGAAGACGGATAACCGGGATCAGGTAGAACTATACAGAAACGAGGTGGAAGAAAACCGGCGGAATATTCCCTTCGCGGGACGAATAGGTTCCATTATCGTGGAAGAATATCAGGGCCCCACCTTCGGAGACTATACCTTTTAAAATCAAGGTGAATATGAAGCTATCAGCGGCAATGGAAAGAATTTTACGTGTGGAGAAGAAAAAGGCCCTGATTACGGGAGCCTCCAGCGGTATCGGAGAAGAGTATGCCCGTCACCTCGCTTCCCTGGGTTTTGATCTGGCGCTTGTGGCTCGGAGAAAGGAGCTGCTGGAAAAACTGGCCGCGGTACTGAAAGAGTCCCATGGAAGGGATGTCCAGGTGATACAGGCAGACCTGAGCGGATTCGAGGATCTGGAGAAGCTGGTTCGAGAGATATCAAACATGGATGACCTTCGCTTTCTTGTCCACGGGGCCGGTTTCGGTACCCGGGGACTTCTGGCCGATATCGATGAAGGCAAATCGACCCGTATGGCCTTTCTGCATACGGTTGCCCCCACACGAATTGTACGGGCCGTCCTTCCGAAGATGATCGAAGGAGGAGGTGGCGCCGTGGTACTTGTATCGTCCCTGGGAGCCTTCTTTACCACGGCGGAGTACACGGTCTATTCGGCCACCAAAGCCTTTCACAACATGTTCATACTGGGTCTCCGGGACGAGGTTGATCAGCACGATATCTCGGTCCAGGCTCTCTGTCCGGGACTTACGCGAACCGGCTTTATGCAGACAGAGGAATACCGGGACTTTGATTATTCGGCTATACCGAAAAGGGCCTGGATGGAATCGGAGGATGTGGTCCGTGAATCTCTGGCAAAACTTTCAAACCGGAAACCGGTTGTCATACCGGGACGGGGGAACAGGGTCTTCGTCGGTATCATGAGTATTCCCCTCCTGGGAAGATTCCTCCGTTTTTTAATGAGCTACATGAGCCGGAGAAATCTTTCGAAGGGTAAGCAGTCCCTTTTTTAGGTCAGCTGTAACCTATATGGACGGCGATAAGCAGAAAGGTAATGGAGTAGATTATCAGCAAAAGCTGGATCGGAATGATCCACTTTAACCAGGTTCTGTAAGGCACACTACCAAGACCTATGGCAATTAAGAGCATGGGGTTTGTGGGCCAGATAAGGTTGGAGAATCCATCCCCGAACTGAAAGGCAAGTATAACGGTCTGGCGGGAAACCCCGATAATATCTCCCAGGGGAGCCAGGATCGGGATAGTCAGGGCAGCCTGGCCAGTACCTGAGGGCACCAGGAAGTTCATGGCCATCTGCATAAGGTAAAGCATAATGGCCGCGCTTCCGGCTCCAAGCCCCTCCACCCTTGTCGCAATGGAATGAAGGATGGTATCCATGATTTTACCCTCCTCAATAAGGTATCCTACCGAAGAGGCCATGAGAATGAGAAGTATGGCCGGTGCGAAATCGAGAAGACCACGGACAAAAAAACCGGCTACCTCTTTAATATTTCTGCCCGCGAAAAGACCGGTTCCCACTCCCATGAGAAGAAAAATCACGGTGATCAGAGGAAAGGCATTGTTCCTGAGAAAGGGTACGAAAATGCCGCCCAGAACCACGCCCACGACAAGGAGAAAGGAGAAGGCGATCCAAAGAACAGGTCCCTTTGAGGGAGGCTCAGTATCCTGGTCATCGGTCAAACCGTAGGTCTCCCGGACCAGAAGGTCCTGTTCATGGGTGGGACTCAGCTCGGGGTTTTTCTCTATACGCCGGGTGTATCTCAAAATAAACAGGAAAACGGTAATTGTTGTAAGCAGAAAGAAGGGTGCCC
This sequence comes from uncultured Leptospirales bacterium, assembly GCA_964645775.1. GTDB lineage: Bacteria > Spirochaetota > UBA4802 > UBA4802 > UBA5550 > CAZYBU01. The sequence continues at coordinate 9,021 of CAZYBU010000030.1, read as the reverse complement.
GAAGGTAGAGCCCGGAAAAGAGGGGAAGGTCTGCCAGTTTCTGAGCGGTTCCAATGGTAAAGGGATTAAAGGTCGCGGCGGCGAAGCCGAAGGCCCCGGAGAGAAAAGGAAGGGCAACGCCGGTGATGGAGTCCCATCCCATGCGGTAGGCTATGGGAATAAAAATGAGAATCAGGGGAACTATCTCTTCAATGATTCCAAGTGCGGAACCCATGAGAGAAAAGATGATGACAGAGATAAGGATGAAAAGGGAACGATTATGGGAAAACCGCCTGACCAGGGAAGAGAGCATGGCGGGCAGGATACCACACCGGTTCATGATGGAAAAACTGCCGCCAATGAACAGGATAAATACAACGATGACAGCGATTTTCAGGCCATTGGACCCGGTCAGCACAAAAATAGGCGCCAGGAGTATCTTCCACACCGGCACAGGAGAGGGGTCCGCTTGAACAAAAATTCTGGTCACAGTGCCGTTAATGGTTTGAACAGCGAATTCACCGGCAGGTATGAACCAGGTAGCAGTTCCTGCCAGAATAATCAGGAGTCCCAGCAGAATAATGGTTGTAAGGAACATCCTGAGTTCAATGAGTGCGTGACTCTCCCCGGACCGCTTCATAGTCTCCATCCTCCTTTCCGTGAATAGGCGCACTATACGGTTCCCCTGCGGCATTGTCTATTGTAAAATAAAAAACTCCCGGAGTAAAACCGGGAGTTTTTTCTCTGCCGTCTGTATATTTAATCAAATACCATCGAAAGAACGATCGAGTATCTCCTTTGAAGGGGGTGAGGTCATTATGCTCACCACAGGGGTGACCAGGAAGGGAACGATCATACCCAGGGATGAAGCGATGGGTGACTTTGATGCTCCCAGAACAAAAAAGAGGACAACCGTCGTGAGACCGCCCGAGAGCATACCGGCCCAGACTGCGGTTCTTGTCGTTCTTTTCCAGTAGAGGGCAAAGATATAGGGGGCCATGAAGGAACCAGCCACGACACCCCAGGAGAGAGCCATGAGTGTGACAATAATGGCGATTTTGAATTTCGCGATAAAGTAAGAGATGATGATAAACAGACCGCTCAGGAACCTCATCATCATAAGGGAATTGTCTTTGGTGACCTGCGGATTGATGTGACCTTTGTAGAGATCGATGGCCACGGACGAGGAAGAGACCAGAACCAGGGAGGAGAGGGTCGACATGGATGCCGAAAGGACCAGGAGAAGAATAAGTGCCATGAGGCCGGCCGGAAGATGACTCTTCAATAAATCCGGTATCAGCGTATCGAAGGCCGGTTTCCCGTTTACCAGAGGCACAGCGTCATAGAATGCGTGGGTCATGGCGCCGTTCAGATAGGCGGCGAAGACCACAATAATGGCGAAAGCGGTTGTGACCCAGGCCGCGGTTCGGATAACTTTCTCGTCACGTATGGCGTAATATTTCTGAACCATCTGAGGGAGGCCCCAGACTCCAAATGAGGTCATAAAGACAAGGGCCGCGAGCATAATATAATGGCTTGTGCCAGGTGATCCGATGTTCGCCTTATATCCCTGGTTGATTTTCTCTATCATGACAGTGACTCCCCCACCGTCATTCATAAGGACCGCGATCATGGCTATGGAACCGACAACCATAATGATTCCCTGAATGAAATCCGTAAGGGTGATGGCGAAGTATCCTCCGAGGACCAGGTAAAAACCGGTAAGGGCAATCATGATGAGAAGGGCCACGTCGTAGGAGATGTTGAAATTGATCTCAAATAGATGCCCCAGGCCCTTGAATACGGAGGCTGAGTAGGGAAGAAGAAAGATAAAAATCAGTATGGCTGAATAAATCTTTATATTCTTACCTTCGAAACGCTCCTGCAAAAATTCGGGCATAGTCATAACGTCCAGATTCTGAGTCATGATACGTGTCCTGCGCCCGAGAACCAGCCATGCTCCCAGTGAACCGATGAGGGCGTTACCAGCAGCTATCCAGAGTGCGTTCAGGCCGAAACCCCAGCCGAGTTTACCCGCGAAACCGATAAAAAGAACCGCGGAGAAATAGGATGTTCCGTAGGCTATAGCACTAACCCAGGGACCGATAGATCTGCTTCCAAGAAAGAAGTCGTTCAGGGAAGAGGTCTTCTTCATGCCCCAGAGACCGATAACGATCATAGCTATGAAGAAGATGGTAAGAAGAATGATGGACCACATAGGCGGAGTCCCCCTTATGTTTATTCAGTTGATGCGGATGTATTGTGAAACGATATCAAGGCTGACCCGAAGGCCGAATTCCAGGCTGGCCAGAGATATACGCTCGTTCACTCCATGGGTGAGGGAGATATCATCGATCTCAAGGAGTGGAGTAAACCCGTAAACCTGGATGCCCATTGGTCTCAGGAAACAGGCGTCGCTTACTCCTGTCAATAAAAATGGCATGGTCCGGGCATGGGGAGCGTGCAAAGATACGGCCCGTTCAATACAGGCCGTAAGGAGACTGTTGATGGGAGAGACAGTAGCCTCCTGTGCATCGAGAACGTCTATGCTTAGATCCGGACCCGCAAGCTTTCTCATGAGCTGCATCCCTCTATCTATGGTGTAACCGGGAAGAACCCTTAGGTCGACCAGGGCCAAGGCCTCGGATGGTATGACGTTCGGCTCAGAGGGGGCGAAAATTGCGTTCGGAGAAATGGTGTTCCTGAGCATGGCCCGGATGCTCCCGTTGAACTCCTCGTTTGTAAGCCTCGTTGAAAGAAGAATATCGGAGAAAAGAGATCGGGTCATGAGCCAGAGGGCCGCGCTCACGAGGGAGGAGGATTCCCTTCGCATGGATCGGAACATTTCATACACCGTGTCGGTCAGCATAAGGGGGAAACGTTGACGGGATACACGGTGAATGAACCGGCTGATCTGGATGACCGGGTTGTCCTTACGGGGAACGGAACCGTGGCCTGCCGTGCCCCGGGCCGTGACGCGGGTCCAGAGGTTTCCTTTCTCCGCGTTCTGAATCGGAAAGTAGGTTATCCCTGAAATGGGGAGGGCGAACCCTCCTCCCTCGTTAAGGGCCGCTTCCGCGTCGATAAGGTCAAAGTGATTCTCCACCAGCCACTTGATTCCATTAGTGTGTCCTGTCTCTTCATCGGCCGTGGCGCAGAATATTATATCCCTTTCAAGCTGGATACCGGAACGCTTGATCAGTATCATTACCATAAGCCAGAGAGCCGTGCTGTTCTTGCAGTCGAGAGTTCCCCGCCCGTAGATATAACCATTGTCAATTTTAGCTTTAAAGGGATGATGGAGCCATCCATCATTATTGCAGGCGGGGACCACGTCCAGATGGCTCATGAGAAGCAGGGGCCGCCCTTTACCGCTACCCTTGAGCCGTGCGATAATGTTTCCACGCCCGGGGATTGCTTCAAGAATTCTTGATTTGATTCCCTCTTTGTCGAAAATGGATTTCAGATAGCGGGCGGCTTCTGTTTCGTTTTGTTCCGGAGCCGAAGTATCAATGCGAACAAGCTCCTGGAGATGACGTGTCAGGTCATGAATGTCTTTTTTCCGGATACTCTCGGAGAGGTTTTTTTCACTCGTTGCGTTCATAGGCTAAGAAAACAGTTAGCTCCGTAATGCGATCGTAACGTCAAGAAAGAAATGTTCTCTTCACGGGCGTGCAGTGGGTATAGTATCTTCCTTCATCAGAATGGACCTGGACTTCCCTTCCGAAAAGAACGGAAAGCCGTTCTGATGTCAGACCTTCTCCCGCAGGTCCCTGAAAAACTGTCGATCCCCGGTCAATGATGCAGATTTTTTCGAACAGGGGAATGATCTCCTCAGTATGATGAGTTACGTAGATCATGGAACAGGAGGTTTCCCGACCGATGACGGTCAGGGTTTCCAGCAGGTCTTCCCTGGAGGGAAGGTCCAGGTTCGCAGCCGGTTCATCCAGAATCAGAAGTTTCGGCTGGCGGATCATGGCCCTGAGAAGAAGAATTTTCTGTTTTTCCCCGTCGGAAAAGTTCTGGATGGGATCATCGGCACGGCGGGAAAGACCGAACCGCTCCAGAAGACCGACCGCCCGTTCTCTTTCACCCTGAGTAACGGGATCGAAAAGTCCAATGGTTGAAAATAATCCTGACAGAACAACATCGATGATACTTTCCGAAGGCTTGAAACGCTCGCGAAGAAAACTGCTCAGGTATCCGAAGTGTTTCCGGATTTCACGAATGTCCGTTCCCTGATGGGGTTTTCCGAATCGCCGGAGGGAACCGGTCGTGGGGAAGGCGTAGCCGGTAATCAGTTCCAGAATTTTTGTCTTACCGGAACCGTTACGTCCGAATAGCGCCCATTTTTCATCGTAATCGATGGACCAGTTCATAGCTCGAATAATCTCCGACCCGCCGATGGTCAGAGATGCTTCCCTGAGTTCAATCATGGAGCGAGACGGGCCGCTTCCCGGGCCGGAACTGGATCGGGACGGGGAACCTTAATGCGAAGTCCCTTCAGGGTAAATTGATCCGCAAGTTGCCGGGAATTCAGGGCAAGAAATTTATAATAGGATGTATGCATAATCCATTTATGAAAAGGGTCTACTTCCCTTTCGTAGAGGGAATCGTAGTGTTTCTTTGAATGGCCGTGGGCCGCCTTTTTTTCTCCCATACGGCGGATGTCCCCGTTGAATTCTGGACTGATATGAAACAGTTCATGAAAGATGATCTTGATCATCTCCTTCGGTTCAGCATCGAAGAAACGGGGCATATAGAAGTAGATGAGATAGAGCAGTTCCCTCTCTTCCAGATTGACGCCGGGCATGCGGTAATAACAGCCCCTGTAGCGTATGACGCGGCTTCCTCCCTCGAATCTGAGGGGGACCAGTTTACCGAAAGTGCCGCCCCGGGATCCGGAACGATTCGAGGAGAGACAAACAGCACAGCGATTCAGGTCTATGTGCCGAAAGAGGGGAACGGTGGAAACGATCTCCCCGATAATCAGGGTAAGGGTGTCCGTCAGGTTCATTGTCTCTTTCTGTGCCAATGCTCAGCGTCCCTCTGCCCGGGCCACCAGATCTTCCGCGTGCTGGAGGGATGTTTCCGTGATCTCCTCACCAGCCAGCATTCGGGCTATCTCCCGGATCTTCTCTTTCCGTTTCAGTCGATTCACACCGGTGGTGGTCCGGTTCGTGGAGTCATGCTTCTGGACCTGGTAATGGCTGTCTGACATGGCTGCGATCTGGGGAAGATGAGTAATAAGAAGGACCTGGCTGTTATTGGAAAGGGTCTTCAGCTTTCTGCCTACGATGTCAGCGGTCTTGCCTCCAATTCCGGCGTCGACCTCGTCAAAAATCAGGGTGCTCACAATGTCCTGAGAAAGAATGACGTTTTTCAGGGCCAGCATAATACGGGAGAGTTCCCCCCCTGAGGCTATCTTCCTTAACGGGCGCAGATCCTGGCCCCGGTTGGCGGAGAGTAAAAATTCTACCCGGTCCATGCCGTGGGGATAGAGGGCATACCTGCGGTTGCCAGACTCGATCTCACCATCGGGAGTCTCTTCCTGGGTGATGGATATGCGGAATTCCGTGCCTTCCATGGCAAGGTCAGAGAGTTCCTTCATGACCCGGGCCTCTAAATCCCGGGCTCCTTCCTTCCTTTTCTGTGACAGTTCCAGGGCCCTGTCCCGGGCCTCCCGGTTCAGCTTCTTCTGCTCTTCCCGGAGTTTCTCCATCTCCTCCTCGCTTGAGGATATGGCGTCGATCTCCCGTTTCGCCTTATCCGCGTATTCAAGGATCTCATCCAGGGTGTCCCCGTATTTTTTCTTCAGTGTGGATATAAGGGATAAACGTTCTTCAACGGCGTTGATCCGTTCAGGAGAAAAATCGATGGAGTTCTCGTAATTTCGAAGGAAGGCGCCAGCGTCCTCCAGGGCATAGTAGGATTCCCGTATCGCCTCCAGGATACCGGATATCTCCGGGTCGTATTCTGAGATTCGTGCCAGTGAGGTTTCGGTCATTTTCAATTTCTGGAGAACGCCTCCCTCTCCGTTCATGAAGCGGGCCGAGGAGTTTATCTCCTGGAAGAGTTTTTCGGCGTTAGAGAGAAGGTTCGATTCGTTCTTCAGCTCTTCTTCCTCTCCCGGAGTAAGGGAGGCGGCCTCGATCTCTTTCACGGCGAAGTTGTTGAACTCGATTCGCCTGGCCTTCTCCTTCTCGTCTATTTCGAAGGACTCCAGCCGGTCCCGGATCTCGCCAAGGCGGGAGTGCAGGTCACGGACCACTTCGACCAGGGCCGTTGTCCCGGCGAAACTGTCGAGTAGCTCCCTGTGGCGGGAGACCTTGACAATGGATTGATGCTCGTTCTGGCCGTGGATATCGATGAGATACTCCCCGATGGTCTTGAGTTTGGAGACCGGTATCTGGGAACCATTGGCGAAACATCGTCCCCTACCGCTTGCGTAAAGTTCTCTTTTAAGTATGAGGGTCGGCTCATCCACGTCCACTCCCGACTCCTCCAGTATCTCCCGGACCCTAAGCTGGTCGCTAATATCAAAGATACCCTCCAGGGTGGCCTTCTCGTATCCTCCCCGGATCTGGTTTGTGGTCATCTTCTCACCCAGGATACCGGATATGGCGTCAATAAGGATCGACTTACCGGCCCCGGTTTCACCGGAGAATATATTGAGGCCCTGGCCGAATTCCAGGCTCAGGTCTTCGATGATAATGAAATTCTTAATCTTCAGTTCCAGCAGCATGGAAGGCTACATCCTTAACCCCACCCAAATTTCTCCCGGAGAATGTCATGATAGCTCTTTTCGGGATGGCTGACCAGGCGAATACACTGGTCGATTTTCTGAAAACGTATTATGTCTTCTTCACCCATGGTCATAGCTTCCTGCCCATCGATTGTCAATAATAAATTCTGAAAGGAAGAGCGGACCCGGGCCTCCAGGACCGATGTATCGGCCAGGACCATGGGACGTAATCCCAGGGTATGGGGACAGACAGGGGTCATCAGGTAATCATGGACGGAAGGAGTTACGATCGGTCCTCCGGCAGAGAGAGAATAGGCCGTGGACCCTGTTGCGGTGGATACGATAAGACCGTCACCGGAATAGGAAGTAATAAAGGATCCGTCCACACTCAGGGAAATCTGTATGGGACGGGAGAAAGAGCCTTTGGAGATAACCGCGTCATTGATAAAAGAAGTGGAACCGGAAATTGTGCCGGAACGGATTATCTGCGCTTCCATGACAATACGTTTGGATATCTGGCACCTGCCTTCCAGGGTCTCCTCCAGGTAGGCAAGGTATTCATGGGGATTGAACTCCGTCAAAAAACCGAGACGACCACGATTTATTCCGAATATCGGTGTTCCGGTCCCCGCGAATTCACGGGCCGTGAGAAGGAACGTTCCGTCTCCTCCTATTACGATGACAAGGTCAGATTCATTTACACACTTTCCGCGGTCCGTAATAAGCCTGGAAAGTGGATGGTCCTGGATGAGTTCGTGGTCCGGAAGGTAAACCTTCCGACCCTTCTTCTCAAGATAATCGACAACCTCGACCAGGACCGGTAAAATTCCCTCGTCATCTATTCTGAAATTTATCGAAACGGTCGTAATCATCTGCTGTTCCTTTATATTTCCGAAATTTCTATTATCGGAGATCCGTGGCATAATTAACTGGACAGATCAATCTTGAGACTTTCTTCTAACTAGTACACGCCGGTAAGGGGCGCAACGTAAAGAGTTTTTTCTGGGTTGGTTGACGTGCGTTTTTATGACATCGATTATGCCCGAACCTATGAGGAAAGGCTTTCCGGGGAAGGGTACCCGGGTGTCTTTGTTCCGGAAATCACAGGAGAACTTGCCGGTTGTCGGTCCGTTATCGATGTAGGTGCCGGGACCGGGTTTCTGGCCATACCTCTGGCGAAAAAAGGATTTCACGTTACGGCTGTTGAGCCGGCCGGGGCCATGCTTGAGATATTCAGGGAGAAAATCGAAGGCATTGATCTTTCCATAGATTTTCAGCAATCAACCTGGGAGGATTGGGATGGCCCATCCGTTGACGCTTCGGTCTCCCTCCATTCTCTTTATCCCATGGATGAACCGGGGGAGGCTCTGGTCAAAATGAAAAAGAAATCAGATCTGGCACTGGTTGTGGTGCGATCGGAATCCAGGACCCGCTCCATTTCTCTGGGCCTGCGGAAACACCTGGGAATTCAGGGCTCCCGTAAACTCCAGGGGGATGATCTTCCACAAATTTTTAAAAGCATGGAAATCAAACCCGCGGTTCGTTTTATCGAGCAGGAGAGGAGCTTCACCTTTGATGATCTTCAGAACGAGGTATCCTACTATATTCATCACCTGAAGGTCGACGTGTCTTTAAAGGAGAAGATCGAGAATTACCTGAGGGAAAACTGCAGCAGGGAAAACGATAATAGATGGACCCACCGGGCATTGCATGTAGATTACCTTTTCAGGTTTTAAGGCGGTGAAAAAAAGTTTGACGTTTGCTTCCGGAAGTTGATAGGCTTATAAATAGCATGCTGGTTTGAGAAATATATATTAGGATTCCGGGTACGCAATATGAATGTTGACGATTATATAAACCGGGAAGAATTGAATGACCGTCTTGATGGAGATATGGACCTTTTCAGGGAATTAACAGAGATATTCCTCAATGACTCTGTTTCACTTCTGGAGAAGATCGATTCAGCCCTTTCTTCAGGGGACGCGACCATGGTAGGCAAAACAGCCCACACCCTGAAAGGAGCGGTATCCAACTTTTCGGCCACAAGGGCCTTCGAAGCTGCCCTTAACCTGGAGAAGATCGGAAAAACGGGAGATCTCTCAAAGGCACCTGAGGCCTTCGAAAAGCTGAAGATCGAGGTGGAAAATCTTAAGGCTGCGATGAACGAGCTCATGGGTAAGTCGAGTATTCTGTAGTTTTCTTCTTGATACAAAAAAAGGGTCCCTGCAGGATCCTTTTTTTAGTGCGCCCGGCATGGGCGCACGCTTGGTGGTGCGGTGGTATACCGGTGACGGTCC
>CAZYBU010000029.1:25583-44101 GCA_964645775.1 uncultured Leptospirales bacterium | reverse complement strand
TTGCATGTTTAAGACGCGCCGCCAGCGTTCGTTCTGAGCCAGAATCAAACTCTCCATGATAGTATATCAAAGAGATATTTGGTTCAAAATCTGACGGGTACTCAATTTACCCGAACATTTTAATACTACTCAGTTTTCAAAGAACATGTGGGTTACAGATAAAAAAACCTCCAAAGGCAAAACAACCCGCGGAGATTTCTATAACCAGTTCGCCATATCCTGGCGCTTAATTATGTTGAATCTCATACTGCTGATTCATACTGCTCTCCCGGCCTTTCCTCCGAGTGAGATGATCTTTTACAACACCCCGATTTTCTGTCAAGAGAATTCGATGAAAATTCCATAAAAAAATAAAATATCGCCGAATTTCGAGGCTAAGCCCGTTCTTTTCATAACGGTGAAGATGATTGATAAATCACCCCTTCAATCTGTCAATAGAAATAATAAAATTTTTCGGAGTCGTCAACCATTAATCAATATTATCCGGATCCAGACGGAACAACAGCTGTCCTTCTTCTACCGTATCATTGAGTTTAACAGTGATTTCCTCGATTCGAGCGTCAAAGGGAGCCGGGATGGGCGTTTCCATCTTCATGGCCTCCAGATTGGCGATTTCCTCTCCCTTGTGAACGATATCACCAACCTTAACAGTACCCCTGTCAGTGTTACCTATCCTCCAGACGCTGCCATTGATGGGGGCACCCACATCATTTTTTCCAGTAGCTCTGCGAATTTCTACCTTTTTAGCCCTGGGAGTCTCAACCTCGAAGACCTTTGTCTTCTGATTAATTTTTACCACCACATGAATAATTCCCTCATGCTCTTCACCGATTGATATCAGCTCGATACTGTAGGGTTTTCCCCACAATTCAAAATTTACGGAGCTTCCTGTTTTAACAAGGCCATGTCGAAATACCCGGGTTGGCAGCATATGAGGAGAAGCGCCGTATTCTTCACGAAACGTGATATAAGTGACACAGTCCTTAGGGTGCATCAGATAGAGGATAAATTCCTCCTCTGTCGGCTCCCGGCCCAGGGTCTCCTGCAACGCCACAAAATGATCCGTAATGCTTTCCGTGACATCGTCATCCACACCGGCAGGATCATTTTTTTCTTCGATGGCCTCCTGCCATTTCTCCCCGAAGGCGCTCTTATACACCCATTCATCGGGCCAGACATCGGGAAGCTTTCCGTACCGGCCCAAAAGCAGGTTTTTAAAATCCCCTGGCGCGTGGGCAAAAAGGGTTAGCAGTTCCTCCTGGTCCTTCTTATTCATGGCATCGAAATTACACTTCTTATTTTCAACGTAATCGGACAGAAGATCAATAAGGTGTTGTACACCCGCACTTCCACGTTCCTTTTCATAGCGATTTACGATGCCTGAGCAGGTTACCCAGGTTATCTGAGAACCGGGAGTCACATCGAAATAATGTATGATTTTGTTATATAGAGACATAACATGGAGGATTGAAGGCATCAGATCCAGGAAACCTCCCTTCTCCGCCTGTTCAAAAGAACTTGGAAAGGCCCCTCCCGGCATACGGTAGCGTGTGATCCTGTGATCGTACCCCTTGAAAGGGGACTCGGCCCATTCGTAGTCACCAACCCAGGAACGGGCGTTCTCAACTGCTTCTTCAGCTACCGTCTCGTTAATGTGAACCTTAAGACCCGATTCCCTGAGATAGGCAATAATCCCCAGAATGGGTGAAAGGCCATAGAACCTGACCAGAGAGTCTTCTTCCACATCCAGAATAGATGCTCCGCTTTTAGCCGCCGAGCATAATGCCGGTACGGCCAGTCCATCGGTGATATGCCTGTGGTACTGGACTATAAGGTCCGGGTACTTCTGTTTAATGGCGTCAACCAGCTCACCAATACGCTTGGGACTCCCCACGCCGGCCATGTCCTTGATACACAGGATGGTTTCGTCAACACCGGAAGTCAGTTCAACTATCCGGTCCACCACTCCCAGATAGTATTCATTTGTAGTCCAGTCCGCCTGGGTAAAGGAGACAGACGGCTGGAAGAACCTTCCATGCTTCATCACGCTTTCGGCCACGATTCGCATATTATCAATATCATTCAGGAAGGAAAAGCATCTCCAGACATCGATGTCCATCCTTGGAACAACATGTTCAATAACCTCAGGTGGATAGGGGCGATATCCCCAGAGGTTCGTTTCCCGAACAAGGGTTTGCAGCAGGACATCGGGCATCTGATCCCTGAGGATTCGAAGTTCCTCAAAGGGACTCTCCATCCGGTTCATGATTCCCACGTGCCATCGTGCGCCGCCGTGACATTCCGAGCTGAAGAGACCCATCCTGTTATAGAAAGGGGCCAGCTTCTTTAGATCGTACATTCTGAGACGGTTCTTATAGTCTGACTGCCCCGCATCCCTCATCCCCACAGAGGTAAGAGACACGGCACCCAGGTCCCGGACAGCCTTTACAATCTCCCGGGGCGTCATGCCAGGCCAGGCAAAAATATTCGGATCTCTTACAATCGTTTTCGTTTTTTGTTTCTTCATAGCTGTTTACTACATCCAGTCTCTAGGGCCCAGGGCGGACACTTCCGCCACGAACCGTGCTATTTTCAGAACCTCATCCTCGGCGTTTGTTTCTCGAAATGCTGAAACCAGTTCATCCAGATGGGTCTCAATAAACCGGGTTGAAAAGTCACCAGCCATAAAGGAAGGATGCCGAATGATGCTCAAAAGAAGTTGAGCGTTGGTTTTTATGCCTTCCACTCGGAGATTACGGCTCAGTGTCCGGTCCATGACGCGAATCGCCCCTTCCCGGCTGGCGCCGGTGGTCATGATAAGCATGATATTGGAATCATAATAGGGAGGAATCACGGCCCCTTCGTAGACACCGGTGGCAACACGTACAGCCGGTCCGTCCGGTGAGATCAGACGGCTTATCTGGCCGAAGGAAGGGCTGAAGGTAATGGGGTCTTCAGCGTTCAACCGGACCTCTATAGCGTGCCGATTAGTGGTAATATCTTCCTGTTTGAAAGGAAGAGGAATATCTTCTGCCACATCGAGCATGATACCGACAATATCCTTTCCTGTCGAAAGTTCCGTGGTACCATGTTCCACCTGCAGCCGGGTATTTACCTCAAGAAAATAGTAATTACCGGTTTTACAATCGTATAAAAATTCCACCGTTCCTGCAAAGGTATAATTAATCTCGCGCATGAGCCGAACGGCTGTATAGCAAATCTCCTGCCTCAGGTGATAATCCAGTGTGGCAGATGGCGCCTCTTCGATTATCTTCTGGTTACGGCGCTGAAGAGTGCATTCCCTGTCATAAAGATGTGCTATGTTACCCATTTTATCCGCAACAATTTGTACCTCTATGTGCCGTCCCTGTTCCACGTATTTTTCCGCCAGCAGGGTTGAGTCTCCAAAGGACTTTTTCGCTTCAGAACGCGCCTGTTCCAGGCCGGATTTAATTTCTTCCGGACCAGATATCTTGATCATACCCTTTCCTCCACCCCCGGCCGAAGGCTTCAGCATGATTGGATACTCAACTTTTTCCCGTTTAAGCCACTCGAGTATTTCGTCCTCGGTCGTTACATTATTAATCCCGGGGATTATAGGCACATTCGCTTTTAGGGCCAGTTCCTTAGAGCGAATTTTGTCCCCCATATCATAAATGATGGAAGGATCAGGGCCCAGCCAGATAAAGCCGGCATCCATAACGGCCTGAGCAAACTGAGAATTTTCAGCGAGGAATCCCCAGCCGGGATGAATAGCATCCGACTCGCTTTTTACGGCCGCTTCTATGATCATCTCAATATTAAGGTAAGACTCCTGGGGAGGAGCCTCACCGATGTATACAGCCTCGTCAGCCATGTAGACATGGTGCGCAATTCTGTCCGGTTCGCTGTAGACCGCCACGGTCCGGATTCTCCTGTCCCTGCAGGTATGCATTACCCGGACAGCTGGTACTCCCCGATTGGCCACGAGGACTTTTTTTATCTTTCGTTTCATTTCAGGCACATCCTATTTCTACATTCTCGCGCCGCTGACTGGAATCCCGGAGGAGGCAATCTGGGATCACACACGCCTGGTTTTCCGGTCAAGTGGCTTGTTCCGATGCGCGTAGTGCGGAAGGTCAAGACTCTTGACGAAGACAGCGGCACGATTCCGGCGACGCAAAGTGTCATCGGAAATCCTGTTAATTGGCGGATACTCTCCATTTTTCATCAATAATTTTTTTAAAGATGGGCATTTCAAATATGATTGTACTTCTTACCGAACATCCGTCTCTTTCAGCAGATTAGCTCTATTCCTTGAAGAAAAAGACTGCTGTTCATCCTACTCATAGGCCTGATAAACAGCAAGAACGGCAAAGAAAATTATTAGTTCACAGGAAAGAACCAGAAGCCAAGGCATGCCGGGATTGAATCCCCAAATAAACCGTGTCAGAACCACCCTGAGACCCCAGAAGATCAGGATGGCCATACCGGCAATATTCGTCACGTTACGAGACATCAGCGTAAAGAGTCCTGCAACGAGGATAACTCCACAGAGAAGCTCAATAATCCCAAAGATTACTTCCAGGTTGGAATACCCCCCCGCAAGATCGAAGATGCCTTCACCAACGGAAGGCATTATCCCCGCCAGCCCGAGTACGACAAAAAAGAGACCTGTCGCAAGTCTGAGCATTTTTAAAGAAACAATTTTATACATATCTTCCTCCTCCACTGTTTTTTCAGGATACCATTTTCTCTTTCCTGAAACAACTACTATTATTCAATATTTATTCCTTAACTTCATTTGCTATAAAAACTCTAATATTCCGGCCGACTTTGGCGGCGACGATACCATTTCATTTTCTTTACACGCTAAAGTATCTTCAGGAATAATTACTGACTATTATGCAAAAATGTTTATCTGTCGGAGAGAGACAGGTTTAACCAGTCAAGATAGGGATGATAGCCCTTCACCACGGGAAGGGCCAGGATTTCCGGAACCTCATAAGGATGAGCCTCAACAATAGCTTTCTCAAGGTCAGTAAAACAGGTTTCATTGCTCTTAATAATTAAAAGAATCTCATCATCTGAAACTGTCTTTCCCTGCCATGTATAAAAAGAGTGCACAGAAGGCATAATATTAACACAGGCCGCCAGTTTATTTTCAAGGAGTACAGTTGAAAGCTTCTCAGCCGATTCATTGGAATCGGTCGTGCAAAAGACGACAATCTCAGCAGCCATGTTCCTTCTATTTTTTCCCCTTTTTTATTCCCGCAATAAAGATCCCCGCAAGCTCTACATTAATTGTCTTCTTGTCCGGAATATCTTCAAATATTTTTTCATCACAGAGGAGGTCGAGAACCTGCGGGCCCACCTTGGCCTTTACTATGGGGACCTTCCTGAATTTGTACATGGCAGGAACCTGATCAATGACAGACTTCGGCAGGTTTGCCTTTTGAACCTTTTCCTTTCGCTTATTTAATACAAGGATAGAGGCAGTCACCTTATGCTGGTTTACCAGGGTATTCTGTTCCTCCATTTTCCTCTTGTATCTTTTTCTGAGAAAAATTACCAGCGCTGCTATCGCGGCGACGACAACAGCCAGTATAGCATACAGATGCCACCACTCCATTTTCTTCCTCCAGCAAGCTATTCCAACACAGGCTACTCATGCCGACATCGTCCGTCAAGACTAAAAGAAAAAAGCCGGCATAAACCGGCTTATAATTCAGGTGTTAACAATTTTTTAGAATATGCTCCCGTCTGAAGATTCTTCTTTTTCCTTATTCTCCTTCTCTTCCTTGCCTTCGGAAGATTCTTCATCGGGAATTTCCGGCTCATGGGAAGAAATGGTAAGACCGGCGCTGTTGTCGTTTGTGATAATGTCAGCGCTTCTCCAGGAAAGCTCAATAGAAAGCTCTTCCTTGTCTTTTTTCTGTTCGGCTTCGATTTCAAGGGTTACCTGCTCCTGTGGAGAAAGCGAGATAAAGCTGTTGTTTTTCTGAATTACAACCTTACCTTCCTTGAGAGAACTGATAATAGCTTCCATCTGGGCAATTACATCATTCAGTTCACCGATCATCTTCACTTTAAGTTCTTTCTTGGGCATTTGTCTCTCCTCTTATGCTATTGATAATAGTACCTGTATTAACAACCCGGAATCGATAAAGGGACTGCTTTCCGGGCTGATAAGCGGAACATCCAGGACCGAAACACCGATTTTCTCAACTGTTTCCGTATCCAGGGTCATGGGATACTCTCCGTTTTTCAGATCCACCAGGACAAAGGATATAAAGTTCCTGGGATCAGACTCTTTTTGATCGTCAGCAAGAACATCCAGAATGGCCTGCACCGAATCAGACAGGCTCATTCCAAACTGTTCAGTATCTACCGTGCTATTGGGGATATAGACCTTGGGGCAGGAATTTCCCCGGATCGCTTCTCCCACTCCCCGGGGAAGAAGGTTTGCCACTACACTTGTGTAAAAACTCCCCATGGGATAACAGATCAGGTCCGCACCGGCAATCACGTTACGGATTTCATCCTCCGTCTCAACGCTCACAACATTGGGATGATCAAGACTGCTGGTGATATAAAGTTTCCGTATAGGACTCGCAACAGGTTGTTCCTCTTTGCCGGTAATTCTGTGTTGCCCCATAACCATGGTCCCGTCTTCAAGCTCTGCCGCCAGGTGAAGAAAACGATTCACCGTAGGACGAACCGTTCCCCGGGCCTCAACCAGTTTCTTGAAAATATATATGATTGTATCTATGTCCCTGCCGTTCTTCAGGTATCCGCCCGTGAGGATCAGGTTTCCGATATTCGCTCCGCTAAGGTTAAAATCCAGGGGCACCTTGTTTATAAAGGCACGCAGGTAATTGCAGATAATCTGTTGCATGGGCTGAGGTATGGATGACACAAGAGGGTCTTCACCCTGAATCATTTCGTAGATCCTTTTGAGTAAAAGACTGTTATCCTCTTCAGGCAACCTGTAGGCGAAAAGTTCGTAGATATCCGGATTTCCCCGTATGCTTTGGTCCGCCAGGGCCATAAGACGGTTCCGAAGATCTCCAACGGAGATCATATTGAAGGCTTCCCGTATTCTTGCGGAACTGCCTCCGGAATCGAACGGGGTAATTAAGTGGATCGAATTATGGGTATAATCGACAATCTTCTGGCTTAATTCCCTGAGGGCCGTCCCACCGCTGAAAAAGAGTATCTCCGGTCCCAGGTCGGGTACACGCCTGTATCGTTCAATGGCGATTCTGTCCGGTATCCCGATATCCCGTGATATTCGCACCTTCTTGTTCACACACTCTCTCTCAGATAATCAGAAAAATAATCCGCGACATAGTCAAAATCTATTCCCCCCGAAACTTCGAATACATCACAGTCAGACAAAATATCCGTATATTCAGAATTTTCAATCTCCGGCTCCCTGTCAGAAAGAAAAAACAGACCCGGCGATTTCGTAAAAGCGGGATAAAGGTCTTCCCTTTTAGAAATGTCAATTTTATGAATAGAAATTTTTTGGTTATTCCTCTGCCAGTTAAGGATTACCAGGGCGCCCATCTCCGCCTGAAGATGGAACTTATCATCTCCGTAAACTTCATCAATATAAAGATCATATTTCTGTTCCAGTTCCCACAGTTTCTCAAGGGGCATATCGGAAAGATCCGCCCGTTCCTCGTCCGAAAGAAGAGACCGTAGATCACGGTTATTCAGGATGGTTCCCGGGTTAATCCTCGGATACTTGGCCACGCCGTACATCCTTAATCGTTCATCTTCCCTGCGGACCATAAGTCGATCGTTACTGATAAAATCCACCCCCCTGCTCATAACATGAAGGGCCAGGGTCGATTTACCCATGCCTGAAAATCCGGCAAGGGATATCCCTTTTCCCCTGTAAGCAACGGCCGCTGAGTGAAAAAGGAGAGAGCCCTGCTGTATCATATACTCAATATAACGGTTGTTAACAAAATTAATAACCTGATTCGGATTATTCACACAGGGACCGATGGCCAGGTTAACCCCATCGCCGAAGAAGAACATCATGCCGGTCAGTCTCTTATGGACCAATCGTCCCTTTTTCAATTCAAGATACTCCTCCTTGATCTTCGTTTTTCCCGGTTCCGGCATCTTGGCAATAAAGGCCTCATCAACTTCCGGAGGATTGCCTTCAATAGCGTCTATAATTGAATCCGGGGAATCAAACTCTATAAGGAATTCCCTGAAATAGCCGGTAAGCTCCTTTTCAAGGGATTCGCTGTTAGTCCTCACTCCGATAGTATAGTTTCCAAAATCGACAGCAAGGTTTCTTTCCAGTTTAATCCCTTCCTTCAATTCACAAACGATGTCCCTGACATAACGTTCTTTCATCAAGAGATCCTGTTAATCACGTATTTCACATATTCCTGGGCCGCATCTATGCGGTTCGCTTCCAGGAGACCACGAAATCCGCCAAAGGCCGATACCTCAAATACCATGGGACCCTCTTCCGTCTCAACAACGTCAACACTTGTAAAATCCAGACCATAGAGGGCCTGGGCGCTTCTGCCCAGTTCAATAATTTCCCGGGATGGTTCATAAGGTTCGTATCGGCCCCCGTCATTTATCGTGGTATTCCACGATTTTTCATTTGCCACGCGAGCGTATGTGGCCAGGTACTCTCCCCCCAGAAAGGCCACTCCCAGGTCCTTTCCAGGAACATTAACCATCTTCTGTATATACATGGAAGTGTTCCCTTTGTTTTTAAAAGAAACGACCTTTTCTTCAAGATCGTGATCCTCTCCTTCAACGAGAATCATACCCCTGGCCTTGGTGCTGAAGAGAGGCTTCATGATAGCTTTTCCATATTCACGGATGATTTCAAGCGCCCGGTTTACATCCTCAACGATTGTTGTATCCGGCATGGGAATATTTCCCAGCTGCAACCTCAATGTGCCATTTAATCGGTTAAAAGACTGAATGATAGACCGGGCGCTGGAAAAAGTCCTCAGGCCTTTCTCCTCCAGAAAATGGAGTAGTTCCAGACGGTTGAGCAGATCAGCGCTGTAACGGGGTCCGATCTTCTTAATAATGACGGCATCAAGGTCCATCAGGTTTGTATGCTGGTAATAGACGGAATTTCCGCGGGAATCGAAGTAGATATATTCTGGGTCGATCAGAAGCCTAAATCCTGACTGTCTCTCTACCTCATCCGCCAGACGTTCAGAGGACCACCCCCCGGGTACACCAATTACACCTATCTTCATTCTTGTCCCTCAGATTATTTCAGTAGAGTATAACATCCCTGGTGATATGGAAATCTTTCCAGGGTTTTCCACGGTGATCGATGAGACGTTCCATGAGAAAAACTGCCCTGTAGAACATGGCCTTGGCAAAATCTCTCTGCAGGGCAAAACGGGTTGATGTAACAAAGGAACGTATGAGTCCAAGAGCAAGCCTTCCATGGAAGCTGTCATCTCCCTGCTCCTTCGCAAACCGGCTTGCGAACTCATAGAATTTCACTATGACACGATTAATATAATCACGGGGAGTGGAGTCGAGGATGGGAAGGCGAAAATTTGATACTATAAAAACAGATACATCCTGCACGTAATCCATGTGACCGGATCGGTGAATATCAATATAATAGATATTATCCCGGGTTTCATTATAGATCAGATTATCGTTGTTGAAATCGCCGTGAATCATGACCGAGAAAGGTGATTCGAGTTCATGTTCCAGCTCCAGGATCATGTCCAGAAGCTTTTCGAAAGATGGAACCTCCATATTGTTTATAAATTTCGTGGTATCTCTGAAATAGGGGTGCACATTGTATACATCATCCAGGCGTTTTCTGAGTTGAGAAAGAAAACCGGCGAAGGCCGGTTCTTCCCTTCGGGAATTGGTCCATATGGAATTCACGGTTTCAATAATACGTTTCAGAGACTTGCCAATTAACTCCTCCCGCCCTGACATAAGAATTTCCTGGAAATTTCGTCCTCCCAGATATTCCAGCAGGAGAGTAGCGTTTTCCCCGCGCTCTTCATAGCTGAATATCTTTGGAACAAGACCCGGGAATACCTGGTTCCAGACTTCAAGGTTTTCCTTTTCCTCTTTCAGCTTCTTTATTTTTCCTTCTTTGAAGATAACCTCATGCCATTCCTCGTCCGTCTGTCTGCTCCTCACCTTTTCTATACGGCAGCCGGATCGGGTTTCCATACCGATCGTCTCCAGGATAAAATCGTCCTCATTTTCTGTGTCCAGAGACTCGGTCAGGGCCATATACTGGTTCACCTTTATTCGGGTCCCTACAACGCTTGAGATAATCGCCTCACCGGCGTTAAGGAGGGCGTCCCCCGCCCGTTCAAGATACCGTAAGATATTCATGGCTGTTATGAGGTCACCATGGTTCTCTTCCCCTTCTTTCAACTCCAGCATGATGGTATCAAAATCTCGTTTGTAGAGGTTGTCTATTTTGTATTCCGTGCGGCATATGGTTAGAGCTGTCTGAATATCTCCCTTGAAAAGGCTATCACCCATAAGGTCGATGGCTTCAAACATCTGGGAGAAATAATCGACGTATGAGTACCTGTTGATAAAATGCTCGTTAGAAAAGTAAAGGAGCTGCTTTACGATGTTTTCACAGTAATCACCTATCTTTTCCAGATTGCTCGCGATAGTGTTCACGGCCATCATGTTGTCGATAATCTTCTTGTCTTCAGAACTGGTTTTCTCGTCAGAACCGGCCCTCAGTATCTGGGAATAGCTTTTCCGCGCGATAATATTTTTCAGGTTATCAACGTAATCACCGGAATGGGTAACACGCTCGATATAATAATCGCTCTCTTCAGGATTCTCCAAAGCCTTGAGTGTTTCTTCGAGTTGCTTTTTAATCTCCAGAATGAGAAATTGAAAGTTTTCATTCAGGCCTTCGTATGTGAACATTCACCACCTACATTTTTGAGTTAATGATTAACTGATCGTTATCTTCTTCGGCGCTCGTTCGTTCCTTCCAGTGGAGTTTTAGAGAGAGTTTTGCCTTTCGGTCTTTTTTCTTTGCCTTTACTTCAAGCTGGATCATTCCTTCAGGCTTCAGTATAATCTGTTCTCTGTCGCTGCGAAATGTCAGCTCACCACTTTCAAATCCCTCTGTCAGGATTTTAAGATATTCAATTATCGCACGTGTGTCCTGCAGGGTTTCATGCTTGAATTCATTCACTGCCGCCATCTATGGCCTCCTTTATTCTGATATGGTTAAAATCCTGTATTTTAACGTAAACGATCAATATACGCTTCAATAACACGTTCCCGGTCGAAATTTCCGAGGATAAGGGTCTTCCTAATATCAATATCATCCCAGGCGGGTTGATATCCAATTTCCCTTGCGGCCTTCTCTTCTTTCTGATATTCAGGTGCCTTCAGTTTCTCTCCCATATGGGTATCATCTCCCATGGTAACAAGCAGAGGACGGTCGGCATATTCCCTGCTCTTGTTTTTTTTAACGACAACCTGAATAAGAAACTCGGTAAATTCCCTGGATTGAGGGTTCCATACTTCATAACCATCCACATCGTAGTCAGCCAGAAGAACCGGCCAGAATTGCTCCGGGTGAGGAACGATAACTCCGCCACCGTGATGCCGGGCTTCTTCAATAATTTCATTGGTTTCATAAAAATAATCGAGAACGAAAAATTTTTTCACAAGTTTCTTTACTTCCTTTATAAAAAGAAGCGCCCGGTTAATAAAATGGCTGTCATAAAATTCAGTCAGCATTATAATATAATTGGGAAGCAGTTTGTTCTTTATGGAGACCTCCGGGGTCTCAGAAAAATAGCGCTCTACCATGGTTTTCAGCTTTTTGGTATAGGCTTTCACGAAATCCACAAGTTCCTGTTCAGCACCCGATTCTTTCATGGCCTGGTTCACTCTGTCATCATAAACCGGATCTATAATGGAATTGATAAGATCATAGAACTGTGTGGCCCGGTACCTGTAGGTGTGAAGGAGCATCGATTCAAGCACATCAGCCTTTTCCACATTTTCATCCTTGAAATGGAAGAGAAGCTGGACTTTCCGGTTAAACTCCTTCGAATAGCAATCAACTTCAACACCCGTGAACCCTTCAAAACTCATCAGTTCGTTATGCTGGGTAGGAATAAAGAGCCCCTTTTCAATGTTCGGAAACATGGAATAAATACGTTCACTTATCATATCAAGGGGCACGATCTCAGGATGCCAGTGAAGTCCCATAACAACCCGTTCACTTTCAAAGACCGCAGGAGGAGTAACTATCTTTTTCTCCTGATCCTCACTTATATCGAGGGATACAAGAGACCTGTAGATCTCGACATCCCAGTCTGTAATTTCGCCAAGACTTTCCAAGTATTCATTTCTGCTGATATTCATAATACTGTTTCCTTACCTGAACAATGATTTCTAACCTTCCTGAGAAAGTATTACCATTATGTACAGGACAGGATAGTAAATTAAACCAAACCTATCAAGCAGAAAGATTCAACTGACGGAATGATTACAACAGATTATTGAACTTTTTATAAAGTATAGGTAAAATTATTATGAATGCTCCCTGAATCCTTTGACATAATGATCAAGAACCTGTACCGGGTAGAAAGAGGCCAATGATATGGAAAAAACTATTAAACTATGTGTAATCGGGACCGGAGCAATTGGCGGTTATTACGGTTTCCGACTCAGCCAGGCTGGAACAGAACTCCACACAGTCTGTCGTTCTGACTATGACGAGATCAGGGAGAAGGGACTTACCGTACACACGGGAGGAAAAACTCACAATGTCCGGCCCACAGGGGTTTATAGATCCATGGAGGAGTGTCCCCCCATGGATTACTGCATTGTAGCCACCAAGGTCCTTCCAGACCTGGACAGAGCCGCCCTGCTCGGCAAGAATTTGCCACACGATACAACGATTGTTCTGATCCAGAACGGCATCAACATAGAAGATCCCATTGCCCGGGCCTTCCCTGAAAACTCGATCATCAGTTGTCTCGCCTTTATCTGTGTAACCCGGACTTCTCCCGGGGTAATTGAGCATCTTGATTATGGAAGGCTTGTGATCGGAAAATATCCGGAGGGACGTTCCCAAAACGTTGATACTCTGGCTCATCTCTTTCATTCTGCAGGAGTTAACTGTACCATTGATAATAACATTATCCAGGCCAGATGGAAAAAGCTGGTCTGGAATGCTCCCTTTAATCCCATATCCGTAGTGGCTGGAGGGGTCGACACCCGTGAGATGCTCTCTCATGAAGATATGATCTCAACGGTGCGGAGAATCATGGAAGAAGTTGTGGAGATCGCAACCTCCGCCGGACACGCCATCGGCGGGGATTTCATTGAATCCATGATTGATGATACCCGGAAGATGACCCCCTACAGGACCAGCATGCTGGTTGATTACGAAAACAAACGTCCCATGGAAGTGGACGCCATTCTTGGGGAGCCCCTTAGATTGGCAGAAAAAATGAACGTCGATGCTCCGGTTATGCGGACCCTTCACTCACTGCTGGACATGGTAGATAAAAAGAACAGGAGTCAGTAAGTAAGCCTTCGCTGAAGACGTTCAATCTCCCTGCCCCAGTGGGAAGTGTAATAATCTCCCCAGATTCCTGTTTTCACCTCACTTTTAGCCTTCGTAAGATATGCCCAGGCCTCGTCGTCCAGTCCATCCATCATAAGAACCTCGGCATAGAAATAAAGATTTTGAGGATGACCAGGATACTCTTCCGCACCCTTCTCCAGGAGCTCCAGGGCACGGTCAAAATCACCATGAGGAAGGGGCGCTTTCAGGTATATCATTCCGAGAGCACGATAGGGTCCTCCCCTTTCAACAGTGGGCTCTTTAAGGGAAAACTGCAACGCCTGGATAATCTCCGGGAGGCGGGGCAGAGCGGTCAGACCCTTCTGACGCAGTACAAATCCCAGATTTGACCCGTAGTAGAAAGCCGCTCTCGGGTCCTTCCCCTTTTTATACGGCGAAAGGGAAACGGATACGCCTGTTTCTGCGCAGTGTATGCGATCCTGCCTTTTTTCCTCTTCCTGGGCCAGGTAGAATGCGACACGAGCGAGACGAATGGCTGTTTCTTTAGAGGTGGGTTCTTTCTGATATGAGCATTTCAGGAGACTATAGGCAAACCGTTTCTCCTCAAGAGATGCGCTATAGGAAACGTAGCGTGAGGCTTCTTCACGTAAATCAACAGCAGAGCGTTCCTGTATAATACCCAGTTCCCGGCAGGCGTTCTCTTCGAGTATCTTTTTACCTGTGCCCGCGCAGCTGATCAGCAGAACAACGCCAAGCAGGAAGATTGGCCTATTTCTCATATCTCTGTTCTGTCGTTTGAAGAAGATTTCGGTCCACGGTCGTGAATCCCTGTATGCCATTGGCGCGGAGCATGGGAGCCGCGTCCTCCTTGTCTCCTACCCCGGCAAGGGCCTTAAAGACACGGCTCTGAAGAGAACGGTTCGTGGAAGTATTGACCATCATAACACCCAGGCTTGAAACGGCAGGAGATGTGTACACGGTCTTCATCTCCCGGAAAAAAGAATAACGGCTGAACTTCTGGTAATCCCTCTGATTGATGACCACAGCGTAAATCTCTCCACGGGTTACCTTGCGAACAGCGGAACGGATTCTTGTTGTTGGCCTCAATGAAAAATAGCGGGATGCGTCAACCCTTCCATCAAAGACAATATTGTCCAGGAACGTCTGGCCCTGATAGAGCACACTTCCCGTAAGGCTTTTTCCTTTGAGATCGGAGAGACTTCCATAAGATTTCCCGGTCATAACATAATACCTGTTTGCTCCGTCCTGTTTCATATCTGCCACCGGTACAAGTCCAAGAGTATCCTTTCTGGATAGATAGTAAGCTACCGTAGACATGATAAATACGTTTCGATAACGCCTGATGTATGTGTCGGCCTGGGTGAAGGAACGAAAATATTTCCCTCGAATGGTAACCGACCCCATGGAATCTTCTATGACATTGGTAAATTGTCCCACATACCCGGGATTTCTTCCGTCACCGTTCATATCCGCGTCACTGAAGGGAAGATCAGGTGATATAATGGCAAAGTAGATGGTCTCCGCCCGTACCGTTTTCGAGATGGTGGCAACAGACACTAAGGCCAGGGCCAGAATAAGAAATCTCCGTAACATGGTTCCACTACCCCTTTCTTCTGAAAATCAGGTCAATGACCACCGGCAGGACAAAAAGGGCCGTTATTAGACATAGACTTATTCCAAAAAGAAGAACAAATCCAAAGGTAGACACCCCTCCATGCCGGGCAAAAACAATACTGAATAAACCGCTGATAGTCGTCAAGGCTGAAAAAGCAACACCTCTTCCAGTAGTATGAACAGCCACAAAGGCGGAAAGGTCCCTGCGTTCGAGCCACCTGTGTACGATATGCACGCCATAAACCACTCCCAGCCCCAGCAAAAGGGGAAGCCCTGCGATATTCGCAACGTTGTAAGAAATGCCTGCCAGGTAGAGAGCCCCCTGTGCCCAGAGCACTCCCACAGCCAGGGGTACGAGGGAAAGAAGTACCGCCTCAATCCTGCGAAAATCGATGGCAAGTAAAAGTATGACAGGAATGAGTGCAAAAATGACAGCTTTGATAACTGCGGAAACAGCCTTTCTCACAAAGTGTTGATGAGTAATAGGAAAACCCGTCACACTAAGGCTGACTTTTTTAACGTCGGACACAAACCTGTCCAGAAAGTTGATATCCCAGATGGAACCATCGGGAAAGATATAAGCCCCATACGTCCCCTGGCTGCTCTTAAATCTACCTACAAGAGATTCTGGAATATCTTCCTCTTCAAGGAAGGATATATCCTTCCACACTCTCATGGTCGAGACCGCTTCCTGTATACCGGAGAAGATTGCCCTCTCAAATGAGGATGTACCCTTTATCACCCTTTTTGGGTCATCTCTCAGGGCATCTTCCATGGCATAAAGTTCATCCAGCACCTTCATGATCCGTTTATCCACTTCCGTCATACCGCCGGCAAAAGCCTTCTCCTGCGCCGTTTCCATCTCCCTGATCATGCGTGAAATCATGGTGGATACAGTAACGGTTGTGTACGTTGCTGGCTCGTAGGTCACCTGCAGGGAGCCAAAGACAGGTTTCAGGGAGTTAATTATCTCCATCTTTTCTTTCTGGTCAGCGGGTATAAGGTCGGTCATGGACTCAATACGGCTTACAGTGTCAAGTTTCCTCAGTTTATGGATCTTCTCCTTAAGCCCTTCCACGGATGGGTCCGTGACAACGGCAAAAGCCATCTTGTAATCACTCTTCTCTTCCATTTTTTTCTGGTAGACGGTCGATTCGGTCTTTTTGGGCAGAAGTTCAAGGACATTGTAATCCATCCTGTTCTGCCTGATGGCGTAGATACTGAAACCGATGGAAGCGATAAAAAGAACGATCAGCGTCCATGCCAGGGGACGTTTCGACTGTATCTTCCTCAACGTATCCCCCTCGGCCAGGGTATAGACCCGGGGAGAAATTGGAAAATTCAACAGCAGTGATGGCATAACCAGAAAGGTCGTGATAAGTACGATAAATATTCCAACGCCTGCCGTGAATCCAAGCTGGGAATATCCGGCAAAATCAGAAAGCATGATAGACAGGAACGCCAGTCCCGTGGTCAGACCACCGGTTAATACTCCCTTACCGCTTATGGCAACAGCCCTGTGCACGGCATCCTCGTTGCTCATGCCGTTACCCAGTTCCTCCTCCGTTCGCCGGATCAGATATATACCGAAATCTATACCTATACCGAAGAGTACCGCGAGAAATGATGAACTGATTACATTAAGAGTCCCTACCGTCAGGCTGAATATTCCCAGGGCCATAATGATTCCCATGAGAAGAGGAATAACACCGATAAGCATTTTTCTCAGAGACCTGAATCCTACGAGTAGTATGAGTGTTACGAGAAAAATGGAAATGAGCCCCACACGCCCCACGTCGGAATAAATGGTCTGGGTTTCAGTGAGAACATGGACCGGCATTCCCGTGTAGGCCACCGAGATAGTATTTTTCAGGGACGGATTCTCTTCAAACACCTCCTGTTCAACATCCCGGATGTTCTTCATAAGGGGCTTAAGATAAGACATCTCATCACTCGGAGTGGATGGCTGAACAAAGATGAAAAGCATAGAGTAATCTTTGGCGAACAGATACCCTTCCCTTTTAAGAAGGGACTCCAGCCTGGCGTCTTCCACAGGAACAAGCTTCTCAACATCGAGTTTGCTCCTCTCCGGATTATTCATATATGCTTTCCACTGCGTGACGAACCCGTGAAAAAAATCGATACCTGTCAGTATCTCTTTCTCCTCCGGGAGTGAGCCTCCACTCCTTAAAGACATCATCCTGTTCATAAAGGCGAACATTTCGGGAAGATTGTTTACCTGTGAGATGCCGGAGATGAGCGCGCGGTTCTCCGAGGTTTTTTCCTGAATTTCCCGGAGCTGTTCCATCTCCAGATAGAGAGGAAGGTTGTTCATGATCATCTTCATGTCCGTTTTATAGAATACGGACTTGATCCAGGAATCTTTATCTTCTAACTTTCCGGCGAATTTTTCAGCCGCGCTTTTCAGATAAGAATAATCCCCTTCCAGAACAATGATAACGTTATCAGAAGCGCCGAATTCCTTTTTATATTCGATATATCGCGCCTGTTCCGGATGATCCGGAGCTATAAGTTCCTGGTAAGAAGATGAGATATTAAGCCGGGGAATAAAGACTGCCAGGACAACAGCAGCCAGGGCAAACAGAAGAATGATAATTTTTGAGAAACGGTGTGCCAGGGAGTAGATCGCTCCCAGAATATATTCCTGCATGTTACCATACCTGCAATACAATAGTTACGTCTATGCACTGTTCCTTCTTGAAAACCACGTGTCAACTTAAATCTCCATAGGAGTTTCCACGGTATCCATCATTGTATTACATGTCTATATCAGTAGAGTAAAGGTTGTTCCCCCCTTGTTTGAGGAGACACTGATCTGCCAATCCAGTAATTCCGCGGAATGCCTGACAATGGCGAGCCCCAGGCCGGTTCCTCCCATGTTCCGGGACCGTCCCTTGTCGACCCGATAAAACCGTTCAAATATCCTGCCCAGAGACTGGGAGGGAATACCGATCCCCGTGTCCGAGATGGTAAGGGTTATCCTCCGGTTTATTTCAATCGCCTCAATGTTGATAACCCCGTCCTCATGATTATAGTTTATGGCGTTATCAATGAGATTAAAAATTACATTTTCAGCCAGAAACTGGTTCCCCGGTATCATATAATCAATGATCGAAAGGGCAGGGATTACCTCGATATTCTTTTCCTGGATTTTGGGTTTAAGTATCTGAAGGCAATTATCAACGATCTCTTTCAAATGGATCTGTTCCTCCAGAAAGTCACGGGTCCCTTCAATCATGTTCAGCTTGAGGATGTCATTGATAATGGCGTTCTGGCGACCGGCGTTTTCTATGGCCTTGTCAATATACATCCGGGATAC
>CAZYBU010000029.1:0-25573 GCA_964645775.1 uncultured Leptospirales bacterium | reverse complement strand
ATCGAGATCATCCAGGTTTTCCCGAATCGTCTCCAGGTATCCTTTCATAATCGTGATCGGTGTTTTCAGTTCATGGGACATGTTGCTGACCAGATCAGCTTTCATCTGCTGGATACGTTTTCTTTCAGTAATATCATGGGCTACAAGTAGAAGACCTTTCAAAGGATGTTCCCTTATCGGTTCCAGGATAACTTCAAGGACCCTGTCATTGAAATATGTCTCTTCAAATGAAGCAGATACGCCTTTCGAAAGGCTATATTCAATTTTAGTGTTCAGGCTGCTGCTCCGTATCAGTTCATAATAGTGTGTATTTACAGGTTCCGTTTCAACGCTGAAAAAGTCCCTGAACGCAGAATTTGCCAGCATGGTCAACCCTTCCGGGGTAAAAACGGCAAGAGCGTCACTTACGGTATCCAGTGTAATTGAAAGTTTCTTCTGTTCCAGTACATGGTCTTCGATTGTCTCCATGATTGTATCGGCCATGTGATTAAGGGATCGCTGAACGTCACCGATTTCATCATCACTGTAATTGTAGATACGCCGTGTATATATACCCTGTGAAAATTGACGGGAAAAGCTTATGGTATCGGCAATGGGTCTCGTAATCCTCTTCGATATGATGGTAATTACCAGGGCAGAAACGATTATGGCAATTGTCCCGAAGGTCATGACAAGGCCGGTGATCTCCTTCCGTTCATTATCATAGTCCCTCATCTTCGTGGAGAGAATTATGACCGCGTCATCCTTTTGTTTAGCGTAGTAAAACACATTGGAATCTACCGCAGAATCATACCGGATATCAGTACCTTCTCCTTCATGCAGCGCCTCCTTCACCTCGATCTTCTCCAAAATATTACCCGGTTCTTTTCTGGTAGAATAGAGGAGATCGCCGGCAGTATTGACAATTGTCATATCAATTTTATACTGCCCGGTTATGCCGTCGAGCCTGGAAACGGCATCCCGATCCAGTCTATGAGCCGGGATCTTGTGCATAATCAACGTCAGACAGGTAAGCTTGTCTGAGAGGACTTCGTGAAGGGTGCCTGCGTGTTTCGTTCGCAGTATGTCATTGAGAAAAAAAACAAGGATCATCATCATTATCATAATGATGCCGGTTGTGGATACTATGATCTTATTGCTTATCGTACGAAGCATGGCAGAATTCTCCGTTGCCCTGTTTTCGGGGCGGAAGGCTATTCTTTAAACCCGTAACCTACACCGGAGAATGTCTTGATTATGTTCTTATAAGGTCCCAGCTTTTTTCTGAGGTTCATTACATGGACATCAATGGTACGGTCGACGACATAGACATCATTTCCCCGAATGCTGTCTATTATATTGTCCCGGGTAAATATCTTTCCAGGATTCCGCAGAAAGAGATAGAGAATCCCGAACTCCGTTTTAGTTATCTGAACATCCTCGCCATCAATAGTAAGCATATAGTGGTCCGGGTATAATTCTATTCCCTGGTAAACAATCTTATCGGGCTGATCCTGGTAATCTTCTCCCCTGACGGCCCTGCGGAGAACGGCTTTCACCCTGGACTTGAGTTCCTTAATGCTGAAGGGCTTCGTGATGTAATCGTCTCCCCCCAGCTCCAGTCCCAGGATCCTGTCAAATTCATCGGATTTCGCGGAAAGAAATATTATAGGTATTGTTCTGAATCTCTGGTCCGCCCGGAGCTTCTTGCAGAAGTCGTATCCATCCATCCCTTCCATCATAATATCAAGAATGATCAGATCTGGAACAACCATCTCAAGCTGTTTCAACGCCTCAACAGCACCGCCAAAAACAGGGACCTCATAACCTTCATTCTGCAGGTTTACCTTCAGAATTTCCTGAATATCTTCTTCGTCATCAATTACAAAAATTATTTTTTTCATTGTTCACTAACCGGGACCAGAGCCGGTTCATATATCACTGTGGCGCACATCTACCCCTTCAATGTAATATATCACTCGCTCAGCGATATTTGCCGCATGATCCCCGATCCTCTCCAGAGATCGAGACACCATAATAAGGCTCAGGGATTGAGAGATGGTATGGGGATTTTCCACCATAAAGGAGAAGAGCTCACGGTAGATCTGCATATTTAATTCATCAATCTGTTTGTCCATACTGATAACATTAGTTACCTTTTCCGCGTCTTTGGCGGACATGGCCTCCAGCGATTTACGAATCATATCAATGCCTATGGTTGACATACGGGGTATGTCAATCAGAGATTTTATGAGAGGCCTGTCGCTCAGTTTAATAGTTTCCTTCGCAATGCTTGTCGCCAGATCGCCTATGCGTTCCAGGTCCGTGTTCATTTTCAGGAATGCGAGAACCATTCTCATGTCGATAGCAGCCGGCTGTTGCGTTACCATGATCCGGGTACAGTCATCATCTATCTGGAGTTCAAGCCTGTCGAGTTTGCTGTCATCCTGTATTATCTTTTCAGCCTTCTCCACGTCCTGTTGTTTTAACGCGTCAACTGACTGTATAATCGCTTCAATTGCCAGGTCGGACATTTCATAAATCCGGGCCTTGACCTTCTCGAGTTCCTGTTCAAGATGCGTTGTCATATAGGTCTCCCCCTCATTGACAGATAAAATGATAGAATGAAATTACATCATAGATCAACAGTTTTTTAACCGAATTTACCGGTTATATAATTCTCGGTCATCTCTATGTCCGGTTTGGTAAACATCTTCTCCGTCTTATTGACCTCGATTAGATCACCCATATAGAAGAAAGCCGTATAATCGCTCACCCGGGCCGCCTGCTGCATATTATGCGTTACAATTACAATAGTATAGTTCTTTTTAAGCTCATGAATCAGTTCCTCTATCTTCTGGGTTGAAATAGGGTCAAGGGCGGATGCCGGTTCGTCCATGAGAATAACTTCCGGTTCCACGGCGATGGTTCTTGCTATACAGAGACGCTGCTGCTGTCCGCCGGAAAGCTCAATGGCTGAATCGTTAAGGCGGTCTTTAACCTCGCCCCAGAGCGCTGTCGCCTTCAAAGAACCTTCAACCTTTTCACCAATGGTCTTCTTATCTTTTATGCCATTAATCTTAAGTCCATAGGCGACATTTTCCCAAATCGATTTGGGAAAGGGATTGGACTTCTGGAAAACCATGCCTACTCTTCTACGAAGCCGGGTTACGTCATACTTGTGATGGTAAATCGACTCACCATCAAGACTGATATCTCCCACGACCCTGGTACCTGGAATAATATCATTCATCCGATTTACACATCGGATATAGGTGGATTTACCGCAGCCCGATGGACCGATAAGGGCCATGACCGTATTCTTATCAACTTCGAGGTTGATGTTCTTGATAGCTGCAAAATCCCCGTAATAAAAGGTAAGATCCTTTGTTATCAATTTACTCATGATCAGATGCCTGTTTTCCTGATAGATATTCTTAACTGTCAGAACACGTACAACGTATGGTCTTCAATTCGATGTACCACTCCCGGTTTCAGACCTTTTGCATTTAGCTGATATTGAAGCCCTGCAAGTGAAAATTATATAATAATATGATAAAATTTTTGTTTAATATCCTCTTGCTCCATCTATCTTCAATCGAGAATTGCCATTTTTCACGCAAATATCCCATCCTGCCATACCTGATCCAGTATTTTTTTTGCAATTACTGGTTTTTCACAGAAACTCTCAATACTTTGTTGAAAATATCTTATTAATTAATTCACAATTCAATCCTGCTACTCAAGCCAAGATGTAAAGATTTTTTGTGTTTCTAATCTCTTTTTCTAATCTCTTAAGGAGGATTATTGTAAGATGACATTAGTCTTCAAAAAGCTCTTCTTCATCGCTTTTGTTGCAGCCATAGCTGTTGCAGGTTTCAGCGGATGCGGGAAGAAAAGATCAAAGATGATCGTAATCAAAGGTTCTACGGACGTTAGCCCTATCGTTCATAAGGCCAATAGGCTTTATAGCAAGAAGCACCCTAATGTTCAGTTCTCTGTTAAGAAAACCGGCTCTGGTGATGGCATCAAGTCTCTTATCAACGGAACATGCGAAATCGCAATGGCGTCCCGCAAGATGAAAGATAATGAACACGAAATGGCCAAAGAAAAAGGTCTCGATGTTGAAGAGATCGCTGTTGGCGCAGACATGATTGTTCCCATGGTCAATCCCGACAACCCGGTTGACAATCTTACGACCGAGCAGCTGAAAAAGATCTATACCGGAGAAATCAGCAACTGGAAAGAAGTTGGCGGCGAAGACAGCAGGATTGTTGTTATCTCCCGTGAGTCCAATTCCGGAACATTCGGGGTTTGGAATGAGAAGATCCTTGAAGGAAAGCACAAGATTCGTCAAGATATCGACTACCGGAAGACCAATGCTGGTGCAGCACAGACCGTTACTGGCAATAAGCAGGCGATCGGCTATATTGGTCTCGGTTTCATTAATCCGCAGGTTAAAGCTCTTTCTGTTAACGGTATTGATCCAGGGATTGAGAACGCTGACAAGCACCCTATTGCCCGTCTTCTCTATCTTTACGTTGACGCCAACAAGCTTTCTAATGATGCACAAAGCTTTATCGACTTCATCAAAAGTCCTGAGGGAGAAAAAATCGTTAAGAGCAAGAAAGTCATTCCCCTTAAAAAGTGACATGCAATCATTTGCGCTAAGCGTGCCCTATACTGGCCCCGATTTCATCAGGGGCATTTTTTTATCACATTCTTCGATTATGTCCCATAGCCACCTGTAACCGGCTTTCCGGTCGATTTTTGTAGAATAGACTTGACATGTTGTTGTCGATACTATAATCAGACTCTAAAGTCTAACAAACATATCCGTCTCCATTTTATTCACGTCCTTAACATAACCAGATTCCGGAAGGATAAGACAGCACAGAAATTATCATGGCATTGAATCCCTTTAAAGACTCTAACCTCGCTGATCTGCAGGAATACATTGAACGTTTTCTGCACAAACAGTTCAGTGGATTTTTCAACAAAGCTGGAGATCTCTGGCATCGTTTCAATGCCCGGGGGAAGGAACGTATTACTGTTATGTTCATCCCTCATTCCGAAAAGAGAATCATAAATTTTCATGTATCCATCTTCGCCATTTCTTTTATTCTCATTGTACTGAGCGCCACAGTTTCCGTTACCTCTGTTTTGATCATACGTCATACATCCACAATCAAGGAAGTTTCCAAACTTAAAAAATATGGCACCAATTCCAAACTGCAGGTGGAGAAGTACCGGGAAGAGATCAACCGGCTCTACGATCATTTTCAACAGCTCAAGCCTGAGTTGACTCATCTCTATTCTCTTACTCCGGGGAGTGATATCAATTCTCTCTGGGCCCGGGGAGGGGGCGACAACCCGACACCACCTGCAGACTATGACGTTGACCCCACATCTCCACCCCTGGAAATACTGAACCTCCAGGAAATCGAACACGAGTTAAAAACAACAAAGGTCCTTGTAAAAAAGATTAAGAAGTTCATCGAGTACCGGAGAAAGATAATAGAAAATACTCCTTCTATCTGGCCTGTTGACGGATACATCGTATCCCGTTTTGGAAACCGTAATTCACCCTATACCTTTGAGCAGGAATTCCATGCCGGCATTAACATTGAAAGTTTTCCCGGCACGGAAATCCGTTCCACAGCGCCCGGTACGGTAAAGAACATCTCCTGGGACCCGAACAAGGGCCTGACCATCAGTATCCGTCACAAGTACGGTTTCGAGACCTTTTATTCCCACTGCCAGCGTATCTCCGTCAAGGAAGGCCAGAAGGTTAAGAAGAATGAGATTATCGGATATGTGGGACGTACAGGCAAAACCACGCAGTATATCTGTTACTACCAGATTCGCATAGGTACGGAATTCGTTGATCCTCTTCCCTATCTGAACCGAATCATCCGCTGAAATTTGACGCAGATTTGATTTATCATAAGCCGGCCTCTTCGGCCAGTTTTACGGTTACCGCGTATTTAACGGTATCGGAAATTATAATTCATCTTCACCACGTTTTGTCGTGAGAAGTTCATCCGGAACTTCGTCTATCTTTTCACCTACCTTAACGGCAAGGCGGTTGGAAACGAGTCCCGGACGGCAGCGGTACTTCTTTCTTCCGCCAATCTTGAGGGTCATCTCTGAACCAATTTTCGTGTCAGGCAGCTTAACGACATCCCCTGGCTGAATGCTGATAATCTCAGACATTTTGAGTTTCACTTCACCGATCTCAGCGATAACCGGCAGGGTGACGGTCTCAAGCCGGTTCTGGATGATAGAGAGATTCTCGTCCGTGGCTCCTTTCCGTATACTTGAATACATGTATTGGGCCGAGAGCTTTGATATAACAGGTTCTATGGAGATATAAGGTATACAGAGGTTTGTCATACCCTCGACTTCCCCGACTTTTGTTTCCAGGGTAATAAGAACAACCATATCATTGGGCGGAACAATCTGAGCAAACTGCGGATTTGTCTCAATGTTTCCCAGACGGGGCCGGAGATCTATTACGTTCGACCACGCTTCCCGGAGATTTCCCAGTATACGCACGATGATGCCTTCCATTACGGAAAGCTCAATGTCCGTCAGTTCACGGCTTATCTTGGCCGGTTCTCCCATCCCTCCAAAGAGCTTGTCAATTATGGTAAAGGTAATGGAAGGGTCGATTTCAAGAACCGCAGAGCCTTTCAGTGGATCCATGTTAATGACTGCAAGAGTTGTCGGGTTCGGTATGGACCGTATGAATTCCTCATAGGTAAGCTGGTCCACAGACGCGACGTGAACACTAACCAGGGCGCGAAGCTGGGCCGACAGGGCGGTTGTTGTAAGACGAGCAAAGGTCTCGTGCATCATCTGCAGGGTGCGGATATGGTCTTTCGAAAACTTGTCCGGCCTGCGGAAGTCGTATATTTTGACCTTCTTCTGTTCCTTGCTGGCGGAATAGTCAGCTGTGTCCACCTCTCCGGTCGAGATGGCGGTCAACAAAGCATCAATTTCATCCTGCGACAATATTTCCGTCATTGCGGTATCCCCTTAACAACAGTTGCTTCCAGATCCGTTATGAGCCAGTGACCATTATTATCTTCATCCGGCTTCTGGAGAGTATAATAATAGGTGAACTGCTCATTCTTTCGCACACCATATCTTATTACGTAGACTTCCACATGGGCCCTGTCTCGCTTCACACGCTGGTCAAGAATTTTATAGGAGACCAGCCTGTCATGACGTTCACGGGCCAGGTATCTCACGAATCGTTTCCTGATATGAGCTTTCTCGATAACGTCCGCCTCAGAGTAGTCACTCAGAAATTGAGAATAGGACCTTATGTATTTTTCAATATTAATATATTTACGAAGTCGCTCCCAGTCATTATCTTTTTCCGCGTTCAGCGCCAGCGCCACGATTTCAGAGGGTGACACTTCCCTTGAATATTTTTCAGGCCGATAATCGTCAAGTATTCCGCTTCTGTAGGCATGAAACTCCCTTCGTTTGATACTGAAATGTAATCCGTTCAGGGAGCGAATACTTATCCGCTCTGACAGATCGGGAAAAAAGAAACCCCGCACCCGGTAGGATGTCTTTTCCTTGAGTCTGTAGATCTTTTTTAGATCGGTACGATAAGAAAAACTCTCACCGGGCCCCAGGAGTATGGTCCGCGCGGTGCACTGTGAGAGTAGTTCATCAAGTCCAAGGTCCTCTTGCCTGTATGGGACAATGATCTCAGCATTTCTCCCCATAGAATCGTACACAACCGGCTGAAAGGTGGTATAGGATACATCCCTTTCCCGCTCATCATAAATGGTAAAGCTGTTGGAGTATCCTGATTGATTTGTCACCGTCATGGTGACGAAAATATCCTCATCATGATGGAAAACCTGTTCCGGCATGGAAATGACAACGCGAAAAACGTCACCAGGTGAGCTATCCATCCCCAGGGCTATTGTCATGGAAACAACAGTCAGAACAATTATCAGAATCCATTTCATAGACATAGTTAGAGCAACCTCAGGCTTATGTCTAATATGTCGGAAGCCTGGAAGGGATTCCTTATAATTTTATGGGAATGAAACGGAGTATCTGTTACTCCCTGTAGATGCTGTAGACATAGTCAAGGATCATCATCCTCTCCTGATCCGACATGCCTTCAAAGATAATCTGATACAGGTCCGATTCTGGCTTAGAATCGACCCTGGCCACCAGCTCGGTATCCTGCCCATCTATCGGAGAGTGTCCCTTAATGAAACCATCCAAGGGAAGATCGGTATCCGTCTTAAGCAGGGCTTCCCGGTCACTGAGTTGTACCAATTTTCCCTTATGGAAAACTATATCGTTTGTGCTTATACCGGGATCATCATCAGAAACGGTGATAATAAAGAAAGATACCGGTATATCGACCTCTGCCTGAATGCACTTCCGTTCCTTTGTATGCCGTATACTGTCCGTGTGATTAAAGAACAGGAGACTGTACCTGTTGATTCGTCCGATGACCTCCAGGGTGAATTCATAGGAATCCCTGTTTTCAAGCCACAGGTAGCATTCAATCCTGTCTCCATCCTCCAGCCGGTTGAGAAATTCCCTCTCCGTTCGTGCGGAAAAATACGTATCCATGCTATCCACCATGGTCATACGGGCGTAGCCATAACCTTTGCGATATACCCTGAGAAGAGTATCGATTCGTATCTTCTTCGTGGAATCAATGTTTTTCATGAATATACCTGCCTGCCCTGTTCCTTGCCCAGGCCTGTCCCATCCTGCCCATCAGGGAAAAGACTCCAAGGGCCAGGGGCAAAAACCGTTCTGTCACGGGAGTTAAAAAAGAGATTCTTGTCAGCATGAAAAAAAGATCATGGGCATCCTTTACCCGAAAATTCAGGGTACTCCCCTTATTATCCAGATGCCACTTCTTTGCCATTCGGTTCGCGACATCCTCACCGTCTCTCATTCGCACATGAACATCCATCGTTCCTTCCAGTATCCAGGGACGAGCATCTTGATTATGCAGAGATTCTACAGCAGCGTCCGTCATTCTCTCTCTCCACGATTTGGCATCGAAGGTTTTCCTTCCCCCGGATTTATCTATGAGAAAGGTCTCCATACCTGGAATTGCCTCCTCCACCTCCCGGCAGCCGACAGGGCATGCCGAAAAAAATATCGGGACTAAACGCCGGGGATAAAGCACGGACGCGAAAAGCTGGGCCTCTGACACGCGCTTCCCGTTGACCTTCAGTTCCGCTATCCTTGATGTGAACGTATGGGCCAGAAAGCCACTCGATCCCGATGAAGCATGCATACCTATCATCATAACGGCCTCGCTCTCACCCGGATCTCCAAAAGCGGGAACAGGGCCCCGTTTGTACCCGGACACAACTCGAGCCCGTTGATCAACCATTTCAGGAAATATGTTATAACCGGTTCGATGGAAGTCTTTCACGATTATCTCTTCAACACCAGCCCTGAAGAGTTTTTGACAGAGGAGATCAATATCATCCGTCATACCGAGACAGGCTTCTGGCCACCCCGGGGTCATGAAACGGGAAGCCTCGTAATCGAAACAGAGGGAGCTTCCCTCGATATCGGAAATAACATAAATCTTACGATACATTTATGATTTCCATTTCATCCAGCTTCTCGAGAAATACCCCGGGAAGAGGCGCAACAGAGCGTTTCATGTAATCAAAGGCCACGATTCCCGTTTCGGAATAGGCCACAATAGTATCCCCTTTTCTAACCCTGCATTTCAGGCGAAAACTTTTTTCGCTGACTTCATCCGTGTCCATGTCAAATATCAGTTCATCTCCATAAAAGGCTTCCGCCCGGAACTGTACGACCAGGTCACCAATAACCATGCCTGTTTTTCCGTCACCAAGATCTGCTTCTTTCAGTAAAAGATGTTCGAGAAAATGGACCCGGGCTTCATTTACCATGGCCACAAGCCTGGCATTGTCAAGATGATTCGCCCGATTAATGTCACTCATACGGACGGTCAGTTTCGTGGAAAAACGATAGTTATCCAGCGGTTCCAGTTGAACACGTGGCATTTCGTACCTCGCAGAGCAGTTTTAAAATAATTACAACTTTCAGGAATCAACTGTCAATGGATTTACTACCAGGGACCATTCTTCTGTCCCAAATTGTTCTTGCTCTGATAGATGAGAGGTTATTGCTGGAGTTACCATCAAGGAGGTATGCCATGGGACTCACGTACCGTGACTCAGGGGTCGACATCGAGGGAGGAAACACCTTCGTGAAGAAGATAGGCCCCCTTGTCTCCCGGACATTTTCAGATCGAGTTATAACCAGTATCGGAGGTTTCGGGGCCCTGTTCGATGGAAGCTTCCCTGAAATGAAGGAACCGGTCCTGGTTTCCGGCACAGACGGCGTGGGGACCAAACTCCAGGTAGCGAGGATGGCCGGTCGGCATACTACTATCGGTATCGACGCTGTCGCCATGTGCGTGAATGATATCGTAACGCTGGGCGCGAAGCCCCTTTTCTTTCTGGATTATCTTTCCTGCGGCAAGCTTGATGTAAAGACCATGACAGATATCGTTTCCGGCATCGCTGAGGGGTGTAGACGGGCGGAATGTTCCCTCATCGGTGGAGAGACAGCGGAACACCCGGATATCATGCCGGCCGGTGATTACGATATCGCAGGTTTCTCTGTAGGTGTGGTAGATCGAAGCCGAATCATAGACGGTACGGACATTACCCCGGGTGACCTCCTAATCGGTCTGCCATCCTCCGGAATACACTCCAACGGTTATTCACTGGTTCGAAAACTTCTTTTCACCATTAAAAAATACTCCCTGGACTCGAAACCTGAAGGACTCGACACACCTCTGGGAGAGGCGCTACTTGAGCCGACCCGGATATATGTCCGCACGGTCCATGACCTTCTGGATAAAGGCCATACTCTCAAAGGACTTGTACACATTACCGGAGGCGGTTTTCTGGAAAACATTCCCCGTGTTCTTCCATCCGGCATGGGGGCACGGATAGAAACCTCCTCCATTACACTTCCTCCAATTTTTGATCTCATCCAGAGAGATGGAGAAATCGAAAAAGAGGAGATGTACCGAACCTTCAACATGGGCATAGGGATGATTCTGGTGGTCCCGAAAAAGGAAGCTGATGCCTGCATTAAGAGCCTCAAGGTAAAAAACGAAAAGGGACACGTCATCGGAGTGATAACGGATCACGAGGGCGTTGAACTGAAAATCGAGTAGGAGGCGGGTGATTATTTCACCCGCCGTCCTCTCACACCACCGTACGTACCGTTCGGTATACGGCGGTTCGTTAGACATAATGTACTCGTTCGTATTGTCTCACAAGGCTTTTATATCCACAATCAAGCGTGCGCCCATGCCGGGCGCACTAAAAAACAGCCCCGCTGGAAAGCGGGGCTATCATGACCGGTTCTATCTGAACATTTACATCATGGTCGTGAAATGCAATTTCAGAGCACCGGCGTCCATGGCACTCGTGTAGTAGAGAGTGATGTCCGTGCTGGGTGCGAATTCGTATCCCACTCCTCCGCTTATTTCATGATCCTCAAAATCGAGGGCATTATAATTCAGGTAAAGTTTCAGGGGAAATCCGGCTACTTTTTTGAGATTATAGTTAATCCAGACATCCATGATCATATTGTTTCTTCCCACGACCTCCATGGCGAAGTTAATACCGCCGGTCAGCATCGGATCCCGCCAGGCCAGTCCCGCGGCCCACATTCCAACACCTTCATTGGTGGCTCCCTTCACGTGGGTGTTATGTGCATACCAGGCGGTAATAATGATTTCGTTAATGGGTGTCACTGACAGACGGGTCGAGTAAAGGAAATCACCGTTCGAGGGAGTCAGGTCCTTGTATCCCCGGGTCTCGTTATCCATGCCATTGGTGGCCGTAAAATTCAGTGACACAATCTGTCCGTAGGCCATGCAGAATCCCAGGCCCAGGTCATAACCTGGTGTGATTGAGTTCTTCGCGACCGGATCGGAATTAAACTGAAAGTCACGGGTTATCCGGCCCATATAGGCTATATAGGGAGTCTCAATAATACCAAAGAAGCCCTTCATTCGGAATTTTCCAAAACGTATGCGGGCGTATAGATCAGCCTGCTTGAAGCTGGCACCGTATCTATTTCCCGAGCCCGATGCACCTTCGCCTTCAGCGTACCCTTCAAAAATAAACCTGAATCCGACATTATCGTTTATGTCCTTTTTGCCAGTCACGTAAAGACGATCAATGCCGTAATTAACGTTCTTATTGACAAAGTCGCCGCCCAGGTGTCCCCAGAGCATGGCTCCCAGACTGAAACTTGTATCCGTTGCAGCCCAATCCAGCTCAGGGTCCTTTTTCTTTTCATTCTCATCCTGGGCGTAAAGCCCCGGCATAATCGTCAGTAATAATACCAGTAAGATTATCATTCGAATGAATCTCATTATATATCCTCCATTTAATAAGAGTATCAGGATAATCCTGTAGAGTTTACGAAAGGGTCAAGAAGTAAATCCATTGTGTCCCGTCTCCCATCCGGAACAGAAAGGGGAGACCCGCGGTCTCCCCCTCGAATATACTTTCCGTAATCTTTCACATGGAACGTTTCATGACCCGATTCAGTCTCTGGACAAACTGCGTTGGGCTCGATAGTTCCATCCCTTCAATGAGCATGGCTTCTTCCAGAAGCAGATGGCTGACATCCTGTATCAGGTCATTGTCGTCGGTATCCTGAAGCTTCTTGACAATCTCATGGTCCGGGTTCACCTCGAGGATCGGTTTGAAACCGGCCATGCCATCCTGACCCATGGCCTTCAGTATGTGTTGCATCTGGACCGTGGGGTCGTTTTCATCCGCCACGATGCAGGATGGGGAATCGCTTAGCCGGACACTGGCCTTTACGTCCTTTACGGTATCTCCCAGAGCATCCCTGATTTTCTCAACCACGGGAGCGCTCTCTTCTTCCCTCTTTTTGTCCTCTTCGGTTTTCAGGTCATTGGCGGCATCACTCCTATTGACGGATTTCAGTTCCTTCTCGTCATAGGTTTGGATGGAGGAGATGATAATCTCGTCGATCTCATCAGCCATGATCAGGACCTCTATGTCCTTTTTACGGTAGACCTCCAGGAGAGGCGAGTTTTTCAGGCTCTCTTCGTTCTCACCGGTCACATAGTAGATGGAGTTTTGATCCTCTTTCATACGTTCCCTGTATTCCTTCAGGGTCGTCCATCCGTCCACCTTCGTAGACTTGAACATAATCAGTTCCTGAAGCTTCTCCCGGTTCTCGAAATCCTGGTAGAGGCCCTCCTTCATGGGAATACGGAACTCATCCCAGAAGGAATTGAATTTCTCCCGATCCTTTTTCTGAATATCCTCGAGCTCGGTGAGGATCTTCTTAACCGATGAGCTTCGTATCTTTGCCATGACCCGGTTTTGCTGAAGTATCTCCCGGCTCACGTTAAGGGGCAGGTCCTCCGTATCAATAATCCCCCGAACAAACCGGAGATATGTGGGAAGCAGTTCCTTCTCATCATCCGTGATAAAGACCCGTTTCACGTATAGCTTCACGCCGGGTTGAAAATCGACTCTCATCATGTCAAAGGG
Organism: uncultured Leptospirales bacterium; assembly: GCA_964645775.1. Taxonomy (GTDB): domain Bacteria; phylum Spirochaetota; class UBA4802; order UBA4802; family UBA5550; genus CAZYBU01. Next base: position 11,990 of record CAZYBU010000029.1, on the reverse strand, counting down.
AGCATGCTTCGGTATATAGAACAGGGTGGTATAATCCAGTGTTCCTTCGGCCCGGGTATGCACATAGTGAAGGGGCTCTACGTTATCATGGGCAATCATTTTGTAGAATTCCTTATAATCCTCATCCTTAAGCTCGGACTTGGCCCGTTTCCACATGGCCGAGGCTGCGTTTATCTGCTCTTCTGCCGGTTCCTTGAATTCTTGCTTATCGTCTCCTTCCCCTTCATATTTAGTCTCCATGTAATGTAGATATATGGGGAAGGGGATATGGTTGGAATATTTTTTGATGGTACTGTCGATCTGCCAGCGATTTGCGAATTCCTTGCCTTCATCGCTCAGATGCAGGGTGATAATTGTACCGTGGGAATCCTTTTCTGTCTCTTCAATCTCGTAGGAACCCTTACCATCACTGGACCATTTCCAGGCCTTATCTTCTCCGGCTTTTTTTGAAACGACCTCGACCCTGTCCGCCACCATAAAGGATGAGTAAAAACCGACTCCAAACTGCCCAATGAGATTGGAGTCCTTTTTGGCGTCACCTGTCAGCTGCTCTACAAAGCTCTTCGTCCCGGAGCGGGCAATCGTCCCCAGATTCTCAACCAAATCAACATCCGACATACCGATACCGGTGTCCTCTACCGTGAGAATCTTGACGTCCTGGTCGAATCTGACATCAATCCTCGGATCAAAATTGAGCTTCTTGAACTCCTCATCCGTAAGGGTAAGATATTTCAATCTATCAATAGCGTCCGATGCATTAGAGATGAGCTCTCTGAGGAATATCTCCTTATGAGAGTACAGGGAGTGAATTATCAGGTGCAGAAGCTGATTTACCTCTGTCTGAAACTGATGTGCAGCCATTGTCACGATCCTCCTGTTGTTATAAGATATTTGATATATTATTTCCGCTTTATAAAGTAAAGTACAGAACCAGTTGGAAATTGTTACACCATTTGTAAACTTTTTTTCCGCCCCTTATTTCACTACCTGGTAATTAACGGCTGGACATCGATCTACTAAACCAGTATTCTATCTACTCACGGGAGGAATGAGCCATGAAGCATTCACTATGGATTTTGTTAACGATCAATAGTATTCTGATTTTCGCTGGATGCAATGACACGTCCCTTAAGGGGGGAGAACCTGATCCTATTCACAGGCTTTCATCCTACACTTATTCATCTTCCGCTCCTCTATCATCCAGGGTAACGGAAGCACCCATTCAGGTAATGGAACATCTCCGAAAACTTGATGATCGTCCTGACTATGCCTCATGGATTCCTGATGAGAAAGAACGAGTACGGATAAACCGTGCCCTTTCTGACCTTCCTTCCGCCATAAAGCATACACTTTCCGATCGGACCATCGGTATCTACTTCGTGAAGGATTTTCTTACTTATGGCCTCACAGAGTGGATAGTGGATGAGGAAGGTAAAATGTACATATTCATGGTCTTCGCAAAACGCGCCCTTTCAGGCACGGCCGGTGATATAATAACTGACAGGGAAAACACTACCTTCGTGGACGATGGCAGCGGGTGCACTCTTAAACACCTGCTGGAACCGGAGGTGGACGGATTCTATTATATACTTCTCCACGAATCTATTCATGCCTTTGACTACGTGAAAAAAGTCACTCCCTGGGTTGAGCCGGCCCTGAAGGAGCCTGAAAAGTCACCAGATTCGAACCCCTTCACCCGCGGTATCTGGAAAGAATACAGGAAAACCGTCAAGACCTACAGCTTCAGGGAGAATCTCAGGTTCTACGGTTTCGGCAAGGGAGCCTTCAGCCAGTACGGAAAAGCGACTGAGATCTATGAAGGCCTCTCGGACTCTCCCTTCGCTTCCCTTTACGGAAGCGTCTCCTGGGCTGAGGACCTTGCGGAGCTGGGAGCCCTCTACCATATCACCCACAGGCTAAGTCGGAACTATATAATAACCGTAACCTGCGGAAAGAACACGCAGACGTTTTATCCCATGAAAAATAAATCCACCAGGGATCGTTTTCAACAGATGAGTCTCTTTTACGGGCGCTGACCCAGGATATTGCTCAAACCTGAAAGGACAATAAACACCACGGGAACGACCAGGTTAACGAAATATCCGGCCGTAAGCTCATAGGGAGCCATAATGATCCCGTCCGAAAGGTGAATTATCAAAATAGCTGCCAGATACCAGATATTAAGTATGACCCTCAGGGCCATAACGGCCAGGTGTTGAAAAAGCGTGGTGATCAGCATGAATCCGGTTAAGCCAATCATATAAACAGCAAGGGGATTGTTTATGTAGAACCAGGTATCAAAAATGTAATACCGACCCACGGAAAGAACCACGGCAAAGAGACCTCCCACACAGGTTATAACAATCCCTTTTTCGAATGCATTCAGTTCCAGGAAGATATTCAGCAGTTTTTCCAGACCTCGGCGAATAATTCCCAAAAGTGACTGTAACGTGTCTATGATAAGATCAATTATTCCCTTCACTAGGCAACTCCCTGATAATACTTTCAACAGCCTCCGTGAATCCATCAGGCCCAATTCCCCGGGTAACGGGTATCCCTTTCAGTTCAACGTGGGAGCCGTCAGGCCGACGTACGAAGAAAGGGCGATCAACCGTTTCCAGCATGGAACGGTCGTTCTCACCGTCCCCCACCCCGCAGGATATAATCTCCACCTCATATTTTTCCGAGAGTAAATCCACCATTTTTTTTACAACCTTACCTTTGCCGGTTTCATCATCGATGATATGAAAAAAACGACCACCCCGGGTGAGCAGGATGCCGGAAGGTGCCAGTATCCGGTTAGCGCGTTCAATATCTTCAGAGGTTATTATTTCTGATTCCCTGAGAATAAAAGGGATGCCGGCCTCCCTTTTGCGTGCAAGTTCAGCCTTCTCTTCAGGAAGACCTGTCTTCCGCATAACCTCTTCTGTCGTCATATGAATCAATGGATGAATTTTTGCTCCCAGGACATTCTCCACGTCCGGAAGATGTTTCTCCAGATCTCTGACTGATCGTCCGTAGTAAACAGGTTCATCCTTTACGCCCGGCCACAGGTATCCTCCCCCGTTTTCAAAGATAAAGGGTGTATCCAGAGAGAGTTCCCTGTAAAGCTGATCCATCTCCCTTCTTGTTTTACTGGAAACCAGGACAAGCTTACCAGCGGCCTCCTCCAGCATCTTCATGCCGGGAAGGGAAGCCTCGTAACTGTAGGTGTGATGGTCGAGAAATGTTCCGTCCAGATCACTGAATAGTACTATCACGATCCATTCCTCACAGGTTCATCTTTCTTAATGAGAAGAAACTCCACCCGCCGGTTTCTTCGTCTGTTCTCCCTGGATGAATTTGGATACAGGGGAACGCTCTCGCCCATTCCCAGGAAAGATAGCCGTTCTTTCTGTATGCCGCCGCGGATAAGAAAATCATGAACGGCCTTCGCCCTCTTTTCAGAAAGTTCCAGGTTATATTCCTCTTCTCCTATATCGTCCGTATGTCCTTCAATTACAACATCATAGGCACGGTATTTCCTCAGAATCCTGGTGACCCTGTGTAATAGGGATTTTCCTTTTCCTGTCAATTTCGCGCTATTTATCCCGAAGGTGATATTGCTTACCCTCATCTTCAGGCCCCGCTCGGTCACTATGACCAGTATGTCGATGGCGATCGTCTCCTTTTCCGATACACCGTGGTTTCCCGCCCGGTCCACGGCCTCGAGCCGGGCCGAATAATTCGATGCCGACTCAACAAGTTCCTGGTTATCGCTCAGGCCATCCCAGCGAAGAGTTTTCGGAGGCTCCCCTGTACCGGTAAATGTACGGAAGACCCTTCCGGCAGGATCATACAGGATTACGCTCCATGACTCGATTCCCGTTCTGTCCCGGGCCGAGAGTTTCAGAAAACATACATCCTTCACACCGTCTCCATCAGGAGAAAAAAGATCAGGCCTGTGTCCAAGACTCATGGCAGGTGGAGTGTTATCCACAACCAGCTTCTTGACAAAGGAGCGGGGATGATTTCCACTTTTATAGATAGCCGACAGCCGAATACCGTACTCTCCGTCATCGAGCTTTTTATTCTTCTCATTGGTAATGTCCCAGTTAATGAGTGCGGGCGGTGCCGCTGTGCCGGAGAAACTTTTTTCCGTGCGACCATTTTTCATTATCTCAAGAGTCCATGACTCAAGACCGATGAGAGACGAGAGCTCTGGAAATAGACGAATAGAATCTATCTTCTTATGGGAAATCACAGACCGGGAGAGCCGGACATCGGCTATCTCATAATCCCGACGAAGACTTATCTCCCGGAGGGTGTCTTTCCCCCGGTTCCCGGCTCTGTCCGTTGAACTTATATGATAGAAGTACAGTCCTTCCGGGGCCTTCTCTCCCCGGTCATCCCTTCCGTCCCAGACGAGACGGAAAGGTGGATCTTCATCCCAGGACCAGCTCCGTATTATTTTTCCATCGAGGTTACGGATACTCGCGTTCCAGGTGTCTCCCGGCTGGGAGGTTACTCTCTGGTTCACCACGAAGACGTCCTTGTTCCCATCCCCGTTGGGCGAAAAATAATAATCGGAAGTCTCGACATTCACTTCCGGAGGGACCCGGTCCACAATCAGAACACCTGTCCTGGCGGTAGAAACATTGTCCCGCACGTCCCAGGCCGAGAAACGGTATGTGTACCTGCCGCCCGGCACGGGAACTCCATTGTCGTTCTTTCCGTCCCAGGTGATTTTTCGTGGAACGACCTGAGAGGTCTTTCTCTGAAAGAGACGGCGGAAAAATTCCTTGAACCCGATACCTCGTATCACGTCCCTGTCATCGGGGCGGTATTCACGGACCACATCACCTCCGTAATCAAGGATCTGAAGCTTCCATCCTTTGATGTGGCTGGCGTCGAGCACTTCAAGGTCCAGGACAAGTGTATCCTGGACCCCGTCATTGTTGGGGGATATATACCTGTGGTTGATTTTCACACCCGTATCCGGAGCCTCCCGGTCCAGCCGACCGTATTCAAAATTAATTCCCACGTAATGAACGAAGGTTTTATCCCTGTAATAGGCGAAGGAATAATCGGCCGATATGGCAAAAGACTGACCTTCGTACCGGTATCCCAGACCGAAAGTCGCATCCCCGTAATCATAAAAGGAGGGAATGATCATGCCCCCTCTGATGTAGATACTGTCAATAACAGTCACTTCCAGTCCCAGCTTGACCGGGAAGGACGTATATCCGTGAATCATGGACAGATCATTGAAAAAAGCAAGATCGACCTTTTCATGGTCAAAGAATATGAATTTGTAACCGAGTGTCAGCTCATTCAGGTTAGCGACCGAGGGCCTGTCTCCGAAAGGGACACCTGCATTCACGGAGAAAGCGATGGAAGGATCAATGAAACCGAAACCGTGTTTACCCCGTATTGACTGAAAGTGAAAGGTGGTCCCCACTGTGGCCCCCAGATAATAACTCCTGTCATGATTGCCCGCGTAAAGAAAATTCAGGGAAAGGCCCAGCATCCAGTATGTGGTAATGTCCTTTGCCGCGCCAAGGGAAAACCCATACCCGTGATTAAAGTCATGGCTCTCAGGAACTCCCACATATCTGAAGGAAAAACCGAAAACACCGTAGTGTGTGGGAATAGCCAGGGAAAGGTCTGGATTATAGAACGTCCCCTGGAGGGTGCCGTACTGGACACCCATGTTAAAACGTTCACTCCTGGCGATGGATGCCGGGTTGCGATAGAAAATATCGGAACCTTCCGTTGCTACACCAGTCCCCCCTCTGCCCATGCTTCTCGCCGAATCTCCGAAGAGATAGAGATCCGTGCCACTATGAGTCTCTCCATAGAGGACGCCGACTGCACAAAGGATTAGAACCGTTACTGCTACCTTCCATGTATTCATCAGATTCTCCAGGGCCTTTCATTGTTTGCTCAGAAGTGCAAACCGTGATAATTTATCCAATAAAAGGGAAAAGGACAAATTAATTGAATATTTTTTCTTCAATGGATCCTGCTGCGTACACTGCTGCTCTGTTACAGTTATTCAGCATTAATAACCATTTGTTATTGAAAATATGCAACATGAAAAAGAGAATGCCCTCTGATCATTCTACTCCTTTGACAAGGAAAAATTCATGAACGGATCCGGTGGATACAGCAACTGGGTAATTAAAATCATCATAGCCAACGTGGCTATCTATCTTCTGCAAATGTTTCTGGCCCGTTCCGGAGACTGGACTGTCATGTACCATATCGGCGGGCAGAATATTGAGATGCAGGGAATGACCTTCTATTTCGGGCTTATCCCGGCCATGGTTCTCCAGGAAGGATACGTCTTCCAGTTCCTTACCTACATGTTCCTCCACGGCAGCACGATTCACATTCTTTTTAACATGTACGCTCTCTTCCTCTTTGGCATGCCTGTGGAGCAGGTATGGGGAAGCAAAAAATTTCTTATTTATTTCTTCCTTACCGGTATCGGCGCCGGTATAACCATTTTTCTTTTGAATCTTATTTTAAGAGGCAGCGGTTTTGTCATTCCCACTATAGGCGCTTCCGGAGCTGTCTTTGGCGTTCTGCTGGCCTTCGGTGTCCTCTTTCCGAATGCCACCATCCTGCTTTTCTTTTTTATTCCCATCCGGGCCAAATATCTTGTCATTCTTTACGGGGGAATTGAATTCTTTCTTCTCATTTCTTCCGGTGGTCAGAGCGGGATATCGCACATCGGTCACCTGGGAGGGCTCCTCTTCGGCCTGATTTTCTTTCTCTTTGACAGAAGAAGAATGCTGTCTCTAAGGAGGATGCGCTTTAAATCTCAGAACAGGCAATCCTCCCCTTCAAAAGAGAACACTTCAGAGGACGAGACAACCTTTCTCAGGAGGATGCTAAAAACAATAAAGGAGAAGGGACCGGATGCATTGGATGACGACAGTTATCAAAGGCTCCGTTACATGATTATAATGCATGGTGACGAAGAGGGACTCTGTGTACCTGAAGATTTCAGTGACGAGGACGAGTATTGTGATCAATGCGAAAAAAAAGTCCTCTGTTATCTAAGAGCAATCAAGAAATATCTCTAAGCATTATTAATTTAGCGGAGAATTTCAAAACTGCTTGCATAGTTTTAGCAGCGATAGTACACTATTATCGCTTTTATTTTTCAGAAAAGAATACCATTGCCGCTTTAAGAACAGGAGGAGGCATTATGACCAAGAGAGTGTATAATTTTGGAGGGGATTCCACCGAGGGATCAAAAGAGATGAAGAATCTGCTGGGCGGTAAGGGTGCTAACCTTGCTGAGATGTCAAACCTGGGTGTTCCTGTACCAGCTGGTTTTACAATTACCACGGAAGTCTGTAATGAATATTACGATAATAACGAACAGTATCCTGCCGGCCTTGAGGAAGAGGTAAACAGGGGCCTGGCCTATGTTGAGAACGTCATGGGGATGAAATTTGGCGACAGCAACAATCCTCTTCTTGTTTCAGTCCGTTCCGGGGCCCGGGTTTCCATGCCGGGGATGATGGACACGGTCCTTAACCTGGGACTCAACGAGGAAACCCTGCAGGGACTGATCAAACATACAGGCAATGAATGGTTCGCATGGGACGCGTACAGGCGATTTATACAGATGTATGGTGACGTGGTTATGGGTCTTAAGCCTGAATCAAGGGAAGATGTTGATCCCTTCGAAGAGATACTTGAGGAAGTCAAGGAGTCGAAGGGGTACAAAAACGACCTTCAGTTCCAACTTGATGATCTGAAAGAAGTCGTCTCGAAATACAAGGCATTAATAAAGAACCGGCTGAACAGGGAATTTCCCACCGATCCTCATGAACAGCTCTGGGGAGCCATCACGGCTGTCTTCGGGTCCTGGAATAATGAGAGAGCCATCTACTACCGCAAGGTGAACGAGATCGATGGCAGCTGGGGAACGGCCGTTAATGTTCAGGCCATGGTTTTCGGTAACATGGGTGAGCGATGCGCCACGGGCGTTGCCTTTACCCGGGACCCTGCCACAGGGGAGAAAATATTCTACGGGGAATACCTGATCAATGCCCAGGGCGAAGATGTGGTTGCCGGCACACGTACTCCCCAGAGAATCACCGAGGCCGGCTCGAAGCAGTGGGCCGAAGAAAATTCCATATCTGAAGAAGTACGCAAAAATGATTATCCTTCCCTGGAAGAATACATGCCCCAGGCCTATAAAGAACTGGTCGATGTTTACTACAAGCTCGAGAACCACTATCGGGACATGCAGGACATTGAGTTCACCATCCAGGATGAGAAACTCTGGATGCTTCAGACACGTACCGGTAAACGTACCGCAGCGGCAGCGGTCCGAATAGCTGTTGAAATGGTCGAGGAGGGTCTCATTGATAAAAAAACTGCCCTCACCAGGGTGGAGCCGAATTCCCTTGATCAGCTTCTTCATCCCACCTTCGACCCCAAAGCCGAGAAAAATGTCATCGCCCGGGGACTCCCCGCTTCACCCGGTGCAGCAACCGGAAAGGTCGTCTTTTTCGCCGATGACGCCGACGAATGGAAGAACAAGGGCGAAAAGGTAATTCTAGTCCGCATCGAAACATCACCTGAAGACCTGAAGGGAATGAACGCGGCTGAGGGTATCCTCACACAGAGAGGAGGGATGACTTCCCACGCCGCTGTTGTGGCCCGGGGAATGGGTAAGTGCTGCGTTTCCGGTTGCGGTGATCTTAAAATCAGTTATCCAAAGAAGACCATTGAAGTCAACGGTAACAAAATAAAAGAGGGAGATTTCATCTCCCTGGATGGTACGAGCGGTGAAGTGATGCTTGGCAAGGTTCCCACGCAGGAAGCGGAACTTTCAGGCAGTTTTGCCACCATCATGTCCTGGGCTGACGAGATGAAACGTCTTAATGTCAGGACCAACGCGGACACACCCACTGACTCTGAGACGGCCCGAAAGTTCGGAGCCCAGGGAATCGGTCTCTGTCGAACAGAGCACATGTTCTTTGAAGGCGATCGAATCTGGGCTGTCCGGGAGATGATCCTGGCGAACGACAAGGATGGCAGAAAGAAAGCCCTGGACAAGCTCCTCCCCATACAGAGAGAAGACTTCTATGGAATCCTGAAGGCCATGCAGGGCTATGGTGTCACCATTCGCCTGCTTGATCCGCCTCTCCACGAATTTCTTCCCAATGATGAAGCCAGCCAAAAACAGATGGCAAAGGGGCTGGGGGTAAAACCTGCGGAAGTTAAGGAGAAAGTTGATTCACTTCACGAGACGAACCCCATGCTCGGGCACAGGGGCTGCCGTCTGGGCAACACCTTCCCTGAAATAACCGAGATGCAGGCCCGGGCCATTATCGAGGCGGCCTGTCAGCTTAAAAAGGAAGGTGTGGACGTTCACCCTGAGATCATGGTACCCCTTGTGGGTGCGGTCCGTGAACTGACACTTCAGAAAGAGGTCATCGTCAACACGGCTAATGTCGTCATGAGTGAAATGGGAACGAGCGTGGACTACAAGGTCGGAACCATGATCGAGGTGCCCAGAGCAGCAATAACCGCTGATCAGATTGCCGCCGAGGCCGATTTCTTCTCTTTCGGAACCAATGACCTTACCCAGATGACCTTCGGTTACAGCAGGGACGATTCCGGCTCCTTTCTGCCTGAATATCTCGACATGAAGATTTTGTCCCATGATCCCTTCAGGGTTCTTGACAGGGAAGGAGTGGGACAGCTTATCGAGATGGCCGTTACCCGGGGTCGGGATGTCAAACATGACCTTAAAGTGGGAATATGCGGAGAACATGGAGGTGAGCCAAGTTCTATCGAATTCTGCCACATGAAAGGGCTTGACTATGTCAGCTGTTCACCCTTCCGTGTTCCCATTGCCAGACTGGCCGCCGCCCAGGCTGCCATAGAAAACCAGTAATATGAAGGGACAGGGGGATCGGGTCTTATGACCCGGTCTTCTGATCCTATTAAGGATTTCAAGATGAAACGAATCATCCTGATTTGCATCATCCTTCTTCTCCCGGCAGTGATATTCGCTGAATATAAGGAGGCCCTCCTCCACTACCAGAAGGAGAACTATAAAAAGGCCCTGGATATCTGCGCCGAAGACCTTGTAGTTGAAGACGACATGAAGGAAGGGTCACCCAATTACAGAATACGCTTCCTTGCGGCTCATATTCACTGGAAACTTGGAAACGGCGAATCCTGCATCGCTCACCTGAAACGCTGCATGGAGATACGGCCCGACAAAACGGCTCCACATATTGATCTTGGACTCTACCTTCTGGATGCCGGACGATATGAAGATGCCATTGTTGCCGCAAGAAGGGGGCTCACCGTTAAGGAAGATGCGATGCTCTACTACGTCATGGCCACAGCCTATCGACATCTGGGGAACTACTGGCGAGCCAAGGAACTATATGAGAGGACCAACCAGAAAAACCCGGAGATATCCCTTTCCTATAATGGATTGGGCATGGCGCTCATGGAGCTGGAAAAATACAGTGAAGCTAACGCCGCCTTTTCCATAGCCTACGCCCTTGCTCCCGACAATCCGGCCATCCTGAACAACCTGGCTGTCAGTTACCATAAATCGGGAAAGCCGTCCAGGGCGAAGACGTCCTTCCAACGGGCCCTGATAATGGATCCGGAAAACAAGAAGATTCAGTCCAACATGAAAGAGCTCACCGGGAAGAAATAGGTTTCTTTACTTACCGGTATTCCTCCCGGGCCTTTTTGAAGGCCGGAAAAGATGATTCAATGACTGTCTCTCCCACACTGAATGAGAGACGAAACCACCCAGGGGCGCCAAAACCTGAACCGGGAACAGCCAGAATCTGATAATTCATGAGATGATTAACAAAATCGACATCGTCTCCGCCCGGTGCCCTGCAGAACAGATAGAAGGCACCCTCCGGCTCAATGAATTCATAACCGGCACCCTCCAGGCCACGACAGAAAGTATCTCTCCGCTTTCCATAAACTGAAAGGTCGAAATCAGAAGGATCCAGCTCTCCCACGACTCTCTGCATCAAAGCTGGAGCATTCACGTAACCGAGTATCCGATTTGAAAGGACAAGCCCCGAGCAAAGGATTTCAATGCTATCCGCCCTGTCATTCACCGCTATATATCCGATCCTCTCTCCCGCAAGTGAAAGGCTTTTTGAATAGGAATAGACCAGGATGCTGTTTTCATAATGTTTAAGAACGGAAGGAACAGACCTCTCTTCAAAAACAATTTCACGGTACGGTTCGTCGGAAACCAGGTAGATGCATCGCTCACCGGACCTGCTACGCAAAAGAGAAGAGAGCCGGGCAATTTCCTCATCAGGGTAAATTCTTCCAGAAGGATTATTAGGAGAATTTATGATAACCGCCCGCGTTTTTTCCGTTATGGCTCCGCTAATAGTATCAAGGGAGATACCGAAACGTTCCGTTGTTTCAACTTCAACCGGAACACCCCCATGATTCTGAATATAAAATCTGTATTCCACAAAAAAGGGCTTCAGAATAATAACTTCATCTCCCGGATCGAGGATGGTCTTTAAGACCGCGTTCATTCCTCCGGCCGCCCCTACTGTCATGATAATATTATCAGCTGAAAGATTACTCTCATGAACGCGGTTAACGGAATCGGCAATCTTGGCCCGGACATCCGGATACCCGGCATTGGGCATGTATCCGTGAATACCCGGTTTCTGTTCAGCACTCTTTTCTTCCAGTGCTTTCTGAAAACTCTCTGGAGGAGATATGTCCGGATTACCCAGGCTGAAATCGTAGACATTATCCTCCCCATGTATGGCCTTGAGCCGTGCCCCCTCCTCAAACATCTTCCGTATCCAGGAAGATTTTTCCAGTGATACTCGAATGAAATCAGAAACGCTCATCCCTGCCTCCCTCTCTTTTTACTCGAATCTGAGTAAAAAAAATAATATTGCAATCATATTTCAGTATTAATTCCTTAACCTGAATTTTCTAAAAATTGCTCTATATATCCG
>CAZYBU010000028.1:4742-44394 GCA_964645775.1 uncultured Leptospirales bacterium | reverse complement strand
TCTCAGCTTAAGGAGTATGATTAGCAGCCCATATCCTTCTTCTTGCCGGCTTCGAGATTAACTTCAGGCTCACCAGCTTTTTCTTCTTCAGCAGACTTGTCCTGCTTTTCTTCGACCTTTTTATCAGCAGGTGCAGGAGCGTCGCCACCCTGCCCGCAACCAACGAAAGCAACGCTTACGGAGATAGCGAAAACTGATACAAAGATCAAGGCTAAGATATTCTTTCTCATAGAAATACTCCTTGAGGAATTAAATTGTGCTTACACAGATAGGTGCAGGAAGAATAAAAAATCAAGAAAAAAATCTATAATATAACAAAATTATAACAATAGATTTACATTTTCTTAATTTTGCAAAAGATTACAGTGATTCCCTGTAGGTGCAGCGGGAGGTGGCTGATTCCCAGACAGTCAATTCATCCACGGAAACTCTTTCTTCATCCTTAAGGTTTTCTTTCATCTTGTTGAAAATATATCGGGCAAGATTTTCTGAACTGGGATTGATTTCATCAAAGGGGGCGATTTCATTGATGTTCCGGTGGTCCACCAGCTCCAGTACCTCCTTAAGACGTTTTTTCAGCAGATGAAAGTCCAGCAGGAGTCCTGTGTCATCCAGAGTCTCCCCTTTGACAGTAAGGATGACCTTCCAGTTATGACCGTGAAGGTTTTCGCATTTTCCCTGGTATCCCCTTAACTGGTGAGCTGAGGCAAAGGAATCTTCTATGGTAAGGTAGTACATAGCCTTCTCCTTCCGCTTCCGGCCGGACATCAGAGAAAGGATGCCAGCAGCCGGCTGATTTTTTCTATCTCTTTTTTCGTGAGGGTCGGGTATATGGGGATTCCATACAGCTTTCTTGAAAGTCTGTCGCTGTGAGGATAATCCATGCCTTTGAAGCCCAGCCTCTGGTGCGCGGGATGGGCAAGCAGGGGAAGAACCTCAACGCCGTTTTTCTTCCAGTAACGTTCGATTCTTTCCCTGGTTGCGTCAAAATGGATCGGAAAAGCCTGATAAGTAAAGGTATCGCTGAAAACAAAAGGGGTTTTGTGTTCCGTGGTCTTCAGGGAATCCGAGTATATTTTGGCAATCTCCCTCCTTCTTTTGACGAAGGCTTTCAGTCTGGAAAGCTGAGATATGCCCATGGCCGCCTGCAGGTCCGTCATAATGGAGTCAAGGTTTGGTCTGTTCTCGCTCCATCGGAGGTCCCGTATCGATGAATAGTGACGGGAGTTCGAAGTCTGGATCATGCTGCCATAGCCTGTTGTCAGGAGCATGTCGGAGGCGAAGGAGGCGACAAGAAAGGCAGCTTCCGGCAGATTCATTTCTTCTTCCGGGTCCAGGGTGGATGAGACATCCATGACCAGGGGTGGTTCAATTTTCTGGAGCTCCTCCCTGGGCATGGGATATCCGAAGAGGTCACCCAGTACCACGGCCCCGGTTTTTTCGGAGATGGAGGCCAGTATATTCTCAATGGACGGGAAGATACTTGCCTCGTTGCAGTCCAAAAGTTTCGGTTCGGCTCCAAGTGTCAGGGCTGCGTTCAGGGGCGCGCCGTAAAAAAAGGAGGGCATTATGATTTCGTCCCCCGCTTTGATTTCCATGGAACGAAATGCCGCCAGGTACGCGGCAGTGGGAGAGGAGAGGGCCAGGGTGTATTTTATTCCCGTGAGACCTGTGAGAAGGGACTCGAAACGTCGAAGGGTTTCACCTCCGGTGAGACGGTCACTTATCATGCAATCGAGAACACCCTCCAGTTCTTTCCTGGTAATGGTCGGTTTGCTGGAAAGAATACCCATGTTTACCTTCAAGTATAAGAATTGCTCCCCGGAAAGGGACCTGTAGGATATCCGTGAGGGCAGGGATGCGGTCAAGCGATTTTGGTGATTTTCCCTTCCTCGCAATAAACCCGGAAGCCAAAAGTGTTCAAGATGCTTATGTCTCGATCCGATATATCTGGTAGAGTCGTGCTGTGGAGGTTTAAAGCCATGAAAAAAAGGGTAAAAGCCCTGAGAGTATCTGTTCTCTTCATTACATTATTGCTGTTCGGATCCGGCGCTCTTATTGCCGGAGACCATGATAACCTGCGTCGCTACCACGACAGTGATGAAATCATATTTGAAGATCCTGACAGAAGATCAGACAGCAAGCTGCATCGTGGAGAAAATAGATCCTCCAGGAACAACTACACTGACAGAAGGGAAGACAGATATGACAGGGATCGGATGGATGAGAACCGGTCCGCGGCACGTGATGATCGGGAGAGAGATTCAAGTTCTTCCCGGGATCAGTTTTACCAGACAGGTGAAGCCTCATGGTATGGCAGGGAGTTCCATGGCAAGGTGACCGCCTCAGGTGAACAATTCAATATGTATGAACTGACAGCCGCCCACCGCACTCTTCCCTTTGGGACCATACTCCTTGTAAAAAACCTGGATAATGGACGAACCGTTCGGGTTCGTGTTAATGATAGGGGTCCCTACCGGGACAACCGCATAATTGATTTATCCTATGACGCGGCCAGGGAACTGGATATGCTTAAAAAGGGGAATGCAACTGTAGGTGTCCGTATACTGGGACGCGCCTCTGCCACGGCCGCTAATGATCGAGACGGGGATTACCGGGAAAAGCGCCCTGTGGAACCGGTATCCGATCAATCCAAATATGACAGACGGTCCCGTTATGAAGAGGGGTCTCAGAGGGATGCCGTCTACTCCGGTCCCGTCTATTCTATCCAGACAGGGGCTTTCTATTCCAGGCGAAATGCCGAAGAACTGACTCATAAGCTGGAAAGGATGTTCAAGGAACGTGTAATAATCATCCGTGAAGGAGACCTCTATAAGGTTCGGCTTGACGGCATCCAGGGAGAGGGTCTGATTGACCGGTATAAGGAAATACTTTCACGTGAAGGCATCCCGGCCTATGTGATCGAGAAATAAGGAACCTGGATAATTACCTCTGATCCAGTTGTAAAGGGGCCATCCATGGGGAAAGGCCCCTTTTTGTTTGCCCGAAATCGAAAAAAACATTAATCTGTTTGACAAAAAAAGGGGGGTTTCTATTATTTCCTCTCACTTTTGCCCACGTAGCTCAGTCGGTAGAGCATTTGCATGGTAAGCAAAAGGTCACCAGTTCAAATCTGGTCGTGGGCTTATCTGCGCGTTGAATGGCGGAAAGAAAGGCAGCTGCATCAAGATATATTGTAAAGTGGTGTTTTGGCTGATAGCACGCGCTTAAGCGGAGCAATTACTCATTGATCCGGCCTGTATCCGTGTTCATAAAACGGCAGTAATCAGTATAATCGGGTGGACTATCATGCGTGATGTAATACTGCTGGCATGCCAGGAATGTAAACGGAAAAACTACTCGGTCACCAAGAATAAGAAGAACCAGGCGGGAAAGCTTGAGATAAAGAAGTACTGTCGGTTCTGTGACCGTCATACTCTGCATAAAGAGACAAAGGCGTAAGGGGGCCTTCTGTATGTTCAGGGACGCCATACGCTTTGTCCAGGAAGCGAGAGAGGAGCTCAGGAAGGTGACCTGGCCCAACCGTGATGAGGTGACCAGTTTTACCATGATAGTTGTGGTAACGGTATTTATTGTATCGATGTTCCTGTGGATGATTGACACAGGATTGATGATTCTTATACAGACTGTAATGAATTGATATGTCAAAGGAATGGTACGTCATACATACCTTTTCGGGTCACGAGAACAAGGTTAAGCAGACCCTGGAAAAGAAAGTAGAAACACAGGGGCTGGAAGATCAGATCTTCCAGATCAAGATACCGACGGTAGAAGTCCCGGAGGTCCATAACGGAAAAAAAAGGGTGAAGACCAAGAAGTTCTTCCCCGGATATGTTCTCATAGAAATGGAATTGACGGATGAGGCCTGGAGCCTGGTCAAGGGAACCCCAAGTGTGACTAATTTTGTGGGAGCATACGGGAACAGCAGACCGAAGGCCCTCTCTCGCCAGGAAGTGGATGCGCTCTTTGACCAAATGGGTGAGCAGACGACCCGGGAGAAGACCGCCATGGTCATCGATTTTTCCGTAGGGGAGCATGTCAAGGTTGTGGATGGTCCATTCAGTAACTTTAACGGGGTCGTTGAAGAGGTTTACCCAGACAAGGGTCGTCTGCGGGTAAAAGTAGAGATCTTCGGGCGGGGAACGCCGGTGGAACTCGATTTTCTGCAGGTCGGTAAAATCTGAACCGGCGATAACCGGGCAACTAAGAAAATAAGGAATTTCGCTGATGGCACCTAAGGCTAAGAAAAAGAAAAAAATAGTAACCGAGATCAAGCTACAGATCCCGGGCGGTCAGGCCAATCCTGCACCTCCCGTGGGACCGGCCCTGGGTCAGCATGGTCTTAATATAATGGACTTCTGCAAGGCCTTTAACGAAAGGACGCAGGACCAGCAGGGTATGATTCTGCCTGTGGTTATCTCGGTCTATGAGGACAGGTCTTACGATTTTATCATTAAAACGCCCCCGGCGTCAGTCCTTATAATGAAGACCCTGGGAATCGACAAGGGATCCAGTGAGCCCCATAAGGAGAAAGTAGGCAAGATCACAAGGGATCAACTCAGGGAGATCGCTGAGATCAAGAAGCCTGACCTTAACGCAAATGACATTGATGCTGCCATCGAGATTATAGGTGGCACGGCCCATTCCATGGGTGTAGATGTAGCAGATTAACGAGTAATGGGTTACGGACAATGATACGCGGAAAAAAAGCAGTCGACGCCAGGAAGAAGGTCGATCCCGAGCAGATCTACAGCCTTGATGAGGCTATTGCGCTCATGAAGGAAGCATCCTTCGTCGCTTTTGACGAGACAGTAGATATGGCCATAAAGGTCATTCACAGGAGTTATCAGAATATTCGTGGAAGCGCCAGTCTCCCGGCCGGAACAGGCAAGACCCGGAAGGTCCTGGTCATCTGCAAGGGTGACAAGCAGAAAGAGGCCCAGGATGCCGGGGCTGATTATGTGGGCGCTGAAGATATTATTGAAAAGGTAAAGGAAGGCTGGGTTGATTTCCATGCAGTGGTTGCAACTCCTGATATGATGAAAGAGGTCGGTAAGCTGGGCCCTGTCCTGGGCCGCAAGGGTTTGATGCCCAAGCCGAAGGCCGGAACAGTCACCGATGACGTGAAAGGAATCGTTAAGGAACTGAAAGGGGGCCGGGTCGAGTACCGGGCCGACAAGACAGGCGTCATACACATGGGAGTAGGGAAGGTTTCCTTTGATCCTGATTCCATCTCCGAGAACGTGAAGGCCTTCTACGGGCAGATTATTAGAGACAGACCATCTGACGCCAAGGGAAATTATATTCGGTCGGTCCATATTTCCTCCTCCATGGGACCCGGGATCAAAATTAATCACAAGGGGATAGAGCGGTAATGGTTAAACAGTACAAGATAGATGAAGTAGAAAACCTTGTGAAGCAGCTTCAGGAGAAGAGCAATATTGTTCTCACGGACTTCACCGGGGTTAAGGTCCAGAGCCTCAATGAGCTCAGACGCCGCCTCAGGGAGAAGGACGCGGAATACAAGGTGGTCAAAAACAACCTCTTCAAAATTGCTCTGGAGAAGGCCGGAATATCCGGTATGGATGATTACCTTAAAGGTCCTGTGGCCGTGGCCTTTACGGGCGAAAGCGTGGGGGAGACAGCCAGGGTTCTGAAGGACTTTGGGGAACAGGAAGAAAAATTCAATTATTCCGTTGGAGTAATAAACAATGTAGTATACTCGGAAGCCCAGATTCGCAAGATAGCCGATCTGCCGTCCTATGAGGAGCTCCTGGCAAAGACCATGATGCTCGTAAATGGGCCCGCGACCGGAGTCGCCATGGGAGTTAACCAGGTTATGGCCTCCCTGGCCCGGGGTATCAAAGCGGTGGCGGAGAAGCAGGGCAACTGATATTTTTGGCCGGAAGTCAAAGGGTTGAAGGAAAATCGACGTCTCGTATACGGTGTATTCGAAACAGAATAATTTCAATCCTTTATAGGTTTTTGCGCGACAGGGCGCATTAACTTGAAGAGATTCACTAAGTATAAAGGAGAAAACAATGGCAAAACTTTCAATTGATGAGCTTCTCGAAGCAATCGGCAGCCTTACACTGGTGGAGGCCGCTGAACTGGTCGAGAAGATGGAAGAGAAATTCGGCATCTCCGCTGCCGCCCCTGTAGCGGTTGCAGCAGGTGGTGGAGGAGGCGGAGCCGCTGAAGAGGTTGAAGAGCAGACCGAGTTCGACGTGATCCTCAATGGTTTCGGTGACGCCAAAGTGGCTGTTATCAAGGAGGTCCGGGCCATTACGAATCTCGGTCTCAAAGAGGCAAAGGAGCTCGTTGAAACGGGCGGAAAGGCCGTTAAAGAAAAGGTCTCTAAAGAGGAAGCCGAAGAGATCAAGAAGAAACTCGAAGACGCGGGAGCAACCGTGGAGGTCAAGTAGACTCTGTGTTCCCGTATTTCGTACTCCGGGGTTTGGGTGGTTATACCCCCAAACCCTTCGCAGTCTGCAGAGGGAATTGCTCTGGTGGACTGCGAAATTATGGGCTGAGTGCTCTATGGATTTTGAAGATGTGCGGGAGGACCATCCTTTTCTCGCATCATTTTGTGAAAGAAAACACGTACGTGATACCATGGTACGGCAGGTACGCATTACGCTCCCTGCCGTTCTGTGCTCCATCCTTACTACCAAATTATTAACAGGGTAATATCGTCCATGCAAAAAGGGAAAAAGGTCACTAATTTTGGGAAAATAGACGCCGGTCTTGAACTTCCCAACCTGATTGAGATCCAGCTGAAATCCTATAACTGGTTTCTACAAGATGGCGTTAAATCCAGCAAAAGAAAGTCCCAGGGGCTTCAGGCGGTTTTCGAGGAAGTTTTTCCCATCGAAAGCCCCCATGAAGACGTGGTCCTCGAATTTATCGATTATGAAATTGGCGAACCGAAGTATTCCGAGGAGGAATGCAAGGAGAGAGATGTCACGTTCGCGGCTCCCCTGAAGGCAACCATACGACTTATCCGAAAGGAGAGTATGGAGGTCAGAGAGCAGACCGTTTATATGGGTGATATCCCTATCATGACTTCCAGGGGTACTTTTATTATTAACGGTGCCGAGAGGGTGGTCGTTAACCAGCTTCATCGCTCTCCCGGTATTTTCTTTTTCTATGAAGAGAGCGAAAGGGTCTATAATTCCCGTGTGATCCCTGACAGAGGTTCCTGGCTTGAGTTTGAAATGGATACAAAGGGCCACCTTATCGCCCGGATTGACCGAAAGAAGAAGTTTCCGGTTACCCTCCTTGTCAAGGCCCTGGGTTATGAAACCAATGATGAGATCGTCGATCTCTTTTATGACACGAAAAAATATAACCTCTCAGGGGAAGAGGATTACGCGGCCCTGAACGGGCGGCGTGTCGCCCGGGACGTGGTCAGCAAGGAGACCGGTGAGGTCCTGGTGGAGGTGACCGATCGCTTAAATATTGACAGCATCGACCGCTTAAATGAAGAGAAGGTCTCTTCCGTAAGGCTTATCGAGTTCCCGAATAATAAAGAAGATTCCTTCCTCAGTGTGACCCTGGATGCTGAGGCTGACTTTATAAAGAAGAACCTGAAGATTAATGAAGACCACGGTTACAGCAACTCCGAGGTGGCGCTCCTTACCATTCATGCTCTTATGAGGCCGGGAGAGCCCACAACTCTGGAGAATGCCCGTACCGAACTGGATAGGCTCTTCTTTAATCCCAGGACCTACAGCCTTAGCGCCGTGGGGAGGTACAAGGTAAACGACAAGTTCGGTTTCAGGGATGTTGAGACCGAAACGCTTATTAAGGAAGATATTATATACGCTGTTAAATATATGCTCTACCTTATCGCCGAGGCTGAAGGGTACGAGTTTGAACGTAAGGACGAAAGCGGAAAGAAAGAGAAAAAGTTTATTTACACCTACGTTGATGATATTGACCACCTGGGTAACCGGCGGGTTCGAAGCGTGGGTGAGTTAATCATGAACCAGATCAAGATCGGCTTCCAGAGGATGGAGCGGGTCATCAAAGAGCGTATGACTATCCAGGATCTCGATGTCATTACTCCCCAGGCCCTGATCAGTATTAAACCGATCAGCGCTGTTATTAACGAGTTCTTTGGCTCCAGTCAGCTCTCCCAGTTCATGGACCAGACCAATCCCCTGGCGGAACTGACTCATAAGAGAAGGTTGAACGCCCTTGGTCCTGGAGGCCTTTCCCGGGAGAGGGCCGGATTCGAGGTCAGGGACGTTCATCCTTCCCACTATGGCCGGATGTGTCCCATTGAAACGCCTGAAGGCCCTAATATCGGTCTTATCGTTTCGCTGAGTACCTTTGCCCGGATTAATGATTACGGTTTTCTTGAAACACCCTACCGGGTCGTGGAGAAGGGGAAGGTGACAAACAAGAGCGAATACCTCACCGCTAATATCGAGGATACTCACTTCATCGCCCAGGCGAACGCCCGTTTGAAGGATGACGGTACCTTCGAGAAGAACATGATTCCCTGTCGCAACAGGGGTAACTTCCCATACAAACGACCGAAAGAGATCCAGTACATGGATATCTCTCCCACGCAGGTTTTCTCTGTGTCCACCTGCATGATTCCCTTCCTTGAGCATGATGACGCGAACAGGGCCCTCATGGGTTCCAACATGCAGCGCCAGGCGGTGCCCCTCATCAGTCCGGAGGGGCCCTATGTGGGAACCGGAATGGAGGGCCGGGCAGCTTATGATTCAGGTGTCCTGGTCTCCGCGCAGCGTGCGGGAGAGGTCCAGTATGTGGACGGAAGGGTTGTGCGGGTAAAAACCAGTTCCGGTGAAATCGACGAGTATCGTCTTCAGAAATTCAAGAGGACCAATCAGGGAACCTGTTTCAATCAGGTGCCGGTGGTTTCGAAAGGACAGAAGATCAAATCAGGTGAGGTTCTTGCTGACGGTCCGGCCACGGATGATGGCCGTCTGGCTCTGGGTAAGAATATCCGTGTGGCCTTTATGCCCTGGATGGGGTATAACTTCGAGGACGCCATCCTGATATCTGACAGACTCGCAGAGGAGGACATCTTCACCTCCATACATATCGAACAGTTCGAGATCGAGGCACGGGAAACGAAGCTTGGACGGGAAATCATTACCCGGGACATCCCAAACCTGAGTGAAAAGGCTTTCCGGGACATGGATGCGGACGGCGTTGTCCGTCTGGGTGCCTATGTTGAGCCGGATGACATCCTGGTCGGCAAGGTAACCCCCAAGGGCGAGCAGGACCTTACGCCGGAATATAAGCTCCTTCACTCCATATTCGGGGAGAAGGCCCGGGAGGTGCGGGACACCTCGCTCCGGGTTCCTAACGGGGTTGAAGGTATCGTTATAGACGTTAAGCATTTCTCCAGGGAGCACGGCGATGAGCTGGCTCCGGGCGTGGAGGAACTGGTCAAGGTTTACATAGCTGATAAGAGAAAGATTTCCGTCGGTGACAAGATGGCCGGTCGACACGGCAACAAAGGTGTCATATCAAAGGTCGTTCCGAAGTATGAGATGCCTTATCTTCCGGATGGAACTCCTGTGGATATTGTTCTCAATCCCCTGGGTGTTCCTTCGAGGATGAACCTGGGGCAACTCTTTGAGACGGAGTTGGGCTGGGCCGCCCAGGAACTGGGTGTTATCTTCGAAACACCGATATTTGACGGCATCGGCGAAGCGGAGATTCGGGAAATTCTGGATGAGGCGGGGGTTCCCCGGACATCCAAGTCTACCCTTTACGACGGTCGGACAGGCGAACCCTTTGAGAACGAGGTCATGGTGGGTCTTATCTACATGCTTAAACTGGCCCACATGATTGATGACAAGATTCATGCCCGATCCACCGGTCCCTATTCACTGGTTACCCAGCAGCCCCTGGGAGGCAAGGCCCAGTTCGGAGGTCAAAGGCTGGGTGAGATGGAAGTCTGGGCACTGGAAGCCTATGGAGCGGCCTATACACTCCAGGAGCTTCTTACCGTTAAGTCGGATGACATGCTTGGACGGGCCCGGATATATGAAGCAATAGTCAAGGGTATTACCAGTACATCACCCGGTATACCGGAATCCTTTAATGTGCTTATCCAGGAACTCCGTGGGCTGGCCCTGGATGTGCGGGTATACGACGATAAAGGTGAAGAGATAAGTCTCGCCGAATGGAGTGACGGATTCAGTAAGTCGAAACGTCGCATCAAGATTGATTCGTTACAAAATATCTAAGCGGCAAAGGTTAATGATGAGAGATTTCAACGATTTCAGTTCCATGAGAATCAAACTGGCTTCTCCTGACCTCATCAGGGAATGGTCCTACGGGGAGGTCAAGAAGCCGGAAACAATAAACTACCGGACCCTTAAACCGGAGCGGGACGGGCTTTTCTGCGAGAGAATATTTGGTACCACCAAGGAGTGGGAATGCTATTGCGGAAAATTCAAGTCCATCCGTTACAAGGGGGTTGTCTGTGACCGCTGCGGTGTTGAGGTAACCCACTACAAGGTTCGACGGGAACGGGGAGGTCACATCGAGCTGGCAGCGCCCGTTGCCCATATCTGGTATTACAGGTCTGTCCCCTCTCGTATGGGTCTCCTTTTGAACCTTACGGTTAATGCATTAAAATCAGTTCTCTATTACGAGAAATTTATCGTAGTAGAACCGGGTGACGCTGAGGCCGAGGAGGTCAAGAAGGGAGATGTCATCGATGAAGAAACCTACAACGAACATTATGAAAAATATGGTGATACTTTCGTGGCTGAGATGGGTGCCTCAGCCATCAAGGAGCTTCTGAACAATATCGATCTGGACGAGGAGGCCCGTCTTCTCCGGGCTGATATCCAGGCCCGATCGAACAAGGACGCGAAGATAGATAAGAAGCTTATCAAGCGTTTGGAGATTATTGAATCCTTCAAGGAATCCGGAAACCATCCTGAATGGATGATCCTTGATGTTATTCCCGTCATACCTCCCGAACTTCGCCCCATGGTGCAGCTGGATGGGGGACGCTTTGCCACATCGGACCTCAATGACCTGTATCGACGGGTGATAAACAGGAATAATCGTCTCAAGCGTCTTCTCATGCTCAGGGCGCCCGAGATTATCGTGCGAAATGAGAAGAGGATGCTTCAGGAAGCGGTTGACGCCCTCTTCGACAACAGCCGCCGAAAACGCGCGGTCAAGGGGAAGGGGAACCGACCCCTTAAGTCCCTCTCAGATATGCTCAAGGGAAAACAGGGCCGATTCAGGCAAAATCTTCTGGGAAAACGTGTAGACTACTCCGGCCGATCCGTTATCGTTATCGGTCCGGAGTTGAAACTCTACCAGTGTGGTCTTCCCAAGAAGATGGCCGTTGAGCTTTTCAAACCTTTTATCATGAAACGTCTGGTAGATAAAGATTACGTCCAGAACATCAAATCCGCCAAGAAGATGGTGGAGAACGAGCGTTCTGAAGTATGGGAGGTCCTGGAGGAGGTCATAGCCGAGCATCCGGTGCTCCTGAACAGGGCGCCCACTCTGCATCGTCTCGGTATCCAGGCCTTTGAGCCGGTTCTGGTGGAAGGGAAGGCAATCCGGCTCCACCCCCTGGTCTGTCATGCCTATAACGCTGACTTTGACGGGGATCAGATGGCGGTTCATGTTCCCCTTTCTCCAAGGGCGCAGATTGAATGCTGGACCCTGATGCTTTCATCCAATAACCTGCTTTCGCCAGCCAACGGTCATCCTGTGGTAACCCCTTCCCAGGATATCGTCCTCGGTATATTCTACCTGACGGCTGCCACGGTACGGGGAGAGAATGAGCCCTGGAAATTCTTTGACGAAGAATCGGATGTTATGAGGGCCGTCGATACGGGTCTTATCAAAATCAGGACTCCAATACGCTTCTGGAAAGATGACCAGTTCATAGAGACCACTCCCGGAAGGCTTATCTTCAACCGGCTCCTGCCTGAAGATTATCCCTTCGTGAATGAAGTGGTGAACGACAAGGGTCTCTCTGCCATCATAGCCGATGTTCTCCGGAAGTTCGGACCTAACACTACCGTGAAGATGCTCGATGATGTAAAGGAGGCGGGATACAGGTATTCAACCCATTTCGCGCCCACGATTTCCATATCTGACATACTCATTCCTGATGTGAAGAGCGAGATTATTCAGGAAGAGGAGAAAAAGGTCGAATCTATCGAGACGGAATACCGTAACGGTTTCATTACTGACGAAGAGCGGTACAACCGGGTGGTTAACGTGTGGACGAACGCCAATGAGGTTATCGCGGAAAGGCTTTTTGATGAGCTATCCACGGACATGGGAGGCTTTAATCCCATTTACGTCATGGCCCAGTCGGGCGCCCGGGGAAGCAAACAGCAGATTCGTCAGCTGGCCGGAATGAGGGGTCTTATGGCCAAACCGAGCGGCGAGATCATAGAGGTCCCGATCCGGGCCAATTTTAAGGAGGGCCTGACCGTCCTCGAGTATTTTATCTCCACCAACGGCGCACGTAAAGGTCTGGCGGATACGGCCCTGAAGACGGCCGACGCAGGGTATCTTACCCGTCGTCTGGTTGATATCGCCCAGGACGTGGTTATCACCCAGGAGGATTGCGGTACGACCATGGGCATAGATATCTATCCAATTAAGGAGGGTGATGATGTCATTGAATCCCTGGGAAGCCGGGTGCTGGGAAGGACGCTTCTCTATGATCTGCTTCATCCCGTTACCGGTGAGGTTATACTCCCGGCCTACAGCATCATCGACGAGGATACGGCCGAGCTCATAGACAGGCTCGACATCGATCATATCGAGATACGATCGGTCCTTACCTGCGAATCACGGCACGGTGTCTGCGCCAGGTGTTATGGGCGCAATCTGGCCAATACCCGTCCGGTCGATATCGGTGAAGCTGTTGGAATTATCGCGGCCCAGTCCATCGGACAGCCGGGTACCCAGCTTACTATGCGTACCTTCCATATCGGAGGTATCGCTTCCAGTACGGTTGAGGAAAGCGATATTCGCCTGAATTACCCCATATATGTGAACGAGATAACCTCCAAGACCATTAAGACCGATGATAAGAAGATTATAACTGTTCGCCGAGGATATCTGATTGTTCAGCGTGTAATTGCCGAAATACCGGTTAAGGGTGAAGTCGACTATAAGCTGAAGGATGGCGACAGGGTCTACTCAGGTATCGTTATCGGTGTCCAGGATGATGGAACCGAGATCCAGGCTCGAAACGGCGGTATGCTCAAAATCGAGAAGAAGAAAACATACATCCTGGGCGATCAGAATTCCATTCCTGTTAACGTGGGTACGGAGATTGTTGTTAAAGAAGGAAAATTCTACGATCAGAACGAAGTCCTGGCCTCTTATGATCCATGGTTTGAGCCGATCCTTACGGAAATTTCCGGAACGGTCGAATTTGTGGACATCGAGCTTAACAAGAGTCTGCGTGAAGAGATCGATCCCACGTCCAATGTTACCAAGCGGGTTATTGTCGAATACAAGACAGAAAAACTTCAGCCCAGGATTAATATCCATGGAAAATCGGGTGAACCGATCACCTATCTCCTTCCAAAGGGGGCTCACCTCATGGTATCCGACGGAGACCAGGTTAATGCCGGTGATGTTCTCTCCAAGATTCCAAGGAGCGCTTCAAAAACCAAGGATATTACCGGCGGTCTTCCCCGGGTGGCGGAGCTTTTTGAGGCCCGGACACCCAAAGATGCGGCCACCCTGTCTGAGATAGACGGGATTGTCTCCATCGGGGATACCGTTAAGAACAAGAGAAAGATCATCATCACCGGTGACGATGGACAGGTGAAGGAGTACTCCATCCCTGCCTCCAAGTTCCTCCGTGTCCAGGATCGTGACTGGTTGGCCAAAGGTGAGAAGGTGGATGACGGTCCCGTGGATCCTCACGAGATCCTCCAGATAAAAGGTCCGAGAGAGCTGCAGAAATTCCTTGTTAACGAGATACAGGAGGTCTATCGGCTCCAGGGCGTCTCCATAAATGACAAGCATATCGAGGTGATTGTTCGCCAGATGCTCAGGAAGATTAAAGTGACCGATCCTGGCGACTCTAACTTTGTCATAGAACAGATCGTGGACCGTTTCGAGTTTGTCGATGAGAATGACAGGGTCCTTAAGGAAGGTGGTAAACCCTCAACGGCCGTACCGGTTCTCATGGGGATCACAAAGGCTGCTCTTAATACTGAGTCCTTCATCTCGGCAGCCTCCTTTCAGGAGACGACCCGTGTTCTCACAGACGCGGCCATCAAAGGCAAAGTTGATCAGCTCAGGGGCCTCAAGGAGAACGTCATTATAGGTCACCTGATTCCGGCCGGTACCGGTTCAAGGGATTACCACGGTATAGATGTGTACAGGGATGAACCGGGTGATCTGGACATTCCCCTTGAAGATGAGGATACTCTTAACACGGCCATACCGGAAGAGACAACCGTCGGATCCCTCTCTTTAGAAACTCCCGGGAATCCGGTGAAAGATTGAGGATGATGGAAAAGTGTTGACAAAGGGACAGGCGGTTTGCAAAACCTCCTTACAATAAGCGGAAGCATGAGAAGCGAATATTAACAGGAGTTATTATGCCTACCATAAACCAGTTAATCAGAAAAGGGAGGGATACCAGGGTAAAAAAATCCAAGTCTCCCGCCCTTAAGTCCTGCCCCCAGAAGAGGGGGGTCTGTACCAGGGTTATGACCTTTACGCCGAAAAAACCGAACTCCGCTCTTAGAAAGGTGGCCAGGGTCAGGTTGACTAACGGAATTGAGGTAACAGCCTATATTCCCGGAATTGGTCATAACCTGCAGGAGCACTCGGCTGTTATGATCCGGGGGGGGAGGGTCAAGGACCTTCCCGGTGTACGATATCATATAATACGCGGTTCTCTGGATACGCTGGGTGTGGATGACCGCAAGAAAGGCCGTTCCAAGTATGGCACCAAGAAACCGAAGGCATGAGCCTGAAACAAAAATGTTAGGATAATCAGCAATGAGAAGAAGAAGACCTGTAAAGCGAGATATTTTGCCTGATCCCAAATATGGGAGCAAGCTGGTCAGCAAATTCGTGAATACCATGATGCTGAAAGGGAAAAAGGGTGTCTCAGAGACCATCTTTTACCGGGCCATGGATATCATTGGCGAAAAGACGGACAAGGACCCCGTTGAGGTTTTCGTTCAGTCCATAGAAAATGTAAAGCCGACCGTAGAGGTCAAGTCCCGCAGGGTAGGAGGAGCGACCTACCAGGTACCTATCGATATCAGACCGGAACGGCGTCAGGCTCTGGCTCTGAGGTGGATTATTAATAACTCCCGAAACAGGCCCGAGAAGACTATGTACCAAAGACTTGCCGGCGAGCTTATGGATGCTTTTAACAATACCGGCGCTACCATTAAAAAGAAGGAAGATACGCATCGAATGGCGGAAGCGAACAAAGCTTTCGCGCATTATCGCTGGTAAACAGAACCGGGATCTTGTTCGAAAATACCAGGTATTCATGACCTGGTATTTGCTTTTTAACCGGGATAGCGCATCGAAATAACGGGAAACTGTAGATGGGACGAGAACTGCCGATAACCAGAACGCGCAATATTGGGATCATGGCCCACATTGACGCGGGCAAGACAACCCTTACGGAAAGGATACTTTTCTATACCGGTAAGACCCATAAGATTGGTGAGGTTCATGACGGTACAGCCGAGATGGACTGGATGGTCCAGGAGAAAGAGAGGGGCATCACCATAACGGCCGCAGCAACCACCTGTTCCTGGAAGAACACCAGGATCAATATCATTGATACACCGGGACACGTCGATTTTACTATTGAAGTAGAGCGGAGCCTTCGTGTCCTTGATTCTGCCATCGCGGTCTTCGATGGAGTCGCGGGAGTAGAGTCCCAGACGGAAACCGTGTGGCGTCAGGCGGACCGGTATCATATACCGAGGTTCTGTTTCGTGAACAAGCTCGACCGTGTCGGTTCTAATTACGACCGATGTGTCGAGATGATCGGTGACAAACTGTCGGCCAAGGCCCTGCCGGTCCATATGCCGGTTGGCGCTGAAAGTGATTTTCGGGGTGTGGTGGATCTGGTGGTTAACAGACTTTACCTCTGGAAGGACGAGGAAGGCAGAGAGATTGACGTACTGGATGTGCCGGATGATCTCAGGGAGGAGGCGTCAAAACGCAGAGAGAAGATGATCGAACTCGTGGCCGAGGAAGATGATCAACTCATGGAGAAATTTCTTGAGGGAGAGGATATCCCGGTTGAGGAGCTGGATCAGGCGATTCGTCGCGCGACCCTGGCCACCCGGCTTTTTCCGGTCCTCTGCGGATCCGCACTGAAGAACAAAGGTGTTCAGTCCGTACTGGACGCCATTGTTGCGTGGCTTCCATCACCGAAAGATGTTCCTCCTATGACGGGACATGAACCTTCTGATGAGACAAAAACCCTTGTTCGGGAACCGGACGATAAAGGGCCCTTCTGTGCCCTGGTTTTCAAGATACGGTCCGACTCCTACGTGGGCAAACTCTCTTACATGAGGGTCTATTCTGGTCATCTGAAAAAAGGTGACCAGGTGTATAATGTCACCACTGAAAAGAAGGAGCGTGTGAACCGCTTTCTTCGCATGCACGCCAATGACCGTGAGGATGTGGATGAGATCTATACCGGCGATATCATTGCGGCCGTGGGCCTGAAAACCGCCCGTACAGGGGATACCCTGACCCTGGAGTCGGACCCGGTATTATTGGAAAAGATAGAAACGCCGGTGCCTGTCATCTCCATTGCCATTGAACCGAAAACCAAGGCAGACCAGGACAAGCTGATCACAACTCTGGAGCGCCTGTCAGATGAAGACCCTACTTTCCAGGTTAAAACCGATGAGGAGACAGGACAGATGATCATCTCCGGCATGGGAGAGCTTCACCTTGAGATCATTGTTGACCGGCTGCTCCGTGAATTTAATGTTCAGGCAAATGTCGGTCAACCACAGGTGACCTACAAGGAGACCCTTTCCGGCACCGCCAGCGCGGAACATGTCTATCAGCAGGAGATCGGCGGGAAAGAACAGCATGGTCATGTTGTACTCAGGGTTGAGCCTGGCGAGCGTATAAGCGGTCTGACATTCTCCTCCGAAGTTGATGAAACGATTATCCCCGAAGAATTTATTCCGGCCATACGCGCCGGAGTGCAGGACGCCATGCAGGCTGGTGTTATTGCAGGATACCGGATGGATGACGTGAAGGCAACCCTCATCGGAGGATCATTTACCGAACAGAAGTCCATTGACGTTGGCTACAGAGCCGCGACGAATATTGCATTTCGCGAGGCGGCCAGAAATGCCTCACCCGTGCTCATGGAACCGATCATGAAACTCGAAGTTGTTTGTCCTGACGAATATACCGGTGAAATTATAAATGATCTCAACAGTCGCAGGGGAAAGGTTGAGACAATCGATATGAGAGGAGATTTGAAGATTATTTCGGCCCTGGTTCCACTTTCAGAAATGTTCGGTTACGCCACGGCTGTTCGTTCCATGAGTCAGGGGAGAGCCACTCACAGTCTTGTCTTTTTGCGGTACGATGTCGTTCCTTCTGCAGTGGCGGAGAAGCTTATCGCGCGTATATCTGGTGTATCGTATTGATTGCCGCGATATAAATGGTCTCTGGTCCAAAAATTTTTATTAATTTGTTGACAGAATAGGCCAATTTTTTTTTTATTCAAAAACCCTTTCGTCGAGACAGCCATATTCGGGCGCATCGCTCTTATATTTCTCGAGCGTACGGTCATATTTTGTAACTGTACCGACAATTGTTTGAAAAACAGTGAATTTTTTTGTAAAAATGAAGGAGATTTCTGATGGCAAAGGAAAAGTTTGAACGGTCAAAGCCCCACGTTAATGTTGGAACTATCGGGCATATTGACCATGGGAAAACGACTCTGACCGCTGCTATTACCAAGGTCCTCCACCTGACGTATGGAACAGGCAAGGGGGTAAACTTCGATGAGATTGATAATGCCCCTGAGGAGAAGCAGCGTGGTATTACTATTGCCACATCTCACCAGGAGTATGAAACCAGCAATCGTCATTATGCTCACGTGGACTGTCCGGGACACGCGGACTACATTAAGAACATGATTACAGGCGCAGCCCAGATGGACGCTGCCATTCTCGTGGTCGCTGCTACAGATGGCGCCATGCCCCAGACCAAGGAGCATGTTCTCCTCGCCAAGCAGGTTAACGTTCCATATATTGTTGTCTTCCTTAACAAGGTAGACATGCTGGATCCTTCAGACCGGGATGAGATGGTCGAACTTGTTGAGATGGAAATCAGAGAGCTGCTGAGCAGCTATGACTTCCCCGGTGACGATGTTCCCATCATAGCCGGTTCTGCTCTCAAGGCCCTTGAGGCTGCTGATGCGGGCAATAAGGATGATGAGTGGGCCAAGAAGATAATTGAGCTCGCCGATGCACTGGACTCCTATGTGCCTGAGCCTGAACGAGACGTGGATAAGCCTTTCCTTATGCCCATTGAAGACGTTTTCTCTATCACCGGTCGTGGAACTGTCGTTACCGGCCGAGTTGAGCGTGGCATTGTCAAAACCGGGGATGATATAGAGATTATCGGTATCAAGGAGACCCAGAAGACGGTATGTACCGGGGTCGAAATGTTCCGAAAGCTTCTGGATGAAGGTCGGGCCGGTGACAATATCGGCGCTCTGCTCCGGGGCATTGGAAAAGATGATGTACAGAGGGGGCAGGTTCTTGCCAAGCCGAAGAGCATCACTCCTCATAAGAAGTTTCAGAGCAAAGTATACGTGCTTAAAAAGGAAGAGGGCGGACGACACACTCCCTTCTTTGGGAATTATCGTCCCCAGTTTTACTTCCGGACAACGGACGTTACCGGTATCATCGAGCTTCCAGAAGGGGTTGAGATGGTTATGCCGGGAGATGACGTAGAGATGACAGTTGAACTGATCACGCCTATCGCCATGGAAGAGGAGCTCCGATTCGCTGTACGTGAAGGTGGACGCACCGTTGGCGCGGGTGTTGTTGTTAAGATTATAGAATAATCGGTTTGACTTGGAAATACAGGTCTTAATCGGGCCATCGAAAATACGATGGCTCGATTTTTTGACTTACCATAGACCATTTATCATCAGGATATTGAAAAGTGGCAAAACTAACTGGACAGCAGATTCGGGTTAAACTCCGATCTTTTGACATCAAACTTCTTGATCAGTCAGCGGCCAAGATCGTGAATACAACAGAGCGGAGCGGTGCCCGAGTGGCGGGACCGATTCCCCTGCCAACGAAAATTGAGAAGTTCTGTGTTCTCAGGTCGCCTCATGTTAACAAGAAGTCGAGGGAACAGTTTGAGATTCGAACCCATAAACGATTGATCGATATTCTCAACCCGAATTCTGATACGGTTGAAGCCCTGATGAAGCTGGAGCTTCCAGCCGGGGTTTCCGTTGATATCAAGTCCTGAGACTCAGAAATACGAGAGTAACGACGGGTAGTCATCATGAAGAAGGCATTGCTGGGAAGAAAAATTGGTATGTCACAGTTCATTCGGGAGGATGGTACTTCCGTCCCTGTGACGGTTTGCGAGCTGGGTCCCTGCGTACTGGTTCAGAAGAAGACTTCTGACCGGGACGGATATAGCGCGTTTAAGCTGGGGTATCTGACCCAGAAGGAGTCCCGGATGACAAGGCCGGTCCTGGAGGACCTGAAAAAAAAGAATATATCGCCTCTGAAGTATTTTCGGGAGGTGGATGCCTTTGATGAGAACCTGGAGGTGGGCAGTGAAATTGGCTGCGCCATATTCCAGGAAAATGACCTGGTCCAGGTTACAGGCGTATCCAAGGGCCGGGGTTTCGCCGGTGTCGTTAAACGTTACGGATTTGGTGGTGGTCGAATGACACATGGATCTCACTTTCACAGGGCCCCGGGTGCTATCGGCGCGTGCGCATATCCGAGTGAGGTCTGGAAAGGCCAGAAGATGCCGGGCCGATTAGGGACCAATACCATGACGGTCAAGAACCTTAAAATCGTTAAGGTGATGCCGGAGAAGAATATTGTGCTCATATCCGGGGCAGTTCCTGGACGCAGAAATTCTCTTATAACTGTCAGAGAGAAGTAATCAGGCTGGTTAGATATGAAGGTTGATAAGTATTCAATAGAAGGAAAGGTCGTGGGTCAGGTGGAACTGCCAGATGCTATCTTCGCTGAAAAAGTGAATGATGTCCTGGTTTACGAGTATATAAAAGCTGCCAATGCCAACAGAAGGCAGGGTACTCACTACGCCCGGGAAAGGGCCGAAGTGCGGGGTGGTGGATCCAAGCCCTGGAGACAGAAAGGAACGGGAAGGGCCCGTGCCGGAACCCTGAGATCTCCAATCTGGAAAGGTGGGGGTACAACCTTTGCGCCCAGGCCAAGGGATTACCGCATAGATCTTCCAAAGCAGCAGAAAAGGGCGGCCTTCCGGTCGATATTATCCCTTAAGGCGCGTGAAGGGCGCGTGCGGGTTATTGAGGACTTTACAGTTAAGGGAAAGACAAAAGAGACAGCCACAATTGGTAAAGCCCTTTCCCTGACTAAAGGAGTGCTTGTTACTCAGAATGATGAGGCGGCCCTCAAGAGGTCCATGAGTAATATACCGTGGTTTATATACAATAATGTGAATAGAGTATCCGGCCGTGATCTGTTCTATTCACATGAGATCGTGATAACCGAAGGGGCCATCGATTCTCTTCAGCAGATATTCGGCAAGAGGAGCAAGTCATGAACAGTGAAAAAGTTCTGATACGGCCGGTGGTATCCGAGAAGACAACCGCTCTCATGGATGAGAATAAGTATGTTTTTCGGGTACCCTTGAAGGCTAATAAATTGATGGTACGGCAGGCGATTAAGGATATCTTCGGTGTGCAGCCTGAACAGGTGAACACCATGATTGTGCGGGGAAAGAATCGACGCCTGCGATATAAAGTAGGCAAGAGATCGGCATGGAAGAAGGCGATAGTAACGCTGAAGGCCGGTGATAAAATTGACGTTTTTGAAGCATAGTAGATAAAGACAGGGAATGAATAATGGGACTTAAAAAATTTCGTCCGGTAACTCCAACACTCAGATATAAGACGGTCTCCGATTTCAGCGAGATAACGGTATCTGATCCTTATAAGCCCATGACCCGGGGGAAAAGTTCAAAATCGGGCCGTGGTTATGAGGGTAAGATAGCAGTTCGCAGAAAGGGAGGCGGACACAAGCGCAGGTACCGGGTTATCGATTTTAAGCGCAACAAACACGGAATACCGGGACGTATTGACACTATCGAATACGATCCGAACAGAACGGCCAATATAGCCCTTGTTACCTACGCTGACGGGGAGAAACGTTATATTGTAGCTCCGGTTTCTCTTAAAGTTGGAGACAGTATTATTTCCGGCGAGAATGTAGAGTTGAAACGGGGTAATGCCCTTCCTCTTAAGAATATTCCACCCGGTTCAAGTATTTACAACGTAGAATTGAACCCCGGCCGGGGCGGACAACTTGTTCGATCTGCCGGGACATACGCAACCATTACTGCCAAGGAGGGAAAGTACTGTCTTATTCGTCTCCCTTCCGGTGAGATAAGGCGAATCAACAAAGAATGTTATGCTACACTCGGTGGGGTTGGAAACCGTGAGCATTCAAATATTACTATTGGTAAGGCCGGCCGTTCCAGGTGGAAAGGAATAAGGCCCAAGGTAAGGGGCGTGGCCATGAATCCCATCGATCACCCTCTTGGTGGTGGTGAAGGCAAGTCTTCCGGAGGGCGCCACCCGGTTTCACCCACTGGCGTACCGGCCAAGGGTTTTAAAACACGGAAGAAAAACAAATACAGTGATCGATTTATCGTATCAAGGAAAAAAGGTTAGAGGATATGGCAAGGTCAGTAAAGAAGGGACCCTTTGTAGACATTAACCTCTTCAAGAAGGTCGAGGAGATGAATTCCTCGAATGCGAAGAAGACCATCAAGACCTGGTCCAGGAGGTCCACGATTTTCCCGGAGATGATCGGGCACACTCTTATGGTCCATAACGGAAAGAACTTTATACCTGTCTACGTAACCGAGAACATGGTCGGACATAAACTGGGTGAATTCGCACCAACCAGAACATACAGGGGCCATACCAGTAAGGATGATAAAATTGCCAAGAGGAAGCGGTAATGGAATCAGTAGCTGTATCGAAATATAACAGATTATCTTCGCAGAAGGCGAGGCTGGTCGCCGATGAAGTCAGGGGATATCCTCTGAACGAGGCCATAGATGTCCTCAAGACAATGCCGAAAAAGGGGGCAGATATCCTGCTGAAAACCCTGAAATCAGCCGGTGCCAATGCCAAAGTACAGAACCCGGATATGTCTGAAGAGAGTATGTTTATAAAGAAGATAGTGGTGGATGAAGGCCCCACTTTGAAACGGTTCCGTCCCCGTGCAAGGGGCCGGGCTGGCCGAATCAGGAAAAGAACAAGCACGGTAACCATTGTGCTTTCCGATGAAAACTGAGGATCAGGACTGAATTATGGGACAAAAGGTTAATCCGATAGGAATGCGTCTTGGAGTCATCCGTACCTGGGATTCCATATGGTATGGTGACAAGAAAACCTATGCAGACAATATTCATGAAGACCTGAAGATCCAGAAGTATATCTCGAAAGAGAAAAAGAACGCCGGTATCTCCAGTGTCAAGATTGAGCGCTTCCCTGACAGAATAAACGTGAATATCTACGCTGCTCGTCCCGGTGTTCTGATCGGGAAAAAGGGAGCAGATATCGAGGCTCTCAAACAGAAATTGCAGCAGATGGTATCAAAGAACGTTTATATCAATATTAATGAAGTGAAAAAGCCTGAGAAAAATGCTCGGCTTATCGCGGAACAGATAGCGAACCAGGTTGAAAATCGTTTTCCTTACCGTCGGGCCGTCAAGCAGGCTATTACGAACGCCATGAGAAGTGGCGCCCAGGGTATAAAGATTACTATCTCCGGCCGACTCAATAACGCGGAGATGGCACGTACAGAAACATATAAGGAAGGTCGTATCCCTCTGCACACCCTGAGGGCGGACATAGACCTGGGCTTTACGGAAGCTATCACTACCTTCGGAGTAACGGGTGTTAAGGTATGGGTTTACAACGGTAATATTCTTTCTAACGTGGAAGAGACCGAAGAAGACAAATATACGGTTAAGCGAAAACTCAGGTAGGGTTGTCATCATGTTAATGCCAAAGAGAACCAAGTTTAGGAAACAACAGCGCGGGCGGATGAAGGGTCAGGCCCAGAGAGGTTCCGAGATTTCATTCGGTGAGGTGGCTATTAAAGCGATGGAGCCCGGAAATATTACCAGCCGTCAGATTGAGGCGGCCCGTGTGGCCATTAACAGAAAGGTGAAACGGGGTGGTAAGCTCTGGATTCGAGTCTTCCCCGACTATCCCTATACAAAGAAACCGGCTGAAACCAGGATGGGCAAGGGGAAGGGGAATCCCGAATACTGGGTAGCCCGTGTAAAACCGGGCCGTATTCTCTTCGAACTGGCTGGTGTTAACGAGGAGCTTGCAAAACAGGCTCTCAGGAATGCAACCTTCAAGCTTCCCATTAAGACAAAGGTTGTATCGTATAATAGCTGACAGGCGCGGGATAATTAGATGAAAGGTAAACTGGAAGAACTGGCTCTCAAGGATCTTGATAAAAGCCTAGAGGACTCACGGAAGGAACTCAGGCTGGAGAAATTCAAGTCCGTTACCAGCAAGGTAGAGAACCCGAAGAAAATGAAGGAACTGAGAAGGCACATCGCCAGGGTGCTTACCCTGAAGCGAGAGTACGAACTCGGTATCCGATCCAAATAAGAAGGGACGGAGAGACTGTTATCATGCAAACAGCGAGAAAACAGCTACAGGGGAAGGTCGTAAGTGACCGGATGGAAAAGACCGTTGTGATCGAGACGGATTCTATTATCACTCATTCCCTGTACAAGAAATCTATACGTCGCCGTAAAAAGATCAAAGTCCATGATGAGCGTAACGAAAGTCATGTTGGCGATATCGTCCGGGTGGAAGAGACACGGCCTCTTTCAAAGGACAAGCGTTACCGGTTGATAACAATCGTTGAAAAGGCGAAGTAGAGGTTACCGATGATACAGGTCGAGACAATGCTCGAGGTCGCTGACAACAGCGGCGTTAAAAAGGTGCAGTGTATTAAGATTCTCGGTGGGACGAGGCGTAGATACGCCACGGTAGGTGATATTATCGTCGTTGCCGTTAAGGACTCCCAGCCCTCCTATGGTTTAAAAGATGTCATGGGTAAAAAAGTTCATACAAAGGCAGTATTGAAGGCGGTCGTTGTCCGCACGAAGAAGCCGGTTAGAAGAAAAGATGGCAGTTATATTCGCTTTGACAACAATGCCGTCGCTATTGTGGATGCCAAGAATGAACCCAGGGGATCAAGGATCTTCGGACCTGTTGCTCGAGAGCTTCGTGAAAAGAATTTTATGAAGATCGTATCTCTTGCTCCCGAGGTATTGTGAGGTAAGTATGCCTGATAAGAAGATTTCAACCAAGTTGAAGGTTAATGATAATGTCGTCGTTATGACCGGGGCCGACCGTGGACGCCGGGGTAAACTCCTCTTCGTTGACAGGAAGAAGGGGAGGGTCGTTGTTGAAGGTATCAACAAGAAGAAGAAGCATGTCCGAGGCAACCAGGAAAATCCCCGGGGAGGAGTGGTCACAATAGAAGTTCCACTCAATATATCGAACGTGCTTTACTTTTGTGACAAGTGTAAAAAAGGTGTCCGTCTTGGATACGAGGTCCGTGATAGCGGAAAATCCAGAGTTTGCAGAAGCTGTGGAAAGAGTATCGATAAGTAAGGGTTGAGTGCATGATAGCGCGATTACGTGAAGAATATAATAAGGTGTACAAACAAAATCTGAAGGAACATTTTAAGTTCAGTTCCATCATGGAAGTACCCTGTCTTGAAAAGATCGTTCTTAATGTGGGAATCGGTGATGCTCACTCAAACGCATCGGCCCTCGAGAGCGCTATAAACGAGCTGACGGTAGTAGCCGGGCAGAAAGCGGTAAAAACCGTGGCCCGTAAGTCTATAGCCAATTTCAAGATTAGAGAAGGTTACGATCTGGGTTGCAGGGTCACTCTGCGGGGAAACAGGATGTATGAATTCCTGGATCGACTGATAAATATTTCACTGCCCAGAGTCCGGGATTTCAAGGGACTTTCTCAAAAATCTTTTGATAACTTCGGAAATTACAACTTCTCCGTTAAAGAACAGATCATTTTTCCGGAGATTAATTTTGACAAGGTTGACAGGATTCACGGGTTAAACATAACCATCGTGACAACCGCAAGGAACAAAGAAGAGGCCAGGGCTCTGCTGAAGGAGTTCAAAATGCCTTTCCGTGAACAGGGAGAGCAGTAATGGCAAAGAAGAGTATGATAGCCAAGCATAGGCGCGGAAGTAAATTCAAGGTCAGGGAGTACAACCGTTGCCGGATATGCGGTCGACCCCGAGGATATATACGCCGCTTCGAGATGTGTCGTATATGCTTTAGAAAACTCGCCGGTGAAGGGAAGCTGCCGGGAGTGATAAAGTCATCATGGTAGATTTGAGTTGGGAGTATAACAAATGAGTAGTGTATCTGATCCCATAGCTGATATGCTGACAAGGATTCGCAACGCCATTAAGGCTGAGCACTTGAAGGTGGATGTTCCTTCTTCGAAGATGAAGGTTTCTATTGCGAAAATCCTGAAGGATGAAGGGTTCATTAAGAATTATAAAATCATCGATGATAACAGGCAAAAGGTTCTGCGTGTCTATCTCAAGTATGATGAAGAACGTCAGTCAGCCATTTACAGCATGAGACGCATAAGCAAACCAGGCAGGCGTTTTTATATTAAGGCCGGGGAGCTGAAGCCGGTATATAATAACATTGGTATATGGATCCTTTCCACTTCGAGTGGTATTGTTACAAATAAGGCGGCCAGCAAGATGAATGTAGGCGGCGAAGTCCTTTGCGAAATATCGTAATATAAGGGATAGGTCTGAAATGTCACGTGTTGGAAAAAAACCGATAGATATTCCCCAGGGGGTAACCCTGACCGTTGAAAACAGAACGGTAAAGGCGAAAGGTCCTTTGGGGGAACTCTCCATTGAGCTCATGGAGGGAATCGATGTTAAGCAGGAAGAGAATGTCCTTAACGTCGTTACGCTCTGCGCCGAGGAGAAATACCACGAATACGCGGCTTACCACGGACTCATGAGGGCGCTGATTCAGAATGTTGTAACCGGGGTTGTCACCGGTTTTGAGAAAGAACTTGAGATTCAGGGAGTAGGTTACCGTGCCATGCAGCAGGGGAATGATCTGAAACTTCAGGTAGGTTTCTCTCATGACGTGATTTTCCAGGCGCCTGAGGGTATAACATTTGAGGTCCCTGAACCGACCCGTATAAAGATTAAAGGCATTAATAAACATCAGGTTGGGCAGGTATCAGCGAATATCAGGGAAGTGCGCCCTCCCGAGCCTTACAAGGGCAAAGGGATCCGTTATAAGGGTGAATACGTTCGAAGAAAAGCCGGTAAGGCAGGTAAGTAATTATGGATAAACTGGCAAAACAGCAAAAGCGCTTTCAGAGACGCAAATCCAGTATCAAAAAAAAGATACGGATGAACAGAGGAACACACAGGCTCTGTATCTCAAGGAGCAACAAGTATCTTTATGCCCAGATCATAGATGACATAAAGGGAATGACCGTTGTAGGGATCTCTTCACAGGCGAAGGGATTCCCGGAAATGGGAAACAAAAAAAATGTGAACGCGGCGGCGGAACTGGGCAAAAGGGTAGCCGAAAAGGCGAAAGAGAAGGGAATCACGAAGGTTGTTTTCGACCGAAATGGTTACAAGTACCATGGCAAAGTGAAGGCATTCGCTGATTCCGCACGCGAAAACGGACTCGAGTTTTAGGAGAGGAATGATGCGCATTAAACGCAACAGGGTTAAGCCCGAAGGAATAGAACTGGAAGACAGGATCGTTGAGATCAATCGGGTCGCCAAGGTCGTCAAGGGTGGCCGAAGATTCTCCTTCAATGCCCTGGCTGTTGTTGGCGATGGTGACGGCCATGTGGGTGTCGGTTTCGGAAAAGCGAATGAAGTGCCCAGTTCAATCGATAAGAGTAAGGAAGACGCGAAAAAGAATCTGTATAAGATCAATCTTGTGAAAGGGACGATTCCACACAAGGTAGTAGGGCGTTATAAATCATGCAAGGTTATGCTGAAACCGGCGGCACCGGGTACCGGTATCATTGCAGGGGCATCCGTCAGGGCTGTAATTGAAAGAGCCGGTATCCATGATATTCTGACCAAAGCACAGGGTTCACGAAACCCGATAAATGTTGTACGGGCTACCATGGACGGTCTACTTCAGCTCAGAAGTCTGAAAGAGGCGGCCACAACTCGGGAGCTGAACATTAATAAACTCTGGGAATAAATCATGGCACAGATTCGAATACGACAGGTTAAAAGTAAAATTGGAACCAGGCCTGAGCACAGAAAGACACTCAGGGCACTTGGTCTCAGGAAAATAAATGCTGAACGAATCCACGAGGATAACAGGGTTATCAGGGGTATGATAAACAAAGTACAGCATCTCGTGGAAGTCGAAGAAGTGAAATAATCAGAAGGTGGAAGCAAAGATGGAAGAACAATATACTCTGCAGAAACCGGCTTCTCATAGAAAAAGAAAAAGAGTAGGATGCGGAATCTCCCATGGACAGGGGAAAACCTGCGGACGGGGGATGAATGGGCAGAGAAGCCGCTCTGGCAGCACGAAAAGGCCCTGGTTTGAGGGAGGGCAGATGCCTCTCCAGAGACGTGTTCCCAAGAGGGGTTTCAAGAATGCATTCCATAAGGTTTTTCAGGTTGTAAACCTTTCTGATATTGACCGAACCGGTTTGACCGAATTGAATGCCGCAGAAATGGAAAAGAAAGGTCTTATACGAGACAGGTTTAAACTTGTTAAGATACTGGGTAAAGGCGAAATAAGCCGTGCTGTGAAAGTTCAGGCAGATGCCTTTTCCAAATCGGCTACGGACAGCATCACAAAAGCGGGTGGTGAAACAATTTACCGTAATCTTAAGGAAGATATTAAACAACAGCGCCAGGTGACAGAGGCCTGATAGATGGCGAATGCTATAACCAACATTTTCAGGATTCCGGACCTGAGGAACCGGATTTTTTTCACGCTCATGATCCTGATAATATACAGGGTCGGGGCACATATTCCTGTTCCCGGCATCAATGTCGACGCGTTGAGGACCTTTTTCGACCAGTCTCAGGCTACGGGGATTCTGGATTTCTTTGACCTCTTTGCCGGAGGGGCCCTTAAACGGTTCACCATCTTTGCCCTGGGTATTATGCCTTATATCTCGGCATCGATTATCATTGACCTGATGAAGGTGGTCTTCCCCTACCTGGATCAGCTTTCCAAAGAGGGAGCAGAGGGACAGAAGAAGCTGAACCTATATACGAAGTATGGCACGGTCTTTCTCTGTATTATACAGTCTTTTGCCATGACATCATGGATGAGATCTATTCGTACCAGAGAAGGTGGAGCTGTTGTTCCCGATGAAGCCGGTTTTATGTTTGTCATAGTTGCG
The DNA here is from genome assembly GCA_964645775.1 of uncultured Leptospirales bacterium. Taxonomy (GTDB): domain Bacteria; phylum Spirochaetota; class UBA4802; order UBA4802; family UBA5550; genus CAZYBU01. The sequence continues at coordinate 15,649 of CAZYBU010000028.1, read as the reverse complement.
GTTATCGCCATTACTACCGGAACCATGGTTCTAATGTGGTTTGGTGAGATGATTACCGAGAAGGGAGTGGGGAACGGGATCTCTCTTTTGATTTTTGCAGGAATTGTGGTCAGGGCTCCCCAGGCATTCAAGGCCACATTGAACAAGATAACGGAAACGGGTGAGCCGATAGTCGGAATCATACTTGTGGGGATATTCCTTCTGGTTGTGGCGGCCTCAATTATGCTGACCCTGGGTGCCCGGCGTATACCGATTCAGTACGGGAAGAAAATGGCGGGACGAGCTCCCATGCAGAGGAGCGCTCAATTTATTCCTCTTAAGGTAAATGCGGCAGGAGTTATTCCCATCATCTTTGCTTCGGCGATAATTATGTTTCCATCCCAGATGGTTAATATGATCGGTGGTAGCCAGAATGTATGGATTAACAGGTTACAGTATCTGCTTTCTCCGGGGCAACCGATATATATCCTGCTGTATGTGGGGCTAATCATATTTTTCGCCTTTTTCTATACATCGATCAAGTTTAAACCAGAGGATATTTCGGATAACCTGAAGAAGTATGGAGGGTTTATCCCTGGAATTCGACCGGGACAGAATACAACGGAATACATCATGGGTGTATTGAACCGGATAACATTCTTCGGATCAATCTTTCTGGCGCTTATAGCCATTGTGCCCGATTTTATCCTGAAACTCTGGCCGGAACAGGTATCAGCTGAGATGGCCTACATTTTTGGAGGCACCTCGCTCCTGATCATAGTCGGTGTTGCCCTGGATACGTTGAAACAGATAGAGTCTCAACTTATCATGCGGCATTATGATGGTTTTATTAAGAGCTCCCGGATGAAGGGAAGATAGGAAACAAGAACGAATTATGGCAAAAGAAGAACCAATTGAAGTCGAAGGAACGGTAATTGAACCACTGCCCAACGCGATGTTTCGGGTTGAACTGGACAATGGACACATTGTGCTGGCCCATATATCGGGCAAGATGAGGATGCATTACATCAGGATCCTGTCTGGAGACAAGGTAACGGTTGAGCTTTCCCCCTATGATCTTAAGCGGGGTCGTATAGTTTACCGGTCCAAATAGAAGCAGGCAGTTACAGGGGAAGAGAAATGAAAGTACGGGTATCAGTTAAGAAGATTTGCAGCGATTGTAAGGTAATAAAGAGACATGGCGTGTTAAGGGTTATATGTAAAAACCCGAGGCACAAGCAGCGGCAGAAAGTGCGGACAGTCAAAAAATAACAGGTTAAAGTACGAGGGAACGATGGCACGTATTGCAGGCGTAGATTTACCCGGTAACAAAAGAGTCGAAATATCACTGACTTATATCTTTGGGATTGGGCATACCATGGCAAGGAAAATCGTTGAGGAGGCGGGTGTGAATTCAGATACCCGCGTTAAAGACCTGAATGATGATGAGATAAACAGAATTCGTAAAACCATTGATAACACGGTAAAAGTCGAAGGTGATCTAAGAACAGAGGTCGCCATGAATGTGAAACGACTTATGGATATAGGATGCTACCGGGGGCTTCGCCATAGAAGGGGCCTTCCGGTGAGGGGACAGAACACGAAAAATAATGCCCGGACAAGAAAGGGTAATCGTAAAGCCTCTATCGGCAGGAAGAAGAAGTAAGGAGTTGTAACGTGAAACAGAAAAAGACCCGAAAAAAAGAGAAAAAGAATATACCGGTGGGACGTGCCTATGTCCGGGCCACCTATAACAATACGATCATAACCCTGACCGATATGCAGGGCAACGTGATCTCCTGGGCAACGGCTGGTGGAGAGGGATTCAAGGGGTCTCGTAAATCTACCCCCTTTGCGGCCCAGATGGCGGCAAAGAATGCCGCTCAGAGAGCAATGGACTCGGCCGGTCTTAAGACCGTAGAGGTATTTGTAAAAGGCCCTGGAATTGGGCGTGAGGCGGCTATTCGCTCACTGTTTAATACAGGATTGAATGTCACCAGAATAAAAGACATTACACCCATTCCTCACAATGGGTGCAGACCAAAAAAACGAAGAAGAGTGTAACGGGGATCTGAACTTATGGCGAAGTATATCGGACCAAAATGTAAACTTTGCAGGAGGGAAATGCAGCCGCTGATGCTTAAGGGGCAGCGGTGCCTTACGGATAAATGTCCGGTCAAGGGAAGGAAGAAATATCCTCCCGGACCTCCAAGGAAACGTCGGGCGAAAATGTCCGATTATGCTGTTCAGCTTCGGGAGAAGCAGAAGATTCGGCGTACCTATGGTCTTCTGGAGAAACAGTTCAGGCTTTATTATGAAGACGCATCAAAGATGAAGGGAGTCAAGGGTGACAACCTGCTTTCACTGATGGAGCGACGCCTGGACAACGTGGTTTATCGGATGGGTCTCGCCTCTTCCCGTTCTCAGGCGCGACAGCTTGTTCAGCACAAGCATATTATTGTTAACGGTAAGAGAGTAGATATCCCGTCTTTCCGGGTCAATATAAATCATGAGATCGGGGTAGCTGAAAAATTCAGGGAAAACCCCAGCTTGGAAGATTCCATCAAGCTCGCCAAGGCAGTAGATTCCGTTCCGGAATGGGTTCAGGTAGACCATGATAAACGGACAGGTGTGATTACAAGATTGCCTATGCGGTCTGATGTCACTGATAATTTCAACGAGCAGCTGGTAATCGAGCTCTATTCCAAGTAATCCCTGAGAGGAATTTACTGAGCGGCTTGAAACGTCATAGTTGATACGGAGGTGGGAATGGCCCATAAAAATTTACTCAAGGGCTTTAAGAGACCGAGTAAGATACAATTTGATCACGACGAACTCCAACCCGATTACGGGAGATTTATTGCGGAACCCTTTGAAAAAGGATATGGTCTGACCATAGGCAATGCTCTTCGAAGGGTCCTTCTATCTTCCATTGAGGGAACCGCTGTCACGGCAATAAAGATTGAGGGTGTGCCCCATGAATTCTTTACGATTGATGGGGTGTACGAGGATGTCGCTCGCATAATATTGAATCTGAAAAGACTCCGGTTCAAGTATGAAGGCGACATGGCCAAGGTTCTCCATATAGTCAAAACGGGGGAGGGTACGCTTACGGGAGCCGATTTTAACGTTGATCCGGAGATCGAGGTGATGAATCCCGAACAGCATTTAGCGACCCTGAACAATAACGGCGAAATTGACATGGAAGTGCAAATTGAGCGGGGAAGAGGATTTGTTCCCGCTGAGATGAATAAATCGAATATTGAGGTCGTAAATGTCATACCGATAGACTCGATTTTTTCGCCGGTAAGGAAAGTCAACATAAAGGTTGAGGATACTCGTGTCGGTCAGAGGACCGACTTTGATAAACTTATCCTTGAAATATGGACTGACGGTTCTGTCAAACCGGATGACGCTCTGGCTTATGCCGCCAAGATAATAAAAGACCATATGACCATTTTCATCAATTTCGAAGAAGAAGTTGAGGAAGACATAGAAGTGGTCGATGAAGGCATGGAGAAGATGAAGGCCCTTCTCTCCCGTTCCATTGATGAGATGGAACTTTCTGTTCGGGCCTATAACACTCTGAAGAGCCTGGAGATATCGACACTGGAAGAGCTTGTTCGTAAGACTGAAGAGGAACTTAAGAAGTCAAAGCATTACAGCGATATCGTACTTAAGGAGATCAAGGAGAAACTGGAGGCTCATCATCTGAGCCTGGGATTGAAGGATTAAGGGATACTGAAGATGCGAAAGAGGAACAGTGTAAAACAACTGGGGCGCACCTATTCACACAGGAAGGCGCTGTACAGTAACATGGTAACTTCCCTATTCCGGCATGAGCGGATTGTGACTACCCGTGAAAAGGCGAAGGAAGTCAGACGTGTAGCCGAAAAGCTGATTACCCGGGCGAAGAAGAACCTGAACGCGACGGACGGCTCAAGCCATGTACATAATAAAAGGGAAGCCCGGAAAATTGTTAAGGACCGGGAGGCTCTGATTAAGCTTTTTGATGTTATCGCTCCCAGGTTTAAAGACAGGCCAGGTGGGTATACCCGAATTCTCCTACTGGGGGAGAGAAGGGCCGGGGATGCAGCTGAAATGGCTATTCTTGAACTTGTGGAAAAGGGTGAAGCATCAAAACCCGTGAAGGCAGAAGAGAAGCCTGAAAAAGCTGAGAAAAAACCTGCTAAAGAATCGAAGGATTCAAAAAAGGCAAAAGAGTCTAAGTCAAAAGAGTCTAAGTCAAAAGAGTCAAAGAAAGAAAAGAAAGAATAATGAGAGAATTATTCTCTGGATATAAAGAGCCGCCCGTGGGGCGGCTCTTTTTTCGGTATATGCTCATGAAATGATTATTGGGCCTGGTCTTTGGTTTTCTCCAGCCGTTTCTTTTCCAGTTCGTGGATAAGGTGTCTGTTGTCGTTTGCGTCGACCTTGTACTCGTCCGGTATTCGGTTGTCAAAGATGGGGTCGACGGCCTGGCCGGGGTCGAATTTCTGGTAGAGACGTTGACGGTTGAGAGGTTCGTCATCGGGAGCTGTCTTGATGCCGATCTTGTAAATCTCGATACCATACTGTTTTGCTTCGCGGCAGAGCTGCACCACATCCAGGTATCGGGAAATGATAAAGTTGATATTATTTGCAGATATCCGCTTGTGATTCTTCAGATACTCGATCTCGGGGTCCTCAAATACGTCTTTCGCCTTCTGGTATTTCTGATATCCGTTTCTCAGAAATTTTTCAATGCGGGTCTTATCATGGTAGAGGTGATAGTTCTTCTCGTTATAAGGCTTAACGTCGTACAGAGGATTGAACGGTTTCCGAAAATACGCGATGGTCCCGCTGTGCTTGCTGTACTTGATAAGGATATCGAAGCTGTCTGCGGAGGTGGAATCAAGAATCTCCTTGGTCCTGTCAAGGTAGTTCTGCCCTAACTTCTCAAGTAGATCAATCAGATCCATCTTTACGGTTTTGAATTGCTGGACCGACTCGGTAAAATTTTGTCCATAATAACTTTTGCTGGCCTCCTTGAATTTTTCCTGTATGGAGTCATACTCATTTGTGATATCTTCATTGCTGAAGTTAAGCACCATGATTTTCATCTTACGGAGGGTGTTCAGAGTGAACCTGTAATCTTTTTCAGCCTTAACGGATGCGGAAATCGCAAACAGAAGAGCCGGCATAAGAATCAGAAGAGAAAATATTGCGATGGTGGCTTTATTTCTAATTTTCATGGTTGAAACCCTGATCAAAACTTGCTACTATTGCCTGTACGTGGCTGAATAGCATAACTGCTCTTATTCAGTTTCGGACGTTTCCTCCATATTCTTAATTGAAATATCGCCAGGTCAGGGCGAAGAGTCAAGCAGGATGGGCGATACTGAATAGTAAACGGGGTCTAAATAACAATGGAAGAAAAAAAACCTAAACGAATCTCCTTCAGGCAGAAGAATTCGACCCGCTGTCCTGTGTGTTCATTCGAATTCCATAAGGAAGAGATGCTTACCGGGGGTGGAAGGCTTATCGCCGGGGGGCTGACGGATGAATTGCGACGGAGATACCAGGAAAGCAAGAAATACGGGATCATCTATCCCCTGGCCTATGTCCTGACGGTCTGCCCAAACTGTCTCTACACGGCTTATCCCAAAGACTTTGAGGAGCTGGACCCGAAGGCCAGTGACAAACTATCGGAAATGACTCCGGCTCGCAAAAGGACCGTGAAAAAGTTCTTCGGCAGCCTGGACATGGACGGGGAGAAGAACCTGGAGTTCGGCGCGGTATCCTACATGCTGGCAGTCGACTGTTACACTGCCCGGAACAAGAAAGTGGCCCCCACCTTTAAAATCGCACTATCTTCCATCCGTGGGGCCTGGCTCTTCAGTGACCTGGCGGAGAAGTACCCGGACCGGCCCTATAAGAAGATTTCCCTTTTCTTCTATAAGAAGGCTTATGAGAGTTATACGAAGGTACTTGACCTGATCCAGAACGGTGGAGAACCGGCAGAAGCGGCCGGAAATATGGGGCCCGACACGGACAAGAACTGGGGCTATGAAGGCATTCTCTATCTGACGGCTGTCCTGACCCTCAAGGTCGGCGCCCTGGAACCGGACATCCATAAGCGTATCGAGCAGTATGAAAAGTCGAAGCGATACCTGAGCCGCCTTTTTGGGGTGGGAAAGACCGACAAGTCGAGACCGAGTGAGCTTCTGGACCGAACCCGTGACCTCTACGAAACCATAAATGAAAAAGTGACACGATGGAAACAGGAAGTGGAAGAGAGCCAGGGACCGGCCGAAGAATAGCCCTGGAAATCAGCTATGACGGGACGGACTACAGCGGCTTACAGATTCAGGACACGGGAAACACCATCCAGGCAAAACTGGAAGAGGCTATCCGCACCCTTACAAAAGAGAAGATCAGGTTAATCGCCTCTGGAAGGACAGACAGCGGGGTCCACGCCCTGGGACAGGTTGTACACTTCGACACAAAAAGCGATATACATCTATCCAGGCTCTCTATCGGCCTGAACGGGATCCTCCCGCCCACGATTTCCGTGAACAACGCCTTTGACGTGCCGCAAGATTTTCATGCACGGTTCAGTGCCATAGAGAGGGAGTACCTATATCTTATTCACAACCACCCTTTTCGTTCACCCTTCATGATGTACCGAGCCGCCTGGCTTAACCGGGAGGCGGATCTTTCCACCATGGAAGAGGCCCTGGGGTACCTGGAAGGGGAACATGATTTCGCCTCCTTCTGCAAGAAGATATCCGCCGAAAAGGGGACCGTCAGGAATATCCATAAAATCTCTGTGACCGATAAGGAGTCCGTGCTAATCGTGAGAATCCGGGCAAACGCCTTTCTCCATAACATGATCCGCATTATAATGGGCACACTCTTCGAGATCATTCGGAAAGGATATGATCCCGGTTATATGAAAAAGGTCCTTGATGCCCGCGACAGGGACGCGGCCGGCCCCACTGCCCCTCCCTACGGTCTCTATCTGTACCGGGTCTGCTACGACCCTCCCCTTGAAGTCTTCCCATCCGCCCTGGATGGAAGAGGAACCCGTTATGCGGGGGATTGTGATTGACAGAATCTCCCCCCTTTCAAAGAGTGCATGGAAAATCAGATTCAGGGTGACCGAATCTGTAACTTTCTTGCCGCGGGGTTTACAGAGCATACAGTCCTTATCCCGATTATGAAAAGAAACAGAATTGCAATAGTACTGGCGGCGGTCATGCTGCTGCTTTCCGCCCAGAACGTCTTTGCGCTGAGCCGTAAAAATTATTTTTACAGCTCCCAGGCTGGACTCTGGTTTGGACCCATCGCTCCTCTGGGACCCACGGCCGATCATATCAAGTCGAACCTGGGGGGAGGCGCCTTCTTCCGGCTGCAGATGCCCTGGAATCTTTTGAAGATCGGAGTGGATGTCTCTTACCAGGACTTCCAGTCCGAAGGCGTGAACAGGATGCAGAGTGTGCCCATTCGAATGGAGGCCCTTTTTCTGCTTCCATTCAAGAAGCTGCCGGTCAACATACAGGTAAAGGCGGCCGCCGGCATGTCCTGGATGAAAGTCATGCCGGAAAACGTCTCTCTATGGGATCCCCTTGTGGGAGGGGGAGTGGAGGTCAGCTTTCCGGCCGGCCGGATCATGAATATCGGCGCCCGGGTGGACTATTTTTACATCATGGAGGGCCACAAGAAGCCGGGCGCCATGGGTGCTCACGTCTTTAACGCGGCTATAACCATATATTTTAATATCTTTTAGCGGAACCCGATGAAAGCATATATAAAGAATATTCGATTCATTATTGCGCCACTGGTCCTGGGCGTACTCTTCTCCAGTTGTTATGACGGAGTTGTCTTTGATAACTGGGAAAATCCCAGGCTCGAGATACGGATCAAGGGGACCTATGAGTCGAATAGCGCGAATATTATAACACCAACAGCCGGGAATTGTTCTCCGGATGATTCCATTGATGATCAGGCCTCTAATGGAACAGATGTTCCAACAATATTGATGATGGACATCGCCGAAATACGTCTCAGACGCGCCAGCGGTGGAACGGACCGTATCTCCAATTACCGGACCACCTTCAGGGCCAACCTGGATGGTACCGGGACCAACGGCGCGTTGTTCTTCGGGGACGAGGGTATCGAATTGCCGACGGATGAGGCCATACCTGGAAAGACCTATTCCCATGTGCTTCTCTATATACGGAAGATGGCCTTTGACGGCGCTCGGAAATACCTGTACACACCTGGTTCCGGCTACAGCGATGAAGGTCTCGATGATTTCATGTTCGCGGAGAAACTGAACGTACCCGGATTCGATTTCAACCAGCTCCAGCCCAACTCCGCCTACGACCAGCACCAGAAGAACGCCAACTATATAAACCGGGTTTTCCCTGTTGAAATACCGATACCGGGAGGCTTCACCTTTGAACCGGAGAAGGGGACCAATGTCCTTGAGATTCGTGTAGTTGTCGCCAATTTCATCAAAAAATATGAACATGATTATGTGTTTGATACGGAACTCTACGCCACCCATTTTTTTGGACCTTCGGACTGGCTTCGTGATGTTCAAGCGGATGAACCTTATATCGGCGGAAACCTTCACGGTGTTGCGCGAGGGTATGTAAAAGGTAATACAGGTACTATTACTACGGGTGTGGGCGGAGGTCAGATCGCGATTGCTATTCCCAATACTCTGTCTATAACAAATTATGGAAAAGATACAACGAATGCTGATCGAACGAATGTGGGAGCCTATGACTTGCCATTGAATCCACAGAGTCATGTTTCCCTTATTCTTGATTATTTCATGCGTTTTGAACAACATAAGGCAAACAACTGGGGAGTTTTGGATCCAGGTTCAAATCCTACTTTGCAAGACGATTTTGAGTCAGCATGGAATACCTATGAAAACGCGGCGGATCAGTATACCGTGGCACCCCTGGCAGTTCATGGATCGATCAATAATGTGATAACCAATGTGCAGCCAGGAACCTATGATGTCTATTATGTGGGAGCCCCTACTTTTGGTGAGCTTGTCGATGATTCTGATATTGGTGGTTCGCCGGATATGGATGATGTCGTTGTTACCGTCCCCTGATTTTCCCTTGACATCTATTTGAGTGTAAACCTTCCTCTCTCCAGAAATTATCAGGACAGGGACCATGCCAGAAATCATTGTGCAGAAGTACGGCGGCACCTCCGTGGGGTCCGTGGAGAGGATCAAGGCCGTCGCAGATAGAATAAAGTCATACCGGGAGAAGGGAATCTCCGTGGTGGTGGTGGTCTCCGCCATGGGAAAGACCACGGACAGCCTCACCTCCATGGCCCGGGAGATAACGGAATCTCCGAGCAAGCGGGAGATGGACATGCTCCTCTCCACGGGTGAGCAGGTCTCCATAAGCCTTCTGGCCATGGCCCTGCACGAAATCGGGGTGGAGGCGGTATCCTACACCGGCTCCCAGGTCCAGGTCTGCACGGACGGCAACTTCTCCAACGCGAAAATCGAACGCATCGACACGACCTTGATACAGCAGTCCCTTGAAAACGGCAACGTTGTTATCGTGGCCGGTTTCCAGGGAATCGACCGGGAGGGTAACATCAACACCCTGGGAAGGGGAGGCTCCGACACCTCGGCCGTGGCCCTGGCCGCTTCTCTTGATACGCGGGACTGCGAAATATACACGGACGTGGACGGGGTCTACACCGCCGATCCCAGGCTCATAGACGAGCCCCGTAAACTGAGAGAGGTAAGCTACGAAGAGATGCTGGAGCTCTCCCGGCTGGGAGCGAAGGTTCTGCATTCCCGTTCCGTGGAGTTCGCCAAGAAGTACAACGTTCGGCTGCACGTGAGGTCCAGCTTCAATTTTGAAGAGGGTACCATCGTGCTGCCCAAGGAGGAGATGGTGGAAAAGTTCGTCATAAGCGGCGTAACGTCGAAAAACGACGAGGCCATGATTACCCTGAGGGACATCCCGGATCGGCCCGGTATCGCGGCCCGGGTCTTTGAGCACCTCGGGAAGAGCAGTGTCTACGTAAACATGATCGTACAGTCCACGGGCCGGGACAACCGGGCATCCATCTCCTTTACGGTAATGAAAAGCGATTTAAAGCAGGCCATGAAGCTCTGCAAGGAACTGCAGGATGAGCTGGGCGCCACGGAACTGATTTCAAAAGAGGAGATAGCCATCGTCTCAGCCGTGGGCGTGGGAATGCTCTCCTCCTACGGCGTGGCGGGCCGTTTTTTCGAGGTCCTGTCGAAGCACAACATTAATATCGAGATGATATCCACCTCGGAGATTGGCATCTCCTGCGTCATAGACAGCATGTACGCTGAGCTGGCCGTTAAGGCTATCCATAAGTCCTTCCTGGAGATGGAAGCATGATTACTCTTGGACTTCTATACGGAGGCCGTTCCGGTGAGCATGACGTCTCCCGCTGCTCCGCCGCCTCCGTGGCCCGCAACCTCTCACCGGAGAAGTATCGTCTTGTGCCTGTCGGCGTAGACCGGAAGGGGGCCTGGCATGTACAGGATGAACCATCCTACCTTCATGACCCGGCCTTCGGGGAGGTTCTGGAGATAAGGGAGACAGGTCCCTGGTCGATTAACCACTATGAGCGTGAGGGGAAGCTTCACCTGACCCGCGATACGGGAGGGAAAGAGGTTATCTGCGACGTTATCTTCCCGGCCATGCACGGCACCTTCGCGGAAGACGGGACCCTACAGGGCATGCTTGAGCTGGCCATGGTACCTTTCGTGGGGGCCGGGATGTCCGGGTCTCTTTTGGGAATGGACAAGGACGTGGCCAAGAGGCTGGTCCGCCAGGCGGGGATTCCGGTTGTTCCCTGGATCGACGTAAGCCGGGAGGAATGGGAAAAGTCGGTCCTCGAGGAGACCGGGCGTCCGGTCT
>CAZYBU010000028.1:0-4732 GCA_964645775.1 uncultured Leptospirales bacterium | reverse complement strand
GCGGGCGCAGGATGAGCTTGATTTCCCTTTTTTCGTGAAGCCTGTTAAGGCCGGCTCCTCGGTGGGGGTCTCCAAGGTCCACGGGGAGGATGAGTTTGCTTCTGCCATGGAGATGGCCTTCCGGTTCGACAACCGTGTTCTGGTGGAGACAGGCTATGACGTGGAAGAGATCGAGTGTTCTGTCCTGGGTAACGAGGAGCCGGAGGCCTCGGTACCGGGCCGGGTCATACCCGGACATGAATTCTATTCTTATGAGTCAAAGTATATCGACCCGGAAGGGGCGGACCTGGAGATACCGGCCCGTATTGAGGAAGAGCAGACCCGTACTGTGCGGGATTACGCTGTACGGGTTTATACAACATTGCAGTGCGCCGGTATGGCAAGGGTTGACTTTTTCATGACACTCGACTCGGGCAGGGTGTTCTTCAACGAGATAAATACCCTGCCAGGCTTTACCAGTATCAGCATGTATCCGAAACTGTGGGAAGCCTCAGGGCTCCCTTATCCTGAACTGATTGACCGTCTTATTGAGCTGGCCTTTGAAAAACAGAGAAGAATCTCAAGACTGGAGTGGGAGTTGTAAATGGAATGGACGGGAGTACTTAAAAACCTGATCAAAGTATTATTTTTCATTGTTATCCCCGCAGCCGTCATCGTTCTCCGGATCAAGAAAAAGATAACCACGGGTTTTGGCGTGGGGCTTGTTCTGACGTCCTTCATACTGGGTGTCCTGGGCGCCGCATCCATCCAGAAGGACCCGGTGGATGAGTTCATGGAATCGATTAATGCGAGAAAAATGGAAGAGGCCCGGAAGGACTACCAGGTCCTGGTCCAGTTCGGTGAAGATAAGCTTTCAGAGATTAACACAGAGAAGATCATTTATATTGATGATTTCCGGGCCATGAAACGGGAGGTCTACAGCGATTACATGGATATCGTAAAACGATATCTCGACGAGTACGAGGTTGAGAATCTCTCAAGCTGTTCAAACCTTTCTAAACTCGAAGATAATGTTTCGAAGCTTGAACACGCGAAACGGATTCTCGAGTACGCGGAACGTGTGGGAAAGGAAAGGCCTGAATTCCGCAAAGAACTTGAGGATAGAGTGAAAATGGGAGGGGACCGTCTTGAAAAGCTCAAAAAGCGCTGCAAGTAGTGGACGGTTTCGGCTTTTTTCATTGACACACATGCTTTGTATCGGACATTCTTGCCGCAGGTAAACTGATCAGAATGGGCAATCGCAAAACTATCATTCCTAATTCCATAACAATGGCAAATCTGATTATCGGGTTTATAGCCATACTCTTTGCGGCCAAAGGTAACCCGGAATCAATTGCCGTGGCAGGTATTCTGATCTTCGTGGCCTCCTTTTTCGATTTCTTTGACGGCGCGGCTGCCCGGGCCCTTAAGGCCCAGAGCGAAATCGGAGGCAATCTTGATTCCCTGGCGGACAGCATATCCTACGGTATCGCGCCCGGTGTCATAGCCTACGAGGCCTACCTTTACAAGCTGCCTCAGCTTGGATTCAGTCTGAACGCCGGTATGTTTGTGGCTGTCCTTTTTCCTCTCTTTGCCGTTTATCGCCTGGCCCGTTTTAATATTGGAGAAGAACAGGAGAGATTCCTGGGATTGCCTTCGCCCGCTGCCGGGATTTTCGTGGCTTCCATCCCCACCCTGGAGTATACACGGCCTGAAATAGTACAGAATCTGCAGATACACTTTTCTGTTGAGATATTCACCGTTCTATATATCATAGCCGGGGTGCTGATGATCTCTCACGTGGATTACACGAAGATCTTTGCCGATCTCGCGAAAAAGGGGCGGAACGTTATCATTCTCACAATAGCCTTGATTATCGTGTCTCTGGCTCTCTTTAATATGTGGGCCGTCTTTGTGGTATCCTCCCTCTATATTGTGACCGGAATCATCTTTTACTTTCTCAGGAAAGTCCGCTTGATAAGCGAATAGCCGGAATCTTTGATGGAATTCTCTCATTATTCGGAAAACGGCAGGTCCGGCATGGTCGACGTGACCTCCAAGGATGATACCTCCAGGGAGGCCCGTGCAAAGGGTTTTGTCAGCATGTCGCCGGAGACACTTGACCTGATTGAGCAGGACCTGCTTCCCAAGGGAAATCCCTTTGAAGTGGCCCGGATAGCCGGCATACAGGCGGCCAAAATGACTTCCCGCCTCATACCGATGTGTCATCCTCTTCTCCTTACCTGGATCGACGTTACCTGTACCGAAGACAGGGAAAAGGGTGGCATTTTCATACAATCGGAAGTTCACCTTAAAGGGCAGACAGGCGTTGAGATGGAGGCCCTTACCGCTGTTTCCGTGGCGGCTCTCACTGTCTATGATATGTGCAAGGCGGTCGATAAAAAGATGGTCATTGAGGGAATTGAGGTGATCGAAAAGAGAGGCGGCAAGATGGATTACAAAAAATCGTGACATTTTGAAGAAATTAATCCATTGATACCAAAACCTGTGGAAAGCGTGCCGTATTTTTTATTATTTCCCTTTAAACATTGTTATTGACAAATATTGGCAGTTGCCGGCTGGTTGAAAATGTACTATTAATGTTGTTAGCACTCATTGCTTTGAGTGCTAACAAGGCGGGCCGGCGGCCCGTCCCTTTATTCGTACTTTATATAAAACAGGAGGAACATTTACGTGGCCATTAAACCTATAGGTGACAGGATTCTTGTTGAGGTCCTGGAAGAGGAAGAGAAAAGGGTAGGATCCCTTTACGTCCCGGACACGGCAAAAGAGAAGCCGAATCAGGGAAAGGTAATAGCAGTGGGAGAAGGGGTCCGTAACGGGGATGAGATTACCCCTCTCTCCGTCAAGGAAGGTGACAGGGTCCTTTTCGGCAAGTTTGCCGGAATGGAGATCGAATACGATGGAAAAGCCTATCTAATCCTGCAGGAAAGTGACGTTCTTGCAGTTATTGAATAATTACACAACAGAATAAATAAAGGGGATAACAATGCCAAAGATTTTGAAGTATAACGAAGAAGCACGAAGAGCAATCTTTGAAGGAGTGGACAAGCTGGCGAGCGCCGTTAGGGTGACGCTTGGACCCCGTGGCCGAAACGTGGTTATTGACAAGAAATTCGGTTCTCCCACCGTTACCAAAGATGGAGTGACCGTGGCCAAAGAGATCGAACTTGAAGACGAGTTCGAAAATATGGGTGCCCAGATGGTCAAGGAAGTTGCCACGAAGACAAATGACGCGGCTGGTGACGGTACAACCACTGCCACGATACTCGCCTCCGCCATTTACAGGGAGAGCCTGAAGAACGTAACCTCCGGAGCCAATCCCATGAGCCTCAAGCGTGGCATTGATAAAGCTGTTGTTGCGGCGGTGAAGCATATAGCAAGCGAGGCCAGGGAGATCAGCGACAAGAGGGAGATCGCGCAGGTTGCCGCTATATCCGCCAACAACGACAACGAGGTCGGTGAGCTCATCGCCGACGCCATGGACAAGGTGGGTAAGGACGGAGTTATTACGGTGGAAGAGGCCAAGTCGATCGAGACTTACCTGGATGTGGTGGAAGGTATGCAGTTTGATCGTGGCTACATCTCTCCCTATATGGCGACGGATACCGAGTCGATGGAAGCTGTCATGGAGGACGCCTATATCCTGATCCATGACAAGAAGATATCCGCCATGAAGGACCTTCTTCCGATTCTGGAAAAGGTTGCCCAGGCCAGCAAGCCTCTGGTCATCATCTCAGAAGACCTGGAAGGCGAGGCCCTGGCTACCATCGTTGTCAACACCCTGAGAAAGACAATCCAGTGTGTTGCTGTTAAGGCACCCGGCTTCGGCGACCGTCGAAAAGCCATGCTGGAAGATATCGCCATTCTCACGGGCGGTCAGGTCGTAAGTGAAGACCTGGGAATGAAGCTTGAGAACACGACGATTGAGCAACTGGGCCGGGCCAAGAAGGTAATCGTGGACAAAGAGAACACAACGGTTATCGAGGGAGGCGGTTCCGAGTCGGATGTCAAGGGCCGGATCGCCCAGATAGACAAGCAGATCGAAGACTCGACCTCCGACTATGACATAGAGAAGCTCCAGGAGAGGAAGGCCAAGCTCGCCGGAGGCGTGGCGGTCATAAACGTGGGCGCCGCAACCGAGATTGAACTTAAAGAGAAGAAGGCACGTGTTGAGGACGCCCTTTCCGCCACCCGTTCCGCCGTTGAGGAAGGGATTGTGCCTGGAGGCGGTCTCACACTGCTCCAGACACGAAAGGCCGTGATGGAGGTCGTTGATAAACTTGAGGGCGACGAAAAAATCGGCGCCGATATCATAGCCAGGATCGTGAGCGATCCCATGAAGCAGATCGCCATGAACGCGGGCCTGGAAGGCTCCGTTATCGTTGAGAAGGCGGAGCACGAGAAGGCGGGCATCGGATTTAACGCCAGCACCATGGAGTGGGTCGACCTTGTGAAGGAAGGAATCATCGATCCGGCAAAGGTTGTGCGTTCAGCCCTGCAAAACGCCGCCTCTGTTTCCGGTATGATGTGTACCACGGAAGTCCTTATCACCGACAAACCGGAAGAGAACGGAGGCGCGGGTGCCGCAGCCGCCGCCGGCATGGGTGGTGGAATGCCCGGAATGTATTAAACCGGGATTACATAGATAATAAAAAAGGCGCCTTCGGGCGCCTTTTTTAGTGCGCCCGGCATGGGCGCACGCTTGGTGGTGCGGTGGTATACCAGTGAC
>CAZYBU010000027.1:34909-46349 GCA_964645775.1 uncultured Leptospirales bacterium | reverse complement strand
TTGCGCTGGACCGTCTTTCTTTGGTACTTTCTTTGACGCGACAAAGAAAGTACAACAGGATTGAGGTGAGCAAGGTCTCGCAGAAATGGATTTGAGGAAAGAATGTGCCAGAGGAAAAAGCAACAATTTCATTATAGGGACCCTCGGCTGGGCCTCAGAAACATTCCCGGTGAGCAAGGACTCGCAAAAAAGATTTCAGGAGAGCAAGCTCCCAACAGGATGTTGCAGTGGTCAGCAGTTTATTACATCCTGTAATCTGCTGACAGGCGGACATCCTATCCACACCCCGACGCTGACCAGGAAGGTCAAAAAGGCGTCGGCATCCCTTGAAAATAATTTTTAGAAAAGCAAAAATGCTCGGTTGAGCCCGAGGCAGTATAACAATCAGGATATCCTTTCTATTTCATCACGCAGCAGAAAAATTGTCTCATTGATCAGTGTTTTGCGGATAGACTTGAACTTTTTATATGGAAGAAGCATATTAAGGTCCTGTGATATAATTCTTTCAGTAAAGTGATTGGTAATAAATTCCAACAGCAATTTTAAATAGTCCCCAACCCTCTCAATATTTCGCCTCTCAAGTATGACATCCCTGTTGTAGTCCTGTCCCGTTATGAAAAAATGATGCAGATCATACAGGTCTCTTCCCGTGATTGAACCATTATTCTCATGCCGTTCAACCAGCGCCACCATCTTGTTTGAAAACATCGTATCGGCCGTCTGGCAGTAGAGTATCCTGTCAATATCAACAAGGCGGACAGGTTCGTACCTGTTGGACCTCGGCGGAGGCAGGGTAATGTCAATTTTAAGAGAGTTTCTTTCGTTTTCCCTATAATTTTTGTACCTCAGAAAATACTGCGGTACCGTTTTACTTCTGTCTTTTATTTCCAGGCCAAGATCATCAAAGATCCTCTCCATTTCCAACCTGACATCGCTCAACCTGTCATCTTCAGCTACGTAATCAAAATCAAGGTCAATAGAGAACCGGTCCAGGAGTCCTCTCATGGCCGCGCAAGTACCACCCTTAAAATATAAAGAAGAAGACAGCGATGTACTGTCACAGAAGTGTACTAACACTCTGTAAAGCCATGCCTTGTGTATCGCGTCTTTCTGATCCGGTAATATCATGAAGCTTTATTATTTATAACCGATTTTTTTTTGGAGTTCATAAACTTTCTCCCATTTAATCAGAGCATCAGCGTCAAAATGGGCTTTGGCATTGTAATAGAGCAGGTCGGCAAGCGCTCTCTCTTTAATAGCCATCCTGATTCCTTTTTTATTGTCGATGCCGACATTATTGAAAAGGAACTCATCCCGCAGCTGTCTCACATAATAACTGTGTTTTCCAGCTTCAAACCTCTTCGATTCAGTACCAACAAGGGTTATATAATGTGGTCTCTGGTTAATTATCCCTTCAATTGCAAGCACTGTCTCGGTACTGATATAGGAAAATCCATGTACAGCTTTGATTCCAAGTAGAAGAGGGTCGATTTCATCAACAGGGTACAGGGAGTATAGGCCCTTATAAATGCGGTAAAGCAGTCCCGCCCTGGTATATCTCTTTAGTGTTGTATGGAGCGTGTTTTTATTATATATCTGCCACAGGTTTCCCAGATCACTGGCATGAAAGACCTTCTCATTCATCCTTGCAAGCAATGCAAACCTCTCATTTGTTGAGTTTGTTTTTTCTGTACCCATATGTACAGAATAAACAAACAGTTTGACATTGTCAAGTTTTATGTAATTACTCAGCTATGAAGTACTATTGTAAGCGTATAATCATTACTCATCTGTATTAACTGATCCCTTTTGTCACCACAGGTATTTCATAAAGTCCGTATGGACAGTTTTCAGGTTATCAGTGATGAGTGATGGGTGAAGAGCTGCGAGTACCGGGCATTGAAGACAGGCATTAAATTTTTATCAGCTACCCACCCGACCAGCCCCCGGCGGCGACTAGCGGCTCCCGGCAAGGATGCCGCAGTGTCCAGCGCCGACAGGAGGTTCTCAGCAAGGATGCTGTAATGTCGACGCCAGCCAGGAGGGCTAAAAAGGCGTCGACCCAAATTGCGCTGGACCGTCTTTCTTTGGTACTTTCTTTGACGCGACAAAGAAAGTACAATAGGATTTGAGGAGAGCAAGGTCTCGCAAAAAAAATTCAGGTGAGCAAAAAACCTGGAAAATTGATTAAAGAAAGGAATTGAATAAAAGGAAAAAGCACCACGCAGTGAGCGTCTTTCTTTGGTACTTTCTTTGACGCAACAAAGAAAGTACAATAGGATTGGGGGAAAGAATGCGCCAGAGGATGTAGAGAGTCAGGATGCGGAGGGATATAGTTATTCACTGCTCACTCTTTAATTTCCCTGTCAACTCAACAAAAAATTCTTTGCTCCACAAATCAAGCTCCTGCCTGTCTTTAATGAATGGTTCTACGTCCCGTGCAGCCTGTTCAAAATCCACCTTGCTGAAGTGATCGACTAATAAATCCTTTAAAGTATTCAAATCAAGAAAATCCTGTTCATTCAAATGCCCTGTTTGTACCATGCGTGCCTTCAAATGCGTTAAATGACAGGGAACATCCTGGCTGATGTACCATACAAAATCGTAATAGTCTCTTCCCTTTACCCTGTTTTTCCACTTTCTGCACATAAGAGCGTGGAGCTTGCCCGCGAAAAGGCAGGGTAAGGTATAACTTCGCACCGAAAAGGGGATCGGATTAAGCAGGTTTTTTACTTCAAATTCGGCATCAGATGGTGGATCAGTATCCACCTCCAGCTTGATTTTCAGCTTCTTATTAAAGGGTATTCCGTTGAGAACTTCATCCGGGGCATTTACATATATGAGATTTTTACGTGAATTACCTTTTATAAACGCTGATTCGATTGATGTTTGCTTTTCCTTACCTATTCCTGCAACCTCCACATGAAAACCGACAGCTGACAGCTCTTTTTCAATGCCGTATATATATGTGTCCAATGTAAAATTTTCTTTTGGTTCCATCAGTGAAAAATCTATATCTTCAGAAAAACGTCTTAGTCCATACAAAATTCGCAGAGCTGTCCCTCCGTAAAATGCCGCATGTTCATAGAACTTTGTCCTCCATAACCCCAAAAGCGCAACCTGTTGAATGATCTCCTTCAACGCATTCTCGTAATCCTGGCCTGAATTAAGTGAGTATTGCCGGAGCATTTGAAGTAATAATGGATCCATGTTTTACCTCTTTTTAAAAAGATGAGACCACCATTTACCGAAAACTGAAACTGATACCAAGTTATAGGCATTGCTAATATTGTTTATAAGCTCAAAATCAAGGTCATGCAGATCCTGGACATCTATTCTCATGTTTTCCCGGAAGTAAATATCCATGTCTTCAATATCTCTTATTTCATTAACAGTAGATATTGAATCACAGATAGCTTTCTCTCTTGACGCGATCATGTAACTTTTCTCGCCATTATTAATGAGCATTATCCCTTTATAAAATACATGGTCATTACGGTATTTATATATATACCTTCCTACAGGCGTCTCAAAGGATTTATTTCTCTTGTTTGTAATACTCGATACTGTCTCAACTTTTTCCGGGATCACTCCCCAGAACGATAATGCTGAATCCAGGGAGACGTAGGAGGGACCATAAATCAGGTTGGCAACCAGGAAGCGATCAATTTGCCCGCCATACTCAGGGGATAACAGGTATAGACCTTTTTTTATGCGTATTATAATCTTTTTGCGCAATAATGAATTAATTTTGTTTCTCGGATAAGAATAATCCCTCAGTATATCACTGAGCAACCAGTAATCAAATGGATATTTGGGAAGTTTAAAGAGTAACTTTTCCATACTAACCAGTATGTTGACTATTTTCAAACATACTGGTTAACGTGGCACATGTATATTTTCAATTACTATTTGTAAATGAAACCCATTTTTTCATACGCTATCTCACGCTGCAGTCTGTCATATTCGGCCTCTTTCTGCAACAAAAACTGCTTTGTTACGCGCATCTTTTCGGCCACACCTTTTGGAGTAAGGATATACCGTTGGGCCGTTGCGTGAACACTATCCTCTCCATAAGGTCTCACGCAAAACCGCTACAAGGGTACCAGTAGTTTGAGGCCGTCGTCTATGTATGCCTTTATCTTTAGATCATTCGATATAAATGTATAATCAGAATTAATTGCCTGCCATACAAGCATTCTGTCGAAGGGGTCTTTATGATCATCTTTTTTCGGCAGCTTATAATACGAAGAGAACAGATGAGCATCCACTTCCATTACTTCAAATCCTGATTCGGTGATTGAAGTAAAGACTTCATCTGGGTTCGAATCTTCCAGCTCCAATTTTCCAAGGGAATACTTCAAAGATATTTCAAAAAGATTTATTCCGGATACATATTTAGTGCTTTGTTCATCTTTTAGTATCTGAATAATATTATCTGTAATGCGTTCCGGATTGAATAAGGACCACAGTACGTAATGGGTGTCCAACAAGTAATTCATATATCCACAAACTCTTCTTCGGTCATCTCAAAATCGTCGTGAATCCTCATCTTCTTATGCTTCAGTGCTCCCAGTTTGATTTTGTTCTTCTTTATATAGGTGGAGTACGGTACAATTACCGCAACGCTCTCTTTCTTTCTGCCGTAGGTTATTATGAGCTCTTCACCGGCTTTAATCTTGTTCAGCAATTCCGAGAAATGTGTTTTCAGTTCTCCGACTGGTATCTTTTCCATATGTATAACCTACCAGTTTACTTGTCAAGTTGTCAAGAATAAAACCTTTAACCGGGCCCAGATTGAGGTAATGGCGAACACTACGCTGAATTTGTAGAGATTGTACCTAAGCTTCCTACTCCACCAGATCCGCGGTGTCACACAATCAGGGCTTCCTTAAAAACTCACGAAGCCAGTTTTTCTTTTAAATAATACTGGTTCAGCAAAACTTCACGCGACCATTCCAGAAGGGCAAAAAATTTCCGGAGTATCCTTTCCAGGTTCATCGGTTGTCAGCTCTCAGCTTGCCACTGAATGACAGATAAAAATCTTCAAAGTTTAACAGTTCTTGATCCTGTTTTCAATACATTTGCTATTTCCACGTGCTTACTACTTTTTCAGCAGGCCCAATTTTTTGTTGGCAAATACCTGTTGGAGATATTTTTGTTCGTTGCCTGTATGGCAGGGTTTATTTAAGGTGATCCTTTATGCCTGTCAATTTCAATAAATTCATCAGGTGTATACACATCTAAACCGCAATCAATATAATCTGTTTTATTTCTTGTAATTATAATATTCAGCCCATTAAACAGAGCTGCTGAAACCTGAACAGCATCTTCAAAATCTTTCATCTTTCTCTTGAGGGCATCAAGAATAACCTCTCTATCAATAGAAACAACTTCCATTATATCTGATAGATCTGAAATAAATTCTCTTGCTCTTTTGTCTCCGTTCTGTTTCTTATAAATGTAATAAATATCTGTTATTGTCGTTGCCGTTACATAAGCGTTAACGCTATTCCGGTCAATCATGTTGAATATGTCGGCTGATGCAGCAAAAAATAAATCCCGTTTAAGTGCCACATCAAGAACAATGTTGGTATCAATTAGTACATCTATCATCTGTGTTTTCTGATAAGATAATCATATTTATCATTATTAATAGAATCAGATTCAATTGTGCCCGCCCATTTTTCCACGAATTTTTTTGCCGGTTGTTTTTTTGAACTTTCCCTTTTTAACGGAAGAATTATTATTTCTACATCTCTGTCAAATAACTCAGGCGTAGGAGGGAGCTTCACACTGCCATTTTTTGAAATTCGTGTTAGAAATTTATACGCTTCCATTGTGTTGTCTCCGGAAAATTGTATTAACTATATTTCAGCTTCACCCAGATTTTTACCGCGTCTAACATTATTTCCTCTCAGATGTTTTTCATGAACGATCTACATACATAACTTATAGTATATCATTTAAAAATATATGTCAACAATTTCATAAAAAGGGCTTCCTTAAAAACTCACGAAGCCAGTTTTTCTTTTAAATAATACTGGTTCAGCAAAACTTCACGCGACCATTCCAGAAGGGCAAAAAATTTCCGGAGTATCCTTTCCAGGTTCATCGGTTGTCAGCTCTCAGCTTGCCACTGAATGACAGATAAAAATCTTCAAAGTTTAACAGTTCTTGATCCTGTTTTCAATACATTTGCTATTTCCACGTGCTTACTACTTTTTCAGCAGGCCCTACGTTAACTTTGCGCCGTTGCGTGAACAACATGCTCTCCTTAAGGTCTCACGCAAAACCGCCAGGACGCAGAGAGGTATGGCTATTCACTACTCTCCTCGAACTTCGAGACCCAGCAAGATATTATCCGTTATACCGTATCAACCCCGGAATAGAGTCATAATGCCGGTCTCGCGTGAATAGTTTATACCCGTGCTGGAATGCGATTGCGGCTATCCATATATCATTTGTAGGGATTGGCGTACCGGTTTTTTCAGCATTTGTAATATGGAAGAATAAAAATCCGCCGTTTCAGCATCAACGTGATGAACCATCACCCTTGGAGAATCAAGAAACGCGGCAAGCTCCTCCCTGTTCTTGTCTTCATTATCTCCGCCCCTAAAGCCGGAGAAAAGCTCGCCTATGCTAATAACAGAAAAACCAAGTGTATCAATTCTTTTAAGGTGCGTCAGAACGTTTGAGTCCCCCCTCATGGCAAGCGAATATATATTTGTGTCCAGTAAAACCCGCATCATTGCCATAACTCTTGATCAACAGTTCTTTCACAATCAATCTTGCCAGATATACGCCTGAACTCGTCCTCAGTCCATTTTCCAAAAAGGGCATCAAGGTCGTTGTATTCATGGGAATATTTTCTTTCCCTTTCGATTCCCAGATTTTTCCGGATCATTTCAAGTATAAGCTGGTTTCTACTCTTCCCTTGCTCTTTCGCGGTTTCCTTAAGTTTTTTATCAACCTCGGGGTCGATCCCCCTTACCGTTATTGTCTTCATAACGCCACCTTATGATATCACTCTTCTCCATTAATGCGATATCAATATATAACATCGCTACTGTTTCGTCAAGTCCCATGGTGTTAACAAAGCTGTCGCGTTTATACGATTTTTGAGAAAAACACCATCGTAAAACCGCGACCGAAGAAAGCACCGCTTCAGGCCTGCAGCCTCAGATAAATTCCGGGCATTGAGGACAGGTGCCATCCCGGCTACGTCGGGACAGGCTACCCGAAATTGCGCTGGACCGTTGGGATGAACCGACCTGGGATCGTGTTTGGATCGAATGAAGATTAAAATCTCTCAAGATAATCAATTCTTCTCTTATACTCAACGTCAGTAAGAGTATAATCAACGCTGAATTTAAAAAACCGATCAATAAGAACTTCCTCTTTATAGAAATCAAAAGACCGTTGAGTTTCGATTATTGAGAATCCTCGATCTTTCGCAGTTTCTACCATTACAGTCAGGAGTTCGCTTTGAGACTTCATACACTGGCGGGAATTTTTTCGCTGTTAATGCGCTCTTCGGCAAGGGTTATTTCTGCCCACTTATATCGGTCTGGCTCTTCAATTATATCCTTACCTTTTCGTAATGATGCGCCATTTGCTTTAAGATAATCAACCATGAGAGGAAGATTTTGCATAAATGTAGCCTCTTTAATGTGATTGAAGGCATCCCACAACTCCTGCTCTGCCCGTTGAAAGAGAATATCACGATCAAAGGAGTTTGTCTTTATCATAGAGTCCATTTTATCAACAAAAAGTTGTGCTATTACCATGTTGAGATTTTTGATAGAGTCTTTCAAATAAGATGTGTCACCACAGGGGACAGTTTGCAAATTATTCGTATCAAGGCAAAGAGCACCTGCATGTTTTAACTCATGGTCATAATATAGAAGGTTGTGAATATGATAATCCATTGGTGAATGCCGAAATATCTCATTATCTTCTCTGTAGGCTGCCCGTAAATGAATAACCGTGATACCGACAGCTTTTTCCGTGAAATAATCGGATTTCATAGATACTCCCCTTTTTTATTACATCAAATACTGTCTATTTGTTCGATACTTTGCGTTATCATCGGTTACAATGCAACTATAATTTAACAACGGCAGGTATGATAAGCAAGATGATTATCAGGTCGAAAGGCTAATTGAAACAACTCGAAATTGCGCCGGACCGTCCTTTCTTTGGTACTTTCTTTGGACAAGCAAAGAAAGTACAATAAGGATACCCGGAGAGCAAGGTCTCGCAAAAAAGATTTTGGTGAGCAAAAAGAACAGAACAATGAATCTTACCCGATAATACGGACAGAGGGTTAAGCCGAAAATATAAAATATGGAGGCTTAAGCATGGGTAGGAGAATGAAGTACGATAAGGATTTTAAATTGATTGCCATAATGCTGTGTGAAGAAAGCGGCAGAAACCAGAGGGAATTCGAAAAAGAACCGGGAAGCAGAGAGGGTAATCGAATTAGCTCGACGTAATAACCTTTTCATATTCAGGTATAATCCTCTCAGGTTTATCAACCATCTTAATACTCCTGTCATGAATCCAGGCTATTTTGTCGCACCGCTCCAGGCTTGAAAGCCTGTGGGCGATCAGTACCATGGTAATACTCCCCTTGAGGCTGTAAATAGTATTCATGATGGCGTTTTCGCTCTGGGTGTCCAGGGCGGAGGTGGCCTCGTCGAAGATAAGGACTTCCGGTTCGTGGTAGAGGGCCCGGGCGATGGAGAGACGCTGTTTCTGCCCCCCGGAGAGCTGCATGCCCCGCTCGCCTATGGGCGTGTATATGCCATCCGGCAGTTCATCGATAAAATTCAGGTTCGCCCGTTCGCAGGTTTCAAGAACGTGATCAAAATCGATTTTTTCTTCCGGAATACCGTAGGCGATATTCTCCGCTATGGTACCGTCATAGATATAGGGAGTCTGGGGTACATACCCGAGATGATCGAACCAGGATGACCGGTTGTTACGGGTCAGGACATTATCATCAATCAGAACTTCACCCCTGTCAGGAACCAGCAGACCGATGAGAACATCGACCAGGGTGCTTTTCCCGGAACCGGATACGCCCACAATACCGACGGTTTCCCCTTTCTGTATGGTAAGATTGATCTCTTTTAGAACCGTAACATCGCGGGTTTTATAAGAAAAAGAGACACCT
Organism: uncultured Leptospirales bacterium; assembly: GCA_964645775.1. Classification (GTDB taxonomy): domain Bacteria; phylum Spirochaetota; class UBA4802; order UBA4802; family UBA5550; genus CAZYBU01. The sequence goes on along the minus strand of CAZYBU010000027.1, from coordinate 37,168 downwards.
TTTATTTCAATACGTTCACTGAAAGAGATGGGCTGTATTTCCTCAGGCCTCTCTTCCTTCATCGTCTGTTGATTATTCTCTACAAGAACAAGGTACTCAAATACCAGCCGGGTATTGGGAAGAGTTCCCCGTATCTTTGCCAGGCTGGTCACCACCCGGTTCATGGCCGGCATGGCCCGCCACGCTGCAACCGCAAGGAGAGCCATGGTCCCGGTAATGGCGCCCTGCCCCATGCCCTTAACCACCAGCATAAAAAGTATGACAGAGCTTAGCATCATAACAACGATGGTCTCAAGAACAACGGCCGGGCTTTCGGAATAAAACTGTTTTTTGGCCACATTGGCCGAGAGATCTATGGCCTTTTTGTAGAAACGTCTGGCAAAAAAACCGTGAATATTCGATATCATGATATCCTTAACACCCTGAATCGACATGGTGACCATCTTGTTAATACTCAATGAAATATCTCTTGTTACCAGAGCGGCTTTATCCAGATTGATTTTGAGATATTTAAACAGACCGTATGCCAGCAGGGAGAGTCCCGCTATAACGCCGAGGGTGGACGGGTCCGTGGAAATCACAAGCAGTGTCAGCAGAAAAAGGACGACAAGGCTGTCACTAATCATCTTATTAAAGGGGGCGATAAAGCTCCTTCCGAGATTGACCCGCCAGTTCATAATCATGATAAGGTCCGCTGAGTTATGGTTCAGAAACCATTCGTAGGGCATCTCCAGCATGCCGTCGAAGAGCTTCTGGCCCAGGTCCGCTTCCACGGCTGTCGAAAACCTGAATTGTGTATATACGAAGAGGCCCTTGACAATATTCTTAATAATAAACACAATCATGACCAGGATACTGAGCATAATGATGATCTTCGATGCGGTAAGCTGTTCATACCCGAAGAGGAACTCATTGGCCATCTGCACGTACCTGGAATCCATGACTCTCACCGGGTCGGCAATGGAAGAGGCGTAGACAGCCAGCATACCGAGGGCCCCCATCTCCAGAAAAGCCAGTCCAATCATCATGACCAGCAGTACGCCGTACTGGATCTTCCGTTTGGGTGAAAGACGGAAAAGTATTCCCCGGAAGAGTTTCAGAATACCGGGCTGGTTTTGGGTTGGGGTTTTGTTCATGGTTTTTGTAGTTGTGTCGTTTATTCAGGAATCAGGTATTGGGTATCAGGTATGAGTGATGGTCTATTCACGATACGTGTCAAGTCAAGAATTACTTTTCCCTTTTCCCTGCTCCCTGATACCTCTTACCAAAGAATTATCTCGACCTGCAAGCATATCTTCAACAACTTGATCAAGACCTTCTCTGAATTCTTCCCATGTTGGAGGCACCCTCCAACGGATAGTATCAAATCGCTGCTCAGGGACGGTTTTAAGAAGATCAGCCAGCACAGCAGGTTCCAATCCCATCTCCTTTTCCCTGGCTTCATCGAGTATTTGATCCCAGGAAAAAGGCCTGTTCCCTGCTATGGTGTATATATCAGCGAAATCCTTGATTTCAAGCCTTAGTAAAGCGCAAAGTTTATTAGAAAGTATGTTCCTCCAATCATCTGTCCGGTAATAAACCGGTGTATCCTGCAACGTACCGAAACGGATTGCGATATCATTAACAAGGTCTACACGGATATCTGTATTACTTTCATCTCCGGTTCTTTTCACAGGAAAAGAGAAATAATCGCCCGCAACCACCGCGTTTTTTCTGTTAATAATGAAACCGTTTTTTTTCAGGGTATTTATCACATCTTCCGCCTGATCTCGAAAATCCGGTTCATTTTCAACAAAAAGGTCAAGGTCATCAGAATATCGATGATTAAAGTATCCCCTGCTTAGAGCGGTACCACCTGTTAGAAAAAACCGTGTTCGCGAGTCTTTCACGCATTTCAGAATTCCATTCTGCAGGGGGTAAAGTCTCTCCTCGTAGTATTGTTTCCAGTCGTTCAAGCTGCTGCCTCCTGCCCTTGCTTCGAACTCCTCTTATAGTGGAGCTGTTCAGCATCTTTCTGGCCTCTTCGAACCCCCAGAGCCTGACAATCCTGTGCCAGGGAAGATGCTCCAGGGAACGGATGAAAAGTTTTTTTCGATCAAAGGGACCCGCTTCATCCTTCAAACCGTCAATGACTTCCAGCAATTCAGGGGGAGCTATATCATACTCCCAGTTCAGGCGGGCAACTATATCAATACGTTTTTCACTCATCACCCTTTACTCATTACTCATACTATCCCCTACTTCTTCATATATAGATAA
>CAZYBU010000027.1:0-34809 GCA_964645775.1 uncultured Leptospirales bacterium | reverse complement strand
TGCAAAGTCATAAAACTGCCGCGCTTCTTCCACGGTCGGTTTACCATCGGGCATAAGTCCCAGGTCACCGGGGTATCTGGTATCAACATAAACATCATTTAGCTTTTGTAGCAGGATTATGTCTACTGCTTTTGATAAGAACTCATTGAGCAAACTGTATAGTTTTAGAAGATCATGAGTTTTAGGAATCCTGACATCATGATATTCGAGCAGAGCCTTGAAACTCTTTTCAACACATTGCTGGGCATGGAAACACGAAACGGGTGTCAAAGATACATTATCAATAATGACCCTGATATTCTCCAGGTCCATTTCAGCGCTGACCAGCCATGCTTTCACGATTTCTTTCATAGTATACGTATACCATGTTCCCGAATCTCTTTGGAAAAAGAACTCTCAAGATTATAAAACTTCTCATGCATGGGTTGTGTATGGACAATCAGATCAATGGGGTACTCCATACGTAGATCGAGAATGGACCTTGATATCTTCAGCCTTATATCCATTTTTTCTGAATATGATCGGGGTAGAAAATCATCATGGGTTACAACATACAGGTCTATATCACTGTCAACCCCGGCGTCCCCCCTGGCGTGGCTGCCGAAGAGGATGACCTTTTCCAGCCCCAGAGGTTCCAAACGTTTAACCAGTTCCCTTTTTAAGGTTTCAATATCCATGGGTTTTTTAGTTGCATAGTTTTAAGGTATGAGTGATCGGTTATAGTTGATGGCTGTCAAGTCAAGAATTCACTCATTACTCATAGTATCCCATACTTATTCATATATAGATAATGCAAAGTCATAAAACTGCCGCGCTTCTTCCACGGTCGGTTTACCATCGGGCATACGTCCCAGGTCACCGGGATACCGTGATTCAACCGAATTCATAGATCTGCTTCAGTTGTCTTATCAGTTATACATAACGGAATATATTTTCAGGAATCAAGCCTTTTCATGTATCACGAACCGATAACTGCCTCACAAACCCTTTCCATCTCCTCATCGGCCAGATAGGCGTGCATGGGAAGGCTCAGAATCCTGCCGCAGACCGATTCCGCCACGGGAACGTCCCCGGGCCTGTACCCCAGGTGTTTAAAGGCCCCCTGGAAAGCCATGGGCTGGCGGTAATAGACGTTCGCCGGTATCCCCTTCTCCTTAAGGCGACCGAGTACGGCCGCTCGGTCATCGACCTGGATGGAGTACTGGGCCCAGGCGGACCGGTTCCCCTCCCGGACCTCCGGGATTACCGCGTGATCTTTCAACAGGGTCGAGTATGTATCAGCCGCTTTCTGCTTAGCCGCAAGCTCATCCTCGAAAATCTGAAACTTTGCCAAAAGTATGGCCGCCTGGATCGTGTCGATGCGGCCGTTTATCCCGACACGAACATTGTCATACTTATCGCTCCCCTGGCCATGGACACGTATGGAAAGGAGTTCCCTGTACAGGGACTCGTCATCGGTGAAGATCATGCCGCCGTCACCGTAACAGCCGAGGGGCTTGGCCGGGAAAAAACTCGTGGCGCCGCACTCTCCGAAGGAACAGCATTTCTTTCCCTTGTACGTGCCTCCCAGGGCCTGGGCCGCGTCCTCCACCACAGGAAGACCGTGGTTCCCGGCAATGGAGAGGATCTCGTCGTAGTCCGCGGCCTGGCCGAATATATCGACCGGCATGACGGCCCCAGGTTTCAACCTGCCATCCTGCCTGACCCTTTGGATCTCTTTCTCCAGCAAGTTCGGGTCGATGTTATAGGTCTCAGTATCAATGTCCACGAAGACAGGTTCCGCGCCCAGCAGGGCGATGACCTCGGCCGTGGCGAAGAAGCTGAAGGTGGTGGTAAAGACCGCGTCCCCGAAACCGATGTTCCAGGCCATAAGGGGCATGAGCAGGGCGTCCGTTCCGCTGGAGCAACCGACAGCGTACCGGGTACCCGCGTAATCGGCCAGGAGTTCTTCCAGTTCTTTTACTTCGGGTCCGTTGATGTACTTCCCGTGGTCAAGGACGGCCTGTATACGCCGCTCGATTTCAGGCCGGATACGGGATTGCTGGGTTTTCAGGTCAATAAATTCCATGTTAATAACTCAACCTCTGCATCAAACCAATCCCCGAAATCACATCATCATAGGAGGGAAACATCTCCCACTTCTCTTCAACGAAATATTTGTAGAGGGTATCGTGTCCCTTTCCATATACGTGGTCCAGGGTAAAATCCATGTCCGGCTTATCCATCCCCTCCACGTCCCAGAAGTCTATCTGGTTGAGATTGGTTCCCGTGAGCCTGAGGGTCCCCTTCTCGCCGATTACCGTTAATTCGGTAAGAAAATTCTGACGGTAGACGCTCACCGTTGCATTGATCGTACCCACCACCCCGTTCTCGAAACGGAGCGCTGCGGATACCGTGTCCTGGACCTCCAGGCCCCGCAGGTTCCCCCCCAGGCCCAGGGTCTCGGCCACCTCGCCGAAAAAGTAATGGACCATATCGACGTAGTGGCTCGCCTGGGTGTAGAGAACGCCCCCGTCGAGGTCACGGGTACCGTGCCAGTCGATCTGGAAATACTCGTCGTTACGGTTCCACAGAACGTTGCAGTTAAACTGAAAGACACGGCCAAGCTTGCCGCTGTCGATCAGCTCCTTCGTAAAGGCCACCAGGGGATTATACCGGTTCTGGAATACCGGCAGAAGAACCTTTCCCTCTTTCTCCACGTATTTGTACATCTCAATGGCCTCCCGCACCGTGAGGGAGACCGGCTTTTCGCAGATGATATATTTCGTGTCCACCAGGTCCGCGGCCCGCATAACGTCCCGGGGATGGGCTCCGGAAGGGGTGCATACGGAGACAGCGTCCACTGTCCCGATATCCTTCATGTCGTAGCAGGATCGGGCGCCGGTTTTGCCTGCTTTCTCATCCGCCCGATCAGGGATGGTGTCGCAGACCACGGAGAACTCGATGCCGTCGGTGGCCTCCACCGCCTCAATGTGCCGGTTGGAAATACGCCCGCAGCCCAGGAGGGCTATTTGTTTTTTTTTCATTAAAGCATGCCTTTTTAATCGAGTACAGTCATATAACTAATAGTGTATTGAAACGTTATGAGTTATGAATTAAAGAATCAAGCATTTCACTCATCACTATCCTACAACTTATACACCTTCTCGCTCTCATGGCCCGTGGGGATGGCGTTCTGCAGATCGACCACCAGCCGGGCCTTTTCCACGAGATCCAGGTAATCGATACCTGAATGCTTCGTTGTAATCACCACGCAGTCCACGTCGCCGAGGAGCCGGTCATCCAGGGGAGTTCTCGCGTATTCCCTCCCCTCCTCCGTGATGACACGGTCAATACCCGGGTCATGGAACGATACCTCTCCTCCCTTCTTGGCCACCTCGTCCATGATCTTCAAAGCCGGGCTCTCCCGCTCGTCGTTAATGTCAGGCTTATAGGCCACGCCCAAAAAGAGTATCTTCGATCCGTTAATGGCTTTCTTCTGCCGGTTCAGGGCGGAGTTGATCTTTATGGTCATCCTGTGAGGCATGAGGGTGTCGATATGCCCGGCCGTGTGGATCATGGTCAGGTCAAAGCTGTACTTTTTCGCAATATATTCCAGGTAAAAGGGGTCGAGGGGAATGCAGTGCCCTCCGATTCCGGGCCCGGGATAGAAGGGCTGAAATCCGAAGGGCTTGGTCTTCGCCGCCTCGACGACCTCCCAGATATCGATCCCCATCTTTCCCGAAAGAAGGGTCAGCTCGTTTATCAGGCTTATGTTCACCAGCCGGTAGGTGTTCTCAAGGATCTTTACCATCTCCGCCACCCGGGGGGAGGATACCACATGGACGCTTGTAATTGCCTTCTCGTAGAGGATGCGGCCCATCTCCGTCGACTCTTCGTCTATTCCGCCCAGGACCTTCGGAGTATTCTCGGTCTTATATAGTTCATTGCCCGGATCGACCCGTTCGGGCGAGAAGCAGAGCCAGAAGTCCTTCCCGGCGGCCAGGCCCGATTCCTCTTCCAGTATGGGTAGCATCAGCTCCTCGGTGGTGGTAGGATAGGTTGTGCTCTCCAGGGAGACCAGGGTTCCCGGTTTCATATGCCGGCCGATCTCCCGGCAGGAGTCCTCGATATAGCTCATGTCCGGCTTACGGAACCGGTCCAGGGGAGTGGGCACGCAGATTATGAGGGCGTCGCATTCCCGAATACGGGTAAAGTCCGTGGTTGCCGTCAGTTTTCCATCATTTACAACAGAAGCGAGTTCATGGTCCGGAACGTCGCCGATATAGTTATCGCCCCGGTTTACCTTATCAGCCTTCTCACGGTTTTTTTCGAAACCGAGAACCGTTATACCGTTCCGGGCGAAGATAACGGCCAGCGGCAGTCCAACGTAGCCCAGGCCCAGGATTCCCACGAGGATGGAGGTATCCTCCACCTTTTTCATAAACGTCTCTTTATTGGACATCAACAGATTCCTGATATCGATTATTCAGCTTCGCGGATACCTTCACCTTCCCGCAGGTAAGCCGCTCCGCACCTGTGACAGGTAGCCTCGACGCCGGACGAAAAGTCAAGAACTTCGCCGCAGCGGCAGACCCATCCCGCCTGCCGGGCCGGGACGCCGAGCATGAGGGCGTGGTCCGGCACGTCGGTGGTGACTACGGCCCCGGCCCCGATCATGGCGTATCGGCCGATCGTATGTCCGCAGACCACCGTGGCGTTGGCCCCGATGGTGGCCCCGCGCCTGACAGGGGTTTTCGCGAACTCCTCTTTGCGCTGAACAAAGGCCCGGGGGTTAAGCACGTTGGTGAAGACCATGGAGGGGCCGCAGAAGACGTCATCCTCCAGGGTGACCCCCTTGTACAGGGAGACGTTATTCTGCACACGGCAGTTGTTGCCAATAGTCACGTCAGGCCCGGCCATGACGTTCTGTCCCAGCACGCAGTTCTCTCCGATACGGGTGCCGGAGAGAAGATGACAGAAATGCCAGACTTTCGTACCGGCCCCCAGAACCACATCCTCATCTATATATGAAGAAGGATGGATAAAGGGCGTATTCATATTTTCATTCATCACTCATCACTCATTATTCCACGCGGAGCCTGGTATTCTGTCATTTAACTACATTGCATTCTCAAGGCAATCTTAACTCTGTCAGAAATTAACCAACGATCTTCTTTATATCAATATTTGTTATCTCACATGCAGTATTAAAAATGTCATACACAAAAGTATGAAACAGACTCACATCCTCAGCAGATGGTTTTCCATTGGGCAGTAAGCCCATATCGCCCGGATAGCGTGAATCAATATAGAGTTTATTCAGAACATCAATGGTATCCTGATCATAGTCGTTAAAATACTCTGGAATTTCACTGATTAAGAGAACCAGATCATGGGTTTTCGGAACTTTCTTCTGATTATATTCAATGACAGCTTTTAGAGATTTTTCAAGAGCCTGGTGAGCATGAAATGAACTTATGTGGGTTAACAATACATTATCACTGAGTTCTTCAATCGCCATCAGATCATCCCTTGCGGCCAATAACCACTCTTTCGCCATGTTCCGATTCATATCAGTCTGATCCCGTTTTCGAAAATCTCCCTGGAAAAACTGCTCCCCAGTTCAATGAACCGTTTATTCATTTCTTTTGTGTGCACAATAAGATCAATGGGTACATTTTCTCTCATTGTTCGCAAACTTCGCGACACCCGTAAATATATATCATTTGCTTCCTGCCAGTTCCCAGGCAGAAAATCATCTTTCGTTACCACATAAAGGTCAATATCACTGTCAACAGAACCGTCACCGCTTGCATAACTTCCAAAAAGAATTACCTTTTCCACATCCAGAGGTTGCAGACGATTAATTAATTCATGTTTTAACGTTTCAATATTCATGATGTTACTTCTTATTATTCCACGCGGAGCCGGGCTTTTTCAATGTATACAGAATTGTTTTAAGCTCATCAAAAAAGCGATACATTATATCGTCAAACCTGCTTTTCACCTCTTCCGGTAGATAGTCGTGAACGATCCTGTTCCTGACATCCCTCATATCCATCCATAATTCCACGGAACTGGCTATTCCGATTTTTTCCATCCTGTTCAGAAGTTCCCGGCAGGTCTCAGCTTCTACCGCGGATTCATAGATATCGAGACTGCGGAAGAAGCGTATACAGACCTCCACGGCACGTATAAACCTGTCGGACAGAGCGTCATAGGGTTCCAGCTCAAGGGATGTGTATTCTCTTGTATCGTCATAGGGCTCCAGTCTTTCCACCGAATCCATGACCAGATTGATGGCGCTCACGGATTTTCGGGCTGCCTGTTCAAGAAGAAGGGCTCTTTCCTCGCTCAATGGTTATTTAATCCTTTCAAGGGTTAATGTGTTCAAAAAGGCCGTCTGCTCTCTGTTTAATGTATCTCTCGGGAACACCAGAACATCGATTTTTTCGTCACAGATCATCCTGAAATCGCGCTTTACCTTCTGTGAAATACGGTAAGGGTCCTCCCCCGACCGTATCAGGAGATCAATATCCCCCCCCTGCGGGAATCATCCACCCTGCTGCCGAAGAGGTAGACCTCCCCTTCCACTCCTTCCAGGGCCCTGTTCAGGGCCTCCTTTTCCCTACCATCCAGCCTCATTCCCTGTATATCTCATCCAGGCCGATCTTCAGTCCCACGAGCACGTTGCTCTCCAGGGTGTCCTCCACCCTGTAATAATCCGGCTTATGAAACCGGTCACCCACGTGCCGGTAGACCATGATGTATCTCCCTTTCGGGTTAACGATCCAGTACTCCCGGACGCCATGGTTCTCATAGAGAAAGAGCTTGTCCGTCTCGTCCCGGTAGGCGCTCGATTCAGAAATAACTTCAACACAGATATCGGGAGCGTCCAGGCAGCCCCTCTCATCAATTTTTGAGGCGTCGCAGATCACGGAGATATCGGGTTGAACCACGGTATCGATTTCTTTGTCATCCGCGCCTCTGCCGGGCAATCGCACATCAAAGGGAGCGGAAAAAACCTGGCATTCACCACCGCCGGCATTAATCCAGTTCCAGACAAAGCCAAAGATGTTTCCGGCTATCAACGGGTGGCCTGGAGCGGGTGCTGGCGTCATGCAGAAGGGGACGCCTTCAATGAGCTCCCACCGGAGGTCATCCTCCCAGGTCAGGTAGTCGGCGCAGGTATACTGCTCGTCCGGATTAACGGCAAGGGACATGGCCGGGCACCTCATCATTGCTGCGTAATCATGAATAAGATACAGGATGACCGGTATTCCTGTCCACTAATAGTTTAATACCGAAGAGTTCAGAATCCCCCATACCTAATACGGCCTGTAAACGATTCCACGATCCGCCAGGTAACCGCAGATCATCTCCACGGACTCCGGTATGCGGGCAGGATCGGCGTTGATGTCGATGGGAATGTCCGTGGTCACCTCGTCCCCGGTCCAGACCACATGAATTCTGTCCGGGTTAATGATGGTCTTCAGCACTTCCAGCTCAAAGGCGTCAAACTCGATAGCCGTTGCGATAACAATAAGGCCGGCGTCGAGCATGATATTCACAACCTCGGCGAAACGGCGGACATGCTCGTCCTTACGTTCCGAAGAGACCAATATATCAGAGTCGACGCCGTAGAGTATATTACCGAAACCGAGGAAATAGGGGACCTGCCCCTCATGGAACAGATGGACCTCCAGTTCCCTGGCCAGGGGCTTCTTTCCGGAATCTTTAACTCCCGTGACAAGGACAAGGGCCGGTTTCTGGTGGTACTTCTCGGCTCTCTCCTCGAAGGATATACGGCTCTTCTCCCATTTCAGGTTACGCGTGAATACCAGGTCGCGGAACTGGGTCTGCCTGTCCTCCAGGGCCTCGCGGATGATTCCCCCTCCCCAGATCTCATAATTGTCCACAAGAACAAACCGTCCGGTGGCAGCGTTCTTCTCGGCCAGGTCAAAGGCCAGGGGCCGCGTCGTACGCAGAATACACTCGGCCACGTCGTGGCGCTCAACTTCTTCTTTCTGGCGTGTATCCAGGTTGGACGCGTCCAGGACCATGACGATCTCTTCCAGGTATACCGGGACCCGGGACGAACCGAGTTTCAGAAGATACTCCTTTTCCTTTACAAGGGGGTCCCGCCCCAGCCAGAAGAGGTTTACCCGGACCCTGGTTGTGGTCTCCGGCTGCACCTCCCCTCTCCTGGCGGCCATCTCTCCCCGGATCACGTAGATCTGCTCCTCCAGTGTAAAACCGGTGGCCCATCCTGCTCCCGTGGAAACTCCAGGATCGGCATTGAAACGCTCAATGCTTTTCACACGGCTCCTCTTTCCCGAGGGATAGAAAATGACCTCGTCCCCCGCATTAAGACGTCCCGTCTCCACGCTACCGGCGATAATCCTCCGGCTGTCCCCGAAGTTGGTAAACTTGTAGACCCCCTGGACCGGCATCCGAAACTCCCGGTCATCGGGAGGAGAAATCTTTTCGAAACCGTCCAGGATATCAAGAACCGTCTGTCCGGAGTACCAGGGCATCCCCTCCATGGGGGACGCCACGTTGTCTCCTTCCATTCCGCTCACGGGAATGAAGACCGCCTCGTCCACCCCGATCTCTTTTAAAAACTCCGAGTACTCCTTTCGGATTTTTTCAAAGGTCTCCCGATCGTAATCGACCAGGTCCATCTTGTTCACCAGGACGGCTATCTGGCTGATACCGAGCATGGCGAGGAGATAGCCGTGGCGGCGGGAATTCTCCTGGACACCTTCCGCCGCGTCAATAACCAGGAGGGCCGCCTCTGCCCGAGCGGCGCCGGTTACCATATTCTTTAAGAACTCAATATGTCCCGGCGCGTCGATGATGATATAATGCCGTTTCTCGGTCTTGAAGAACACACGGGCCGAGTCTATGGTTATCCCCTGGGACTGCTCGTCCTTCAGGGCGTCCAAAAGAAAGGCGTACTCGAAGGGCCTGGAGGTCCTCCGACAGTTCTCCTTAACCTGCTCCAGCTTCCCGTCGGGAAGGGAATTTGTATCCGCCATGAGCCGGCCGATGACCGTACTCTTGCCGTGGTCCACGTGACCGACGATGACGATATTCATGTTCTCGTAATTATAATTCGTGGTTATAACCTGATCCATAATGTCTTTCCTGTTTTATCCGGATGGGAATCTACATATATCCTTCGCGCCTGAGGGTCTCCAGGCCCCCACCGTCGTCCTTGTCCTGTGCCCGGCCCGATCGCTCAGCCACGTTTTTCAGGCGGCCACTTCGAAGCTCATCAATGATATCACGGACGTTCTTCGCATTCGACTCGATGGGGTTGGTGCAGGGCTCACAACCCAGGGAGCGGTAACGGACGCCATCCCCATGATCATAATAGAGAGAAACGGTGGGAATGTTTTCCCGGTCGATATATTCCCATATATTCAACTCGGTCCAGTCCAGCAGGGGATGGATCCGGACGTGGGTCCCGGGAGCGAAATCGGTCTTGTACTGGTTCCAGAACTCCGGCGGCTGTTCGCCGATGTCCCATTCGCTCTCACGGTCCCTGGGAGAGAAGTAGCGCTCCTTGGAGCGTGACCCCTCCTCGTCGGACCGGGCCCCCACGATAACTCCCGTGTAAGGTTCCGTGTTTTTATCCACCTCGTATCTGCCGGTGGCGTGATTCATACGGTACCGTTTCCAGCGGCCGTTAAGGGTATTGACCAGCGCCTTCGTCTTGAGGTTCTTGCAGCAGGTAATCCGGTCCACGTTCCCATCGGGAAAGGTCTCCTTCTTCTCCAGGGCTTCCGCGTTCTCTCCGTAGACCATGTTAAGCTTCCACTCCCTCGCCAGCCGGTCCCGGTACTCGATCATCTCCGGTATCTTGTAGTGAGTGTCGATATGGACCAGGGGGAAAGGGACGTGCCCGAAGAAGGCCTTCCGGGCCAGCCAGAGCATGACCGTGGAGTCCTTGCCGATGGACCAGAGCATGCAGAGGTTGCCGAAGCTTGCGTAGGCCTCCCTGAGGATATGTATGCCGATATTCTCAAGCCTGTCGAGATGATTCATGGTTCCTCTTTACCTGTTATATAGTATCTGATTTATATATTTCCGGGAGATGTCAGGCCAGGTACCGTTCAAGGTATTTCTCCACTTCCTGGACAGATTCCAGCTCGCTCTTTCCCCCGGTATCGACCCTGACCTCCGGGTTTTCCGGTTCCTCGTAGGGGTCGTCAATACCTGTAAAGCGGGTGATCTCACCCTTACGGGCCTTTGCGTAGAGTCCCTTGATGTCCCTTCTCTCACACTCCTCGAGTGAGGTGGAGACGTGGATCTCGATAAAAAGATTACAGAGATTCCGAACGAAATCCCGGCTCTCCTTGTAGGGTGAGATGAAGGATGATATAACGATGACCCCGTTCTTCTCCAGCATGGAAGCCAAAAAACCGACCCTGCGAACATGTTCGTTCCGGTCTTCACGGGTAAAGCCGGTCTGGGGAAAGACCGACCGGACCACGTCCCCGTCCAGGCGTTCCACACGGTATCCGCGCTTCATTAAACGGTCATGGAGAAGGTCCGCCAGGGTGCTCTTCCCGGAACCGGAGAGGCCGGTAAACCAGACCACGAAGGGGGATACCTCCTTCTTGCCGAAACGGATCCTGTTCCAGAAACGCTCGTGGAAAAAGTAGAGGGCCAGCTTGGCCACTGCCTCGATCCCGCCGGCCGCCGCGGCCAGGTCGAGTCTTCCGAATAGAATAAAGACGATAAGGATGGTGGTAAGGGTGGCCAGGACCCTCCATGATATGGTTTTAACAACGGCCCGGCTGTGGCTTTCTATGAACATCGACGTTAACCTCGAAAGTTTTCCCGATTTCTATGGCTCACTCTTTTTCGGTCAAGAACTATTCACCGTGGTAGGACCTGTACCACCGGACAAAACGCTCGATCCCTTCGTCAAGGGGAGTGGAAGGACGGTATCCCACATCCCGCTCCAGGTCATGTACGTCGGCCCAGGTGGCCGGAACATCCCCCGGCTGCATGGGGAGCAGGTTCTTTTTCGCTTCCCTGCCGAGGGCCTTCTCGATGGAACGGATAAAGTCCATGAGGGATTCGGGCCGATCATTACCGATATTGTAGACTCTGTGAGGAGCGCCTGAAGGGTTCTCTTCGGAAGGATCGTGTTTTTTCGGCGCATGTCGTATAACGCGAAGGACCCCCTCGACGATATCATCGATACAGGTAAAGTCCCGTTTCATCTCCCCGTTATTAAACACATCGATCGGTTCCCCCGCCAGGATTTTACGGGTAAAGAGATAGTAGGCCATGTCGGGCCGGCCCCAGGGACCGTAGACCGTGAAGAAACGGAGGCCCGTGGCCGGCAGACCGTAAAGATGGCTGTAGGTGTGGGCCATGAGTTCGTTCGCCTTCTTGGTGGCGGCATATAGACTTACAGGATGGTCCACCCTGTCGGATGTGGAGAAGGGCATGCCGGGATTCATCCCGTAGACAGAGGAACTGCTGGCGTAAACCAGGTGTTCCACACCGGTGTGACGGCATCCTTCCAGGATGGTAATGAAACCGGCCAGGTTGGAGTCGACGTAGGCGTACGGGTTCTCAAGGGAGTAGCGGACCCCGGCCTGAGCCGCGAGGTGGCAAACCCGGTCGAACCTCTCAGTCTCAAAGAGACGCTTCATGGCCTCCCTGTCCTCAAGGGAGAGGAGGTAAAACCTGTAGCTACCCTCCCGCGCGGAGAGAGCCTCCCCAAACCGTATCCTGTCCCGGTCGATACCGCTTTCCGCCAGGCGGGCGTGTTTAAGTTCCGGGTCATAGTAATCGTTCAGGTTGTCCAGACCCACCACATCGTGGCCCTCTTCCAGGAGCCTTTGAACCGTATGAAAGCCGATAAAACCGGCGGAACCTGTGACAAGGATTTTCATCAGAGCATTCCCGTGCCCCGGGTTTCGGCTACGCCGACCTGGTGATACTCGAATCCCTTCTCATTCATGCGGGAACGGCCATACTGGTTCCGGCCGTCAAAGATGACCGGCTCCTTCAGGGCCTTCCTGATCTCTTCAAAATCGGGACTTCGGAACTCCTTCCATTCCGTGACAAGGATGAGAGCGTCGGCCCCGGAGAGGACCGCGTACTTGCTGTCGAAGTATTCAACGCTGTCGTTTTCCTTCAGGTAAAACTCCCGGGCCTCTCTCATGGCCTTGGGATCGTAAGCGCGGATCCGGGCTCCCTTCCGGGTAAGTTCCTCGATAATGGTCACGCTCGGGGCCTCCCGCATATCATCGGTCTCAGGTTTGAAGGCCAGGCCCCAGAGGGCGAAGGTCCTCTCCTTAACATTGTTACCGTACCGGTCCAGTATCATCTTCACGAAGTACTCTCTCTGAGTCCTGTTGACCTCCTCAACGGCCTCCAGTATGCTCGGTTCGTAACCGTAATCGTGAGCGCTCCTGATCAGGGCCTGGACGTCCTTGGGGAAACAGCTGCCCCCGTATCCTACCCCGGGGTAGATAAAGCTGTAACCGATCCGTGAGTCGCTTCCGATACCGACCCGGACCATGTTAACGTCCGCTCCCACCCGTTCGCAGATGCGCGCTATCTCGTTCATGAAGGATATCTTGGTGGCCAGCATCGCGTTTGCCGCGTACTTGGTCATCTCCGCGCTCCGAATATCCATGGAGATAAAGCGTTCGTGATTGCGGGTGAAGGGTCGGTAAAGCTCCTTCATTACCTCAAGGGTCTCTTCGCTATCCGTGCCTATGACTACCCTGTCGGGCCTCATGGCATCCTCCACGGCCGCCCCCTCTTTCAAAAATTCCGGGTTGCTTACCACGGATACCCGGTAGTTTTTCTCCCGCTCCGAAAGCTGTTTTCCAATGGTCTCTCGTACCATGTCGGCCGTTCCCACGGGGACCGTCGATTTATCAACGACAATCATGTCATGAGTCATCTGCTTTCCGATGGTCTCGGCGACCGCAAGAACATGGGAAAGGTCCGCGCTTCCGTCCTCCCCCATGGGTGTGCCGACTGCGATAAACAGGATGTCCGTCTGCTCCAGAGCGGCCGGCAGGTCCGTGGTAAAGGTGATTGAACCCTTTTCCCGGTTCTCACGGACCATCTCCTCCAGGCCCGGCTCGTAGATCGGTACCTCTCCCCTGTTCAGCATTTCTATCTTCGACTCGTCCCGGTCCACGCAGATGACGCTGTTACCCATCTCGGCGAAACAGGTGCCGGAGACAAGACCGACATAGCCGGTTCCCACAACAGATATCTTCATCTTTTCAACTCCTGAATAATTTCAGCCGATTTTCCCTTTCCTCCCGCAGGAGGCAAGAAAATAGAGACCTCACAACAAAAAATTCATCTTATCTTTACGTCACTCATTTTAATCCCTTTCTCCGGGGCGCAGGGGCAGGTATAGGGTAAACTGGCTCCCCTTCCCCTCTTCAGAATGAAGCTCAATACGGCCTCCATGATTGCTCGTAATAATTAAGCAGGATACTGAAAGTCTCAGACCTGTACCGAAGCCGGGTTTATCATCTCGTCGAAAAGGAGGCGGTACTGCGGACCCGGTCAGTCAAGCTCCAGGCGGGTTTCGAGCAGCTGTTCCTGTGCCCGCTTTCGTGCAGAAGTTTCCCTCCCTTCCATTTGCCGGCATAAACGATAGTAAAGATCCCAGGCTCCGGACTCCCTTTCATATACCTTTTTCAGGTTTTCCTGTTTCTCCAGATAATCGAGAGCCCGTTTAATGCGCGGGGCTCCCTCTTCCAGGTGCTCCCCGCCGGCATCCTCATCTCCCTGTCTAAAAAGATGAATGCTCGTAAGAATAAGCCGAAGAAAGGCCAGGGTCACCGGCAGTGGGGTAACGAAGGAGCCGGTAAAGGGGTCGATCTCCTCCTTAACGGACTCCCTTCCCCCGGGTAAAACGGACGCGTAGGCCGAGAAAAAGAGTATGCGGATATAATCACCGATAACCTTTCCGGTCTTCGCGGCCTCCATGGCCAGTGAGGCGAAGGCCTTCTTGTCGTGACGCATGATAAGGCCGGGCCGATGCACGTACCGGAGATAACGCCCTTCCACGGGACGATGGAGCACGGAAAGGATGTAGGCCTGGTCCTCGGCCCGGCCGATACATCCCGGCGTGAAGGGGCGGTACCTGTGGAGGGCATCGACCCGGATACCGTTGGTCCCTCCTGTCACGTGGATCCTCTGCAGGGCCTTCCCTTCCCAGGTTTCCCCCTCGTACCGGGTCATCATCTCCGCCACGGTAGAGAGGGCCTGGGGGATCTTACTGTTAAAGACACAGGCGTCCCCCTTCGGTTCGTCTTCCGGGAAGGTCACGTCCGGGGTAAAGATACCTTTATCAATATCGGACTGGTTCACCAGGGCGCCGGCCACCAGACCGAGTTCAACCTCCCGGCCCTCGCTGTCCACGGCACGGCCGCCCCAGAGAGGTGTGGCAAGGTGTTCCAGGGCCGAGGCGCCGGTCCCGGCAACCAGTTCTTCCTGGGGAAAGACCTGGTCCAGATCGATCTTGAATGTGGCCTTAAGTTCAGGATTAACCGCGCTTCTCCAGAGGGCGGCCACGGCTTTGAGAAAAGTATAATGTCGTCCATATTCACCATCCACGCCGAAGATCTCTTCCAGGACCTCCGCGCCGGTTTGATTCAACTCCTCCGCAAAAGGTACCAGGACATCCCGGACCAGGCTCTCTGTATCCTCCTCGGTGACCACGTAAATATCCAGGCATTCAAGCCGGGCATGGCGCTTCAGCTGGTCCTCCAGGTATGGCCGGGACAGCTCATGAAGTCCGGCGTGGGTCACGGAGACGGAGAGGAGGCAGCATACCTTCGCGCCGGCTGACAGGTTCCCCCGTTCCCGCTCGAAAAGAAGCGCCCGGTCCAGTTCCCTGAGACCGTAGAGGACCTCATTCGCCTCAGGCGGGGCACCCATCTGGACAGGATGGTCATACCAGTAGAGCTGTTCTTCCTTCACGGCCACATCCAGGGCCTTCCGGGCCAGGTCAGGGTCCATGTCCAGATCATGGATATCCTTCCCTTTCGGAGGTATCGTGAGAAGAGCGTTGGAGGTAAAGAGAAGATGGTTCGAGGCATCGGTTACGGGGTCATCGCAGGATTGAATTTCTTTCAGGACACGTTTACTCCTGAAAGACTCAATCTCATCCTCAATGGAGTCCATCTTCACCCTTCCTTCCGGGAAGAAGATACCATAAAGGGCGGGTATAATTTTTTCTATTCCCATCCGTTCAGGATCATCAACAAGTTCCTCCAGCCTGGAGAGGGCGTCCATCCTGCCACGATCCCCGGACAGAACATCTTCCAGTTCCCTGTGGGACCTTCGGGTCAGCTCACCCTGTATCCTGCCCGCCGTCTGAAGTGTTCCCGGAAGCTCTGATATCCCCTCCCGGACTAACGTTTCATCCACCCTTCCCAGAAAGCGTCCCCAGGCCAAAAGGAGGGCCCGAAATTCAGGAGAGGTTTCGCCGGCAATCTCCCATGCCGGGATACAATCTATCCGGTTATCTTCAGACAGTCGTACAAGTACCTTCTGTAATCGTTCAAGCGGAGTCATTCAGGTCACCATTTACGAGGAGATACCCTCTATTCCCGGTTGACAGAGGGGTGTCAACCGAATTATATCCCGTGTAACCCTTCAGCCGCGCCTCTTTCTGATCGATAGTATAACCGGGGCCTATATAAAGGATGGTGATCGTATGACCAGATTACGAAAAGCGGGTACATTCACAGTTATGATACTTCTTCTTACCCTGCCGGCATCTCTTTCCCTCACGGCAGCGGACCAGAAAGAGGAGAAGGCGAAGGCGGAAAAGAAACAGGCCGAATGGATCAGAAATACCCTCCGGTATGGCATCCAGAGCGAACGGCTGCAGGCCATTGAGAAGATCCCCCTTGTTAAGGATAAGGCGCGCCAGCGTTCCCTCCTGGACCTTCTGACGCGATCACTGAAAGATGAGCTGGATACCCAGGTCCTGGTCAAGGGGTTCTACCAGCTCTCAAACCTTGATCACAGGCCGGCCATTGACCTCATGGAAGATAAGCTGGATCACAAATCGGAGGATGTCCGAAACGCCGCGGTCTATGGACTCAAAACACTCGACGCCCGGGGAACCCGGAAGAAACTCATGAAGCTGTTACAGAAACAGGACATGAGTAAAGACTCGAATTTTAACGAGGCCCTGATACGCGCCCTGGCCGCCTTCGAGGAAAAGGACCTTGTCCCCTGGGCGATTGAGAAGATACGGGACCCGGCCACAACCCGAATAAACCGGGAGAACCTTCTCATATTTCTGGGCGAAGTGGGCGGACCCGGGGTGGAAGAGATGCTCCTTGAGATCTATACCGACGAGGCGGAAGCGGAGACCGCCCGTGCCTACGCCGTAAACGGCCTGGCAAAACTGAAGGTTCGATCGGCAACAGAGAAAATCAAGGAGCAGATTGAGATCATAGAGAACTACCCCTTCAAGAAACGAAAGCGGCTCAATCGCCTTTACATGTATTCCGTGGCCGCACTGGTCCGCCTGGGAGACAGGGAAGCCTATCCCAGGCTCGTTAACGGTCTCAGGAGCAACAACGCTGATACCCGGGTCCAGGCGGCGCGGTTGCTGAAAAAACTCGAAGATAAAAGATCAATTGACATATTGCGGTATAAAATGAACTATGATCCCGATGCCAGAGTGAGAAAGCTCGCCCGTGAAGCACTGGAAAAAATGGGCGAAAATGTCGATGAGGCAGAAAAATAGTATCAGGCGGGAACACCTTCCTTTCATTATGCAACGGATACACCACGAAACATCCCTTGAACAGGGACGGTTCAGCGAGCGTCTGCGGGAGATTCTGACCCTGGCAATCTTTACCGTGGGCGCGGCCGTCACGTCAGTTGTGACCATGGATATCATCGTATATCCTTTGACGATCTTTGCCATGGAAAAGACCGAAGTCTTTACGGAGCTGACCCGATGGTCCATTCTTGTTCTCACTCTACTCTATATCCTTTTCCGTATACTGAGAAGGATATATATCCTTGCCACAAGCGGTCTCACGCCACTTGAGTTTGTTCGATATCTTCTGGGAAGACCCTGGTCCTACATATCCCTCTTCCTGACGATCCTGATCACGACGCTTCTCGTGACAGGGATCATCGCTATCATTCTCAGATATAACTCCCACCTGCTCTACAGGCTCTACAGCGGGTAACCGATGCCGGAATCCTTCGACACATACTTTATGAATCTGCCTCCTCTGAAGATGGAATACGATTTTTCCAATTTCTGGAAAAAATCGATCGCCGACGCCCGCAGGATATCCGTGGACCCTGAAACAGAAAAAAACAGAAAGAAGTCTTCCTTCCGTTTCACGGTTCTGAACATGCGATTCCGGGGTTTTCTGAAAACACCGGTCACCGGAGAGCTTGTGCTTCCCTCGGGAATCAGGAAACCGCGGGTCTGCGTTCATATCCATGACTATAACCGGCCTCTGGAGTATTCCACGGATATGCTGCCGAGAGACGTGGCCCACTATTTCATGTATCTGCGGGGCCACGAGAATATCGTCTCCCGTGATGCCGAAGCCGGAAGTCCGGGCCTGCTGGCGGAGAGCCTCATCGACCGGGACAATTACTGGGGCCGGGCCGTTTATCTTGATCTTATCCGCGCCATTGACGCCCTGCGGCTCATGGACGAGGTGGATTGCAGCGCGGTCGGTCTTTACGGAAAGAATTTCGGAGCCGCTGCCGCCATGTTCGCGGCGGCCTTCTCGGACCGGGTGAAAGCCATGGTCCTGGACACCCCCTCTTTTACCTACCTGAATAAGACCCAGAATATCGCCACCTCGGAAGGCGCTGAAGAAATAAACCTTTACGTGGCCAGCATGTCACGGAAGAAGAGTCTCATTAAAAAGAACCTGAGTTATTTCGACGCGTTGAATTTCTCTCCCAGGATAAACTGCGAGGTCCTGGTAACCGTGGGACTGAACGACACCCTCTCGCCGCCCCAGGGGATATTCTCTCTATTCAATCATCTTCGATGTCCCAAAACCATGGAGGTCTATCCCGATGAGGGAAACAGCGCGGGTGGAAAGGTCCAGCTGAAGAAATCCTACCAGTGGCTGGCCGAGAAGATCCTGACCTTTAAATCATAGATTAAAGCGGTGAGCCAGACCTCATGAGGGGAACGAAAGTCGCCTCTCCCAGCTCCTCGGTCATAATCTCGCCGCTTTTACGTTTCACGTGGCGCGTGATCACGTGGGTCCCGTCACTGTAGAGAGGTATGACAAGTCGGCCCCCGGGAAGGAGCTTATCGTAGAGTTCACCGGGAAAGAGGTTCGCCCCGGCTGACACAACCACGGCATCGAATTCCCCCTCAACGGAAGAGAAATCATCGGAATGTACAAGAGTGCAGTTACTGTAGCCTGTCCGGAAGAGCAGTGTCCTGGCCCTCATGCTCAGTTCCCGGATGCGTTCCAGGCTGGTCACCCTGGAAGCGAGAAGCCCCAGAAGGGCGGTCTGGTAACCAGAACCTGTACCCACCTCCAGAACGCGCTCTTCGCCGGTGAGATTCAGGGCCTGGACCATAAGGGCTATGGTGAAGGGCCTGGAAAGGGTCTGCCCGTAGCCTATGGGGAGGGATGCGTCGTCATAGGCCCGGAATCTCAGTGCCTCCGATAGAAAAAGATGTCTGGGAACGGTTTCCATGGCCGAAAGGACCGAACCGGAAGAGATACCGGCAGACCTGAGCCTCTCCAACATTGACCGGCGTATATACCCCATACCGTCATCAGGGAACGAAATAACCGCCATGGGCCCTCCCCTTTCCTGTCATCCCATCCACCTCAAGATCTATGTCTGACCAGAGGCCGGAGAGATTTTTCCCTTTGAAGGTTGAGTAGATAAGAAGGTATCTGTATTCCTCGCTCTCCCGTATCTTCGGATAGATCTCCCGAAGACGGCTCACCTCCCCGGGATGTATAAGCTCTCCGCCCGTGTCCCGGGCAATCCTCTTGAGCACGGAGGCCGGTTCACGGAAATGTATGACATGTATGGGAATATAATGGGTCCTGGCGTAATTGACGATGTTCTCTTCGGTGTACTGATCAAAGGAGCCCGGAGCCACGGACCCTTCCGTGAGGAGGACAACGCTTCTCCGGTTAAGGCGGTCCACCACCTCGGTAAGGGCGTTGTAGAGGGCCTTTCCGTAATTTTTTCCCTCTCCGTATTCCCTCTGTCGCAGGGCCCTGAGCGCCCTCCTCCGGCTCCAGTCCCAGGGATTGCCTTCCCAGTATCCCTGGTTGAAATTCATGACCTTCAGGGAATCATTTTTATGCATCTTTTTTAAAATAAAGTCGGATACCCAGGAGAGCTCATTGTGATAACCGGCCATGTCCCGGGAGCGGTCCACGCAGAGGACTACGGAGATGGAGGGTCGTAGTTTTTTCAGATAACCGGTGTAGTAATGCTGGATGGGCGCCCCATCCTCCGTGAGGCTGAAATTTTCACGGGTCAGTCCGTAGACCGGGCTTCCGTCCGCTCCCCGGATATTCAGAAAAAGAGCGACGGTGGGAAACTGACCGGAATCGATTGCCGCGATCTCCACGGAGAGATTGGAGTACATCTTCTGAACCGGTGAAAAGATATGGACGCTGTGACTCCCGTGGTCAACGCAGTAGAGGTTCCCTTCCCGGTCGAAGGCGGCCCCCATGAGGGAATTGAAGCTCTCTTTGCCGTCGTTCCAGGAAGAGAACCAGGCGTGCCGTCCGCTGTCAGGTTGAATCATTATGAGGCCCTTCTTCGAATCAGCGACATAGAGAGTTCCCATGTAAGAGGTGATACCCCGGGGAGAATCCAGGTCCGGGAAGGTCATGTTTTTTATAAAATTACCGGATATGTCGAAAAGAGCGATCCGACTACTTCCCGTGTCCGAAACGTATACCTGATCCCCCATGACATGAACGTCGCTGGGGCGGGTAAGCTCTCCCTCGTACTTTCCCCTGTTTCCCATGGAAAGTACGAAGGTCCCATCGGGCCGGAATTTCTGTACCCTGTGATTGCCTGAATCAACGACATAGAGAAACCCTTCACTGTCGAAGGCGAGTCCCTCGGGTCCATGGAACTCTCCCTCTCCGCTACCGCTCTCTCCCAGAATACTGGTGACTTCGCCCTGGCGGTTGCCGATGTAGACCCTGTCTTCCGAAAAGCTGCTGAAGGCGAGTCTCCCTTCCCGGAGATCGATGCCGTAATACTTTCCCCCCATGCCCGGCCGGATGATCTCCTTTCCCTTACCGTTTACGTCGATCTCGACCACCTTCCCATCGGAGAAGGAGGTGACCAGAAGATTCCGGGCCGGGTCGACAACACAATCCACGGGATGAAAGAACGAGTAGCGCTTCATCTCCCGGGCATGATAGGTCCGGTTTAACACGAGATCAGAGACGGAATGAGAGTAACTGACACCGGAATGTCGAAAACGGAGATTCTCAATACGGGAGATAACCGCAGGACTCCCCCCCGAGGCCTCTTTAAGATTTTCAAGTTCCCTGAGGGCCTCATCGTGAAAGCCGGCCATCTGGTAGGCCCGGGCCAGGTAATCGCGGCCCGTGTTATACTCCGGATATGTGGCCACAGCCCGCCGAAAATACTCGACGGCAGCCAGATACTGCCATCGATTGTAGTGAACCAGCCCCTTTCGAAAATGCTCCCGGGCCGCTTCGAACTTTACAAAGTCGGCCCGTTCCCCCATAGCCGGAAGAACAATGGTTACCACGCATAACAGGACAACAAGTTTTCGCTTGATCATTCTCCGGTCTTTTCCCGTAAAATGTGACAATCTCCCCTGGGGATTATGTCGTATACGTATACTATCGGCTCCTATCTGCGGGAAGTCAACATTCTTTTCAGGAAGCGGCCGGTATGGGAGGCTTTGACTTTTACGATATCTTCGGGTGGTCCGGCAGCAACGATCTCGCCGCCTGTTTCCCCTCCCCCGGGTCCCATATCGATGATCCAGTCCGCCATTTTAATGACATCCAGATTATGTTCAATGACGATCACGCTGTTTCCTCGGTCGACCAGGGAATTAAGGACCGCGATGAGCTTTTTGATGTCATCAAAATGAAGCCCCGTAGTCGGCTCGTCCAGAATATAAACCGTCCTGCCCGTGGCACGCTTCGAAAGTTCCGTAGCCAGCTTGATCCTCTGGGCCTCTCCCCCGGAGAGAGTCGTGGCCGGCTGTCCAAGACGAATGTATCCAAGGCCTACCCTTGAGAGTGTCTCCAGCCGGGTCCGGACCGGGTTAATGTTCTCGAAAAATTCCAGGGCCTCATCCACGGTCATCTCCAGGACCTCGTAGATATTTTTCCCCCGGTACCGGACCTCAAGGGTCTCATGGTTGTACCTGTGCCCTTTGCATACCTCACAGGTTATATAGACATCGGGCAGAAAGTGCATCTCGATCTTCTTTACTCCGTCACCCTGGCACGACTCACACCTTCCCCCTGAAACATTGAAGGAGAAGCGTCCGGCCCTGTATCCCCGCATCTTCGATTCCGGGAGTTTGGTGAAGAGTTCCCGCACGGGGGTGAAAAGACCTGTATAAGTAGCCGGGTTAGACCTGGGAGTACGACCGATGGGGGACTGGTCGATATCAATGACCTTGTCAACCTGGCCTACCCCCTCCAGACCTCCGAAAGAACCCGGCTGCATCTTTGCCCGCATAAGAGACGCGGCCAGCGCGCGGTAAAGGATCTCAATAACCATAGTCGACTTTCCGGAACCGGAGACTCCCGTGACGGAGGTGAAAACTCCCAGGGGAAACTCCACGTCGATCTCCTTCAGATTATTGGCGGAGGCCTTTCGCACCTTCAGCCAGCCGGCCGGTTCCCTGCGATAAGAAGGAAGCTCGATCTTCTCCCGGCCGGAAAGATAACGGCCCGTGATCGATTCCGGGTTACTTTCGATCTGGTCCGGGGTCCCGATAGCGACAACGTACCCCCCGGATAGACCCGCCCCGGGACCGAGGTCAAGGACATAGTCCGCGGTCCGGATGGTCTCCTCGTCATGCTCAACAACGATGACCGTGTTCCCCAGGTCCCTCATCCGCCTCAATGTATTCAGGAGCTTTTCGTTATCCCGCTGGTGAAGTCCGATGCTCGGTTCATCCAGGACATAAAGGACACCGGTCAGGCTGGAGCCGATCTGGGTAGCAAGGCGGATCCTCTGGGACTCACCCCCTGAGAGAGTCCCTGCCGCCCGGTCCAGGGTCAGGTATTCAATCCCCACGTCGGTAAGGAAGGTAAGACGGGTCTGAATCTCCTTCATTATCTGGCGGGCGATTTTCTGGTGAATTTCGGAAAGTTCGATTGTTTCAAAGAATTCCCTGCACCGACCTATGGAAAGGGCTGTTATTTCGTCGATGCTTTTTTCGGCCACCCTGACAGCAAGGCTCTCCTTTTTCAGGCGGCGACCATCGCAGAGATCACAGGTGGCGTTGGACATGTATCCTTCCATCCACTCACGCATATCGTCCGATTTCGTCTCCCGATATCTTCTCTCCAGATTAGGGATCACACCCTCAAAGGCACGGGAAAACTTATATGAGGCGTTCTCTCTCCTGACATCATAGTTCAGGGGCTTCCTGCCCGTACCGTAGAGAATGGCCTGTTTGATTTTCTTCGGGATCTTTTTCCAGGGAGTGTCAGCGTCAAAGTCCATCGATTTTTCCAGGGCACGGACCTGTTCCATATACCAGTAGCTGGTGCTCCTGCCCCAGACCTCCAAAACTCCCTCGTTTAGAGACTTCTCAGGGTCCGAAACAATAAGTTCCGGATCAAAACTCAGTATGAATCCCAGCCCGTCGCATTTCGGGCAGGCCCCGTAGGGACTGTTAAAGGAGAACATCCTGGGTGAAAGTTCAGGTATGGATATCCCGTGTTCCGGGCAGGCCAGGTTTGATGCATAGAGCTCCTCCCTGTCGTCATACAGGATGGTAGCCAGCCCCTCGGCTATGTCGAGGGCCGTCTCCAGGGAATCGGCAAGACGGGGCCGGATACCGTCTTTCAGGACGATACGGTCTACCACGATATCGATGGAATGCTTTTTATTCTTCTCCAGGGCAGGGTCATCTTCGATCGATTTCATCTCTCCATCGATTCTGAGACGAACGAATCCGTTACGGCGGGCCCGGTCGATCACCTCCTGGTGCTCTCCCTTACGGCCCCGGACCACGGGGGCCAGCACCTGAAGGCGGGCCCCTTCTTCGCCCGTCATGATTGATTCGACCATCTGGTCAAGGGACTGGGAGGTTATCTCCCGACCGCACACCGGACAGTGGGGCACGCCGATGCGGGCATACAGAAGTCGAAAATAATCATAGATTTCAGTGACAGTCCCCACCGTGGAGCGGGGATTCCGATGGGTCGTCTTCTGTTCAATGGAGATGGCCGGGGAAAGGCCGTCAATATAGTCGACATCCGGCTTCTCCATGAGACCGAGGAACTGACGCGCGTAGGCTGAGAGAGACTCAACGTATCGCCTCTGACCTTCAGCGTATATGGTATCGAATGCGAGGGAGGATTTGCCGGAACCTGAAAGACCGGTAATAACGACCAGCCGGTCCCTCGGAATATCCACGGATATGTTTTTGAGGTTATGCTCCCGAGCACCCTGGATCGAGAGATATCGTCCGCTCATATCTGCGAAACATTCATCGATCCACACATTGGACAGACGGTATTAAGATCTTCTTCAACGATCTCATCTTCGAGGTTGCCTTCTTTCTTCACAACGGTGTCATCCCACCTGTAATCACAGTCTTCACAGGCGAAACTGAGGTAGATCTTCTTTTCGCTGTAATCTTCTTCAGGTTCACCCTCCCCTTCGTCGGCAAGACGCCGTTCTCTCTCGTCGAAAAAGAGTTCCGAACTTTCATCGATCTCCTCTTCATCGAGGTTCTCCTCGTAGAATCCGTCTTCGTAGACTTCATCGTCGAATTCACGTTCAAGAAATTCTCGCCCCATAGCTGTCCCCTGATTTATATGGTTCTCTACGCAAAGCCTCGGGCCACCAGAAACTTCCGGTTCGGGAAGGTGACAGCCAGAAGCCTTTTTGATTCGAGGTATATCTGTTGTCAAAAATAATTTTCAGGTTACGCGGACCCACCGATATGCCGTAAATGGTATCATCTCCTGTGGATAATTCGCCCTCCTCCGAGCCTCTATCCACGGGTGGTTCGATCCCCTCCACAACGGTCATGTCCCATATTCCCCAGGAAGTACCGGCATCGGTCAGTTCCATGAATTCCACTATAACTGAACCGGTGTAGGTCATCTCATAAGGAATATGCACACCGAAGAGACCCGATTCAGGCAACTCATCCCTTTTCACGGTAACCTTCCTCTCGCCTCCCTGATTGTTACCGGGCCGGAAGGTAATGACCAGTTCACTCTCTGTTTTCATGTAACGGTAACGAACGAAATCTATCCAGAGGGTATACCTGCGAAAGGGACGGAATCCGACCAGCTCAAGTATGGACCCCATGCTGGAGAGGAAGTAGGCCTGATGGGTAACGAAAGGCCCCCGGTCCTCCAGAAGTTCACCCTCCCGGAAGCCGGCCCATCCAGCTATCCTTTCAGAGGAGACCGGACCCCTCCAGTCTTCCATGCGGAGATAGGGACTCGACCTTCCAGGCGCGATCACCAGGGGAAATATCTCTTCACTCTTCCCCTGGCTGTCGCCGGTCTGGACAAGGAGAAACGCGGTAATCATATGTATCAGAAAGTCTGCCATGTATATAAGCATATTCAGTTTTCAGGATAGTGTCAACAGGTTGGAAAGGGTAAAATGAGGTATTTTTCAGTTATTCTACCTGAAGATGTTTTTCCTTAAAGGATACTATTACGGTCAAACAAATCCCGCCGGCTTCCTTCAGATTCCACCTCACGATGGACACCCTTGCCTTAAGCTAACGGTTGGTGCTATCAACCCCCGTAGTGGACTAGGTGGTTTACCAGAAGGACCGTCACCGGTATACCACCGCACCACCAAGCGTGCGCCCATGCCGGGCGCACCAAAAAAAAGACCACCCTCACGGGTGGCTATTTTTTGTATATAGCGTGAACGATCAGTATATAATAAAAGCGCGAAGCCTGGCCTGCCTACTTGGCCTGCCTACCTGGTTAAACGCATTACACTGTCATAGGAAAGGTTGGACAGGTTATCAGGGTTCGCGTTCCGCAGTCTGGTCATGAAATCACCGTTATTCTCCATGAAACGATCAACCTGCTCAGGTTCGGCCAGATTAGAAGCCATCAGGTTGTCCGCCTCTACCTGGAGACGACGCAGTGAGTTGACCTCCTGAATGATGTTCTGGTCCACGGCCTGACGCCGGGCATCGAGGAGCTCTCCCGTAATATTGTCCCCCACATGGTTCCGCAGAACCTGCTCACCCTGGTAGGTGTAATCATTCATGGTCTCTCTGTGACTGGTCCCACCCCCGGCATAATCCTCCCGGATGGCTTCAATCCCGTTTCGAATGATCTGATTCCTTGTCAGCGAAGTCTGTATATCCCGAACCTCCCTGTCGATACCGTCAAGGCGGGTGTTGACTTTTCTGGTGAGATTGACAGAATCGCCTCTGGATGCCTGATTGCGGTTTTCGGACGGCTCGCCTTCAACCTTCCGTTGCCGGTTCATCTTTTGAGCTGAACCAAGAATCCCTTCTATAGTTACCTTCATTTTACACCCTCCATTGTGCATACTGCAACACGCCATGGACATTTCCGGGCAGTCGTAACCATTCACGTGTACAATGTTACACTAATAAATTTCGGGGCCGCTGTCAAGTAATAAAAGTCTGCTACCGGAGTCGAAGAGGGAGGGAGAGGCGATTTATGTCGCTTTTTCCAGGCGTTCCATACGGAGGGAAGCCAGGCTTGACACACCCGGTTCCTCCATGGTAACACCGTAGATGGATTCCGCGATACTCATGGTTTTTTTATTATGGGTCACGATAATGAACTGTGTCCCGCGGGCGAATTCTCTCATCATCTTAACAAACCGGCCGATATTCTGCTCATCCAGGGGGGCGTCTATCTCGTCCAAAAAGCAGAAGGGAGAGGGTTTCGCCATGTAGGTGGCGAAGAGAAGGGCGATCGCCGTCAGAGCCCTCTCTCCTCCGGAAAGAAGATCAATACTCTTGAGTTTTTTTCCCGGGGGGCGAACGGTAATCTCGATCCCGCTTTCCAGAATATCCTCTTCATTCAGGAGGGCCAGCTTCGCCTCCCCTCCCTCGAAAAGTCGACGAAAAAGCTCAGAAAAGTTTTTCTGTATCTCATTGAAAGTCTCCATAAAAAGCTGCACCGAGGTCTGATTGATATCTTCGATGACAGAGAGTATATCCTCCCTCGCTTTTTCAATATCTTCCTTCTGGGAAAGATAGTATTCGAACCGTTTTTTCAGGTCACGGTATTCCTCAATGGCCAGGTTATTAATGGGTCCCAGGTTCTGGATCTTCTTCTTAACGTCGGTCATCCGCTCATTCAGGTCGGGAAGCCTGGAAGCGGAAACGGATAGCCTCTCCGTGGAAGCGGCCTTGAGTTCGTACTCCGTCCAGAGATAGTCTTCAATGGCATTCCTCTTGAAGATCAGTTCCACGTGGCTTCGATCCTGATTCGTTATCCTTTCCTGGAGGCGCGCAAGTTCCTCCTCGTCCCGCCTGTTCTTCTTGCGCCGTTCATCGATCTTTTTATCAATCTCCGCCCTTCGGCTTACAAGCCCGGAAATACTCTTTTCAAGCAGATCGCTCTGCTTTCCGTAATCAACCAGCCTGGCTTCCCATTCGGATATTTCCTTCTCCAGACCTTCGATCGCCCCGGTTGAACGCTCTATCTCCTTATGATGGTTCTCCAGCTGCATGGTCACGTCCCGGATTCGATGATCCAGGGTCTTGAGGTTGCGTTCTATCCACTGTCGTTCATTCTCATCCCGGGAAAGGTCCTTCTCAATACGGGTGATCATGTCATTGACCCGCTCCATTTCCGCCTGCTCGGACTGTATGAACTGTTCCAGTTCGCTGTTTTTTCTTCGGAGTTCTTCGATCTTTTCATCGGCCGCGCCGATATTCAGGTCCAGCTTCTCTTTTTCAGCGTGGACACCGCTCTTATCGAAAAGGATCGATCGAAAACCGTCCTCATATCCCTCAAAGGTGACGATATCTTCCCGCAACCCTGGGATGTCCAGGCTATTCAGGCCTTCCAGGGCTTCCTCGGTCCGTCCCCCGGAAAGGGCCAGACGCGCGGAATTAAGAGCAATAGTAAGTTCCTCAAGTCGCTTCTCGATCCTGTCCCGGACCTCCTGCCGCTCCATTTCCGAGTCCAGGAGTTCCGCTTTCCGCCTGTCTATGGCATCTATCAATTTCTTTACCACCGCCGCCAGCTCCTCTCTGAGGCTCCGCAAATGACGCTCCGTCTCCTCCACGGTCTGGCGGTTCCTTTCCATGACATCTCTCGACTGGTGGATCGACTGGATCTTTTCCTTGCGCGTGGTGAAGAGTTCCTCCAGACGCTGGCGGTCCTTCTCAATGCGACCGGCAATCTCCACCCCCTGGGATTCACTACGCTCCCTCTCCTTTTGCAGTTCCTTAAGACGGTTGTTCCGTTCTGTGACCTGTTTTTCAACCGCCTCTATGCGAACACGATGTTCCTCGATACTCTTCCGGTTTCTCTCGGTCTTGACGTCTATATCCTCCACCCGTATGCGAAAGGCGTGAAGCTTCTTTTCATTGTCGAAGAGTTCCAGCTGTATATCGTTCTTTCGCTTGTCGTCCTTCTCGTTCTCTGCCGACGCGGTGTTCACCCGGACCGCCACTCTCTCCCGCTCCGCGTTCAACCGGTCCAGGTCCTCCTGCAGTCTGGTCTGGCGGGATACGATCTCCCTGTACTTAATCACCTGCTGGGCAACGTCAATCTCCCGCATCTCGTCCCTGAGTTTCAGATACTCTCTGGTCTTCTCCGCCTGTTTGGCCTTGATCTCCTTTTCCCGTTCGATCTCATGAATGATATCGTTCAAACGTTCCAGGTTCTCGCCGGTGTCTTTCAGTTTCTTCAGAGATTCCCGTTTCTGAAGTTTATAACGGGATATCCCCGCCGCTTCCTCGAAAATATATCTTCTATCCTCGGCCCGGGTTGAGAGAATAAGGTCCATCTTCCCCTGCTCCATGACCGAATAGGCGGATTTTCCGATACCGGTATCCAGAAACAGCTTCTCTATGTCTTTCAGACGGACGGGGGACTTATTGATCATGTATTCCGATTCCCCGTCCCGGAAGACCCTTCTCGATACGGTTACGGTGTCCGATTCGATGTCCAGAACCCGGTCCTGGTTGTTAATTGTTATCGACACCTCAGACAGGGAGAGTGGTTTACGCAGTTCCGTGCCGGAGAAAATAATATCTTCCATTTTTTCGCCGCGGATATTCCGGGCCTGCTTTTCGCCCAGGACCCACTTGATGGCATCCACCACATTGGACTTTCCGCAGCCGTTAGGTCCCACAATGGCCGTAACCCCGGAATCGAATTCAAAATGTGTGCGTTCCGCGAAAGATTTGAAGCCAAAGAGATCCATGGACTTGAGAAACATCACGTATCCTTTCTCTGGATTGTTGGAGAGTGAATAAAACAGAAAAGAGAGCCCGGGCCATCCCGGCAAGAAGATTTTTTTATATCTGCCAAATTTGCGGTCCAGGAAAAAGGGGTTTGACGCAGGGAGGCGCGGCAGTATCATTAAAATGTGAAACGATATGATTACACCCTCCTTCTCCCGGGACTTGCCCTGCTCCTTATCATCTCCTGTAAAACACCGGGAGAATATAAAAACAGCGTCGAATACAGCCGGCATCGATCGGAGTTAACCCTCTCTTCGAGTACCATGGATGGCCAGAAGACCTTCGAGGTCTATTTCCGCATCGGCAAAAAAGTTGACTGCATTGAAGTTACCGTCCTGACGCATATACCTGTGGATGACTTCACTGACCGCCACAAGGTAATACGGACCTATTTTATGGTAGAGCGGTTAATCAGAATCCAATCACTGCCCGGCGCAGAGAAGGTCGAATCGACAATCATGGCACAGAACTACGATGTCCAGTGGGACACCAGTCGTACAGTGGATATTTGCACAAAGGAAGAGACCCCCCTTCAAAGACTGCATCCATCCCACCTGTATCGAATCCGTTTTACCCCCTTTCATGAGGGCTCCTTCACGACAATTATAACAGTCAAGTCCGATTGCGAAATACACTTCATCCAGGAACAACCGGAAACAATAGAGCTCACTGTAGATAAATAGAAGAGCCTGATATAGCTTTTTTTTTTAAACATTTTGCAGAAATTCTTGAAAAAACCATCTATAGACCTACATTTGTATCAAAAATAGAGTAATTCAAAACGCAAACACAAATCGAGGAGGACAGAATGGGACGCAAACTCAAGATACTTTTCCCCGCCCTGGTCGCCCTTATTCTCATGAGTTCAGCTCTCTACGCTGAGCCCTTCAAAAGCCCCAACGCCGGTGGCACAACGGGTGGATTCTCCCTGCCGAACGCCAATACCGGCTGGGAAGGGAATAAATTCGCCGTGGATTCCGCTTTCCACATGATCATGCTCGACAGTTATATTCCCAAGGTCTCGTTCCAGATCATCGGACAGATCGAACTCGGGGCTGCCATGGATATTCAGCCTGATGATAATGGCAGCGATCTTCTCATGTTCTTTAAATGGCGCTTCTACGGATCAAAGAGCTCGGCCCTGGCCATAGGAGGCAATTTCCAGTGGCTCGATTTTGACGCGGACGGGAATGAACCTTACAGCGGAGGTCAGTTTTACCTCGTGGCCACCTACCGGGCACCCTTCTTCAAGATGCCTTCCGAGACATCCCTTTCCGTGGGATACACCTTCGTGGAACCGGTCAAGAACTACCACGGCATAGACTTCGGTATGCTCTTTGACCTGGACTTCTTCCCCAAGATATTCAAGCATTACCTGCACTTCATGGTCGAATTCGGCAACTACACCTATTCCATTGAAGGTGCGGGAGCCGAAACCGGAAGGGGCATCTTTAACCTGGGCCTCAGGGCCGCCTTCCTGAGAACCAAGCGTATGAAACTGAACCTGGACGTCTGGAGTACCGACATGCTGGATAATAATATCGGTATCGCCACCGGTCTTGCCTTCGGTTTCAACTTCTGATTAACGCAATTAGACGCATTTAAGGAGGGTGTCCCTGAGGGGCGCCCTCTTTTTTATTATCCTGAGATTCAGCAGTCAAAAAACCGATTTAAAGCTGGATTCTATTGAAAACAGAAGGTTCTCTCCGTTCGAGGAAGGGTTTGTATTGTTCAATGAGCAATAATCCCTGCAGGGGATTAAGTGAGACCTTACGGTAGCAGCTGCCGTTAATATCCCACCCCCTGAGTTTAAAATGATACTTTGAGTCTTCGAGTGTCCTCACGGTTCCGCAGGTTGTTACCCTGAGTCCCAGTTCCCGGATCGTCTCTGTGACCGGAGGGTCATTCTCGTATCCGCCCGCGATATAGAGGACAAGTTCCCGGGTATCAAGGAGAGGAAGCCTGTCTCGGAAAAGCTTTACAAGTCCCCGGATGGCGTTTCCCGCGTACCTGTAATCATGCTCCGGAGGAACCATCCTCCGTGAGGTCGATTCCAGGGCCTTGGAAATGTGCGTCATGCCTCCCAGCCGGGAGTTTCTGTGATAAAGAGACACACTCACGCAGCTACTGATGTTCGACTCCAGAATAGCGCTTCCGGAGAGATGAATCTCACCCATGCTCACGGGAGTCACGATCCCTTTGAAAGAATGTATACCTGGTCCTTCGTACATATCCTGCCGCTCACGATATCACAGTTCAGAGGATACAGATGCGGAGAACGGCTGTTTTCATCAAGTGTTTTATCGGAAATATGAATTTCGGTTAAAAAGCATCTCGTTGGGAGATAAGGCATTCTGTAGCCAGCAGATTCACGTCTTTGCGCAGGATGGCAAATCTCTTTCATGGAATCACGGCGCCTCCCCTTACAGGCAGGATGGGAGGCCTCTCCAAAAGAGGCAATACTCACAGCATGGATCATGACCGGAAAAACCTGGCCAGCGGAGTCGCACCCATGATGATTAATTCTTGCACAAAGTTGCCCCTTCACCTATAATGAGTTCTTGGCGCTGAAAAAGGGCCGCCCATTCAGCGCGAATTCTCTCCAGGAGACATGCATGAAACTGGAGTCCATCGATGGTATTGACGGACCCTTCGCCGCAAACCTTAGGAAAGCGGGAATCCGTTCTCCTGGCGCACTCTTGAAGAAAGGGGCCACACCCGCAGGAAGGGCAGAGATCAGCCGACTTACTGGAATACCTGGCACCTTTCTCCTTAAGTGGATCAATCACGCAGATCTCTGCCGAATCAGGGGTATCGGACCTGAATTCGCGGACCTCCTTGAGGAGGCCGGGTTGGATACGGTAAGGGAACTCTCCGGGAAAAAACCGGAAAAACTTCACGAGGTCCTGCTGGGAACAAACCGGGAACAGAATCTGGTACGCCAGGTGCCCTCCCCCCTTCAGCTGAAGGACTGGATAGACCAGGCGAAGAGACTGCCCAATATTGTAGAGTATTAATATTTATTAAGGGAGAGCTTTCTATTCTCCCTCGGCCATTCTTCTGGCGTCAAACTCCTCTCTCTTAAACAGGGAGAGGACCGGTACCCCTGTCTTTTCAATAGACTCACGTCCTCCCTCCTGGCGGTCAACCAATACAGCCGCGGCCACCACCTCAAGGCCCCCTTCCCGAAGACGTTCAATGGCTGTCACGGTGGAACCTCCCGTGGTGATGACATCATCCACGGCGATGACCTTTTTCACGCCATCCAGCCTTCCCTCTATCCACCGGGCGGTTCCGTGTTTCTTGGCCTCTTTGCGGACCACCAGGGGAGAGAGCTCCTTCCCCCTGTGCCAGGCGGCAATGGCCGTGGATACGGATATGGGGTCCGCTCCCAGGGTCAGACCGCCCAGGGCCTGGACCGATTGATCCACGATGGTCTCTTCCAGCAGATCGTAGAGGGCCTCTCCCACCAGGGCAACTCCCCCGGGATCCAGAGTCGTGGCCTTGCAGTCGAAGTAATAGGGGCTGGTCGCCCCGGAGACAAGGGTAAAGGGAGGATCGTCCCTGTATATAAAGGACTGTGTGTAGAGTATGGTAAAGACTTTCTGTCGAGTATTCATAAGCAGGATCAGTCAAGTCTGCCCATGAGGTCTTCACTTACTTCTTTAACGCCCGGTTTACCATCCACTTCAATAACCTGAGGCGCGTTGTCAC
Source organism: uncultured Leptospirales bacterium (assembly GCA_964645775.1). GTDB lineage: Bacteria > Spirochaetota > UBA4802 > UBA4802 > UBA5550 > CAZYBU01. Next base: position 2,432 of record CAZYBU010000027.1, on the reverse strand, counting down.
CGGTCATGTTCTTGAAGAAATAGACAGCCGCCAGGGTTCCTTCCGCCTCGTCGTAATAGATGTTATGACGCTTGTTGATAGCCTCTTCGTCCTGGTCATCGGAGCGCGTGGAGAGATCGCCGTCACAGACGCGACATACCATCTTTCCATCCTTTTCAGCGGGACGGATGGCATCGATGTAAATATTATTGGGATGATTCGGATCATTAGCGCAGATGCGACGACCCATGATCCGCTTTTTGGCCAGGTCCCTGTCCAGAATGATCTCGATTACATAGTCGAGGGAGATATTCTTTTCATTCAGGGCTTCGAAAAGGGCCCGGGCCTGTTCCGGGTTCCTTGGGAAACCGTCCAAAAGCCAGCCATCTTTGCAGTCGTCCTGCTGAAGTCTGTCAAGGATCATGGGGATAGTTATGGAATCGGGCACCAGGTCTCCCCTGTCGATGTACTCTTTGGCCTGCTTGCCGAGGTCCGTTCCACCCTTGATATTTTCACGAAAAATGCTGCCAGATTCAATATGAGGAATACTGTACTTCTTTTGTACGATTGCTCCCTGTGTCCCCTTTCCGCTTCCATTGGGACCGAAGATAAGAATATTCATGTTGCACCTCTCCCATGCATAATAGTATAATAGGTACCGTATTACCGGTTCAGCAAGGATACATGGGACCCGTTCTATGTAAAGGAATTTTACGCCATGAATAGTAACAAGCGACAGATCCCGGACCAGATTAAACTTCAGCTCGATTGCGGACCACAATGCCGCCGACAGGAAGGATTTTCGACCCTGGATATTACCGGTCTCCTGGTCGCCCTCTTTCTCCTTTCGATCCTGACCCTGTTATATCGCAGGGTCCGATCAGGAAGAAGATAATTCGCGGGCCCGGCTGTCCAGGGGCTGATTCTCAACCGGTTCTTCACCGCCGGTGCCCAACTCTTTCATGCGACGAAGGGTGGGAATAACCCTGCTCTGCATGGAACCGGTCGCGGAGTTATAGCTTTCTACGGCCCCGTCCAGGCTTTTACCGATTTTACCGAAGTGATCGTTAAAGGTATTGAACCTGTCCAGAAGTTCCTTGCCCAGTTCCGCTATCGATCGGGCGTTCTCCTCCAGGCGAAGCTGGAGCCATCCTGCTGATACCGCCTTCAAAAGGGCAAGAAGGGTTGCCGGCGAAACGATGATCACCCGGCTTGAGAGGGCCTCATCATAGAGCTTCGGGTCCACGGTAAAGGCGGCCGAAAGTCCCGACTCGTAGGGGATCATCATGGCCACGAATTCAGGAGCGTTTTCGAACTGGTCCCAGTAGGCCCTGCCCGAGAGGTCACGCATATGCTTCCGGATGGAATTGGCGTGAGCGGTCAATCCGTTGCGGCGCACCTGTTCGTCACGGCTCTCAAAGGCTTCCAGGTAGGCGGACATTGGAGCCTTTGCGTCTACCGGTATTATTCCCCCGCCGGGAAGATAGACGATCATATCAGGCCGTGATGACCCCCGGTCAGCGCTCTTCTGCTCCTCGAAATCGACATGATCGACCATGCCGGCCAGCTCAGCGATACGGCGAAGCTGAACCTCTCCCCAGGTACCCCGAACGGATGACGACTTCAGGGCCGAGGCGAGAGAATGGGTGGTACTCTGCATCTCGCCGAAGGCCTTCTGGAGGTTCACCACGTGGGTTTCGATGCTCCTGTAGGCCCCCTCCCTCTTGCTCTCGAGGGCCTGTACCTGTTTCTCAAGCTTCTGAAGTTCGCGGTCCAGGGGACGAAAAATGCTCTCCCTTGACTGGTTGATGATCTGGCTCGAATTATCCCGCAGGGCTTTCGAGGAGAGGGCCGCGAAGGTATCGGCCAGTTCATGCCGGGCCTTTTCCATCCACTGGAGTTTCTCCTGGTCCGACTCCATCCGGGCCTTGAGGCGTATATTCTCCTGCCGGGTCTCTTCCAGCTGCTTTCTCATAGGTTCAATCTGGGCGGCCCCTTCCCTGTCCCGTCTACCCAGAACATACATGATAAACCAGGTAATCAGGATTCCGGCCGCCATGCCGGATACGAGAGGTACGAGTTCGAGGAAAACATGCTGGTCCATGGCCGCTCCCTGTGTCTTGGATAGAGAGAGGCTGACTCATTATGTCGCATTCTGTCAATCAGAATATACATTGACAACAAAAGGGAATTACTGATCACAAATCAGTATTTTCCTAAACTTTATTTCCCACAAGAAACTCTGATATCCTCGCCGCCTTCGGCGGCGGGGATATCAACTCATTTTTGGTTGCCCGCAAAAGCATCGTAAGGAATAATTACGCATTCTTTCCTTGCCTTCATTTGAAAAAACGTTATTGTTTTCGCCGCCTTCGGCGGCGGGGATATCAACTCATTTTTGGTTGCCCGCAAAAGCATCGTAAGGAATAATTACGCATTCTTTCCTTGCCTTC
>CAZYBU010000026.1:0-47113 GCA_964645775.1 uncultured Leptospirales bacterium | reverse complement strand
ATCACGAAGCGAAGGGGATAGTTCATCCCCAGGAAGTAGGCGCCCCATCCGGATGCGTATCCGGTCTCCGTGCCGAACCAGGCGCTCATCGAGAGCAGCCCCAGCACCCACATCGGAACGGACGGGAACAATCCCCCAATCAGAAGGTAAACCAGGGTCGCCATGAGTATGAGCAATGAAAAATGCCCGCTCCCCGTATCCAGGGCCTGGCCCAGGAAGATAATCGCGCCTCCCGTGACAACAGCGCCGGCGAATAGAATAGATTCACTGGTATAATTCTTAGCCGGGTGCATATTCATCCTGCGGAAGCCCCAGAAATAGAGAAGAGCCGCGATAATTGCCAGGAGCAGAGATTTCACAATGTCTGGCAGTCGAATAATCTGTTCGATCAGGGCCATTATAGCGTCATCCAGCAAAAGGGCGAAAACGGCGATGCCCAGGCTTATTCCCGCTATCCAGAAGGAGTATCGGGCCAATCTTCTCCAGTCCACACTTGCTATCTCGAGTGAATTTTTTAGTTCATGTGACTTTTCTTCCGAAAGCAGTCCCCGCTCCTTCCAGGCTTCGATAACCTTTGCGACCAGTCTGTATTTCTTTTTATTTAGCAGCATCCTGCCCCCTTTCCCCGGTTCTCTTCTACCAGAAGATAACGATATACCGGGAATAATCAAAAACAAATCAGGTATTATACCTGAAGAAGCTTGTACGAGCAAAAAAACTAATCTCCCTTCCCTCTTCGGCGTTGCGGATATTAGAGTTTTATATAACAAGTTACGGTAAAGTATGCGCACTGAAAATTAATTGGAGCTCCTGAAAAATATTCAATACCGTTTGCATAATCCTGCTCGATAATCTATATTCGGTATAGCTTAGACTCCACGCACCGGAGGATACCCTGTGAGACTTACTCTTTTCATTCTCTCTTTCACCCTGGTCCCGGCCCTGCTCTTCATTGCGAGCAATCTGGCTGGTGAGGACCTGCCCACGGCGGAAAGAATTCATAATCTTGTCGAGAAAAGAAACACCCTCTTCGCCCGGCACGGGTACGTCTTTAAGAGCAGCGCCATACAGAGCTACTTCTCTTCGAAATCCTGGTACCAGAAGAACCCATCCTTCTCCTGGCGCGACCTGTCCAAAAATGAAATCGACGAAATCCGCTCCCTGAAAAAGGAGGAGGACGCCCTGGTTGACCGATATATTCATAAGCTGATGGAGAGCCGTTCCAGGATACTGAACCTCCGCTGGTTCAGAAAGATGACCTACACATCGACATTCGGCGGCAGAACCCTTGAAGAGATGAAGGAGGTAGTTAAAAAGGATTCCTTTTTACGAGAAGCTCCCCCGCCTGCGGGGACAGGCCTGAAACTTTCCGGAGAATTTCCCGGCGAGCAGATCAAAAAATGGAAAGAGACCCTGGCCGCTGGCAGCTCTTACGCGTGGTACGAGGCCGGGTATGACACGGAAGGCAGGCTCCGCACCGTACGGGAGTGTTACATGCAGCAGACCAGCGGAAAACTCTGTGATCATACCCACTACCTCGACGCGAAGGGCAGGAACGTCCTGGTAGACCAGCCCATTACCCAGACCACGGTCCGCCTGCGGTGGTACATCCAGTACTTCCACGGCAAACCGGCCTGGCTGGTCTACACCATCTACAGCATGGGAAACAGGATCAGAAGCGAGAAGATATATCCCTGAACCAGGGGGGGTGGATAACTATGCATCGGCCTCGCCGTATCCCATGAGACGGGAGAGCTCCAGACCGGCCCGGCGCACTATCTCTTCAATTTCATCAAACCTGGGCCGCACCCTGTCTCCGGGGCCGGATATCCCTATGGAGAACTGCGCCTCTCCCCGGTTATTCAGGATGGGTGCCGCGAAACAGACGACCCCGTCCTTAAATTCCTCATTGTCGCTGGCCACCCGGCGCTTCCGCACTTTCTCCATATCTTTCATGCAGGCATCAAGAGAAGATTCACCTTCTTCCGGTTTGCCACTAATGAAAGAGGACTGAATATGGCGGCGTATCTCTTCGAGAGGAAGCCTCGATATCAAAGCCTTTCCAAGGGCCGTGGGAATCACGGGCTCCCGGGTCCCCACCTGGAGGTTCATGGTAATCATCTCCCTTGGCTGCTCCACGGCGATAAAGACCACAGAGTCCCGGTCCAGCACGGCCAGGTGGGTGTTCTGTTTCGTTTCGAGGCAGATACGTTTCATGACTGGCCGGATGATTTCCTCTATGTTGGACTGCTCCCCGTAAGAGCCGGCCAGTTCCATGACCCGGTACCCTATACGGTATTTCCTTGTGTCCGGGTCCTGCTTCACGAAGCTGTTGTGCATTAAGGTCGATATTAGACGAAAGACTGAAGATCGATCTATCTCAAAATGACCGGCTATTTCACTCAGGGAGAGGGGTTCGTTTGATCTTCCCAGAATCTGGAGGATCTTCAATCCTCTGTCGAGGGACTGGATAAGGGGAGGAGGGATACCGGCTTCTTTTTTCATAATACACAAAGCTATTGTGCATTATGAAATCCGTCAATTCTAATTTCAACAAAATCAGTTACCGGCATAGTTATTGGTATCCTGCCCCTCCGAAAGGTCAATAAAAATGAAGGTTATCTGGATAACTATGCAGAGATCAGACAGGATTGCGCTTTGTCGCAAAAATTTATTATATTTTCATTGACTATTGCGCACATATATTGTATATAATACAATAGACATGCGGGAGGCCAAAGAATGCTCTTTTACGATTTCACTAAAATTGAAGGACATACCATCGATAAACCTTTTGAGCGAGAACTGAAGATCATCATGTCGCCCGACTCCGACGAGAGGATAAAAGACTTCACCCTCCTCCTCTCCACCCTGGCACCCAACGGAGGCTGCACCGATTTCCACGCCCATGACGACAAGGGAGAACTCATGATCTTCATGACTGGCAGCGGAAAGGCCTGGATCGGAGACGAGGAGCATGAGCTTAAACCGGGAGTGGCTATGTACGCCCCACCCGGCGTCTCTCACAAAACGCTCAATACGGGAAATGAACCTCTGCAGATAGCGTGCGTATTCATACCCGCGGTGTCAGAAGAATACATCAGGGCCAGCCTTGAAGAGGCCCGGAAGGCCGGGAGTTCCCGATGAAAAACAAGGAAATCCGAGAACGCATTATCTCCCGGATGGAAAGGGCTTCCATCCTTCCCGAAAACGAGATGAAGGAAATCCTCCATAAACTGGATATCCCTGTCCCGCTCTCCACTCTCCTGACAGGCATTGATGCCTGCCGGGAGGCCTCGCGGAGTCTCCCCTTTCCCGTTGTCATGAAACTGGTCTCTGACCGGGTTCTCCATAAAACCGAACTCTCCGGCGTGCGCCTGGGCATCTCATCCCCGGAGGAGATGGAGAAGACGTTCCAGGAGATGGAGAAGACCTTTTACGGAAAGGTTGAAGGATATATCGGCATCCTCGCGGAAGAGCAGGCCTCCTCCGGCGTGGAACTGATCGTGGGCCTCCAGAACGACGTCACCTTCGGCCCCCTTCTTATGGTCGGCATGGGCGGCATCATGACCGACCTGTTCCGGGACGTTACCTTCGGGATGCTACCCCTTGCCGAAGGTGATATCCTGGGTATGCTCCGTTCCCTGAAGGGCTACCCCCTTCTTGCAGGATACCGGGGCAGTGAGCCGGTAAACGAAGACCTTCTCGTCCAGGCTCTTATGAATATATCAACATTCGGTCAGGAGTTCGTGGACCTCTATGACTCTGTAGACTTCAACCCTGTCATCGTCCGGCCCGACGGATGCACTGTCGTGGACGCGAAACTTGTATTCCCCGACAGGGAGAAAAGGTATCCCGCGTCCGAACCTCCACGGGCGGACCATCTCCAGAACTTTTTCACGCCTCGAAGCGTGGCCCTTATCGGAGCCTCCACCACGGAGGGAAAGATCGGCAATGTCATCCTGGACACCCTTACCCGCCTGGAGTTCAGGGGCTCCGTCTATCCCATCAACCCAAACTATGATACCATCATGGGCCTTAAGACATACCCTTCTCTCGCCGGCCTCCCGGAGACCCCGGACCTCGTGGTCATTGTCGTGGACCTCTCCCTGGTCCCGGCAATCCTTGAGGAGATGAAAGGGATCGGCTCCAGCGCCGCTCTTATCGTATCTGGCGGAGGAAAGGAACTGGGTGGAGAGCGGGCCGCCCTGGAGGAGAAGATCAGATCCTCGGCCCGGGAAAAGGGCATTCGCATCATCGGGCCGAACTGCATCGGCTCCTTTGACGGTCATTCCCGTTTCGACTCCTTCTTTTACCACCAGGAACGTTTCCAGAGGCCCGGTCCCGGCTCCATGAGTTTCATCACCCAGAGCGGCACCTGGGGCTGCGCCTTCATGGAGAAGGCCCATCTCGTGGGAGTCAGCCGTATGGTAAGTTACGGCAACCGCGTGGATGTCGACGAGGGTGATCTCATATCCTTCTTCGCCGACGATGACCAGACCTCGGTAATCGGAAGTTACATTGAAGGTCTCGGAGACGGCCGAAAGTTTATCCAGGCCTCCCGCCGGGCCATAGATGCGGGGAAACCGGTCCTGGTCTACAAGACCGGCCGCTCCATGGAAGCGGCTAAGGCGTCGGTCTCCCATACCGGCGCCTACGGCGGCAGTTACCATGTCTACGATGGAGTCTTTCGCCAGGCGGGCATTATAACCACGAACAGTTTCTACGAATGTTACGCGAGTTGCGAGGCCCTGGCCATGCAACCGGAGGCCACGGGGAACCGGGTTGCCCTCCTCTCCAACGGCGCCGGTCCCATGGTCAACGCCCTGGACCATTTTTCGGAGAAGGGACTGGCCCTTGCCTCCCTGTCAGAAGACTCAAAAAAACAGATGAGAGAGCACTTCAGCTTCTTCTACATCGTCGATAACCCTGTGGACGTTACCGGCTCCGCCTCAGCCGGGGATTACGAGTACGTCATTGCCCGCCTTCTGGATGACGACAATGTGGACATCATCATGGTCTTCTTCGTTTTCCAGAACACGCCCCTGGATGAGACCATAGTCGAGAAGATGAGCCTCCTTAACCGGAAGAGAAAAAAACCGATTCTCTGCTGCGCCGCCGGCGGACCCTACACGGAGAAAATGTCGACCCGCCTCATACGGGAAGAGATACCGGTACTGGGCGACATCATCCAGTGGGTAAGCGCCGCCTCGGCTATGGCCCGCTGGAGTGAAATCAGGAAAGGAGACAAGTAAACATGGATAAACTGATCATAACGGCCGCCCTCACCGGTGGCATACACGGCAAGGAGGCCAACCCGTCCCTTCCGGAACAGCCGGAGGAAATCATCCAGGAGGCGGTGGACTGCCATAACGCGGGCGCCGCCCTTGTTCACATTCACGCCCGGGACGAAGAGGGAAAGGGAGTAGGCAGTCCTGAGATCTTCTCCGAGATTAACGAGGGAGTCCGGGCCCGCTCTTCCCTGGTTGTACAGAACACAACGGGAGGTCCCGGTATACCGATCGAGAAACGGATCACCAGCCTGGACGCGAAGCCGGAATCGGCCTCTCTTAATATGGGCTCCATTATCTTCTTCTACCAGGACCGGGAGATCCCCTTCGCCAACAAGCGCTCCGAGATCGAAACCTTCGCCGAAGAGATGCTCAAACGAAAGATACGGCCCGAGATGGAGGTTTACAATCCCTCCATGTTCGGCGAGGTGGGGAACCTCATAAAGAAAAACCTGGTGGAGAAGCCTTACTACGTGAATATGGTCATGGGCGTGGGCGGCATGGGAGGGTATCCCGGCACGCCCGAGAACCTGGTGACCATGATCCGGCATCTTCCGGAAGGGAGCCTCTTTAACGTAACCGGTATCGGAAAGTACCAGCTTGCCATGAACACCATGGCCATCCTCACCGGTGGCCATACCCGTATCGGCCTGGAGGACAACGTCTTCTACCGTAAGGGAGAACTGGCCACGGGCAACGCCCCCTTCGTGGAACGGGTCGTCCGCCTGGCCCGGGAACTTGGCCGGGAGGTGGCCTCTCCTGACGAGGCCCGCAAAATTCTTAACATACATCCCGTAAAATAGCAAAGGAGAACCGACATGAGAATAGCCGTAATCAGCGAAACCAGCGCCGGGGACAGAAACCCGGATATCCTTAAAGCCCTGGAGGGACGGGGCCACGAAATCATAAACGCCGGTATGAAGAAGGGAGGAGAGGAGCCGGAACTCTCCTACATACATACTGGATTCCTGGCCGGCCTTCTCCTCGGTACCGGCCGGGTCGACTTCGTGGTGGGAGGATGCGGCACAGGTCAGGGATTCCTTACGTCGGCCATGCAGTACCCGTCCGTCTTCTGCGGACACATCCTCACGTCACTCGACGCATGGCTCTTTACCCTGATCAATGGCGGCAACTGTATCTCTCTGGCCCTGAACCAGGGGTATGGATGGGCGGCAGACATTAATCTTTCATTCATATTTGACCGTATCTTCAGCGTGGAATCAGGGGGAGGGTACCCGGAACACCGGAAGGAACCCCAGAGAGTCTCCCGGGAACTGTTAAAAGAGATCTCTGCCGTATCTCATCGTGACCTTGCCGGCATAATAGAAAACCTTCCGGAGAACGTTGTCCATCCTGCCCTTACCTTTCCCGGCATTGAAGAGATAATGGAGATTGACAACCTGCAGGATAAGAATCTGAAATCCGCCATCACGGCGAGAATGTAAAGGAGGTATGACATGACATCAACGGATAAGCGGGCCAGGGCCCTGTCAAAGCATGGAACCATAGCGGCGGCCGTGGCCTCCGGTGATATAAACCAGTTCGAAGACCTCTCTGTCTCTGAGGCACTTGTCCTCGGCCTTTACAACCAGGGCGTCACCCAATACCTGGGAGTCTTCGGCCACGGTTCCACTACTATCGCTGAAACACTTCGCGTCTACCAGGAGGAGGGATTGGTTAAGACCTGGAACATGCGGCATGAAACCGCGGCGGCCCACGCGGCCACGGCAATCAAGATTCTCACGGGTGAGACCACGGCCGTAATCACGTCTATCGGACCCGGGGCAATGCACGCCTTCGCCGGCAGCCTCTGCTCCGCCTCCAACGGCGCCGGCGTCTACCATATATACGGCGATGAGACGACCCACGGCGAGGGTTTTAACATGCAGCAGATCCCCAGGGACGAGCAGGGACTCTTTCTGAAGATGACCTCCCTCATGGGGGAGGCCTACTCACTCTACGAGCCCTGGTCCATTGTAACGGCTCTCCGTAACGGCGCCGTTGCCACGGGCGGAAGAACCTTCAACTCTCCGTTCTTCCTCATGGCCCCCATGAATATCCAACCTGTTGTCATGAAAAATTTTAATCTCCTGGAACTGCCTCCCGCCGCCCGGCCCGAGTCTCTTGTCACGGCCGATGAAACCGTGTTCTCCGACGCCACGGAACGCATCCGCGAAGGGGGCAGGATAACAATCAAGCTGGGACAGGGGGCCAGAGGCTGCGGCCCGGAGGTCGAGGAACTTGCTGAACTAGTCGACGCCGCCATCGTTTCAGGCCCCAATGCCACCGGTATCGTTCCGGCAGGGAACCCCAGGAACATGAGCGTTGGTGGCTCCAAGGGGTCGCTCTCCGGGAATTTCGCCATGAATGAGGCGGACTCCGTCATCGTCATCGGCGCCCGGGCCGTCTGCCAGTGGGACTCCTCCGGCACGGCCTGGAAGAAGGCCCGGAACATCATAAATTTCAACAGCAACCCCCTCCACGCGGCCCATTATAACCGGACCGTACCGGTAGTGGGAGACGCGAAGGTCAACCTCAGAAGATGGATCGAACACCTGAAGGAGCAAGGGCTCAAACCGTCAAAGGGAGATTCCCCCTGGTATAAAGAGATTACCGGCAAGCGCGAGGAATGGTACGATTTTCGGAAAAAACGCTATGACAATCCACGCCTTCATGACGAGGTCTGGGGCCGGGAGGTTCTCACCCAGCCTGCGGCCATCAAAATCGCCTGTGACTTCGCGGACGAAAGGGGCGCTGTCAAGCTCTTCGACGCGGGCGACGTCCAGGCCAACGGTTTCCAGGTCGTGGAAGACGAGAAGGAGGGCCAGAGTTTCACGGACACGGGATCATCCTATATGGGGTTCGCTGTATCCGCCCTCTTCTACACGGCCCTGAACGATGACTACGCCGTCGCCTTCACCGGAGACGGAAGTTTCACCATGAATCCGCAGATAATAATCGACGCTGCTGAGCACGGCGCCCGGGGATGCGTTTTCCTTCTGGATAATCGCCGCATGGCCGCCATCACCGGCCTTCAGTACGACCAGTATGGAAAGGAATTCGCTACGAGTGATTCCGTGGAAGTCGATTACGTGAACATGGCCAATTCGGTCAGGGGCGTAAAGGGACTGTGGGGAGGCGTCACCCCGGATGAGTTGAAAAATGCCCTGGAGGAGGCCTTCGCGCATAAGGGGCTTTCCCTTATCCATCTGCCGGTCTACAGCGGCCGGGACCCCATGGGAAGCCTGGGCGTTTACGGTGACTGGAACGTGGGAAACTGGTGCGAACGTGTCCAGGAGGAACATCACAGGATCGGTTTATAGGCAAAACAGTTTTTCGTTACCCTGTCATTCAGCCGGTTCTCGGAACCGGCCGCATTTTATGTATGCCGGCACGCCCTTCCTGTGATATCTCAATGTCGTCTTCTGTCTCTGAATAATCCCGATAAAAGGGACCTGATATAGGCCCGGCTGTACCCGGTTATCCATGCGAGTATGATTCTTACCCAGGGGACGTCACTAAAACAGCCATGGTCCTGCGCATATTCAACGAATGGTTCTCCCCGGCTGTCATACTTCGGAAACATGGCGTGGCTGTACCCATCGAACTCCACGGGCGGGTAACCGGCTCTCTCGCAGAGTTTATTGTCAAAGGCCGGGTTCGCCTTTACCCAGTTTCCATCCAGAAAAAACTCGACGTACCCGTGCCAGAGAAAAACCTCTCCTCCCATGACCTCTCGTAAATCCCTGCCGGTTTTGTGATTGATGATATTGACGAAGTGCAGTCTCGAGGGGATACTGGCGCTCCTTCCCAGTGCGGCGAGAAGAATCGCCTTATGAATGCAGTAACCGTATTCTCTACTAAGAATATTTCCGGCGCGAAAAAAATAAGGAAGAGTCTGTATAAGATCGAAACGTTTTCCGTGGAAACGGATTCTGTATTCAATACGGTCCCGCACAAAATAGAAGAGCTTCCGCGCAGCTTGATGTTTATCCTCCCCGGAGAGTATGGCATCCCTTGCCTCGTTAATAACCGTGTTCTTATGATCCATATAATACGTGCTTTTTAGATATTCTTCCATTTCGCGACCCTCACAGATTTCCTCTTCAACGGGAACCCTCTCCCCCTTTTGTCCGGACGGAAGTCTCCAAAACCAGCAGCTGCCTCCCATCCTTCCTCTCCGCGGGAATCCTCTCCCGGTACTCCGTTGGAGTCAGGCCGTTTACCCTGAGAAAGACACGGTTAAAGGTCCGAAGGCTCTCGAATCCTACGGAGAGCGCTATCTCCAGCACGGTCTTCTCCGTGTTCTCAAGCTGCAGCATGGCGTCCCGAACCCGCAGCCGGTTAATGAGGTCGCCCAGCTTCATGCCGGTGTACTGTTTGAATCCGCGGGAGAGGGCCGAGAGACTCATATCACAGTACGAAGCCAGACCTTCACGTGATATCTCATAGTGGTAGTTGTTCTTTATATAATCGATGACCTTCAGGATCTTTTCCTCGGATGATGGCGACAACTGTTCCATGCTCTTTCTCTGGCGGTTTTCTTCGATCAGTCTCTGTTTCAGCTCGTTCAGCTCTTCGCTCATCTGCCGGTTCTTCATGAGGGTGACCCCCATTGCCCGGGTCAGGTGCAGTATTTCGTCTTCCACTTCGGGAGTGAGGCTAGTCGATTGCCTCAGTTCTCCCAGCAGTCTCTGGAGTGGATTGATAAGTCCTCCGGCAAGTGCCCGTGGAGACAGAAGAAGGCTGAGAAGAGCAAAGAGAGCGGTCATGAGGATGAGGTCTCTTGCCGGTTGGTGTATGTAGTGCCGGTATTCATCAAATGAGAAACCGATGCCGTATCTTGCATTATTCAGGATGGCATTATAATGAAAGAAATGATCCTCCCGGGCACGAAGGTACCACCTGCCGTCTGAATAGATATCATCCCTATTCATGGTATCTTTTGAGGTCATTCCCGTCACACGGTATCGCAACAGTCGGTCCGGCTCATAACCGGCCATTTCGGTTTTATTGTACTCATACACAGCCTGGCCGTTCTCCAGCCTGACGATGTAGGCCACACTCTCCGGGATTTCGCTCCATTTACCCCTCTCCTTTTTGTCGGCGAGGAAGCGGATGACAAGACGGTTCTTTTCATCATAGGAGTTGTCCCTGACAATGAGGGCGTACTGGCCGGCTATTTCCAGAACAATAAGCACGGTGACCAGGGATATCCCCGCCAGCCGGGTCGTCAGCAGAAGGGGCTCGCCTGAGCTGTTAATGTAGACGATAACATAGAGAACATAAATTACGAGTGTGAGGGTGTTCATGACAGCGTTGATGGTCCCGATGGAGAACGCCTGAAAGGACATGAACATCACGACAAATACTACGTTCACGATCTCCAGGACCACGATGAGGGCCAGGTTACGGGCGGCTTTCGCCGTCGTTTTCTTCGGGAAAAGAAAGCTGAAAAGGAGTGAACCGGACTCCCTTTCCCCGGACAGCCTGATTGTCTGCCTCACAAGTACGAAAATGGCCCAGAGAAAGAAGAGGAGGCAAAGTATGGGGATAATCTGGGAGTTATACACACTCCCGTAATTGGTCATATTCACCCTGACCGGAGCGCTCAGGGAACGAAGAAGATAATCGAGGAAAGCCAGTAATCCGGCAGACACGGTTATTATACCTGCGATCCGGGCCTCTCCGGGGCGATATTGTTCGGGAAAACGATATGCGAACTGGATGAGAAAGGCGATGCCGACAGGGGCCGCAGCAGGCAACAGCCAGAACATGGCCCCAGACTCATGATAAACGGAAAAAGCAAGAAAATAGCCGGCATGAAAGATAAAGACAAACAGAAAATAGAGGGTGAGCCAGATTGCCGCTTTCTCCAGGGACTGTCTCTTCCTTATAAATAGAAAGAGAGTAATGACCAGCGAAAGGAGAGCCGGCATGAATCTTCCGAATGAGTACTGGGTAAAGAGAATATGTTCGAACATGGCCGGTTCAGGATACTCCTGTTCATCCCTTGATGCCAAAAGTATCCTGCATCATCATTAAATGTCAAAGGATTTTATATCCTGTCCCAGGCCAGTCAGCCGCTCATCTTTCTCATGGAACCGGACTGCCGGTCCATGACCATCATGGAATCGAGGAGTTTTCCGGACAGGGATATGACGTTATTCATGATAACGTTCAGGTGATCAATGGATCGGGGCACCTCATTCATGGTTCTCTTTTTTCTGTACCTGTATGGTATGGACAATCTGTTTCTTTACACACTTTGGCCAGACATGGTATAATGTAATATCATATATATTTCACAGGCAGGTACATGAAACATGAATGGTAAAAAGGACTCCTTTGCCGACATCCAGGATCCCCTTATCATAGCGGACCTCCTCTCTGAAACGGTTGGAGGCGGAAGCAACACCGTAACGGCCATGGGGAACGGATCGCTTTCAGCCGGGGTAAGTCCCTGGGGAGAACTGGTCTACCTCCGCTGGCCTGCCCCATCCTACTATGATCATCTCCGCTATGTGACCCGGGCCTACGGTGTAATCTATGGGATGTTCCGTGTCCGGGACGTACGATACGGAAGCGATGCCCCCTGCGGGGACTGGAACAAATACGGGCGGCCCTACGAAAAATACCCTCACCTGGGCGCCAGGGCCGGGCTTATGACCGAAAGGGGGGGAACCGCATGGATGGACGATCCTCTCTGGGTAAGCGGAAGGTCCTACGACCCGGAAGGTTCCCATATCCTTTCTACGACTCTGGAGGGGGAGCAGGATACCGGCGCCGAGGGCATACAACTGACAGCGGAACAATGGATCATGCCTGACCGGGACCTTTTGGTTCAGCAGTTCTCATCCTCCACCCTCTCCCTGGATTCGTTCTTTTACCATGCAACCTTCGCCCCCTGGATGAACATCCCGGCAAGTCTCGGGAACAACGACTCCAAACGGGCCGGCTTCGCCTGCGTCTTCTGCCCCGAAGAGGAAGTCCTGGTCTGGTTCTATCCGAAAAGAAGAAAAGATAGAGTAGTGATCAAAAGGAACATCCGGTCCATCCGTTCCACGGTTGAGCTGGACAGGTTCTGTCCCGGTGGCGGAATATTTATTGCCATGGGAGCCGTAGAACCGCTGAAATCGTTCCAGGTTGGAGCGGACCGTGCAGGTCGATCTCATGGAGCGCCTTTGGGAGGACGAGCGGACACCCAGGATGGAAAACTCCAGGAGAACAGGTTCCATATCGGCCATGTGGACGCCGCTTTGCAATTTGACATATCCCCCCGGGATACGATAACGCTCCTGACCTCCCTCTCGGACACGGCCCTTGAAGCGGGAAGAATACTCGACCGTTCCCGTAACGCCGGCGCCGCGAATCTCAGGGAGACTTCCATCCGGCTCTGGGACGGCGAAAGGACATCTATTCACATGCCCGCCGGATTAAAGGAGCGTGATAAAAGGGTCGGTCTCCGATCCATGCAGAACCTTCTGGCCGGAAGGGACGCCCGGACCGGCGCCTTCGTAGCCTCACTGACCCGGCAACCCTTTTACGCCTGCGACTGGCCGAGAGATGGCGCGTTCTACGACCTGGCCCTGGACCTGGCCGGACTTTCCGACAAAGTCCACGACCACCTGTTATTCTACAGACGAAACCAGAGAAAAAAGAGACTCGCATTCAGTCCCGCGTGGCTTATTAACTTTCGATCTCCTTTCTACAATCCACGGGGACACTGGCACTCCAATATGAACACCGACGGCACTCCCGGCTTCTTCAATGTCATACCGATCGAGATTGACGAGACATCCCTGATGGTCTGGGACATCTGGCGACATGAACAGTACGTACCCGACCATGAAAAAGCGCGATACCGCGATGACTTCAGGGAGACCGTAACATGGGCGATGGAGGGGATCCTCCCCTTTCTCGACAGAAAAAAGGGATGGACCAAAAAAATATTCGAAGACGACAATCCATGGATCACGGCCACCCTCCATGGGGCAAGCGCCGTTCTCACGGCCCTGGCTGCCGGTTCAGATCTGGCCCGGAAATGGGGATTCTCTTCGGAAAAAGAGTCATCCTGGGGAGAGGCCGCCTCAATTCTTCGCAAAGGGATGCTTGAGCGTATACGGGACCCGAAGACCCTGTCCGATGCGGGATGGCGCGGTATACAGTGGAGCCTCTTCCCCGCCCCCCTCTTTGAAAACTACGAATCCGATGACTGCCGCCCCTTTCTGGATATTCTAATAGAGGACATGGTTAACAAAGTCATCCATAAAAAGGGAGGAGTGGGTTACCTGGGCGAACAGCTCTTCATGTTCGCATTCAGCACACGGGGGCGTGACCGGGATACCCTTCCGGGGAAGGTCCCTGAAGGAGAAATGCGCTTCGGTGAATTCAAAGAGAAGGTACTCGATCTCCTTACCGGAGAGGTCCCAGTGGAAGGGACCGATTGTTACGGAGAACTGGGGCTATGGAAAAACGTTGATGGAAAAGATATCATACAGAACAGGACCAGCATCCCGCACCTCTGGAACGGCGTGACTCTGTACCTGGCCCTTGTGGCCCTGTATGAACCAGAACGACTGGAATCCCTGAGGCCGCCTGTTCCGGCGCTCCGGTAATACGATAATATGATCTGAGAAAATGAGAGAGGAATCCCGATGCTTTCAGGTAACATTCTAATAGGCCAGTCCGGAGGCCCGACCTCGGTCATCAATTCTACCCTGGCCGGCATCGTCGAAGAGGCCCGGGGACTTAAAGAGGTAGACAAGATTTTCGGCATGAAATTCGGCATTGAAGGTTTTTTCGAGGAGAACCTTATAAACCTGAGTCTCACAGACCCGGGTATTATAAGCGGTCTCAGGCAGACCCCGGGATCGGCTCTCGGTTCAAGCCGCTATAAGCTGAAAAACGAAGAGCTTCCGCGGGTAAGGGAACTCCTGGAAAAATACAATATCAGAACCTTTTTTCTTATCGGCGGAAATGACACCATGGACACCATCCACAGGGTAGAGAAATACTGCCGTGCTGATGGCTATCCCCTAACCGGAATCGGAGCACCCAAGACCGTGGACAACGACCTTTACGGGACGGATCACACTCCCGGTTTCCCATCCGCGGCCCGGTATATCTCTCTTTCCGTGCAGCAGGCCGGCAGGCTTGCCGCGGATATGCAGAGGGTCGACAGATTCACAGTTTTTCAGACAATCGGCCGGGATGCCGGATGGCTCGCCGGGGCCTCGGCCCTCGCGAGAAAACGGGAAGATGACGCGCCGCACCTTATATATTTTCCGGAACGCAGGCTCTCCCGGGAGCGTGTTCTCTCCGATGTCCATGAAACCATTGAACGGATAGGCTGGTGTTACATCGTAATCGGGGAAGGCGCACTCTGGGAAGACGGGACCCCGGTCTCGGCGAGCCAGGTAAAGGACAACTTTTCCAACATTGAGTTCGGCGCCATGGGAGGCTCCAGCGCAGCACTCAGTCTTCACCAGCTTATACATAAAGAGACAGGATACAGGGGTGAATTCCAGATAACCGAATCCCTTCCCATGTGCGCCATAGACAGGGCGAGTCCCATCGACCTGGATGAGGCCTACACCTGCGGAACACGGGCCGTAATCCTCGCCTCGGAAGGCGTTTCCGGTGTCATGGTGGCCCTGGAACGGGAATCATCGAAACCGTACCGTGTCCGCTACACCACAACACCCCTGGAAGAGGTCGCCATACGGGCCCGGCCCATGCCGGAAAACTTCATCAACAGCGCCGGAAATGATATTACAGAAGATTTTCTTCAATACATGGAACCTCTTGCAGACCCCCTTCCCGATTACAGCATTCTGGACGGAGAGGAGAAACAACACGCCAGGAGGAGAAGATGAATCCTGCAGAGACCAAATATTCACAATACGCGCTTGTCCGGGAAATGCTGGAGACAGCCGATGTGGTTCGCAACCTGGACACGAACCGGATAACATCAATACCCGTCCCTCATGACAACATTCTCCTAACGGGAGAAGGCTCCTCCCGAATCTTTCCCGCCGGGAACCTGATCTGCCGTTCCCTGAAGAGCAGATATCATGAACATATCATAACGGAGAACGGTACCCAGGCCAGGGAGTATAACCTGGATAACTATACAGTCTTCGTGGCCTCCAACTCGGGTAAAACGGCCGAAGGCGTGGCCCTGATCCGACACCTCCGTCAAAACGGCAACTCCCGGATTACCGGGATCGTGGCCCATGGAGAAACGCCCATCATGAACGAAGCGGACAATTCCTATCTCCTCACCTGCGGCGAGGAGGACGCCGTGGCGGCCACGAAATCGGTGGTGGAACAGGCCCTCTTCTATGACATCCTCTTCCGGGCGCGTAACGGTATGGAAGCACCCGACCTTAAACGTCTCGCTAACCTCATTGAAGAGACCCTCACCTGTGAAATACCGGCAGCCATTACAGAAATCCTTTCGTCCTCACCTCTCCTCTACTTCGCGGGCAGGAACAACGGCGTGGCGGAAGAACTTCGCCTGAAGACCAACGAGATCACCCGAAAGAAATCCGATTACCTGGAGGGCACCTACGCCGTTCATGGCATTGAAGAGGTCATGCAACCGGCTGAGACCGTGATCATCATAGATCCCTTCGAAGAGACCGAGGAAAAATTCAGAAAGGTCCTGGTTGAAGGCGTGGGCATGAATGTTATCGCCATCGCATCCAGGGAGACATCCTTCCCGACTATCCGGATTCCATTCATGGAGGGCTTTGAAAGCTACATTCAGCTGGTGGCAGGATGGAACCTCCTTGTGGAGACGGGTCTTGCCGCCGGCATTGACCTGGACAAACCTGAACGTGCTCGAAAGGTGGGAAATGAATACACAGGTTGAGAACGCTTGTCATCAAAAACCTGATGCAGCGGATCCGGAAAGGATGATTTTCTCCCTTAAACCCGTAAAGACCGGATTCACTCACTCCATCCGCCTGGAAGAAAAATATACGGGCGCCGCCCTGGAAGTTGTTCCATCCCTTGGAGGGACCGTCCATTCCCTTTCCCTTGTGCCGCAAACGGGGGATAAGGCCCGGCCCATTCTCTACGGGGACACTCCGGATGAACTAATCTCCAACCCCTGGTTCCGGGGAAGGGTTCTCTTTCCCTTTAATGACCGCATCCCGGCCGGGAATTACACATTCAGGGGAGAGGAATATTCCCTGCCGCCAAATGACAAAGAGAGCGGCGACGCGATCCATGGTTTTCTTTACCTCATCCCTCTCTCGGTTACGGGAGAGGAGACCGATAACGGCTGCGCAAGGATTACCCTCTCGGGACAAATCAGCGATGAAGAGGGATACCCCTTTACCCCGAATCTTTCCATTCAATACACGTTACACCCTTCCCTGTTCAGAATCGATTTTCACATCTCCAACAAGAGCGACACTCCCCTGCCCTGGTCTCTGGGATGGCATCCCTACTTTTTCATTCCCGGCAGAAGAGATTCTCTGGGCAAAAATGGGGACTGCGGAAAATGGAGACTCACACTCCCGGCAGATCGCTATGTGGAAGTAGACCGTGATCTCCTTCCCACGGGAAGAAAACCTGATGTAAATGATTCAGCCTTTGATTTCCGTGAAGGCGCGAAAATAACGGACCAGGAATTGGACCTGGCCTTCGAGAACCGGCAGGGCTGGACACGGCTCTCCGGCGAAGACCTCGAGATCAGGCTGGAACAGGACATTGAACACTTTCCCTTTACCCAGGTCTTTACTCACCCGGACAGGAGGTCAGTAGCCCTGGAACCTGTCACAGCCGCGACCAACGCATTCAATCATCCAGATCTTGGGCTGAGCATTCTTGAGCCGGGAGAAGAAATTCAGACATGGGTACAGGTACGGACTCTTTATGCAGGATAACAACATTTTTTCGTTGCATAAAATGACATTGCACAATACTCTACAATTCACATAAGGGAGGCAAAGATATGGGAACAGGCAACATGAACAGGCGGGATTTTTTAAAGAAAGGATTTCAGACAGGGGTGGCGGCTGCCACTCTCTCACCCCTTTCTCTTTTGTCAGGCTGCTCTGAGGACTCCTTTTCAACGGACCCGGATCTGCCCAACATACTTTTTATTACGGCCGATAACCTCGGTATCGGGGACCTGAGTCTCTACGGCAACAATACAGTCAAGACACCTAACATCGACAGAATTGGAAAGGAAGGGGCGAAGTT
This sequence comes from uncultured Leptospirales bacterium, assembly GCA_964645775.1. Classification (GTDB taxonomy): domain Bacteria; phylum Spirochaetota; class UBA4802; order UBA4802; family UBA5550; genus CAZYBU01. The sequence goes on along the minus strand of CAZYBU010000026.1, from coordinate 29,603 downwards.
CGAGAACGCGTTTGTGGCTTCTTCAAGCTGCGCTCCCAGCAGGGCAACCTTTATCACGGGACAGTATCCCCACACTCACGGAGTAAACGCCCTTCCCCATCTGAAATTCATGAAGTTCCTGAATCCATGCCAGGACCTGCTTCCTGATTATTTCAAAAAACTGGGATACAATACCGCCATCGAAGGCAAGTGGCACGTGTCACCCTACATGCCCACCTCCTGGTACGGTTATAACGAGCGGCTGAGCGGAATCACGGCCGACGAACACGTGATACAAAACTCCGAACGAACCATAGATTTTCTCAAACGAAACAAAAACAACCGTTTCTTTTTCCAGGTGAACTACAAGAACAGTCACAGGAACCGTTACGGTGAATACGAATACAATCCTGAATTCCCTATCGATCCCAACTCCATCGAAATACCGGATTACATGGATCTTCCTGACTGGCCGGCTATTCGCGAGGATGTAGCCCGTTACTTCAGCCAGAACATGGGGATGGAGAAGATGATCGGAGAGGTTCTCCAGGCCCTGGACGATCTGGACCTGACGGAAAACACCCTGGTTCTTTTCCTCAGTGACAATGGGCCCCATTATCCGGGAATGATTGCCACCCTCTATGACCGGGGAATAGCAACTCCGATGATGGTTCGATGGCCGGGGAAGATCAAGCCGGGAACCAAAATCAATAACCTGATAAACAGTATCGATATTATGCCCACATTCCTGGAAGCCGCGGGCGTACCGGTACCAGATAGCGTGCAGGGAAAATCCTTCCTGCCCATGCTCACGGGAGAGGACAGAAGCCCCACCCATGAGGCCATCTACGCGGAAATTACCGAGCACGTGGACTATACCCCCTGCCGGGCCGTCCGTACCCATGACTGGAAATATATCAAGAACTACTCAGACAACGCTTTCGGACTGGACATGAACAATCATGATAAATGGGCCCATAAACTGTGTGAGCTTCCCGGACAGGATTGGAAGGCTCCCAGGCCCAAAGAAGAACTCTATGACCTGAGAAAAGACCCTTACGAGAAAAATAACCTGGCTGAAAACAAAAAGTACAGCAAACAACTCGAAAAGATGCGCACCATGCTGAAAGATTACCAGAAAAGGACCGACGATCCTTTCCTTAACAAGGAGTTTTCCCATGATTATGATCCCGAGCACTACAAGCCGGTAGAGCCGGGCTACAAGTACTTCTAACATGTTAAGAACAGGGGTAAATCGATCCATTACGATGACACTTGATGAATGCCCCTGAGTACGTTTATCAGGGGCATTCATTGATTAAAGGCGGTGTTTTTTCCTTAACCTTATTTGCTACACGAAAAAATCTATTATCCTCGCCGCCGAAGGCGTAGAGGATAATAATTCTTTCTGTTTGCACTCAAAAGCATCTTTAGGAATAATTACTTGTTTAAAGGATACAAAGGGGTTGCCATGCAGAGATTTGAACGGTGGAAACAGGTCGTCTATTCTTCCGGTTACGGTGGTTTTTCCATACTGGATAACATCTTCGGGATTTATTTTATCTTTTTCCTTTTACCTCCCGTTGAGACCGGCATGCCGGAGCTAATCAACAACGAGGTATTCTACGGCTTAACCGTCTTAGGGGTCATCATCATCTTTGGCCGCTTAATTGACTCCGTTGCCGATCCCCTCATCGCATATTGGAGCGACCGGAACAAATCGAGACTGGGCAGGCGAAGGTTTTTTCTCGTTACGGGCGCCCTTCCCTTTGCCATTGTTTCGGTCCTCCTTTTCACCCTGCCAGATAATTTCGCCAGCACAACGAACGCGGTCTATTCCGCCATTGTGCTGGGCCTGTACTTTTTTCTCTACACCTATTACATGGCTCCCTACCTGGCCCTGATCCCGGAGCTTACCCACAGCCACGACGAACGGATTTTCGTTACAATCATACAGGCTGGTTTCATGCTCATCGGCGCGGCCGTTATCATGATGGGTGTACCGATGATATGGGAAGGTTTCCAGGGGATCGGAATGGAGAAGGCACCGGCCTTCATAACATCGATTGCTATCGTTGCAGGCATCGGCTTTGCCGTCAGTTTCGTAGCGGGGCTGGTGGTCGACGAGAAAAAGTACTGCAAGGGAGAACCTGCGGAGGTGCCCCTCTTTGAATCGATCAAAATGACGCTGGGGAACAGGGTATTTATCTTCTACCTTATCCCCATTGTTCTTTACTGGTTCACCTTTCACATGATACGGAGCACCATCGCCTACTATCCCATGGTTCTTATCCACAAGGACGCTTCCTATCAGACTATCCTTATGGTCATCCTCTTCGGAGGCGCGGCCCTCTTCTTTGTTTTGATCCATTTCTTATCGAAGATGGTCAGCAACAAGTCGATCATGTCCTCCGGGCTCCTCGCCTTTGCCATCTTTCTTCTTATCACCTACTTCATCGATCAGACGGGCCAGTACGCTCCTCTCGTGGCCAATATCCAGATGTTCCTCCTCGGATACCCGGTGGCCGTGCTTCTGGTCATACCGAACGCTATCCTGGCGGACATAAGTGAGGTAGATGGATACCAGAGGGGGATAAGCCGGGAGGCTATGTTCTTCGGAACCCAGGGGCTTTTCATGAAGATCAATTACGGCCTGGCCTCGGCCATAGTGGCGGCCCTCTTCGCCACCTACGGGAAAGATGTTGCCACTCCGCTGGGGGTTAAGCTCTCCGGCCCCGTGGCCTCGGTCTTCGCCCTTGTCGGCTTCCTGGTCTTCTTTCTTTATCCCCAGAACTGGATCGATGAAAAGTTAAAGGAAATCCGCAACCAGGAAAAAAAGATAATTGATTAATCGATAACGGCCGCCTTTATCATCTGTAAAAGGCGGCCGTTATTTCTTCCGGCAGGCGATGATGGTAAGATCGTCACTCAGGACATCTTCCCCGGTGAAACTCATAAGCTCACGGTAAAGCATATCTATCAGTTCATCCGCCTTCATCTCGCCTCTCGTGAGAATATCCACGACCCGTTCCCATCCGAATTCCTCTCCCTCGGAATTGCGGCTTTCTATGAGGGCGTCCGTGTAGGCCAGTATCATATCGCCTGATGTTACCTGAATATCCTCGGATGTGTATTCCGATTTCATCTCTCTCACTCCCAGAAATGTGCCGCTGGCCCCCACGGAGATCAGTCCTCTCATCTTACTGAGGCAGTATACCGGCGGATGACCTGCGTTACATATAGATGCATCATCCTGCCCCAGACGAATACCTACAGCGCTGAGATACTTGTCGGTATCTCCCATATAGTGAGTCAGCTGGCTATTGGCCATAGACATCAGGGAACTCATCGGTTCATCAGGGCGTGTGCCGAATGTCTGGTAGAGAAGTGGTTTTGCTATCATGGTAATCAGGGCGGATGAGACACCATGGCCTGAAACATCTGTCAGGATTATGGTAATTGCATCGTTATTCGGAACATATATGTCATAAAAATCGCCCGATACCGTCGATGTGGGTTTATAGAGAACCTGCACGTCCCACTCTTCATATATCTGGTCCCAGGGGATAAGACCTCTCTGGACCATGGAGGCGAGGTACATGTCCCGTTCATGGATCTGGTTAATCTCTGTTATATATTCATTCGTTGCCCGAAGCTCAGCCATGGCCGCTTCCAGTTCTTCGGTACGCTCTTCAACCTTATCTTCCAGGTGAAGGCTCAGACTCTCCATCTCGTTATGTACCCTCATGAACCGATTTCCAAGAGATGCAATAATACCGAGAAGGAACACGGAGAAACCGAAACGGAATACACCCGTATATTGCTGGATAAACATGGCGTCGATAATGTCGTAGACGGCCACGAGAAGCAGAACCGTGACTCCCGCCAGTAATGTCCGCGCTTCCTCAATCTTATTGCGATACGATCGAATAATAACATAGAAAATATAAGGAATCGCTACCAGGGCGATTACCTGCCAGAGTAGAAGAAGGTACTTAAGGGCAAAGATAGGAACAAGCCACAGGGGAAAAAGAAGTAAAAGAGTGAATAAACCGTAGGACCGCGCGATGAACGAGATCCGTCCCTTCAGGAGGCTCTCCAGGAAAGCGATCCCCAAAGCTATAAGGGGAAAAAGTATAGTTACCTCCAACCTCATAAGGAAGCCGGTGTCCGTTTCAGGGAACATGACAAAAACAGTGGGGGCTCTGAAAAACATGTAAGCAGCGCTTAACGCCGTAAAGAGAGCGAAGAATAAATAGAAACGATCTCCCGGCCGTTTGTAAAAAAGAACCAGGTGGTAAAGGGCCGCGAAGAAAAAGACCATAATCATTCCGATGTTCATCTGCCGCTTCGTGCCATCTTCCATCTCCCGGTAAAAGCCGATATCCATGGTATCTGTCGTAATACCGGTCAATTCATACCTGGGATCACCCATGATCCGCACCAGGAGCAGGTTATCCTCCGCTTGAAGAAGGTTTGCCGGGAAGGGAATAATTCGCTGTCTCTCAGAACGCTGACGAACAATTTTTGAACCGTCTTCTGAAAGATGCACCTCACTTTGAAGTTTACGGCCGTTAAGATAAATGGCCCAGTTAGTACCTATCCTGGGCAGACTGAGTGCGGCAACTTCCCGTTCGTGGCCGGCAGGGAAAGGAGATGAAAACCGACAGGCGGCCGTAAAAGTGAAAGGGTTCTTTGAAGCCTCCGGATAAAGAGTGCGGACATCAAGCCTGCCGGAGTCACTTTTCCTCCAGGAAGTAATATCGGGCGGGTTCCTGGTCCAGTTATCATGGAAACCGGGTGTTACATACCATTGCCTTGAGTTGAAATATTCCTGCGAGGATAACAGGGGCAAAGGTATGAGTACCATACAGAGTAATGCATAAATCCTGGTTCCCGGGAATCTCATGGTTTCATTGTACCAGATAAAACCATTACGTCCAGCAGGATTTTAATGATTTCAGGGAAACCGGGTAAAACTCTTTCTCCGGGACCGGCTCATCGGCGTCCTGTCTCTCTCTCCCCCTCCCTGACAGGGGGATACTTCCTGACGTAATTCCTTACGGCCCGGAAATAGCAGCGGGCCACATCAAGTATACGCCTGTTAATCCTTATCCCATGATAATAGATATCCCTTCTGGCCAGACTCCTCGCTTCATGAGCGTTATTCTGCAGCAGAGGTTCGCCCAGTATAACGGGTCCGGAGACAAGCCGGGTCATCCTCAGGTTCCGGGCAAAGACACCGGGAACGCCTGCCGAAAGTGAATGACCAAACTGCTCGTATGAAGCAGGAACAGGCGGAACATTAAGTCGTTTCTCAAAGAGGCGACTCACCTCCTTCGCCAGTTCCATGGATCGCTCCATATCATCCGACAGAAGAAGCCGGAGGAAGGCCAGCCTGTCCCTCGGTTTTGAAAGCTCCCTTTTCATGAAAGCGCCGGGGATAAAAACGATATGATAATCATCCCTCGTTGAAGCGGTCTCCATGACCACGTCCCTTATCATCTCAACCTTTTTATCAACATCCTTTTCCCCGTTGACGATGGAGCGTATTCGAACTACCTTGTCTATGTAGTGAGAAGCGGGCGCCGGCGTGGCATTATAATGCATACTGATGGTAACGTGGGGAGAAAATGCGTTGATCATCTCCGCTCTTTTCGGCCTGTCTACCTCCCTCAGGAAAAACCTGTACCTCGCCTCTTCTCCCGCTCTGCCTCGAATATACCGGGCCGTGTTCCTGTCAATATCCCCCTCCCGGACCATTCGGCTCAGGTCCCTGTTCATGGAATGCCTGACCCAATCCTCAAAACTCTCTCCGATAACTGAACCGGGTCCCGTCCGGGCCAGAAAGACCCGGGCCCCTTCTCTCTCCAGCATCTTTTTCAGAACACGGGCCGTCAGGAGATTCAACTCCGCCTCGAAGATATGGAGTCGTCCCTCACCTGTATTCAACCAGATATATTTACGTTCCCGTATAGCTTCCTCGTAACTGCCGGCCGTGTGTCCCGGATCAAGAGCTATGCGGATTCCATCCAGGTATCCCCTGCCCGTTTTCACGTGACGCAGAAGGGCTTCCTCTTTCCATCTGTGAATGAGGTTTCGGGTCTCCTGGTCGAACCGTCTCCCCCCTTTTTCTCTGTAGATTTCGCCGACCCGGGTCGGATCACCATAACGGACAAGGTCAAGAAAAAGCGGAACCTCCTCCCTGTAGACCCTGCACTCTGGTATCCCCAGCCGTTTCATCCCGGCAGACTTGTATGTTGACACATGCTCCCTGGTCACCTGAATGTAATCATGATACGATTCATGCAGGGAGAGAAGCTTCTCCTTTTCGGGCATGGGTATCTCTTCTGCGACACATCCGTTCAGGAAGAAAAGCATTATGAAGGTCAGAGTTCTTCGCATGCATTATTCCTCAACCGGACCATGGAGACGGAACCACTCGACGGTCCGTTCAACGGCCTCTTCCAGGGAATAGACCGGTTCGTATCCCGCGTCATTTTTCAGACGTTCTCCCCGGGTTGTCATGGTTACACACACAAATCGGACACTGGAGCGGGTTATGGCCGGTTGCAGTTTTACCACCGGCCTGAGAAGCCAGGCCAGTCCTTCAGCCATCGCACCCACCGCATACATCAGGGGACAGGGTACCCATTTACCTTTCGGTGGCAGAGGAATACCCAGGGGCTCCAGAATCCTGTTCGGGAGATCAAAAAAATTCTCCGCCGGAAAATCCGTTATGTGATACGCCTTTCCAGCCATATTCCTGTTACCCTGGAGCATCTTCTCCATGACAATCAGGTGGGCGTGGGCGGCGTTGCCGACATAGAGGTACTGAAACACGGCACTTCCGCTTCCGATCCTGAAGGGCATGGCCTTACTCGCCGCGATTTTATAAAGTTCCGTTATATGGTAGGGGTCGGCCTCTCCCCACATGCCTCCAGGACGGAGAACCACGGTCATCAGGTCCGATCCGTTTGCCGCCATAACCAGCCGTTCTCCGTCTCTCTTGGTATCCGGATATAATCCGCCGGAACCTTCCGGATATGGGTCCTCCTCGTCGACGTTTATCATCGGTTTAGATTCATACATGACATCAAGAGTGCTCGTATGGAGAAGCAGATTCACGCCTGTCTCCCTGCATGCCCGGATAACGTTTTCTGTTCCCGTAATATTTACAGAACGTACCTCTTCTTCAGGCGTGTTTCCCCAGTCTATCTGAGCCGCAGCGTTTATAACAAGGAGACACCCCTTCATGGCCTCTTTCAGGGAATCGTAGTCCCTGACATCGGCAACGATATTCTCGACCCAGTCATCCTCGTAATTCCGGTTTACCCTGTCGTAGACCCTGAGGCGGCAGTCTATCCTGCCGTCACTTCTCCACCTGCGCAATTCCCGAACCAGGGCCTGCCCCATACATCCCGCTCCACCCGTGAGAAGTATCAGAGCTCCCTCATTCTCTTTCGGTACTTTCACGCCCTTCTCGGTGTCTGTTACGGTTTCAGTCATAATCCTTTCCTCCGGTTTTCACCTTTCCTTATATCCGGGAAAGGGTTTTATGAACGATCTCACCTGTATTTCTGGAAAGGTTCTCCATATCAAGTATTTCTTCAAGTACCTCCTTCATGAGGCTTCTTCGTTTCTCGTCCACCTTCTCGACCAGATGAAAGCTCCCTGCCAGCGCGGAGGCGATCTGTGGATTATGAGGATCGAGGCGACGTATCCGTTCCCCTATGAGACGATACCCGGAACCGTCATCAGCGTGAAAATGCGCCAGATTCTGCGAGAAACTTCCATAGAGGGAACGTACAAGATTGGGGACCCCCTCATCAAAGACATCACTCTTTTCAAGCTCCAGGACTTTTTCGACCCTGCCGGGAAGGGGACTGGAGGCCTGAAGAGCCAGCCATTTCATCATAACAAGCATGGAGCCTTTCCACCGAGCGTAAAAGTCTTCCAGGACCGGTTTCGCCCAGTCCTCTTTGGTCCTCATAAGCACGGAAAGGGCCCCCATCCGTCCGGTCATATCTTCCGACGTATGATACATGTCCCGGGCCAGTTCGCAGTAAGCCTCTTCTCCCGTCGCCACAAGAAAATCGAGGGATATCCTCTGGAGTTCCCGTTTACCGGCATCCTCCACGACCGGCCGGTACTCTCCCTCCACACGGTTTTTCTCCAGCGCCTTTTGAAATGAGGATTCGAGTTTCCGGGCAAGTTTGGTTTTAAGATGTTCCTTCGACCTGTGAATGGCTGTAAAATCGGGAGGGGTGGAAACCTGCGCTATCCTCTCTTCCGGCGGCAGGGAAAGAAGCAGGGAGCGATAAAGGGGGTCGGAATCTGATTCGAGAATGGCGCGAATTGCCTCCAGCAGCTCATCCTCCGGCTCCTCTCCATTCTTTATCATATTCATGAAAAGTTCCTGACCGGCATCCCAACGGTTGAAAGGATCATCATCCATGCGAAATCTCTTAAGCACCTCTTCTTCCCCTTCAGGGTCTTCCAGTATGACCGGGGCCGTAAAACCACGATTCAGGGAAAGCACGCAATTTTCGTTATACCTGAAGAGGAATTCCTGTTTTTCAGACGTTAGCTCTATGAGTTTATCCTCATCCACGCCTCCTGGACCAACCACAGCAACCCTCAAAGGTATATGCAGGGATTGTTTCTCATCCTGATCCGCTGTGGAGGGAGTATACTGTTCAAGAACCAGCCTCAGCAGTCCCTCGTCATAATCGTATTCTCTTTTGACTCGAACCCTGGGAGTACCGGACTGAGTGTACCAGCGACTGAACGTCCCCAGGTCGCGGCCCGATGCGTCTTCCATGGCCTTTAGAAAATCTTCGCAGGTAACCGCTTCTCCGTCGTGGCGTCTGAGGTAAAGGTCGATTCCCTTTATGAACAGCTCTTCACCCAGAAGCGCATGGATCATCCGGATGACCTCGGCCCCCTTCTCGTAAACCGTCATCGTATAGAAGTTATTAATCTCCTCGTATCGATCAGGTCGAATGGGATGGGAATTGGGACCCGCGTCCTCCGAAAACTGCACGGTTCTCAGCAGGTTGACCTCCTGGATACGGGTCACAGGGCGGGACTGCACGTCTGAACTGAACTCCTGGTCCCGGAAAACCGTAAGCCCCTCTTTAAGTGTGAGTTGAAACCAGTCCCGGCATGTAATCCGGTTTCCCGTCCAATTATGAAAGTATTCGTGACCCACAACCCGTTCGATAGCGAGATAATTCGAGTCCGTGGCGGTATCAGGATCAGCAAGGATATATCTGGAATTGAATATGTTCAGCCCCTTGTTCTCCATGGCGCCCATGTTGAATGAATCGACAGCAACGATCATATAGGTATCCAGGTCATACTCTAAGCCGAAGCGTTTCTCGTCCCAGTCCATGGCCTTCTTCAGGGCCTCCATAGCGTGACGGCATAGTTCGGAACGCCCCGGATCGGAATAAATCCGCAGATCGACCTCTTTCCCGGAAAGGGTAATAAATGTATCGTTAATAACATCCAGATCACCGGCCACCAGAGCATAAAGATAGGTCGGCTTAAGGAAAGGATCTTCCCATGTCACGCTATGAAGGTTCAGATCGAGCTGTTCCGATTCGACCAGGTTCCCGTTTGACACCAGGAGAGGAAACCGTTCCCGGTCGGCGACGATACGTGTCGTAATACGGGTCAGGTTGTCCGGCCTGTCGATAAACGGTGTTATCCTCCGGAATCCCTCAGGTTCATTCTGCGTGCAGAGGATGTTCCCGGAAAGATAGAGACCTTCAAGGGCGCGGTTTCGGGAGGGGCGCAGGATAACCTCTGTCTCCACCTCGAAGTTCTCCCGGGGCACAGGGACCGAACAGATATCATCATTCAGCTTGTAAGAAACAGACTCACCATCCACTCGAAGATCAACGAGTTCATCGACTCTGCAGTGAAGATCAAGCCGGTGTTTCGCGGAACCGTTGGCCCGGACCTTCATTCTTGAATAGACCCGGGTTTCATCAGGATCAAGATGAAATGTAAGCTCAATTTCAGGTATCAGAAAATCAGGCGGAGTGTAGTCTCTTCGATATACCATGCAGCCTCCTTCCCCGATGGAGAGCCAAAATGCAGGAGAGTCAATCATTTTATACGCCCTTTACATCATCTTTCCGTATTTTAGCCTTGCAAAAGATCTATGTGATTTTCAGGCTGTCACCTGATATCAAGGGAGGAACAATGCGATGATTACTTTTTACGGATACAAAAAATGCGGTACTTCCCGCAAGGGTGAAAAGGCTCTGCAGGAGATGGGGCTTGATTTCAAATTCGTGGATGTTACCGAAAACCCTCCATCCATTACCCGGTTAAAGGAGATATCAAAACTTTCCGGGGTCCCGGTCAGAAAGATGTTTAACACCAGCGGAAAGGAATACAGAGACCAGAACCTGAAGGAGAAGCTCCCGGCGATGAATGATAATGACTGTTTCGCTCTTTTGGCCGGCAACGGTCGTTTAATTAAACGTCCCCTGGTAACGGACAACACCAGGGCTACGGCCGGTTTCCGGGAAGATTCTTTCAAAAAGACCTGGAGCTGATCATTTGAACGCCGCCGGTTCCCTTCCGCCCCTGATGATCATTCCTGCCCTTCTTGTCGTGACGGCTTTCGGGGCCAATGCCGTCGCCATCAAAGTAGGTCTTGAAGGCTTTGGCATCTACACCCTGGCGGCATCCAGGATGACCCTCTCCGTTCTTCTGATACTGGGATGGGTTCTGTTAACCGGAAGAAAACTATCCATTTCAGGGGAGTATCGATGGCCTCTTCTCCTCATAAGCGCCATCTTCACGGTTCAGATAAGCCTTTTTTACCTGGGAATCGGGCATACCGACGCTTCGAGGGTAACACTTATTGTTAACCTGTTACCATTTTTAATCATGATGATGGCCCATTTTACCCTGCCGGATGACCGCATCACCCTGAGGAAAGCAACCGGTATCCTGCTCGGCTTTACCGGGATAACTCTCATGCTCGCCCCCTCGGAGCTTATGGGAAGCGGCATCCAGCCGGGAGACCTGGCGGTTCTTGCTACGACTCTGATCTGGGCCGGTAACACAATTCTTATAAAGAAGATTCTCCCCCACCTTCAACCTTTCCAGGTGGTCCTCTATCCTATTCTTTTTGCCCTACCCTTCCTGTGGGCTCTTGCTCTCATCTTTGACCCGGTCATGATACCGAAACAGACACCCCGTGTACTGGTGGCCCTTCTCTACCAGGTTTTGACCGGCTCCATGGGGTTCGTTATCTGGAACACATTGCTGAGAAAATACGGGGCGGTCTCCCTCCATTCGCTGATTTTTATCATGCCTGTTTCCGGCGTATACTTCAGCTTTCTTATCCTGGGGGAACCGATTAATCCCGTAATTCTTGTCACACTTCTCCTGCTTACAGCCGGTATCATAATAACCCATATCCCCATACGTTTCTTTCCCTTTCACAGAGGAGGGCTTTAGCATGAAACCTGAAAGCCGGAGTGAGCGTCTCCTCCTTGAGCTCTATGACATGACCCGGGACGGTTCCTTCGCCTCGCTCTACGAGCTCGAGATCAAGCTGGGAATACCCGCATGGGAACTGCGTTCCCTGGCGGAGGACCTGAAAAACAGAATTCTTGTGGATGAGCACCCGGAGGGCTTCCAGATTTCAAGGGAAGGCATTCAGCACGCTACATCGCGCTGGGTATAGAGGTGGATTCCTCCACTGGATGGTCTCTATTATTCGAGGAGTTTCGTTCGATATCCTGAAGCTTCTCCTCGATATGGCTGGTAAATGAATCCAGATCACTGTCCGCCCCGTTATAAGGTCTCAGGAAACTCACTTCAGAGAGTAGAGCCAGAGTATGACTTATTCTTCTGCTCGGTACTTCCACCTTTCTCGGGACTCTCTCTCCCTTCATCCTTTTTGATGCTATCCAGGACTGGATATCGTTGTTATTCCGGGCAAGGGATTCGATTACCGTACCGGTAAGTCTCTGGGATGTTTCCAGTACAGCCCGGTCCCGTTCGCGCTTAAGCTGTTCCCGATTAAGACCTTCAATAATGGATCGTGTTCTTCTAAAAAGCCAGAGAACAACGAGTAACAGAAGAAGATAGGTGATGAGATTGGGAAGGGCCTGCAGAGAGAAAAGCTGCTCAAAAAACCGGGCGGAGAAAACGAGCTCCGCCTTTTCCCGCAGAAAAACCAGGGTCAGGGCCTGGACGGTGAAATGAAGCATAAAATCTATAACAAGGGCAAGGAGAAGGTAAAACCCGAAGTCAGTGAATATATTTCCTACATTTCGCTCCTTCTCTTCCATGGGCGCCTCCCGATTTATCGTTTGACAATCTGATATATATTATGTTACATTAATCGCAGGTTCTGATCCAGAGTTTTCCACAAAAAAAAGGGAAATCAAATCGAAACGACCGGTTTCGGAGGGATTGACCATCCTGCTGTTGACCTGTTAATAAAAATTAAGGGAGAATAACCATGGAAGACTGTCTCTTCTGCAAGATTGTCGGCGGGGAAATACCTTCCACAAAAGTTTATGAGACAAAAACCGTACTCGCATTTGAGGACATCAACGCCCAGGCTCCTGTTCATGTTCTTGTCATACCCAAAAAGCATATTGCCAGTATCAATGACCTCGATAAAAATGACAGCCGGCTTGTCTCGGATATTATGGAGGGGATAAGAAAGGTGGCCGAGAACAAGGAGCTCCTTGATGCGGGATATCGTGTCATCGTAAACAATGGCTCAGGCGCCGGTCAGGAAGTCTTTCACCTTCACTTTCATGTCCTGGGAGGCAAACCCCTCGGGCCCCTGGTTCAAACCTGATTATCAGGATGGACGGTTCAACTGCATAATGATCTTCTGGATCCCCCGTTCATCGGCTTCATCAACCGTAAAGGTGGCCCTCCGGGTGCGGACCTTTTCCCCCTTTCTGGGGATTCGTCCCAGCCGGTAGAGCATATAGCCGGCGATGGTATCGAAGTTTCTTCCTTCCAGTGATATTCCGAATTGACGTTTGAGATAATCCAGGGCCAGAGTGCCTTCCAGCTGATACCTGCTGTCATTAATCCTGATGACAAGCTCCTCTGAATGGTCCCGGGTCTGGATCTCTCCAACAACTTCCTCTGCGATATCCTCATGGGTTATCATTCCCACCACACCCCCGTATTCGTTCACCACGTAAACCAGGGGGAGGTGCCTCTCCTGCATCTCGATATAAAGCTCATAGAGGTTTCTCATTTCTGGAACGTATATGGCATGTTCCACATATTCTTCAACCCGGCTCCCTCTCTGTTCCCGTTCATACTCCATGAGGTCCCTGTAAAATATGTAGCCGATAATATTATCCACCCGTTCCCTGTAGACCGGTATCCTGGAAAAACCGGTTCGCGCGATCATGAGAACAAGGTCGCGTATAGACTCTCCCTCCTCGATCGATTCCATCTCCACGATGGGCGTCATCACCTCCCGGGCCGTAAGGTCCTTGAAGGAAAGAATCTCCGAGACAAATAACCTGTTATGCTCGTCGATAACCCCGGCCTCGCCGCCGATCTGGAAAAGGGTATCGATCTCGTCCCGGGACTGAACGGCGGGATTGACGGGGCCCTCCACCCCGAAAAGGTCCTTCACCCGGCCGGCCATGAAGGACGCGACAAGTGTGGCTGGTTTCAGCACAATAATAAAGAAACCGATCACGCCTGAAAGATTTCGAAGATATGCGTCGGAGAACCCCCGGGCGATCAGCTTTGGCGTAATCTCGCAAAAGACCAGGAAAACGATTGTCTGAACGGCTGTCACCAGGAGAAGCTCACTTTCACCCAGCATAAAAGATCGTGTGGCAATAAAGGTAAGAAATGATGTTGCAGCGACGTTCGCCAGGTTGTTGCCGATCAGGATCATTCCCAGAACATCCTCGGAACTGTCCAGTAAAGAGACGGCCCGGCGGGAGGCCCTGTCCCCCCCGTCCGCCCAGGACGCCAGATGAATGCGGCTGGCCGATACCAGAGCTGTCTCTGTTCCGGAAAAGAAAGCGGAGAGAAGCATCATGAGAAATATCAGTCCCTCGTATATAATCAGGGTCTCACTCATCCTCTTTATTCCTCTCAAGCACCTCTATGCTTTCCACTCGATTACGGCGGATAAACCGGATTCGCAACCTGTATCCTCGAATTACGATTTCATCCCCTCTTTTCGGGATACCGCTGAACCTTTCGATAAAGAAACCGCCCATGGTATCCGTGTGTTCACTCTCAAGTTTCGTCCCGAACCGGGCGTTAAAATCCTGGATAAGCATCTTGCCTGAAACAACGGTTAGCCCATCTGACGTGAAACGCACATCCGGGATAGTATCGATCTCATATCGGTTGTAGTCCTTACCCATAAGGGTCGACAGGATTGCGTTCAGAGTCACCACACCCTGGGTTCCTCCGTATTCGTCAAGGAGGATGGCGATCTGTATCCGTTTTTCCAGGAAGTCATTAAGAAGGTCCGTTAACTCCCGGGAAGCGGGGAAAAAATTAATCTCCTGGATAAAGGGGGCGATGTAGCGCCCCCTCCTGAAACCGAGATAGCTGGGAAGAAGCTGACGCATATCCACCATACCGGTTATATGATCAAGATCTCCTTTGAATACAGGCGCACGGATACCTCCCGTATTCTTAAACAGATCCATGGCCTCTTCGATGGTAGCCTTCTCAGGGATGAAAAGAGCTTTGCTCCGTGGAAACATAACATTGGCCGCCTCCATCTTGGAGAAACGCAGGACATTTTTTATCAGATGCCCCTCCTTGCGGCCCAGAATCCCATCCTCCTGGCTGGAGCGAACGGCATGATCCAGTTCAATTTCAGTTATCATGGCGTGTTCAAAGCTTAGCCTGAAGGCACGTACAATAGCATCTGAAACAAATTTCAGGATCTGACGGACGGGGAAGAGTATCTTATGAATAATATTCAGGGGGAGATAGACCCTCAGGGAATAATCCTCGTAGGTGTTAAGGGCTATGATCTTCGGTAGGATTTCGCAGAAGAGAATCATGAAGGGAGTCACGACCGCGATCGATATCCAGTGTCCCCAATCTCCCCATCTCTGGAGGAGGAGGCGGGTTGAAAACATGGAGATAAGAAGATTCGCAAGCAGGTTGCCGAGCAATATGGTAATAAGAATCTGCTGGGGGTTTTTCATCATCTCAGCCATGGAACGTTCCATACCGTTATCCGATGTGCTGAATCTATGAAGGTCCTGCCTGCGAAGGGAGAAGAGCGCCGTTTCAGACCCGGAAAAAAAGGCTGAGAATACAATAAGGACCGCGATGGCCGCGATTTCGAAAATGACTGTTTCCATTATAGCATATCACGGAAAGAGGAGGTTCTGCTTTACCTTGAGCACCTGCGCGCACTTCTTCTTGAAGGTTTCCGTGGGACGCTGGAAACCTTTCTCGATCTTGGAGAGATAAGATGGAGAACAACCTATCATGCGGGCCAGTTCATATTGCTTAAGGTTTTTCTCCATCCGTTTCAACCAGAGATTATTTTTCAGTTCCTGCCGTTCCCTGGCCAGGGTTGAGTTAAGCGCTGAACGTCGGGCCGGGAACAGCTCCTCTTCCGGCATGTCAAGGTAATGGGCGCAAGCCTTCATAAACTGAGGGGACGGTTCCTGCGTCCCTTTCTCCACCTTGCAAAGATAGGAGGGAGAAACATTCAGATCCCCTGCCATACGGGTCTGGGTGATATTTCTCTTCCTTCGCACTATACGGAGTATGTTATTCAGTAAACGATTGCCGCCTGCGTTCATTTTTTTATATCAAGAGTTATCGTATACCGGAACGTCTTCTCAGCCCTGTTGCCCGCCATGTCCCAGGCCCGGATCACGACACTGTTTTCTCCGTTTCTGTATGTAATACCGTCTATCCTGTAAAGTCCCTCCGGGTCGAAAATCCTGTCAAAGGAAGCGCCCCCGAATGTCATCCCCTTTTTTCCCGCTTCAAGTTCTTTGAACTCGGCCTCATGGACCTTCTTGCCGTTAAGCACGGCTTCGATCCTGTAGATCCCCAGTCGTTCATTTCCCTGGATGGTGTCCCGTATTTCGATTAGAAGGGGATAATGACGGGTAAGCCGGATGTTCGATCCATCACGGATATAAACCAGTTTTTTTCCGATCCGCAGGGCGGTCCTCCCTATTTCAGGCTCTCTTGAATCTTCGATATTACCGATAAGGACCATCGGATTTAAGGAGCGGAATTCCTTTCGTTCTATTACCGTGAAGTGAAGGTGGGCTCCGTAGGAATGCCCGGTGTTACCTATAAGACCGAGCCGGTCACTCTGGGAATAACGTTCCCTGAGATCGACACCATCACGGAGATGCATATAGACCGAATAGTAGGTGTCTCCATGGGCAAGGACCGTGTAGTTCCCCCCTCCGGCGACCCGGTCAAGGGGGTAACGCGCTCTGTCCCTGTAGTAGAGGAGATGTCCACGGGCAACGGGATAGACCCTGTCGTCCCGGTTCACCATGTCGATGCCGTCATGAAAGTGATCCCCCCGGGACTCCCCGAAGGTGGATGTAATTTTTCCATCCCGGACAGGCCAGCTGAATGAAGCCGTGGAAAGAATCAGGATAAGCAGGGATATCAGCAGGGGAAAACGTTCCGTTTTCATTGTTTCTCCTCCCCGTTTGTACCCGTAACATGAATGGGACAATAGTGACCCGGTTCCGTTCCGGAATAGAAAAGCTGGTACTCACATACACGGGGACATTCCCCATTCCTCCCGGCTACGGCGCCAGAGTCAAGACATATTCGTTCCCTCGTGAGACTCTCCTCAGGGATGGTAAAGTCAGCGGGTGTATCATGCCTGAAGGTTTTTCTGATAAACTCCCCCCATACGGGGGCGGCAACGCTTCCCCCGGAACGGCCCGGCCCCAGGGAAAAGGACCCGGTCTTGTTACCGACCCAGACGGAGGTCACCAACCGCGACGTATACCCCACGAACCAGGCGTCAGCGTACCGGCTGGAGGTCCCGGTCTTGCCGGCGGCCATGAATTCGGGGTTCCTCAGGACCCAGGATGCCGTTCCGCCTTTTTCGAGAACCCCCCTTAACATGGATAAGACAATGGATGCGGCCGCGGGATCGACAATCGTTCCCGTTCTCTCCCTCATCTTTTCGATATGCTTCCTCATCTCCTTCTCGTAATCCCAGACCACGTTATTATAATAATCCCGGACCTGGCGAATACCGTATGGCCGAATATATTTCCCCCCGTTTACGAGAAGGGAGTGAAGGATGGAACTCTCCAGGGGTGATATTTCATAGGCCCCCAGAGCTATGGAGAGGGTGCGGGCGAACCGTCCTTCATAAGGCTGCTCCTGACTTTTGAGAGCCTTTTCAAGAATTTCGAAAAGCCTGTCATAACCGGTCTTTTCAAGGACGTGTACGGCCGGAATATTGATCGATTTTACAAGGGCCTCCCGGGCTATGACATAATCCGAATATTCCCGGTCATAGTTTTCAGGAGTATAGGTCCCTTCGAAGGAGACCTTCCTGTTCTCAAGTTTGGTTGATGGGGTGATGGTCCTCTCCTGAATGGCGGAAACATAAATCAGAGGTTTGAACGAAGAACCGGGCTGTCTCCGTATCTGGGAAACATGATCGTTCTGGTTTTTCGCGCTGAAATGGTATCCTCCCGCGTAGGCGAGAATCTCACCGCTGTTCGGATCGAGGGCGACCAGGGCCCCTTCCGTGTTCTCCGCTTTTTCCCTCTCCCGGTCGGCCCGGGTCCCCTTCAGGGACTCCGCCCGTTTATTATGATAGTTCCTCTGTCTTTCAATCCCTTTCCGAAGGGCCGCCAAAGCGTAATCCTGGCTCTTCCCGTCAATGGTGGTATAGACCGAGAGGCCTCCCTTCTTAATGACCTCTTCCCCGAACTTTTCCACGAGTATTCGCCGGATCCTTTCGTTAAAGAATGGGGCACGATTTATCCGGTAAGCGCTATAGGCGAAGGTCCCGATCAGCGAGGAGACCGCTTTCCCTTCTTTATTAAATTCCACTTCCCACCGTTTCAAAAATTTCCGGTAGTGATACTTCGCCTTCTTCCCCTCCAGCATCCCGGCCTCCACCATGGAATTGAGAATACGCCTGGTCTTGCCCACGGAACGGTCCAGATCTTCAAGGGGAGAATATATGGCAGGATTGGATATGCTGGCCACGATCATGGCTGATTCCGCGATATCGCACCGCTTAACGCTATGACCGAAGTACATCTGGGATACGGCCTCAACACCGTAGGCGCCGTTCCCGAAGTAGATCAGGTTCAGGTACATTGACAGGATGTCCTGCTTATCGTATAGACGTTCGATCTCCCGGGCGCAGAACGCCTCGTATATCTTTCGTTTGATACTCCGCTCCATGTCGGTAAACAGGACCTTGGCCAGCTGCTGTGTTACGGTACTTCCTCCCTGTACAATTCTCATATGACTAATATTCTTAATCATGGCCCGTATGATACCTGAGATATCAATTCCCCTGTGATTGTAGAACTCCCTGTCCTCGCTGGCGATAACTCCGTTCACTATCCATTTAGGGATATGGTCGTAAGGCACGATTTCCCTCTTCTGCTCAAAAAATTCACCGATCAGTTCATTATTCCGGTCAAAGATACGCGTAGGAATGTCGACCACCCGGGCATTCAGGTCCACGTCACGGTAACTATAGACCATCCCCCTTTTCAACTCCTCGGTACGGTCGATCAGCTTTTTATAACGGGCCAGCCTGTCCAGCGCCTGCTCCCTGTCGTTCTGCCAGGTCACATAAATGGCCCCGGTATAGACTCCCATGACCAGAACAAGAAGCAGGGGGATGTAGACCAGAAAAAGCTTCCAGTGTCTCCTTATCCATCCTGACGATCTCTTCTTCATACTCTCTGACTCTCCTTATCCCTTTCCCAACGCCGTCCGCTCAGCTGACCGCAGGCTCCGCCGATGTCCCGTCCCAGGCTTTTACGGATCGAGACCGGGACATTCATCACCTCCAGTTCCTCAAGAAAGGTCTCTATCTCCTTATCTGTCGGTTCATTATCCCCACCGCTGTTCAGGGGAATAAGATTAAGCTTTATTCGTCCGAAACGAAACATTTTTTTTATTCTGCGGGCGTCTTCTCCCGAGATATTGTCCTTTCTCATGACATACTCAAGAGTCAGCCGGTTTCTGGAGACCGGGAATTTCCGTCTCAGAAGATCCGCTATACCGGCCACAGGGTACTTTTTTTCGACAGGCATGTACCCGGCCCTTCTTTCTGAAATAGTGTCGTTGAGGGAGAGGGCCAGGTTGTAGGGCCGTCCTTCATCGATATATCTCTCTATGGCCGTCGTAATACCGCATGTGGAAATGGTTATTTTCCTGACGGAAAGATGGAAGCCGTAGCTGTAGTTCATGATGGAGGCTGCCTTCATGACATTATCGTAGTTCATAAGGGGTTCCCCCATCCCCATAAAGACCACGTTATTGTTAATCAGTCCCGAGAGGCGGCGAACGTGACAGAGCTGATCCAGTATCTCCCCGGCCTCCAGGTTCCGTGAAAAGCCCTGTTTCCCGGTCTCACAAAAGGTACAACCCATGGCACAGCCGGCCTGACTTGAGAGGCAGACAGTAAGCCTCCCTTCGTCCGTGCCATCGTTTTTAATGAGAACGGACTCGATGTAAAGTCCGTCCATGGTTCGAAAGAGATACTTCACAGTTCCGTCCAGTGGGGAGACCCTCTCCTCTACCGGCTCCAGCGGGGAAAGAGTCCACTCCTCTTCGAGGCGACTGCGCAGTTCCTTTGAGAAGGTAGTCATCTCCCTGAAGAAGCGAATGTTTCTCTCATAAAGCCAGTTAAAGAGCTGGCGGGCGCGATATCCCTCAAGTCCCATCCGCTGGAATACTTCGACCGCCTCATCGTAAGCAAGGTTTTTTATAGGTTTTCGGATCATTTCGAACCGCTATTGCCGCTACTCCTGGTTCAGTTCCGAGAGTTCGAAGAGGGCCATCTTGTTATCCGGGTCCAGATTAACCACGCGTTCAAAAGACTTGATGGCTTCTTCCTGGTTGTCACTCTTCTTATGGGCCATGCCCAGGGCGAACATGGCGTTCACAAAATTCGTGTCAAGGTCCACAGCCTTTTCGAACATCTCAATGGCCCGCTGATAATCGTACATCTGATAATTGGCGGCTCCAGCTATATAAAAGGCGTACTTGTTTCTCTCATCATTCTCCAGGTACTGGCTGATCAGTTCAATAGTCCTGGCGTAGTTGTTTACCCGGAAATAGTTCTTCGCCAGATTGTATAGAATCTTCTGGTTTCCCGGAAACTTCTCCAGGCCGTGTTGAAGAATCTCAAGGGCCTCATTGTACTTATGGGTTGAGACCAGTTTTTTCGCGTTTTTAATAAGATCCACGGCCTCATCCCGGGCCAGCTCAATAACGAGGAGAGTAAGGTCATCTTCCACCTGCGTGGACCCGATATGAGTGTTAACATCATCAATGATGGAATCCGCGAACTCGTCAAGGCCCATTCCGCGATTTTGAAGGGCAATGGACTCCAGACGTTCAATGCCATATTCCTTTCTCTCACTGTTCAGGGCCTCAGGTATACCGTCCGTATACAGGACTACCCTGTCTCCGTAATTCAACTGACTCCTGAGCTCATCGTAAGAGTCATTAGCCTCTTCAATGGCCCCGATGAAAAGACCGTTGGTATCCAGCTCCTCTACTTCTCCCTTTTCCGTTCTAAGGAGCAAAGCTTTCTGGTGACTGGCATTGGAATAGGTTACATTGTATTCATCATCAAAAACGACCATAAAGCTTGTCATGTAATCCTGGGTCTTAACATGATCCAGAATGTTCTGGTTGACTTCCTGGAATATCCTTCTGGGAGAATCGAAACGGCCACCCGCGTTGTTAAATGAGATCTTTGCCATGGTGGTAACAAGAGCGGCCGGAATGCCGTGGCCTGAAACGTCGGCGATCATGACTCCCAGCTTATCGTCCTTAAGATGATAGACATCATAGAAGTCACCCCCGATCTTCTCCATGGCCACGTATCGGACACAGAACTTCAGCTCGTTCCAGTCCTGTATTTCTCCGGGAAGGATGCTTCTCTGGATAACTGAAGCCATGTCAAGCTGCTTCTGCATCTGATCATCCTTCTCCTTGAGGTCGGTCATAGCGTCCTGAAGTTCATGGGTTCTCTGTTCAACCATAAGCTCCATGTTCTTCCTGTGCTCATCGATCTCCCAGGACATCTCCATAAGGGCGAATTCGATGGAAGCGATCTCCTTTTCCAGGGAGAGGATACGAAAACCGGACTGACCACCTGATGATATCTCCCTGGTCACACGTCTGAGGTCCTGGAAAACCCGGAGGATGGAGTTCGTGTTCACCTGCATGAGAACCACAGCCACGAGCAGAGACATTACCAGGTAGGCAATAATTATCTCAATGTTGTACTCCGCGTAGAATCGTCCCTTCTCCATCAGGGCCGCGAAGGAAAGGAGTGTGATGACAAGCAGGATGATAAAAAACATGAATTTTACCCTCATGCTGATGAGGGAATGAGGCTCCTCCTTATGCCCCTTCTGGACAAGACGGTTATAAAGGAGGGCGCGATCATTGTTCGTGAGGTACTCTATGAGAAGATATGTAATCATCCCGTTAAACATGATAATAATCACGATGGAGATGGCCAGAATCTTGAATATCTCCATGGTCTGCTCATAACCGATATGTCCGGCAAGTATATACTCATAGAGGATGAAAAGAAAGATAAATACGCCGATTCCCATTGAGTAGAGGGCGGAATGGAATGCCGTCAGAAGAGGGACATCGGAAAGACGGTGATAGACATCGACCATTTCATCCTCTTCCATGTAAAACTTTCGCACAAATGCACGGTTTATTATTCGGAAACTCTTAATGAGAGAGGGAACGCGAACAGGAGTGAGAAAACCGTAATGGACAAAATGCACGAGAGTGGCAATGAGCATGGAGATGGGAAGCCATCTAAAAATCATATCTATGATCTTTTCATAGGAAAAGATGATGAAGGAACTGCTCAGGAAAAAACCGACAGTCGTGGCAAACCATCCGACTATAACGGCAAAAAATGACAGGGCGAAACTGTAGCTGATGGATCTCGCGAGAAAATAAAAAAATCTCATCTCCTATCCTGGCCTCGTATTATAGAATCATTTTTCATTACAGGAAGTCTTCCCTTGATTGTCAAAAGAAAAACCTTTATTCCGTCAGGTCGACGCGATCATCCCGTTTAACGTCACGGGCGCAACGGAACCCGGAAACATTGTCCTCCTGAAGATTTGGGATACCCCCGATAAAACGGAACGTCACGGTAAGCTCTTCCGGAGAGCTGTACCATGCCCCTCCCCTAATTACCCTGTACAGGGTGCCGAACTTTCTGTTTTTTTGCCTGTTCCCCTCATAGGCCTGGAAAACACTGGAGGTCCATTCCCTGACGTTTCCCGCCATATTAACCACTCCAAAGGGTGAAACGCCATCCTCTCCAAGAGCGTATACCGGCAGGGGCCCCGCGGAATGGATGCTCCATTCTTTCCGGGCCCTGTCACGGTTTTCCTCCTCCGTCCAGAAAGGTCGGCCATTGCACCGCGACGCATCGAAGGTGTCTCCCCAGGGCCATCTTCCCTTGCCCCCGCCTGCCGCCTTCTCCCATTCAAACTCCGTGGGAAGCCTCTTGCCGGCCCACTTCGCGTAAGCCCGAGCCTCATGGTAACTCACCAGGACCGGCAGATCCCCGGCCCCCTCTCCGGGTCTATCGCCCTCCCACGAACGGGGAGGCGATGCCTGAGCGGAGTGAACATACCTGTAATAATCATCATTTGAAACCTCATACCGGTCCAGATAGAAATCGGGAACATGGACCTTATGGCGGGGACGGCTTTCGCGGGGACCCGACTCCGTACCGATTACAGCCTTCCCGCCCGGGATAAGGAGCATCTCCCTCCTGTCCACAGAACCGAACACCCTTTTCCTGTACTTTTTCTTTTCCAGGTACTGTATCCCCTCGTAGCTTCTCCTGGCCGTCTTCTCGGCCGACCTCAGACCCACCTTCAGGCCCGCGAAGAGCCTGTCGGCCGATTCTCCCGGGTCTAGCATGGCCGTACAGAGAGCGCGAAAGGGATACTCACTCCGCTTCCAGGGAAGGACTTCGACCACCATGACCGTGCCGATTACCTCATTCCCGTCCAAAAGGTAGTATCTGATTCTATCGGGCCTTTTTTTAAGCAGAATCGTCACCTCATTCGCCGACCTGACGCCGTCCACGATTCCCTGGATAACGTATTTTTCCGGCTGCGAACCGAGACTGACAGCGAGAACAATGAAAAACGCCGGGATAAGAATTGTCAGGGTTCCCTTCATGGTCTTTCCTCAATGGCATGTATGATGGCTTCTACTTCCACCGGTTTAACAAAAAAGGTTAACCCTTCATCTTTGAGCCCACTCTCCTCCAGTTCACCGGTTGAATCAAAGATAACGATCCCTTTCTGACACTCACGGGCACATGACTGGAAAAAATCTCTGTCAAGAAAATGTTCACGCACACAGGCGTAGTCGATAATAACAGCTTTAAAACGGTCAATGTCATCCAGGGTCTCCATCTCACTGGAACTCATGACCGTGACTCTATACCCGTTCTGGTCAAGAAATTCCCGGAGAACGACCTCCACCACCTGGTCCTGGACCACAAGAAGGATTTCTCCAACTTTGGTTCTCCTTCTGTCGAGGGTTATATCCCTGTTTCTGAGATTCCCGATTGTCTCCAGGAAATTCAATGTGGGAAGCAGTATGACAACCTCGAGGTCCGACTGGCTGGAAAAATTACCCACCTGGACCCGGGCTCCGATCTCCTTCAGAACAGCCACGGGCGTATCAATCCCTATCCCGAAGTGGCTCTGGTCCTTAACCCTGTACTGGTAAAAGACCCTCTGAATCTTCTGGACTCCCGGAAATGAATCGAGCAGGTCATCAAACTGAAGGATTATCCGGATATTAGGTTCCTCACTGCCGATCTTTATAACGCATCGTGAACCGGAATCCATAAATGAGACCATTGAAAGGACTATATGAGTAAGGGCCTCAAACATTCCGTTCTCGTCGGTTTCCGTTTCAAGGGTTTCGGAATCCGACTCAACGGAGACCGTCTCCGCCCGGAAAAGAGTGTTAAAGTCACTTGCGACCACGTTACATAGAGAAATGATATCCACTCTCCTGTAGACCCTTTCCGCCAGGGCCCCGGAAGGATCAAAATCACGCTCCATAAGGGTCGCCATAAGGGCCAGAAAAGAGTGGATAACGGCCTTGTATTCCCGTGGCGCATCCTCTCCAAACCACTCAACAGCCCGGTTCATAAGGACGTCCAGGTTCAGGCTGAGAACGTTACGAATGGTAGCCCGTTCAAGTTCATAATCATTCTTGAACCTGTCAAGGGCCTCAGATACGAACCTGTCGAGATCTTCTTTCATTCAGGATAACCCTTATTCTTTCATCGGCATAAGGAAGTTGCCTGTAGAGAATTATTCACGGAATGATCTTGGGTCCAGCGCATCTCTTAGTCCCTCCCCGACCAGGTTATAGGAGGTTATGGTAAGGAAAATGGCGACACCCGGTATAAGGGTCAGCCACCAGGCGAAATCGATGAAATCCCGGGACTGGGACAGAATATCCCCCCAACTCGGGGTGGGCGGCTGTACTCCGAACCCGAGAAAGCTCAGGGAAGACTCGATAAGGATGGTAGAGGCTATGCCGAAGGTGGCGGCTACCATGACAGGAGCAAGGGCATTGGGCAGGATGTGACGAAAGATTATCCAGAGGTCTCCCGCACCCTGAGCACGGGAAGCCGTGACATAATCCATTTCCCTGATCCGAAAAAACTCTCCACGAACGATCCGGGCGATACCGGTCCAGGCCGTTAGGCCGATCACAATCATGATGTTCACCAGGCTCGGTCCTACAAGAGCAAGAATTGTCAATATAAGAAAAAATGTTGGAAAACACATGACGATTTCGATAAAACGGGAGATAAGCATGTCGACAACGCCGCCGTAGTATCCCGCCAGGGAACCGAGAATAATGCCTATGGCCACGTATATGGCCACGGCGATGAATCCAACAGCAATGGATATCCGGGTGCCGTGAACCATACGTGCCGCGAGATCTCTTCCCTGTTCGTCCGTACCCAGGATGTGCCTTGAATCGGGAGGCATGACGATGGCGTCCAGATCGTACTCGGAATAGGAGTAGGCAATGGGTGGAAAGATCTTAAAGCCCTTATATTCCTTCACGCGGAGGTCCACGTTCCTCAGTTCCCTGTAATCGACAATAATGGGAAAGTAAACCTTGTCATCCGTGATATAGATATAGGGCCTGTCATTGGCGATAAAGGGGGCGAAGATAGCCACGGTAAAGAAGAATATGACCATCCCCAGGCCCACCAGGGCCAGCCGGTTTTTCCGAAACTCCTTCCAGACCCGGCTGCCGTAGCCCCGGCTCAAAGCTTCGCCTCCAGTCGTATACGGGGGTCCACGAGAGCGTACATAAAGTCAGAAATCAGGATACCGGCCAGGGTCAGCAGAGCCGAGATGGAAGCGATGGCCATGATAATCGGGATGTCCCGTGACAGGATGGCGTTAAAGGCGAGAAGGCCCATCCCTGGTATGGAAAAAATGGATTCAACGATAACGCTCCCCCCGAGAAGGCCTGGCAGGAGGGTCGCCATGAGGGTAACCAGGGGGACCAGGGAGTTGCGGAACGCGTGGACAAAGACGACCTTCCCCTCGGAAAGGCCCTTGGCCCGGGCCGTGGTTATATACTGCTGGTTCAGGACCTCCAGCATGTTGGCCCGTGAATATCTGGAGAGAAAAGCGAAACCGCTGTAGGTCAGGGTAACCACCGGAAGGACCAGGTGCCAGGCGATGTTTCCCACCCGGAACCAGACCCCCTTATCCTCGGCCCAGTGGGAAATCCATCCTCCCAGGGGGAAGAGATCCAGGTATTCCCCTCCGCTGAATATCATAAGTAGAATAAGACCTATCCAGAATGTGGGCAGAGAGTAAAGGATAAAGAGTACAAGACTCATACCCCGGTCCACGGCATTGTCTCTGTTTACGGCCGCCACGATACCCAGAGGTATGGAGACGATATAGATGATAGCGATACTGATAAGATTCAGGATAAGGGTAATGGGAAGTGCTTCGGCAATATGTTCCGCCACGGGGCGGCCGTCTTTGCGGGCCGTCCCCATGTCCAGCCGGATAAACTTCCACACCCACTCACCGTAACCGATGATTATCGGCTTGTCCAGGCCGTAGAGTTTCCTCTCCTGTTTTATATATTCCTGCCCCACGGCCCCTTCTTTGAGTCCGGCATCCAGGCCGGCCCGGATGGTAGTGTAATCACCGGGAGCAAGGCGGATCATCATATAGGTGATCAGAGTGATCCCGATCAAGGTCGGTATTATAAGGAGTATACGTTTTACAAGATATCGTCTCATAACCGTTACCTGACGGTCCATTCGTAAAAATTCAATCCCTTCACATGAACGTTCACATTGTTGAACCGTTTACTCAAGACAACCAGGGCCGGAGTGCAGTACATGAAAGTATAGGGCTGTTCTTCATGAAGAATATCACCGAACCTGTGGTACATGGCGATTCTTTTTTTCTCGTCAAATTCCCTGCGGGCCTCCTCGATAATCCTGTCCGCTTCCCGGTTGTCAAATGAACAGTAATTCGACCCTCCATCTATCTGTGAAGAATGCCAGAGCTGATAAGGGTCACCGCTGTACCCCAGACTCCAGGCCAGGGTTATGGCGTCAAAGTCATGCTCGTGAAGCTTCTGAACAAAAACGGCCCATTCGTAGCGTGCAATGTCCATCTCGATTCCCACCTTTGAAAGGTCTTCCTTGAGTATACTGGCAAGGCGCTCACCGAATTTACTTCCCGATGACAGGGTAAAGGTAAAGGATAATTTTTTCCCTTCCTTATCCAGGATGCCGTCATTGTCGCTGTCTTTCCATCCTGCTTCCGCGAGAAGAGTCCGGGCCTTCTCCAGATCATAGGGCCAGGGCTCGATCTCCTTATTATAGTTGTCGCTGAAAATATAAAAGGTCCCTGTTACGATCCTTCCCTGACCGAAAAGCAGTTTTTCAAGAATATTCTTCCGGTTCACGAGGTGGGTCATGGCAAGGCGAACATTTCTGTTCGAGAATGGCTCCCTGGCCCCGTTCCATCCGATATAATTATAATAGGGAAGCCAGTAACGGAGCTTGTAAAAGTTGTCCTGAAATTTTTCAGATCCTGTCTGGCGGACCCACTGTATGGCCCGCAGGGACATCATGTCCAGGTCCCCTTTTTTGAGCATCTGGAGGGCCACGTTCGGTTCCATTACCAGGCGGTAGACGACCTTGTTGATCTCCGGCAATTTATCACGGTATCGCTCATTGGCCACCAGTACGATACGGTCCCGGGTCCCCCACTCTTTCAGCTTATAAGGTCCGGTTCCAACAGGTTTCCGGTTATGGGAATGACTGTTGAAGTTCTCTCCGTTATTAAATACATGCTCAGGCACAATGGGCATGGAACCGCAGATCTCCAGAGCCAGGTAATAGGGCCGGCGATAGGTGAATTCGACAACGTGTTCATCAATCTTTTTCACATCCAGAATATCCCGGTAATAGACCTTAAGGGGGGCATTGGCTGTCTTCGGGTCCATGATCACGTTATAAGAATATACCACGTCCTCCGCCGTGAAGGGCTGACCGTCACTCCATACCACGTCCTTTTTCAGGTAAAACCTGTACTTCAGCCTGTCTTTCGAAATATTCCATGAACGCGCCAGCTGAGGTACCAGCTCCAGGGAGTCCCAGTCCCTGTCAAGGAGCGTCTCGTATATATGACGATTGATATTTGAGGCGTAGCCGTCTGTCGATGTGACCGGGTTCAGATGGTCCGGTTCCGCGGAAAGATGCACGTAGAGGGTCCGCGGGTCCTTTTCAA
The DNA here is from genome assembly GCA_964645775.1 of uncultured Leptospirales bacterium. Classification (GTDB taxonomy): domain Bacteria; phylum Spirochaetota; class UBA4802; order UBA4802; family UBA5550; genus CAZYBU01. Next base: position 1,548 of record CAZYBU010000026.1, on the reverse strand, counting down.
AGTGGGTCGCCCCGCATGAGAAGATTCCCGGAATAAGGGTAATCACGGCGACCAGGAGAATGGGAAAAGCGCGGGAAGGCTTCATAGGAGGAGCATTCTAGGTTACAACCGGAGCCTGTCAATCATTATCAGGCCGGACCAGGAGCGCAGAACGGGTCCCGGGAGAATCCAGTAATTCCCTGACCCTGAGTCCTGCGTCCCGTGCCTGGGAGAGCGTTTTTTCAAAATCTTCAACCGTTACGTGTCCTCTCGGTTCTGCCAGCAGGAGGAGGCCGCCCGGTTTCATGGCATCATGTATCTCACGGAAGAACCGTTTCGGCGAGGACACCTCATGCGCAACGGCAGATGCCAGGACAAAGTCAAAGGATCCGGCCAGGTCATCGAGTTCCAGCGATTCAGAACTGCACTGGCGTGTTTCGATCAGGGAATAGAGCTTCTTTTTCCGGGCGCGTTTTCTAAGGCCCTGCAGCATCCGCATCTGCATGTCGACGGCCACAACGCGTCCCTTTTCACCGGTCATCCTGGCCATGGGAAGGGTAAAGAATCCCATGGCGGAACCGACATCCAGCACCTTCATGCCGGGCCTGACATAGGGGGCCAGCAGTTTGTCAGGATCATGGAACAGTTTTCTCACGGGACTCGCCAGTATCCATCCGATCCACCAGGGACAGACATGGGGACCGTTATTGCTATTGTTATCTCTCATACTATTCACTCCTCACTCTAAATATCGATTACTCCTTGACACAGATTGTAATTGCAAGCAGAATCCCGCAAACTCGCCCGAAGAGGTGTCGTTATTATGACATTTATTGAAACACTTACTCTTATCAAAGACGTGATGAGCGAGTACGTCTGGTCCTGGCCCGCCAACTGGTGGCCCAATACCATTCCCCTCCTGGTCCTGGTTCTCCTGGGAACCGGAATATTCGTTTCCTTCCGATACGGATTCATTCAGTTCCGACGTTTCGCCCATGGCTGGAAGGTCATCCGTGGTGACTACGACAATCCGGACGATGCGGGGGACATCAACCATTTCCAGGCCCTCTCCGCCGCCATAGGTATCGGTAACATTGCCGGCATAGCCACGGCCATCCACTACGGAGGACCGGGTGACGTGGCCATCGGGCTCATGGCTTTCCCGAACCTGATCGCCATTATCCTGCTCTCAGGCAAGGTCAAGGAGATGCTGGATGACTACATGTCGCGAAAACACGAACCCTACGCGAAAAGACAGGACTCATGATACAACCGGAAAGCATAGATCCCGTAGACCGATGGCAGGTCTTTGAAGAGGATGGCGGATTCTGGCGAACCGGCATCTACCTCCCTGAGTTTTCCTCGCCAGAGGAGATCGATCGTCTGGAACGGCACAGCTGCCAGGAGCTTTTTATCTGCCAGGAGGACGAAATGGGCCTCCTGGTTGACGAAGGTTCTGGAGAAGAGGAGATAATCCTCCAGCCGGGAGAATACCTGACCGTGACAGGTTGGCACAACGGATTCCGGGCCTCGGAGGAAGGATTCTTCCTGGTCGTTGAACGGAGCAAC
>CAZYBU010000025.1:0-48458 GCA_964645775.1 uncultured Leptospirales bacterium | reverse complement strand
CGGTTTGACGAGGGGGCCCGGTGAAACTGAAAAGGGGATCCGGGTCCTACTCTACAAATGTCTGTGCATCCTTACGGATACACAGACCAACCTATAAGGCTGGATGCGCCCGGAATGGAATCCGCAGTGTCCAGCGCCGACAGGAGGTTCTCAGCAAGGATGCTGTAATGTCGACGCCAGCCAGGAGGGCTAAAAAGGCGTCGACCCAAATTGCGCTGGACCGTCCTTTCTTTGGTACTTTCTTTGGACAAGCAAAGAAAATACAGTAAAGTACAGTAGGGATAAATGGGAAAGAAAGGTCTCGCAGAATAATATTTGGGCTAACAAAAAGAAGAAAACAAACATGTTTAAGGTAACCTGCGCCTGTTTGAAAAAAGTGAATAGAAAGTTAAATTTATATTGACATGACCATGTCATGAAGCTATTATGTTGCAAAGGAGAACATCTCCGATATTTTTTATAGCATTATTGACTGACAAGTCAATCAATAATCTAAAATGTTTGAGTATTTTATAGGAGGAAGCAATGAGAAACAGCATCAAGGTACTACTTACAGTGGCGTTCGTCGCCTTCCTGGCGGCTCAGGTCCTCGCCTTCAGCTCTCCACCATCCCCTCCGGGACAGCCGTCAACAGGCTACGGATCCACGGAGAATTACATCTCCCCCGGATACACGAAGCATGTCCATGGAGGAATACTGGACATGGCGGATGGCATGAAGTACTGGATCTTCGAGCCTGACGTACTACTGGACGGGGATTCAGCTCCGGTAGTCGTCTTTCTTCACGGCTTTCTCCTCTGCGAATACACCATCTATGAGGATCATATCAGGCATCTGGTGAAGCAGGGATACATCGTTATCTACCCTCAGTATACGCCTCAGCTCTGGGGACTGCCGCAAAACCTTGATCAGCCGAAAAATCTGGACCGCGTCCTTGAGATGACAGAGGATGCCCTTGCAAACCTGGGAAGCAAGGCTGGTGATATTACAATATACGGACATTCCCTGGGAGGACTCCTGGCCATGAGCTGGCAGGCCTGGGGCGGTCCTCCCGTAAAGAACATAGTAGTGGCCAACCCGCAGATCGACCCCATGGCCGGAGGAGCGGGCGTTCCTGAGTTCATGAGCGGCCTGGTGGATATGATCATCACTCTCATCGACTGGCAGGCGACCCTTCCCCAGACCACGGTCCCCATTATGGTAATCTACGGTGAAGATGATACCTTTGTGAGCGACTCAATGGCTCAGAATATCATTAACGCCCTGGGGTCTACCTGGAAGAGCCTTTACCAGGCCCTGACCGACACTCATGGAGATCCTGAATTGCCGGCCAACCACATGGCCCCCATAAGCGATGACGGTATCATGCCAGGGTTCATCATGGAAGGCCTGGGAGGCGACGCCACCCTTGACGCTTACGACTACAGGATCTACTGGGCCGCCCTGGACGGCGCCCTTCGGGATGATATGAATCCTCCCTTTGACACGGGCAGCTGGAGTGATGGACAATCAGTGAAACAAATAATACAGCTTTATTAACCTTTTCTTAAGAAAAACCATACTGAGACGTCCCGGCAACGGGGCGTTTTTTTATATGGGCCGTGATAAGTGAAGAGAAAATATATTTATCCTTGCCTCAGAATTCGGCTACAAATAATAATTGACAGTATCCGGTTTCCTGATTCTGAAATTACGTATCATGATTGTGGCAGCAACCTGACTGGAAAAGCGAATGAACATCCTCCGATCACTTTCTCTCTGGATAATTCCCCTTGTCATGGGCGTGCTGATCGTCGCCTGCGTGACAGGTGGCGTGGCCCGCAGACACTATGAGCTTTCCAGGTTCATTTCTCCCTCCACGTGCGGAGGATGCCACAGTGATATCTACAAACAGTGGAAAGGTTCATCCCATAGCCTGGCTCATGTGGATGAGCTCTACAACGCGGAACGTATCCATGTCCTGGAGGGAGTGAAGGACAAAGACGAGCGGAAAGAGGCGGAGATATGCGTAAAGTGTCATACTCCCATCGGGTACCTGACCGGTTTTCCCACGAAAGCTTCCCAGGACCTTGCGAAGGCGCCTGATATAGCGAAGAAGGGCATCCAGTGTGACTACTGTCATTCCATGACAGGTTCCCATGAGGTATTGAACGCGGCCTTCAAGTTCGATCCGGGTAATGGAACCTCCGATCCCGGGACCAAGAGGGGACCTTTCAAGGACGCGCGGTCGAAATGGCATAAAAGCGAATATTCCGGGTTCCATACCGGTTCCCGGATCTGCGGGACCTGTCACAATATCAAGCACGTGGTTTTCGGAACCGTGCTGGAAAGCACCTACGAGGAATGGAAAAAGAGTCCCTATAACAGTTCCGACCCTGAAAAGAGGATAACCTGCCAGGGATGCCACATGCACCAGAGGCCTGGAATGCCGGCCACCGGATCAACGGAACGGCCTGACAATCCGGGAAAGGCCGCCTATAACGGGCCTGACCGTCCTCATATTTTTACTCACTACTTTGTGGGCGGCAATACATGGCTCGGTACGGTCCATAACGCGAAAGACCAGGTCACTCTGGCGGAGGAACGACTTAAAAATACTGCCACCCTGAGGATCGATGGCGTAGACCGGGCCACGGGCAGGCTGACCATTAGCGTTACCAACAGCGGTGCCGGTCATGACCTTCCCACGGGAACGACCCACATCCGGCAGGTGTGGCTTAACGTAACTGTAAAAAACAGCCGTGGAGAGGTTCTTTTTGAATCAGGCAGACCGGGTTCAAATGGACACCTGCCTGAAACCACCATCATTTATCACACGGTATTCGGGGATGGTACGGGTCAGAAGGTTATGAACCTGGCCCGGGCCCGGGAAATACTCAAGGATTACCGGATTGCTGCCGGAGAGACAAAGAAGGAAACCCTTCTCCTCCCGGCCCGTCTGCCGGACACTATCGAGGTTGAGGCCGTTTTGAAATACCGCCTGCTTCCCCAGGCTTACATCGACTCCTTCATGGGTGAAAAGGCGCCGAGATTGCCGATAGTGGATATGGCTGGCGTGAAGCGAACCCTGAAGATGAAATAATCTTAAATTTTTTCAGTCTATGGGCGGGACCTGGTAGTGGGAACCTATCTTCTCCAGATCTTCGATGCATTCATTAATTTCACTCTCGCCTGAGGCCTCCTTCAGCCTTTCGATTACCCTCTTCAGCTGCCCCAGGTCCCACATTATCTTTTCGCGCAGTTCGTTCAGGGCCGCGTAACTTTCAAAAAGCTCGTCCCCCTCCCTCAGGGTAGGGCCGGGGTAGAGGTCACCCCTTCCCAGGGCCCGGATGTTTTCCCTTATCCGGTAAATGGGGCCGGCCACCTTGTTCGTGACCTGAAGCATGTAGATCCAGAGTAGAAAGGAAGATACCAGTATGTATCCGATAATAATGCCGGCGAAGGAGGGTATTATGGAAGAAAGAATCTGTGAGGCCGCTTCAGGGGAGATGGAGGAGAGCGAGTTGAGCCGGATGGAGAGAATCACATAGATAAGGATACCGATGAGCAGGGCCGATCCCGCGTTGACGGCGAGAAAAAGGAACATAAAACGGAGCTGGAATCCCTGGTTTATGATAAGATGTTTGCGGGTCTTTTTTTCCATGACAGTTTGCCTCCCATTGTTTCCCATGTCAGCTATAATGTAGTTGAGAATGAGAGAGATTGTCAATTCATTACTGAGAATAAGGCCGGGGAAAGGTTTTTTCTTGAATAGCTCGCACGCAATCGGTAGGATGGGCCTCTTAAGGCCTGAAAAAGGTCCCGGGGAGGATACAGGTGCAGAAAAACAGAATTTTAATGGTTGAAGACAGTGTTACGGCCCGCAAACAGCTTACAGATATACTGACCCGCAATGGATACGAGGTCGAGGAGGCCGTTAACGGAAAAGATGCCCTGGAGCGACTGAAGGAAAACAGTTACCCTGTTGTCCTGACCGATCTTGAGATGCCTGTCATGGGAGGAAGGGACCTGATTATCGAATTGCAGCGTCTTCCTAAAACTCCTGTCATACTTGTCCTCACCGTTCACGAGGAGAGCGAATGGATCATATCCATCATGAAGATGGGAGTCTTCGATTACATCATCAAACCGGTTAAACTCTCTGAAATGCTGATGAAAATCGAACGGGCTTTCCGGGTGGCCCGTGAAAAAAGGATGATTCGGTCATCGGAGCATGACGAGGTTATTCACGCCCTTTTCACTAACCTCCACAGGAGTTTCAACCAGGGTGCCGGGATCGGAACTCAAATAAGTCTCCTGGGTATCATCCTGTCATCGGCAGAGGAGGTTGATGGCAGCTATGTCATCGACCGGGACCTTTTCCATGCCATAAAAGATAACCAGGTGATTGCAGAGAAGGCGATGCAGAGGTTTGCCGAACTTGAAAAAATATCGGAAGATCCGCCCCCCCTGGATATTTTCTCCCTGGAGAGTTTCTCGGAACATACGGAAGAGGCCCTTAAACTGGCAGAACGCTTTCTGTACGTCCGGGAACATGATATTATCTATTCCGGGTTTCAATCGATACCCGAACAGAAGGGGGTTCGCCTTAACGGCTACTGGTTTACCCGCGCCCTGGAAGAATTTTTGCTGAATGCCATGAAGTTCGCGGATCCCGGGACCACTATCGAGGTGAGGGAAGACTGTTTCGGCGGCGAGTACGAAGTACGGGTGATCAACTTATTTACCGTTCCCGAGGGGATTAGTGAGCTGGAACTACAGGAGTTCGGTAACCGGGTCTTCGAGCCTTTTTACAGGCTGACCAGGTTCGTGTATGAGGGGTACGAAAGTCTCGATTTCGGCATTGGGCTTACCTTTGTCGAGAAGGTCATCCGGGATATGGGAGGGGAGACAGCCATCCTTTTTGCCGAGGAAGACGGAAAGGTGAGCGTGGAGGCGAGTATCAGGTTCCCTCTGCATGACCGCTCCTGATCTCAGGGAAAGTACCGGCACAATACGCAATAGGGTGAACCAGTAATTATACATGAAGGTGTCTTTACTTGCGGACAAACCCCGCTTCCTCCGGCGGCGGGATACCAGATTTTTTCTGGCAAATAACGTTGAGAAATAAATATTGAAAGTGAACAGAGGTTATTCATGACAGTTGAACATTCCTTTTGCCGTATATGCGAGCAGCTCTGCGGCCTTGATGTTGAGGTTGAAAAGGATCAAATCGTGAAAGTCCGTCCTGACCGCAGTCACGTCGTGACCACCGGACATGTCTGCATCAAGGGGACCCGGCAGCACCTCCTCTATAATTCACCGGATCGGCTTCTATATCCGCAGAAAAGAACAGGCGATACCTGGGAAGATATCTCCTGGGGCCAGGCCATGAAGGAGATCGGAGAGAAGATCCGTCGTCTGAAAAAAGAGGATGGTCCTGAATCCGTGGCCCTCTACGTGGGGACAGCGGCCGGTTTCAGCATCCTTCATCCCATCTTCGCACAGGGATTTATGATGGGCCTGGGATCAAAGAGCCAGTACGCCCCCCATACCCAGGACTGCGCAAACAAGTTCGTGGCCGCCCGGGAGGTCTACGGCTATCCCCTGGTACAGCCCATGCCGGACGTGGATCACACATCCTGCTTCATCGTTGTTGGGGCCAATCCGGCCATGTCGAAGTTCAGTTTTATGCAGCTTTCTCATCCCCTGAGACGGATCGCTGATATTGAGAAGAGGGGAGGCCGGGTTTTCTGGATCGATCCCAGAAAGACCGAATCGGCCCGCTCTTCCGGTACTCATGTCTTTATCAATCCCAATACGGATGTCTTTTTCTATCTCTCCTTTCTCAGGGAAGTCATCTCCGGTTATCGGCTGGACCGGGAGAGGATCGAAAGATACATGTCGAACTTCGATCTCCTGGAACCGGTGGTCTCTCCCTGGTCCCCGGAGAAGACGGAGGAGGTGACAGGAATACCGGCTGAGACACTCCGGGAAATGGTCAGGGTCTACATGGAGAGTGACGGAGCGGCTCTCTACAGTTCCACGGGCGTAAACATGGGGACCCACGGGACCCTTTCCTTCTGGCTCCAGGAAGTCATTAATGCTGTAAGCGGAAACCTGGATCGAAGGGGAGGCACCCTGGTGGGAAAGGGTGTCGTTGATTTCCCCGCCTTCGGGAAGAAGAACGGAAGCCTCATGAGCCGGGAACGCTCCCGAATCGGTAATTATCCTGCCGTTATGGACTGTTTCGCCGGAGGAATTTTACCGGACGAGATTACCACACCCGGCCCGGGACAGGTGAAGGCCCTCTTTGTCACGGGAGGGAACCCTGTCCTGACCATGGCCAACGGAAACCGTGTGCGGGAGGCCTTTAAAGAGCTGGAACTCCTGGTGACCCTGGATATTTACCGGAACGAGACAGGGAGTCTGGCCCACTATATCCTCCCCACTACAGACCCTTACCAGAGGCCTGACATACCCTTCATGTTTCCCCTTATGATAGGTATGCAGAGCAGGCCCTACCTCCAGGCCACCCGTGCCATGGTTCCGCCCCGGGGAGAACAGCTCGATGAGATGGAAATTTACATACGTCTTTCAAGGGCCTGCGGTGCGCCACAGTTCGGATCGAGAATTCTCCAGAAGATTCTGGAGGCCGGACAGAAACTGCACAGGATGGGACCTCCATTTTCATGGTTCGGCCTGGGCCAGAAACGTATGCTCTCAATTTTGCTTCGCCTGGGAGGTCAGGGAAGTTTCAAAAAACTTCTGACCGAGCCTCACGGCCGGCTCCTGGAGAGCCCCGGGGCGGGTACCTTTCTCGGAAAACGTGTCCTGACAGAAAGCGGGCGACTGGACCTGGCCCCGGCATCTTTCCTGGAGGCCGCGGGTCGCCTGGACGCCGACTTTCGTCTGGAGCAGGAGAAGAACCGCGGGCTTCGCCTCATATCGAAACGCGAGATACGGACCCATAATTCCTGGACCCATAATATCGACGAGTTCATTGAAGGGGAGAGAAAAACGAACTACCTCTATATGCATCCCATGGACGCGGCCGATCGGTTGATTAATGAAGGAGACTACGTCGATGTTACAAGCGGCACCGGAAAGGTCAGGGTGCCGGTTCGCTATCTGACTACTCTTAAACGGGGGGTTGTGGCCCTTCCTCACGGGTGGGGGCATCAGCACGCCACGGGACTCTCCGTCGCATCAAAGGCGGAAGGTGTTAACGTGAATGTTCTTGTGGCCGACGGAGTGGGGAACCTGGAGGAACTTTCTGGAATGGCGAATTTGACCGGTTTTTCAGTCGATGTACGACCGGCATCGGGTCCTCCTCAAAAGGAGAACTGGAGCGGAGTCCCGGAGAAGATTCGGGCAGGTTCTGTGACAGGTTAAATCAGTTTTTCACGGATGGCTATCTCCCTCAGTTGAACGGCCAGGTCGACGTCACTTCTAACCAGGTCGAAATAGGTTCTTGTGCGGGTAAGCTTGAAGGCTTCGGAGGCCTTGTTGAAGAAGTTCAGGCTGTAACGTCTGGATTTGTGCTTCATGTTGCGTTCTGCTACTGCGAGATCGGTCAAAAGCTGTTGTTCATCCAGAAACATAGAGTGTCTCCTATTGCCAGGGTACTTTGAATTTGAATATATAAGCTTTTATTAATTATAAAAGCAGGATAAATATACTGTAAATTACCGACGCAAACCATAAAATCGTAAGTTTTTTTAAAAAAAATTGGAAACCGGGGAAACCGTGGTCATGACAGGGTTTTCTTCCTCCGTTAGACTATTGGTTGAATTTCACCGCACAATTGGCAGGATGACCTTACAACGACATCGGAGTAAAAACGAATGAAGAAATGGATCTTTAGTCTGATTATTCTCATCCTGCCTCTTCTTATGCTTGAAGGGGGGGAGGACCAGCACGCCTGGAAGAAGCATAAGACCAGGAACGGTATCACCACATTCTCACGTCCCGTGGAAGGCATCCCCTATGACGAGTTTTTCGGCCAGGGAAAGATAGACGCCTCCCTTGAGGTCTTACGCTCGATTATGATGAACGTAGAGAGATATCCCAGGTGGATGAACGCGTGCATTGAATCGAAACGTCTGCCGGGAGGGGACTCCGACACCTTTTACTACTATCTTCAGTCGAAATCCCCATGGCCTGTCTCCAACCGGGACGGTATCTACCGATGCGACCTGAAGGAGAGAGAGAACCGGCTTGTTTTCACGGTGCGGGCGTTGAAGAACTCCGGTCTGGTTCCCCGGAGAGAAGGTGTGGTACGCATGGAAAGCGTGCTGGCGCGATGGGGTTTCATTCGTACCGGAGATTCCGTGATCGCCTCTTACTATCTCAGGTCTGACCCGGGCGGGGATCTGCCGATCACCCTCTATAATTCATCCGGTCCCGATCTTCCCAGTAAGAACCTCATGGGACTCAGGGAGGAGGTCAGGCGGGTGATGTCTCAGCGGTGATCGATCTGGTCTTCTGTTACCCCGAACCGTTCCCGTCCTTCCACATTTCCCAGGGGTTCAACATGGATCACGATATCATAAACGGAAGGGAGATGCTCCCGTATGGCCTTTTCTGTCGCCCGGGCGATTTCGTGTCCCTCCTCAACGGTCAGGCTTCCGTCCACCTCTATGTCCAGATCGATAATATAGTAATGTGACATGCGCCGGACCCGGGTCCTGTGGGGATTATGGGCACCTTCCGTCTTTCGAACTGCCTCGAAGACTGTACGGTAGACATCGGTCTCCTTGATGCCGTCCATCAGTTCCCGGTTTGATTCGATAAATATCTCCACTGCCGTTTTCATGACCCAGAGGCCAATCCCGCAGCCCAGGATCGTGTCGATGACAGGCAGGCGAAGAAAGTAAGTCCCTGCCAGCCCGCCGAGTACGCCCAGGGAAAGCAGGACATCATTCTGCATGTTACGGCCGTTTGCGATGAGCATGGAACTTTCATAACGGCGTCCCGTCCGAGTCTGCACCAGGGCCAGTAATATCTTCCCGACAATGGAGACGATGGTTATGATCACAGCTGGAAGGGTCATGATCTCCACCGGTTCTCCGCTGATAAACCGCTGAATGGAAACAATCGCCAGCTGTCCTCCTATAAAAAAGATAATGAAGGCCAGCAGTGTCGATGCCACGGCCTCGGCCCTCCCGTGGCCATAGGGATGGTTCATGTCCGGAGGGAGGACCATGACCCGGGCCGCTGTCAGGGTGATCAGTGATGCCAGGATATCTGATGAGGAATCGAGCCCGTCACCGAGCACGGCCATGCTGCCGGTCAGGATGCCGGTCGTTATCTTCATGGCGGCAAGAATTCCATTTCCTATGAGAGCCACGAGGGAAGCGGCCTGTATCGCGCGGGTTCTATCCATTATTTAATTTCTATCTTTTCTGTTGTCAAGTCCCATCGGCGCAGAAAGTCCCGGTAGACGCTGATTACCGCCCGGTCCCGTTCATGAAGGGGAGCGTGGCCCGTATCGGGAAAGATGACGTACTCCCCGTTGACAAGGACGGTCTTCAAAACGTCCACCGTGGAAGGATCGATGATCCTGTCCTTCTCTCCCCAGAGGACCAGTGTCCGGGTTTTGATATTGTCAAGCCGGTTTACCAGGTATTCCTGGTCCGAGTCGAGAATAGCCTGGAACAGGAGCTTCTCCCGGTCTATACGGGATAAACGTTTTTTCAGGATATAATCGAGTACCGGTCCCGGGATCATGGGAGGTTCCACGAATACCCATGAGAGCATGACCTCCAGTTCATCGGTGGTGCGGGGAATCAGTATGTTATCCCCGGTCTTCATGAGGTGTGACCGGTATTTGCTTGGCCGGGGCGACGGTAGTCCCGCCGTGTCCATGAGGGCCAGGCTCATGACCCGTTCATTGTATTCGATGGCATACCGCCCGGATATCCACCCACCCATTGAGACACCCATGATATGATGCCTCTCGATTCCCAGTTCTTTCATGAAACGGGCAACCCTTTCGACCTGGGAACGGATGGTGTAGTCCTTCTCCTGTTCCATGGGCGTCTCGCCAAAGCCGGGCAGGTCCGGGATGATCACCCTGTATGAATCTGTCATCGGACCGGCCACCCGCAGCCAGGATTCCTTGTCACTGGAAAAACCGTGCACAAAGAGAATTGTCTCTTCTCCGGCCCCCCCCTCCAGGTAACTCCAGCTGTGATCCGCGGCCCGGACACGTTTCTCCTCCAGGGAGTGCCGGAACTTCTGATATTCATAGAGGAGTTCGACGCTTTTCCCGGGCCAGGCGTAAACCAGCAGCAAAGGAAGAATTATAACAAGAGCAGCAGTGAGAGCAGCTGCGATAAGAATCCGACGTTTCATGGTTACTCCTTTCGAGGGGGCAGCGGGATGAAGGGGCTTGTCCTGCGAACGTAATCCCGGTACTTCGGCCTTCTTTCTTCCATATCCTTTTCAAGAAGGGTAACGCCCGAGACACGCAGGAGGAGGAAGGTAATAACAAGAGGTCCAATGACAGTTATCCATCCTCCCGGAACCGGAAGGGCAATGATAAAAAGTCCCCACCAGATAAGGCTCTCCCCGAAATAGTTAGGGTGCCGGGTATACCGCCAGAGTCCCCTTTCCATGACCTTTCCCTTATTATCCGGGTCAGCGATAAATCTTCGAAGCTGCTCGTCTCCCACGGTCTCGAAGATAAAACCGGTAAGCCAGACAATGGAACCGATTACGAGCGGTATACCGAAGGATGGGCCGGCCCGCACCTGGACTATCTGGACAGGCAGGGATATGATGAACATCAGGATTCCCTGGAGAAGGAAAACCTTGAAAAGACTTGTAAATGGAAAGAGGGTGCCGCCCTTTTCCCGCATGGTTCGGTATCTCCGGTCTTCGCCGCTGCCGATATTTCGCGCTCCGATATGCAGACCAAGCCGTACTCCCCAGAGGGAGGTAAGGATGGCAGCCGTCAGTCCCCGCAGGGTGTCAGCGTCTCCCAGGGTCCAGGCAACCCAGGCCACCAGGACAAAACCGGGACCCCAGAATATATCGACGATACTGACGTCCTTGAGTGTCAGGCTGACGATCCAGAGGCAGACCATGAACAGGAGAGCGCTTCCCCCTGTCAGAAGAAAGAATTCAGTCATCGGTTTCAACCTCCCTCCGTATCATATCTTCCACTCTCTGCGTCAGTTCCTCGAAGGACTCATCTCCGGGATAGACCGGGTCAAGAAAGGTCAGGGAAACCGGGTGCCGCCTGGGCCTGAAGGACCCGTAGGGCAGGGCCCGGTAGGCTCCCTGGATTGAGACCGGCATAATGGCAGTCTCCAGTTCCCGGGCCAGGATGGCAAAGGTTTTTTTGAACCTGCCCATCCTGCTGTCCCGGCTCCGGACACCCTCCGGGAATATGACAAGGTTATACCCGGCCGAGAGGGCGGCCGCGCTTTTCTGCAGGGCGCTTTTCAGGTCTCTTTCGATGTTGACCGGTATCATGTTCTTCCCTTTCGTGAAGAAGGAGACGAACCGGTTCACGAAACGGGAATCCTTGATAAGGAAGAAGGTTTTCCCCGCGATCTCCGGGGGCAGGGCTCCGGTCAAAAGCAGGGCGTCTATATAGCTCTGGTGATTCGGGGTAAATATGACAGGGGTAGCCGGTATCTTCTCGAGACCCTCTATGCGGGTTTTAAAGAACCAGCGGACAAAACGAAGGATGTTCCGAATCAGAAAACCCCCGGTAATGTTTCCCCGGGCCAGGGGTAAGGCCCCGGTGCTCTGTATGATGGAGGACCAGTCCACACCCCGGTCCTTACGGGCATCATTGTCTGCGAGATATCCCTCCAGGTATTCCGAAAGCGTTAAAACGGTCGGGTATTCCACCAGGATTTGTTCCCCGTCCTGGAGGTTAAACCGGCTCTCCAGCCAGGTTGCCAGTTCTACCCTGTCCAGGGAATCGAGACTCAGGTCCACCTCCAGGTGGTCACCGGGACGGATTTTGCTGTCCTTCAGGCTGGCGAGGTACCCCTTCAGCTCCAGGTAGGCCCCGGTGTCCGGCTCGGTCATCTCACCTTTATGGCCGGTCTCCCTGCCGGTAAGAATTTCCATGAGTTGAAATCTGCGGATCTTACCCAGCCGGGTCCTGGGTATCTCGTCTGCAACCACGCGGATGGTGAAGATCTTCCTGTAGGCCTCGACCCCGCTGTTGTACCGGTCCATGATCTCCTTCCGGATCGCCTCAACGCTGTTCAGTATGCGGTTTTCCTTCAGAAGAGAAAAGTCGGGGTAGACCACGGCCGCCAGGTGACCGCTCAGGCCGACCACACCCACTTCCCGTATGTAGGCGGAAAGCTTCAGTATCTTGTTTTCGATCTCCTCCGGATTTATGTTCTTCCCGTTGGGGAGCACGATAAGCTCATCCTTCCGCCCCGTAAGGTAGAGGTAGCCGTCCCGGTCGAAATACCCCAGGTCTCCGGTATAGTACCATTCGTCACGGATGGCCTCCGCCGTGGCTCCGGGATTATCGTAGTATCCCTGCATGACGTTCTTTCCCCGGACGATGACCTCGCCATCTTTGATCTGCACCTCTGTTCCGGCCACGGGAAGACCCACGGAACGTTTTTTTATCTTCTCAAAGGGATTGAAGGCGATAAGGGGGGCCGTCTCCGTGGTGCCGTAGCCTTCCACCATGCGAAATCCCAGGCGCCGCAGGTTCGACATGATCTTCGGGTCCATGGGTGCGCCGCCCACCAGGAAGGCGTGGACCTTTCCTCCGAAGGCTTTGTGGACCCTGGAGAAGAGTTTGCGCCGCGCCTTCAGGGAAGGGATGAACCTGCTCAGTCCAAAAATGGCTAAGGCCAGGGGATTCGAGCGCATCTTGCCCATGATACCGTTATGGAAAAGCTCGTAGAGCCGGGGAACCCCCAGGAACATGGTGACAGGATGGCGCTGCAGGGTGGCGATGATCTCTTCGGCAGAGAGTGCGGGCACGAATACAACGGTGGAACCGACCATCAGGGGTGCAGTGACCGATCCCTGCAGGGGAAAGATATGATAAAAGGGAAGGAGTGCGATCATCCGGTCCTCCCGGGTCAGCATTTTCAGGCTGAAGATGGCCTGGCAGCTGGTGTTCAGGTTCCTGTAAGAGAGCATGACCCCCTTCGGCCGTCCAGTAGTGCCGGAGGTATACATGAGGATGGCGGTTGTTTCCGGGTCTTCGATATCAATTTCATCAATCCTCTTCTTCGGCTTTCCGGCCTCCGCAGGGAAGACCCGGATGACAGGCTTCATGCCGGCAAGTTCGCAGGCCTCCTCAGCCACATATCTGTTACCCGGGTCCGTCCAGATAACGGAAGGACGGCAGTTGTCCAGTATATGTTCCAGGTCATCGGCCGGCAGGTTATAGTCCAGGGGAACGGCTATCCCTTTCCTGAGCCAGATGGAGTAAAACACCGCTATCCAGTCCGGGCTGTTTTCCGCGAAGAGGACCACCCTGTCCCTTTCATCTATTCGGTATGTTTCAGCAAGAGCGGTCGCCTGGTCCAGAAGGTCCCGGTAGGTTATCTCTCGATCCCTGTGGATCATGGCTGTTTTCTTTTCATCTTTCAAAAAGATCATGAGTTTATCTTCCGTATTAGATGGGCAGATCGTAATTGATACACATGGTTTGTATAGAAAAGAATGACATATGCCTGAAAATATCAAGTCTAATATGTCGGAAGGTGACTTGACAGGTATAGCGAAAAGGAGTAGCTTGATCCATATACCTGGAGCGAACAATGAAAGAACAGATACGATGCCGCGCCTGCGGTTACATAGAATACGCCTCAAAGAAAGGGGAGAAATGTCCCGCGTGCGGATTGCCGGCTTCAGTTTTTGAACCCTGGAAAGACCCGGTATCGAGAAAAAGGCGCAGAATCATAAACCTGCATCTTCATCCCATTTCCATCCATTACCCCCAGGTCCTGGCAACCCTCATGATATTCCTGTTCATGGTATCTTTCTTTATGCCGGTTCTCCGGCAGGAACTCTACGCCGCCATCTCCATCATGGGTGTTCTGCTCCCCCTTGCCATCATTGCGGCGATGGTTTCCGGCGTGTTTGACGGCCTGACAAGGTTTAAGAAACTCTCAACGCCCCATTTATTGTTAAAGATAGCGCTGGCCACGGCGGCCCTTGTCTTCTCAATAATCATCGCTGGTATCCTCCTGGGACCCGGTTTTCAGGGGAATTACCGTTACGCGGTTTCCACGTTGCTGATTGCCGCTATCGGAGTCCAGGTTGTTCTTTCCCAGATAGGTATACGTTTGATGTACACCGAAATGCCAGGCTAATACTTAACCACCGGAGGAGCATATGCTCGGTTTTACACTGACCGAAGAACAGAAAGAATTGCGCCAGAAGGCCCGGGATTTCGCCGTACGTGAAGTCTTGCCCGTTGCCTGGGAGTACGATGAAAAAGACGAAATTCCCATGGAGCTTATAAAAAAGGCCCGGGATTACGGGATCATGAATACAGATCTACCGAAGGAGTATGGAGGCGAGGGATACGGTCTTGTGGAAGGGGCGCTCCTGACAGAGGAGATAGCGGCCGCCTGCCCGGGAATCGCCACCTCGGTCTTCGACAATTCACTCGGCATGGAACCGATAATCCTTTCGGACAAAGAGGAAATCAAGAAGAAGTATTTCCCGGAAGTCCTTAACAATGAGAAGATGATCTGTTTCGCCACCTCGGAGCCTGTCATGGGTTCCGACGTGGCCGGCATGAAGTGCGCGGCGGAGCAGGATGGGGACGACTATATCCTTAACGGGACCAAGTACTGGATCACCAACGGAGGCGTAGCGGACTACATGACGGTCTTCGCCACGGTTGACCCGTCAAAGAAACATGGAGGTATCTGCGCCTTTGTCGTGGAGAGAGAGTGGGAAGGTGTCACCGTGGGGAAACCTATACCCAAGCTGGGCCAGAGAACTTCGAACACCGTGGGTCTTCATTTCGATAACGTTCGTGTGCCGGCTGCTAATGTCCTGGCTGGCCCGGGCGAAGGGTTCGTCCTCGCTATGAAGACCTTTTCAAGAACACGGCCCATTATCGGGGCCTTTGCCGTGGGCGCCGCCCGGTCCGCCATGGAGTACGCTCTGGAGTACGTGAAGAAGAGGAGGGCCTTCGGGGCCACCCTGAACAGTTTTCAGATGGTTCAGGCTAAAGTGGCGGAGATGTACCAGAAAGTGGAGACCTCCCGGCTCCTGGTCTGGAAGGCGGCCTGGGAGGCGGATAACGGCATGGATCCGACCATAACCGCCTCCATTTCAAAGTTTTACGCCACGGAGGCGGCCCTGGAGGTGGTAAGCGACGCGCTTCAACTCCTGGGAGGGTACGGCTATACCCGGATGTTCCCCCTGGAGAAGCTCTACCGGGACGTCAGGCTTCTCATGATTTATGAGGGGACCAGCGAGGTACAGAGGATTATCGTGGCAGGTCACGCTCTGGGAAGTTACGAGCCGGCTATGCCATCCCTGGAGGACCTGCCGGTAACCGGCGAACCCTCGGAGGGAAAAAAGGGGTGGAGATGCCGGGTCTGCGGACATGTTCATTACGGGGATGAACCGCCGGAGAAGTGCCCCTACTGTTTTATGCCGTCAGGGGCCTTTAAGGAAGTCCTCTGAAAGGAAAAATATAAATCAGTTTAATATCCTCTTCCCAGAGGGCCGATATTTGATATATAGTACCGAGGGAGGGTATTGTCCGATGTCTCAGAAACTACAGCTGCAATTGCGCCCCCTTGAAGGGGCCAGTGCAGACACCCGGCGTATTTATGATAGCACGAGAGAGGCCTGCGAGCGCCTGAACAACTACTATCTCGATTTTTTCGAGACAATCGCGATCCTGACCGAAAAACGGAACAAAGCCCGGGTGAAAAATGACGCGGCTACCATTCGGGAGACTGCGGAAAGTATTCAGTTCGTTGAAGGGAAGATAGATGAGGTCTCCCGGGCCATGAGGATAATCGCGGAAGAGAATTCCTTCATTGTTACGCTGTCAGGTGAAGAGACCCTGTCGAAGAGGCAGACCGGGTCCTGATTATTTCTGTTTTCCTCTCTGCCGTTCTCCCGGTGCCGGGACCGGTTTTACCCTCCAGATCTCTTCAGCGTACCGGGCGATGGTCCGGTCCGTGGAGAAAAAACCGATGCCGGCCACGTTCCTGATGGACCTGTCCAGCCATGTGTCCCGGTCAAGGAAAACGTTGTCTACTTCTTCCTGGCAGAGAATGTATGACCTGTAATCGGCCAGCAGAAGGTAGCGGTCTCCTCCCTCCAGAAGGGATGAAACCAGGGATGAGTATCGATCCGGCTCATGGGGCGAGAAGAAGCCACCGGCGATCATGTCCAGGGCCTCCCTCAGTTCCCCATCCTGCCTGTAGAGGGAACGAGGGTCGTACCCTGCGTCGATTTGCTGTTCCACCTCATCGGAATTGAGACCGAAGATAAAGATGTTCTCGTCTCCCACATGGTCCCGGATCTCGATGTTGGCGCCGTCCAGGGTGCCGATAGTCAGGGCGCCGTTCAGGGCGAACTTCATGTTCCCGGTGCCGGAGGCCTCCATGCCGGCCGTGGATATCTGCTCCGAGAGGTCGGCCGCCGGTATGATCTTTTCGGCCAAAGAGACGGAGTAGTTCGGAATAAAAACTACCTTCAGGTCTTCCGCCTTCGGATCACTGTTGATCACCTCGGCAACGTCGTTAATGAGCTTGATGATCTCCTTTGCTCTCGCGTATCCCGGCGCCGCTTTCCCGGCGAAGATAACGACGCGCGGCACCTTCAGGTTTCCGGAACCTTCGCGTATACGGTTGTACCGGGTGATAACATGGAGAAGATTCAAAAGCTGGCGCTTGTACTCGTGAATACGTTTTATCTGGCAGTCGAAAAGGGCATTCTCCGGCAGTGAGACGCCCGGTTCTTTCCGGATGTAATCGGCCAGGGTTTTACGGTTGGCCTGTTTGATCTCCACCCACCGTTCCCTGAACTCCGGGTCATCCATCTGTTCCTCTATTCGCCGGATCTTCTCAAGGTCCCCTATCCATTCCTCTCCGATGCGCGAAGAAATCAGTTCCGCCAGGCCGGGATTACAGAGCCGAAGCCACCTTCTCTGAGTGATACCGTTGGTCTTGTTATTAAAGCGGGTGGGATAAATGTCATAGAAGGACCTGAAAAGGCTTTTCCTGAGAATGGATGAATGCAGTTCCGCCACTCCGTTCACGGAATGGGAACCGATGATGGCAAGGTAGGCCATACGGACCTGCCGCGGTTCCGTCTCCTCGATAATCGACATCTCACGCAGCCGTTTCACGTCGGCCGGGTATCGTTCACGGATCTCTTCCAGGAAGCGACGGTTGATTTCGAAGATGATGTCCATGTGCCTGGGCAGTACCCGTGAGAGAAGGGGAACGGACCATTTCTCCAGGGCCTCAGGCAGAAGCGTGTGGTTGGTATAGGCGAAGGTTCCCGTGGTTATCTCCCAGGCCCTCTCCCAGTCAAGCCCATGGTCGTCCATCAGAATTCGCATCAGTTCAGGTATGCCGATGGCAGGATGGGTGTCGTTAAGCTGTATGGCCACACGCTCCGCGAAAAGATCGAAGGTCTCATGGGACTTCAGGTAGCGGCGGATAATATCCTGAAGACTGGCGGAGACGAAGAAGTACTCCTGCCTGAGACGGAGTTCCCTCCCCTGGGACATGGAATCATTGGGATAGAGAACCTTGGATATTATCTCAGAGTAGTGCTTCTGAATAATTGTGCTTTCGTAATCACCCCGGTTAAAGTCGCTCAGGTTGAAATCCCGGGTGGAGTGGGCCTCCCATAGCCTCAGGTTGTTGACTGTTTTATTGTTGTAGCCCGGTACCGGTGTATCGTAGCCCATAGCCATGACGTTGGCCGTATCGATCCATCGAAATCTTTCTCTCCCCTGTTCGTCCCGGTAGCTCTCGGTTCTGCCGTAGAACTGTACCGGGTAGAGATATTCCGGCCTCTGTATCTCCCAGGGGTTTCCTCTCCGAAGCCAGTTGTCCGGGTGTTCCTCCTGGTAACCATCGACAATCTTCTGCTTAAAAATGCCGTATTCGTATCGGATACCGTAGCCGTAGGCCGGAAGGGCCAGGGTGGCCATGGAATCGAGGAAGCAGGCGGCCAG
Organism: uncultured Leptospirales bacterium; assembly: GCA_964645775.1. Lineage (GTDB taxonomy): Bacteria > Spirochaetota > UBA4802 > UBA4802 > UBA5550 > CAZYBU01. The sequence goes on along the minus strand of CAZYBU010000025.1, from coordinate 30,307 downwards.
GCGGCCCAGGCCGCCGTTGCCCAGACCCGCGTCCCATTCTACTTCACGAATATCCTCCAGGTCGAGTCCAAGGTCGTGAAGGGCGGCGGAGGTCTCCCTGTACAGGCCCTGGTTTATCAGGCTGTTTCCGAGGGTGCGGCCGATCAGGTATTCCAGGGAGAGGTAGTAGACCCGCTTGGCATCCTGTTTGTAATACTCCTGCTGGGTGAGGATCCAGTCTTCGATGAGACGGTCTCGGGTTGTATAGGCGATCGCCTTGAAGCAGTCCTGTTTCGTGGCCGTGAATTCATCCTTGGCGAGGGAAAATTCAAGATGATTAATAAAGTCCCGGACAATGGAATCCCGGTCCCTGCCGGCGGGGGGATTATCATGGATGGTGTACGAACCGGGCATTCCGGTGGGTACGGTCGAATCGTTTTTGGGCATGGCCTGGACCTCCGGGAGTATAGTACGTAAGACTACACAGGGAAAAGGTCCGGGTCAATCAGCTTTTGAACATTTTTTCAGGTATCCCGGCGTGTGCTGAATTTCCCGGGGCAAAGACGAAGTCGGGACTCAGGACATCGCTCTTTCAAAATCATTGATTATGTCGTCTATGTTTTCGATACCTACGGAGACCCGCATCATGTCCGGAGTGACGCCCGCGGCCGACTGCTCTTCCGTGGTAAGCTGCCTGTGGGTGGTGCTGGCAGGATGGAGGATGCTTGTCCGGGTATCGGATACGTGGACCACCAGTGCGGCCAGCTCCAGACGGTTCATGAACCGGAGAGCGGCGTCGTAGCCTCCCTTCAGTCCGAAGGTAAGAACGCCGCTGGCACCCCGGGGGAGGTATCGTTCAGTCCGATCGTGGTGAGGATGAGTCTTCAGGCCGGGATAGGTTACCCATGATACCTCCGGATGTCTTTCGAGCCAGGTCGCCAGGGCCAGTGTGTTTTCCGAATGACGCTCCATTCTCAGATGGAGGGTCTCCATGCCCATCATGGTTATCCAGGCGTTGAAGGGGCTCATGCTGGCCCCCAGGTCACGGAGTATCCGTGTCCGGGCCCGGGCCGTAAAGGCGGCCGGACCGAAGGTCTCTGCGAAGATCAGGCCGTGGTAGGTCGGGTCCGGTTCCGTGAGTCCCGGAAAATGACCCGACTTCCAGTCGAAGGCGCCTCCTTCAACGAGGATTCCCCCCACGGCCCGGGCATGGCCGTCGATGTATTTGCTGGCGGAGTAAAGGACAATGTCCGCCCCCAGTTCCAGAGGTCGACACAGGTGGGGGGTAGGGAAGGTGTTGTCTATGAGAAGCGGGACCTTCTTCTCCCGGGCAATGGAGGAAAACTTCTCGAAATCGAGAACGCCGAGTCCCGGGTTCCCGATGGTTTCGCCGTAGAGGCAGCGGGTCGTATCCCGGAAGGCGGCCCGTATCTCATCCCGGTCAGCTTCCGGGTCGACGAAGGTTACATCAATACCGAAATTCGCCAGGGTGTTCTGGAAGAGGGTAACGGTGCCGCCGTAGAGCTGACCCGAGGCCACGATATGGTCTCCCTGGCCCGAAATATTCAGAATGGCCGCTGTAATGGCCGCCTGACCCGATGCGAAGGCGATGGCCGCCGAGCCTCCCTCCAGGGCGGTCATCTTCTCTTCAAGGTTCGTGACCGTAGGATTATTGATCCGGGAGTAGATATAGCCGGGGGTTTCCAGGTCGAAAAGGCGTGCCATCTCTTCGGGTGTCTCATACCGGTAGGTCGTACTCTGGGCCAGGGTCGGCACCCTGGGTTCCCCGTTTTTCGGCTCCCATCCCGCCTGCACGGCAAGGGTTTCGCTCTTCCATTCACTGTTCATATATATGACTCCTCTGGCATCTAATTCTGATCCCTATATCAAATACTATATCTTTTGTCAAGAACTCTGGTCTTCCCAGGCCGGAAGAATAACAGTAAAAACGCTCCCTTCACCCGGTGTGGATTGCACGTCTATGAATCCATTCATGAGATTTATGAAATCTTTCGCCAGAATCATGCCCAGGCCGGTACCTTCTTCGTTCTCCGTTCCCCGGGATGTATTGTGACTGTCGATGCGGAAAAGGCGGTCGAGGGCGTCTTCAGGTATGCCGACACCTGTGTCTTGCACCTTCAGGTATACGTGTCGATCCGCCTTTTCCCCGGTGACCGTGATCTTGCCCTTCCGGTGAGTAAACTTGATGGCATTGGATACCAGGTTGCTGAGTATCGAGGTCAGCATGTTAATATCAGCCAGGCAGCGAAGATTGTCCGGCACATCGTATGTAAGGTCGATCTCCTTCTCCCGGGCCTTTTTGTGATACAGATTCACGGTTTCCCGGACCAGGGAGAGAAGCCATGTCTCCCTGATATCAGGCGTGATCATCCCCCTCTGGAGACGGGACCACTCCAGGAGGTTCTCCAGGAGTTTATACATGGAGTGGGATGACTGGTTAATATCGAGGATGAACTCATGGACCTGTTCCTGGCCAAGGCTGTCAGCCGACTGTGCCAGAAGATCTGAAATTCCCAGAATGGCGTTAAAGGGGTTTTTCAGATCGTGGGCCATGATGGAGAAAAACCTGTCTTTTGTGGCGTTCAGTTCCTGAAGTTCTTCTTCATCTCTCTTCCGTTCTGTTATATCCACGGATATGTTACCCGTTCCCATGAGGGTTCCTTCCCGATTGAATACCGGGAATTTCCGTGTCAGAAAATAACGGGTCTCTCCTTTATGGGTGTTGACCGGCTCTTCCCGTATGATTCCCTCGCCGGGAGAAAGCTCCCGGGCCCTTCGATCGTCTTCCATGTAGCTTCGAATCGGTTCATCCTCCGGAGGGATGCCGAATATTTCGGCGTCGGTCTTGCCGATAAGTTCATCCACGGAAGTGTGTCCGCTGATTTCGGCGAAGGCCTGGTTGGTCGCAACAACTCTCAGATCAAGGTCTTTAACCACGATGATGTCCCGGCTGTTCATTACCACTGAGGCCAGGGAGTCCCGGATACGTTCAACTTCCTTCCTGTCCGTGACGTCCCGAATGATAGCGAGGTATTCCCTGTCTCCGCTTTTGACCAGCCGGGATTCAAAATAATGCTTTTTATCAGCAATGGTCAGGCTGTACTCGTAGGTTTGCATTTTTTCGGTTTCTTTCAGGTCCTGGATGCGCCGTTGAGTCAGTTCTGCAAGATCGGGAGGCAGCACTTCGTTTATTGCTTTGCCGATAAGCTCTTCCTGAGGGGCCAGAAGCATCTCCTTTCGGCTGGTATGAACTGCCGTGAATCTCCCGTCCTGGTCTATGCGGAAGAAAAGATCGGGTACCGTGTCAAGGATGGCCCGGTTTCTCGCCTCACTTTCCCGGAGTTGTTCCTCGGCCTTTTTCCTGTCGGTAATGTCCAGGGCGAAGGTGAACTTGACTTCCCTTCCGTCAGGCCAGTGGATCATACGATCTACAATGAAGAAATGTCTTCCCGGTTTCTCCGCGTACTGTTCCCATATATGGGGCCTGGAGCCTGTCTCCTGTAACCGGGGGAGAGGACAGAAATCGCACGGTTTGCTGAAACCATATATGCTTTCATGGCAGATGGTATTCTCTACGTCCTTTCCATAGAGTTCCTTTATAACCCGGTTGGCGAAGATGATCCGGTAGTCGCGTGGGTCTATGACGTAGATAATGCTGGTGATACTGTCAAGAAGGGAGAGAAACTGTTGCCTCTCAAAGTCGAGCGCCTTTTCCACTTCATTTCTGAGGTTTATCTCCGTTTCGAGAAGCCGTATGTTCTCATTCAGGTTCTCCGTACGTTCCTGGACCTTTTCCTCAAGGTTACGTGTATGGTCCTCCAGTTTTTCCGTTTTCTCCTCCAGCTCGGCTGAGTAGAGGTTCAAGGTAAAGAACGTGTCCCTTAGTTTAAGGAGAAGCACAAGCGCCAGGAGAGATATAAAACAGAAGAGTCCCCAGTGAAAATAAAATCTTTCAGCCGGGTAGATTTCGAAGGTTGTGAAGATGTCCCTTAAACCGGCAAGGGCGAATAGCAGTATGGCTATGATCGTGATTTTGCCATCCCGATCCTGCCTGGTAAAAAGAAGAACACCGGAGGAGAGGGAAATAACGGATGTCACGAAAAGAAGAGTAAGGAAGAGAGAGATGAGAATGGAATAGTGAACCCCGGCAACAATGTGCGCCACAAGAGAGGCTCCCAGAAAAAGAACGTGAATCCCTTCCAGGGAGATAAAGATTCGACGAGGCGCCCTGAAAGGACTTTCGCGAATGAATGAGTACATCCCCATAGGAAAGATGAAAAAGGAAGTCATGTTAAGAAACCACTGTATAACGTTACCGGTCGGGGAAATATGGCCATGGATGGAAAAGAGGGTCATCAGGTAAAGGCCAACGCTCAGGCTGAAGAGGCTGAACCGGAGATACCCTCCCTTCAGAATATCGATAAACATGCCTGAGAAAAAAGAAATCAGGGCCAGAGCCAGAAAGATGAAGCCGAAGCGGTTATATTCCAGGATATGGTCCAGCAGTATGGAAAAGGTCCTCTTCTGGCTGGAATAGTATATGGGCGAATGAAAGCCTCCTCCCGTGGAATCGGTTCCCCGGAAGACAAAATAGACCCATTTTGACACGCAGCCGGAGGGTATGGAAACCAGGTGTATCTCCCGTGTCTGGTAACGGACCATCCATGAAGGTATCTTTCCGGAACTCTGGTGGATTTTTTCCCCGCTCAGGTGTACCTGGAAGGTGCCGGTATAGGAACGGGGAAGGATGATCAGTGCGGGGTCCGCCATTTCGGAATCCGGTCTCGGTACCCGAATGATGACGGTCTCCCCCGGTTCGGTTTCGGTCTCCCCCAGATGATAGGGTCTCCACTTCGCGTCCGTGCTTCCCGGTTCGTAGAGTTCCAGAGGGGAGGGATCATCAAGGTACTGCCAGTTTCGGGTAAGGGAAAGAGAATGTTCTTTTATAATAGAGCGCCCCACGGGCATACTGCTGAAACTTCCGGAAAAGAAATTTGCGGTATCAACAGGCAGGCATGATACCATGAATAGAGATATCAGCAGTAGAGGGAGCCAGGTTATTTTTCGTGTGGCTGTTCTCATCCTGTATTTGATTAAGACTTTACTTCTATTGTAAAGTTAGTATTTTTATCATAGGTAATGCAAGAAATACATGCAAACAAAAAAGGTTATGTATACGTAAATTATGAGAGAAGAAGAGAGGCACCGTTCCTATCTGGAGAAAATGGTAGAAGAACAGATCCGAAGCAGGGGAGTCCAGGACGAGAGGGTTCTGGATGCCATGAAACGCGTCCCAAGGCATCTGTACGCTCCCGGTTATGATCTGAACCGGGCCTATGGGGATTATCCCCTCCCCATCGGACAGGGACAGACCATATCTCAGCCCTATATCGTGGCTTTTATGACCGAGCTCTGCCAGGTGGGGCCCGGTGAGCGGGTCCTGGAGGTAGGGACAGGTTCCGGATATCAGACCGCCATCCTCGCGGAGATGGGGGTGGAGGTCTTCTCCATAGAAAGGATCAGGAAGCTGACAAAGGCGTCGGAAGGACGATTACAGGGGTATTCAAATGTTCATCTCACAATGGGAGACGGGTATGAGGGATGGCCGGAGGAAGCACCCTTTGACGCTATCATACTCACGGCCGCTCCTCCCAGGATACCGGACAGCCTGACCGAACAGCTTGCGGAGGGGGGACGACTTGTCGCGCCGGAAGGGACCGATATCCAGCGCCTTGTGGTGATACGTAAGGAGTGGGGGCGTCTGGAACGGGAAGACCACAGTTATGTCCGGTTTGTCCCCATGGAAAAGGGTCTGCAGTGATTCTTTACCTCCAGGCGTAGAGGACCATGGAACTGGTAAGGGATCGATATCGCGTATGCGCCTTTCCTGCCAGGTGATAAAGGGCAATCCTGAGCCAGCGGCGATAATCTGAATATGACGTAAAATCTCCCCTGGATTTCCTCAGTTTCGGTATCAGACCGAATTCCACGGGATAGAAGAAGCGCACGCGGCTGAATCCCGCCTCCAGGAGGGCTTTCTCCATGTTCCAGGCTGAAAAATAGGAGAGATGGCCCGGCATGTAGTAGGCGTATGTTTCTTTCAGCAGCCGGGCCTGCAGGCCGTCCATATTGGCGGTCTGGATGAGCAGGATACCTCCCGGTTTTAGAAGATCGTAACATCTCTTCAGGGCTGAGGCCGGGTCCTTAAGGTGTTCAATGAGTTCGATCATGGTAATGACCGAGAACTGTCCCGGCTTGAAGGGATGATTTTCAAGTGTTCCCAGGTGGACCTGTCCCGGGAACCGGTGCCCGGCGTAACGTCCCGAAAACTCCGACTTTTCTATGCCGAAGGGGGTGAAGTGCTCCCGTGCGGCCGCCATGAGGCCCCCGAAGGAAGCTCCCACGTCCAGAAGATTCCCGGCCGGCGCGTGACGGGAAAGCTTTTTTATCCGGGCCCGCCAGAGATGGCGGGCGAACTCCTCTTTTTTTCGTTCGTCGTGATAGGAATAGTCCGCCTCTCCCGAATAATACTCTTCTCCATAGAGGGAATCGATGGTTCGGTCATCCAGGGGAGGGTTCATGAAGACGAACCGGCAGTCTGCGCACCTGCTGGTGGTGAAGGGAATTCTCCAGGCGGTTATGTGATAATGGTCCTCTATCTTCCGGGATGCGCAGAGAGGGCAATTCTCTCGTGGAGGATCGTATCCGGCATTCATAAATCTTCCGTTCCGGTAATACCGTTTAGTGAGATGATGTAAAGGTCGACCACGGCCCGGACCCGCGCGAAGAGTTCCCGGAACCAGGTCTTGAGTCCATAAAAGAAACCGGGACTTCGCGCGTTGTAGGCCATGGCCTGGATATCGTTGTGCCGGGCCAGGAAGACCGCCCGTTCATTATGGAATTTTTGTGAAACGACAATGGGATCCGTAATGCCGTAAATGTCCCTGGCCCGGATGACGGACTCAAGGGTGCGGAAGCCTTCATTATCTGTCATGATACGGTGAGGGGGCACGTCCCTTTTTGTCAGGGCCCGGACCATGGCCCGGGTCTCGTCGTAATAGCGGCTGTGACGGGCCCCGCTTGCCAGGATCATCGTAACTTTTTTATGGTGATACAGTTTCGCAGCGGCGTCCATGCGATAGTCAAAAAACAGGTTGCGCTCTCCGCTGGAGAGTTGTTGGCTGGTTCCCAGGAGCAGAGCTACTCGCCGGACCGGGAGCCTTGAAATATCATCGAAACAGTATGATCTCGAGTAGAAGCTCACGGACCTGTCAACAGCGAGTATAGAGAGAGAGAACAGGAGAGGAACCAGGATCAGGATTTTGCGATTTCGGAAAAATGGGCTCATGAAAGGGGATAAAAAAAAACCATACCCTGTTTGTAAAGCCCTTTTGGAAAGGAGTGATCATGGTTTCGGTTATAAATACAGTTTTTTGCAGGGCCGTATTCATACTTCTGATAATTGCCCTCCCCCTGAAAGCCGGGGAAGGATACAGCGCCTTTCAGGAGTTCTACGCCCTGTTTGATTTTCCCGGGATACGGGAAGCTATGACGGAAACGGAGAGATCGGAGTATAACCGGATCAGCTCCGAACAGGGTCTTCCACTCTATGACGGCAGGCTTATTCGACTTTACCTTCTCGCTTCAGAGGTTATTTCACCCGATGAATTACAGGCTTACCTGGGTCGATTTGACCGGATACTGGCAGATATAAGGAAGGAGACCGGGAACCTCTCCGAGTATCACAGGGCAGAGTATACGCTCCATTACCTGCATAACGAACTTTTCCGTGTTAAGATGAAGGGAAAGGGGGCCGGATACAATATCGGTATCCGGCGTACATTTGACGAGGGCCACTTCAACTGCTACAAGTCCGCACTGATCTATAACGCTTTCCTGGATGAGATGGGCATACGGACCGCTTACGTTTCGGTCCCGGGGCATATCTTCTCCATTGTATATATTGACGGTAAAAAGGTTGAAGTGGAGACCACCAACCGGTATGGATTCGACACCCGTGACCTTCTATCCGGAACCTACGGCAGGAGGCTTCACAGGTCTGATGTGAGGGTGGATGTGCCATCCTACAGATCGAGACAGCCCCTGGACAACCTGCGCGTCCTGGTCCAGGTCTACAATAACCGCTCCCTGGTCTACACGGCCGATGTTCATTATCCCGATTTCGATCCACCCCGGGACTACGGACGGGCCGTGGTTCTTTCCCTGCTGGGATGCTACATCTCCCATGACCGGGACAAATATATTATAGACAATACCCTGTATAAAACCTACCAGTTTGTGAAAAAGAGGATCATGGATAATACGGATCTTTTGGAGGAGAAGGTCAGTCGCCTGAGACGTCTGTATGACTCGCGCCCCTTCGACCGGTACGCCGACGCCCACAGGAAGAATATTGAGGTCCTGGTCGCAAGGGTCATCACGATGAAGATTAATGAAGTGACCAGGGGGAAATCCCCATGGGACCCATCATACGCCCAAAACCTGCACCGGCTTTCGCTCCGGGCCGACCGTCTCCTGGATGAGGGGAGTTCCACCCGGGAAACGATCTTCAACAATATCCTTGCGGGCTATATCAATGACCTTCTCTCTGACCACAAAAGCGCGAATCGTGAAGATATAGAGAAACTTTATTCCGCCATTGACCGGCTTCTGGGTAAAAAGGTGTTCAGGGAAAATCGTTCCGCGGAAAGGGTACGGAACCGGGTCCATACAAATATATTGATTGAATACATGAACCTCGGTTCCCGTCTTTACAATATGCGTAAACCGAAAGAAGCCCTGAAGACTTTGAATGCCGGTATGCGGTTTGCCTCCACTCACCCTGGTTACAGAGAATCTGTCTTCTATCGTTTGAAGAGCAACCGGGATCGCCTTGCCAGGCAGCTGGAGGCTACCTCCTCCGGGCCCTGATAATCCAGTGGGAGATCCTCCTCTCCTGGCCGGGGGGTATCCTTTCCGTTAGTCCGGTTTCCCCATGGAATAGTTCTTCAAAGAGAGATTCCGCTTCTTTCCTGGTAAAGATGGAGACCGTACTCCCCTGTATCTCTTCAAGATCGGTGAGCCACTGGTTGTTGCCCAGCTCTTTCCCCCTTTTCAGGGCGGTATCCCTGTCAGACCTCAGGGTGGCCATGAGTAATCCGCCCGGTTTCAGGACCCGTCCGGTTTCGCGGATCATGGCCCGGCTCTCCTCCTTGAGACCGTAGTGGAGGGAACCCCAGGCAACCACCAGGTCGAATGTTTTATCAGGAAAGGGGAGAAAACGGTTATCGCAGAGCGCAAGGCGTGTCGTGAAACGGACGGCGGACCTGAGTCCTTCAAAACTCACATCACTTCCCGTTGCCTCCAGGCCGAATTCTTCAAGTAATTGTACGTGTCTCCCGGAGCCGCAACCCATGTCCAGGGCCCTTGCGGGAAGCCTGATCTCATCCTCTCTTAACGCTCGGGCAATGAGCCTCACCAGGTTTTCATCCGGAAAGGTGAGCGCTGAACGGTTTTTCCTGTAGTGATTATTCCATTCTTTCATTTAGATTATCCGTATGTTAAAACTTTCCCCGGCTTCCACGGCCCGCTGCCGGGCCTCTTCCAGGTTTTTTCCCCGGGTGATTACCACACCGACACGGTCGAGGTTCGTTCGTGGCTGTTCCACCTGCGCGCCCGGCTCCTTAAGGGCCCGGCTGTAGATAACGTCCTCCATACCTGCCGGCGTTCGGGAGTCTATGGACTGGAGTGTGCCCCCGGTACCTGTAAGATAACGGATGACCAGGGCCGATTGTTCCCTGTAGGGCGGCAGGGTTATCTTTCTTCCGGTGAGTGACGATATGGCCAGTTTTATAAAATCGATTCCCGTCGATTCAGGCACCAGGTACTCAGGCAGGTATTCCCCTCCGAACTCCGGGACCGCTTCGATGCAGAATATCCCCTCCTCTGATAGAATTAACTCCATGACCAGGGGAGTGTTCACAAGCCTGAAGGCCCGGGCGATGGAGTCTCCCATTTTACCTATCTCCGGGGCCTTTTCAGCATGACGTGACGGAGTAGAATGTTCCAGGTCCAGGAACCAGGGCTCCGGGCTGCGTACCTTATCAGAAATGGATATGAGATGGAAGTTTCCCCGGTGGACCAGGCCCGCTGCGATTATTTCATCTCCCCTGATTTGTTTCTCTATGACGAGCCGGGGATCATCCTTCAGGGCCTTTTTCAGCTCCCATTCTTTTCGTACCAGGAAGACTCCCTTTTTTGCATGGCCCTTGTCAGGCTTAACCACAAGAGGATAGTCACCCGGGTCTATCCTCTTCAGACTGCCCCGGGAAACAGTACGTCTCGGAGGGACCGGAATCCCCGCCTTCTGCAGTCTCTTTTTCATGGCTTTTTTGGAAAGAAAATCGGCGCAGATATCGGGATCAATATGCTCTACCCCGAAGACAAGGTTTAGCTTTGATGCCGTACATACAGCTTCCCCATAGGATTTACTCATCACGGCCTCGATGACCCCATCGAACAGAAGTTCCCTCAGTTTTCTGTATATCTCCTTGTCGTTGGATGTTGACTCCTGTATGCGAAGGTCACTGTGCATGAAACCGGGTGCCGAAGCGTTCCGGTCCACGGCAATGATCCGGAGTCCCATATCCAGCGCTGTCCGAATCAGGGGTATCTGATGGGTTCCGGCACCCAGGGAGACCAGATACCGAAGGGGAAAAGACTCGTTCTTCCTTATGAGCATAGAGATACCTGTTGACGGATGACAGTTTCTATTGTATATTCTCGACATAATCGGTCTCAAGGGCCGCAGAAATATGTTGTATAAAATGAAGCGCGGGGAGGAGCAGTACCCCGCTGTTTTTTGATTGAAAAAAAGTAGCCGTCATACTAAGCATAATTCAGGGTTTGGTTATGAAATGTGAGAAATGCCAGAAGAAGGACGCCACTATTCACCTGACCGAGATCATCAAGGATGTCAAATCAGAGGTGCATCTTTGTGATGAGTGTGCCCGGAGGATCGGCCTGAACGCGAAGATCTCAGGATTCACCATTTCCCTCCCGGAGGTCATATCCCATCTGGAACCGGGCGAGGAGGGAGAAAAACCGGTTGAGGTCGGACCTGAGGAGAGGATCGCCTGCATGATCTGCGGGACCTCACTCGCGGAATACAAAAGGAGCCGCCTTCTCGGTTGCCCCGACTGTTACAGATACCTGGGAGACTCACTGACAGGAACCCTGGCATCCCATCACCCGGACATGTATCATGTGGGAAAAATTCCATCTAACAGTCAAGGCTTTGTGGAGGATGACATACCGGTCCGGATACTCGAGGAGAAGGAAGAATCTCTGGACCAGCTAAGGATGAGTCTCAGGGATGCTGTCATGGATGAACGATATGAAGAGGCGGCGGTCCTCAGGGACCATATCCGCTCATATGTGTCCGAGGAGTAAGTTACGATGCTCAAACAGTTGAAAGATCGTCCCGGTTTCTGGACAGGAACGGGACCTTCCATAGAGACGGTTCTCTCAACCCGGGTCAGGCTGGCGCGGAACCTGCCGGCTATACCTTTTCCCCACAGGATGACCACAAGCGAGGCACTGATGGTATGGGAGAACATGCGGGGATACATGCAGAGATGTGATTTTTCGCCTCTTCCCCCATTTATGGAGATGGACTCTCTATCCTTTCCGGAAAAACGGTTTCTAAGAGAACGGAACCTGATAACTCCGGAAATGGAGGATAATGAGTACGGAGCCCTGATCTGTGACAGAGAACAGAAATACAGTATCCTGATAAACGAAGAAGATCACGTCCGTATCCAGGTCCTGCGGCCGGGTCACCAGCCCCTGGCCGCGTACAAAGAGGCGAACCGTCTGGATGACAGCATCAATCGTGAAATACCTTTCGTCTTTACCGATGACCTGGGGTACCTTACCGCCTGTCCGTCCAATGTTGGTACAGGCCTGAAGGTCTCCGGTCTGCTGCATCTGCCGGCCCATGTAATGAAAAGGCGCTCCGCATATCTGATGAACAAGATTGAGAAGAACGGTTTTTCCATACTTCGCCTCGGGGATGAATCGACGCGACAGCAGACGGGTCTCTTCCTCGTCTCCAGCAGGGGAAGCCTGGGTGTCTCTGAGTACGATTTAATTGAAACCTTTGACGGGCTTATTTCCCATATCATCCAGCAGGAGGACTCGATCCGGGATGATCTATACGCTTCTTCCCGGCATGAGATAGAGGATGCCGTCTGGAGATCATTCGGTATTATGGCCCACGCCCGGAACATAACTTATATGGAGACCATGGGACATCTATCCAATGTCCGACTTGGAGTGATACTGGCCGTGATACGGAACATAAGTATTCAGGAGATAAACGATCTGATGGTGACGGTTCAGCCTTATCACCTTGATCGTGCCATATCAGATCGGGATGAGATGGAAAACCCTGAAGGACATCTTCGGGCCGCGTTGATCCGGAAAAAACTTGCCGGAGGAGGTGGCGCCTGATGTTCGAATTCACGAAGCGCGCCAAGAAGATACTTGAGGTTATCGCCCAGGGCGAGGCGAAACGACTCAATTCAGATATTCTGGAGCCGGAGCATGTGTTGATCGCCCTTATCAGCGACGAGGATTCTGTTGCCGCACGTATTATGAAGAACCTGAATATCAGCTTCGATGAGCTGAGAGACGAGATCGAGAAAGGTCTCACGTCGAGAAGCAGCGCTATTGTCCTTGGCCGGATACCGATCGGTCCCAGATACAAGAAGGTGATAGACCTGGCACGGGATGAGGCCCGTAAGCTTAAGAATTCTTATATCGGCACAGAGCATCTTCTGCTCGCCATCTTCAAGGATGGTAACTGCGCCGGCCTGGAGATGCTTAAGAAAGCTGAGATTGACTATAATATCATACGAAATGAGATACTCCGTGTCCTCGGGGTCAAGATCGTCAATGACGGTTCCGTTCAGCAGAACAAGCAGCAGGGTAAGGGTAAGACCATCGACGAGTTTGCCGTTGAGTTGACCTGCCTGGCAAAGCAGCAGAAGCTCGACCCGGTCATCGGAAGGGACCGTGAGATAAGCAGGATGATCCGCATCCTTTCCCGCAAGAGAAAGAACAACCCGATCCTCATCGGGGAGGCTGGAGTGGGTAAGACCGCCATTGTCGAGGGTCTGGCCCAGCGCATCGTGGACCAGGAGGTCCCGGAGTCCCTTAAGGACTGCCGGGTATATTCCCTTGACATGGCTTCCATCGTTGCCGGCACCAAGTACCGGGGCGAGTTCGAAGAACGTCTGAAGAAACTGATCAAGGACATCAGTGCCCAGAAAGACCTCATAATTTTTATAGATGAGATACATTCCATCATCGGCGCCGGGGCGGCCGAGGGGGCCATCGACGCGGCCAATATTCTTAAACCCGCCCTGGCACGGGGTGAGCTCCAGTGTATCGGAGCCACGACCCTGAACGAATACAAGCAGCATATCGAGAAGGACGCGGCCCTGGTACGGCGTTTTCAGGCGCTCATGGTTGAAGAGCCTGAAATCGGGGAGACCATCCGTATCCTTCACGGGTTGCGGAAAACATACGAGCAGCATCATCACGTCCGATACCTGGACGAGACCATTAGCCGGGCCGCCTACCTGGCCGACAGGTATGTCAATGACCGTTACATGCCGGATAAGGCCATCGACCTTCTCGACGAGGCCGGTTCCATGGCCCGTCTCGAAAATATCAGTAAGCCGGTCGATATCCTTACACTGGAAGAGGAGGTGGAGGAACTAAACCGCCAGAAAAACGAGCGTGTTTTGCATCAGGAATATGAACAGGCGGCGGCTATTCGGGACCTGATTCAGGAGAAGAAGGACTACCTGAAGGAGAAACTTGAAAGCTGGTATAATAAAACCGATGAATACACTATCGTGGTGGGACCCCAGAAGGTGGCGGCCGTGGTGGCTGAATCGACCGGTGTGCCGGTGGAAAACATAGAAGAGGAAGAAGGCGAGCGCCTTCTCCGCATGGAAGAGAACATGGGCAAACGGATCATTGGCCAGGTGGATGCCATTCGGGCCATAACCCGGGCCATTAAAAGATCCAGGATCGGTCTTAAACGTCGCAACACTCCACGGGGTTCTTTTATCTTCCTGGGGCCTACAGGTGTGGGTAAAACCGAGATGGCCAAAGCTCTGACCGAATTTCTCTTTGACAGCCAGAAAAACCTTATTCGCCTGGATATGTCGGAGTATATGGAACGCCATTCCGTATCGAAACTGGTCGGTTCGCCTCCCGGTTATATCGGGTACGATGAAGGAGGGCAACTGACTGAAAGGATTCGCAGGCACCCCTATTCTGTTATCCTTTTTGATGAAATCGAGAAGGCCCATCCGGACGTTTTTAATATTCTTCTCCAGGTCATGGAGGAGGGGGAGATGACGGATTCCGGAGGAACCACCGTCAGTTTCCGTGATACGGTAATTATCCTCACCTCCAATGTGGGTAACAGCTCCTTCCAGAAGGGAGGTCCTCCCGGATTCGCCAGTTCCGATGAGGGTGACCGGAGGTACGAGCTGGTTGAGGAGGAGGTCCGCAGGCTTTTTGCCCCGGAATTCCTTAACCGGATCGACGAAGTGGTCTATTTCCGGAGCCTGGACAGGTCGGATATAAGCCGTATTCTGGATCTGCTTCTCGAAGAGGTGAACGACAGGCTTAAGGAAAGGGATATCCAGCTTGAATGCACCTCGGGAGTAAAGAAGTTTCTTATCGACACAGGCTTCGATGAAAAATTCGGCGCCCGTAACCTGAGAAGAGTCGTCCAGAGAGAGCTGGAGGACACACTTGTGGATGATCTTCTTTCCGGAAAGATAGGGGGAGGATGTTTTGTCCAGGCCCTGAAGAAGGGGAATTCCATTCGTTTCCGGGAGCTCAAGGAGAGAACTGAATCACCTGAGCTGGTTTCGAGTAAAAGCGATTCCTGATAACAGGGCCTCATTCACCGGAGAAGAACTTTGTCAGGGTCACCTGATTGCCTTTCTGGTTGAAGTCCATGGAATCGAAGATGTTTTTCGCCATGGAGAGTCCCCGGCCATGGGACTGCATCTCCCGGTTCGCCCTCTCTGAATCATCTGAAATTACGGACATGTAATCAAAGCCTTCCCCGTCGTCGGTTATGCGGTAAACTGCCCGGTTAGCGTTAATGGAATAGGTGATGTAGACCTTCCTCGAACTGTAATTGACGTCTTTCTGGCGTTGTGCGATGAATTCGAAGTAGTTGTTATCTGTGAGGGCCTGGCTCTTCTCCTCGTATGAGATGCAAAGATTACCATGCTCTATGGCATTGATGATGATTTCTCTCAGGGCCAGTCGCACCATGTTCGATTGTCTCGCTTCAAGGTAGCGGTTGAGGTTCCGGGTGATTCTGTGCGTCATGTCGTCAGCCACGAGAAGGTAATTGCCCATTTCATAGGTCTGCTGTTCCGATCTGAAACATTCAATGAGTGCGTCATCGGTTACCGTCGAAGCTGTGCCAAGGATCTCGTCGCGTCCCTCGATATTAATATACTCCAGGCGCACCCGCATCTCTTTCGGCTCTCCCGTAAAGGGTGACTTGAAAGGGGCCTGGAAGGTGACCGGTTCCCTGTCCTGGGCGAAATGCTCCAGCTTTTCCGAAACAAGCTGGCGGGTCATGTAGTTGCCTTCCTCGTCGTGAATCAAACGGACGATGTTCTGGCCCTTCAGGTTTTCCGGTTTCACGCGAAAAAGGGAATATATTGCTTTGTTCACAGTGATGAAATTCCAGTTTTTATCCATGGTGAAAATGAGATCATCCGCCTGTTCGACAAGAGACTTGTATCTCTCTTCTGAAAGTTTTGCCCGGCTGCTGGCCTCCTCCTTTTCTTTCCGCATGATGTTTATCCGGTCGCCCAGACCGAAGGAAAGGGTGACGAAGTTGACCACTGAACCGAGCTGGAGTGCGTAATTGACGAAGAAATTACTGGGCAGGATACCCGCGACCTTCAACGCGTAGATGATTCCACCCAGCAGCATGGCGGACCAGGCGATCATGAAGAATCGTGCCGGTCGGTATTTCTGTATAAAGGAGATGGTTCCCGTAAAAAGAACGATGGATATCACCAGCAATGAAAGTACCAGTTGAATCTGTATGGAAAGAGGGTACGATAATAGGAGCTGGAACGGAAGGGAGAGAGCGGTGAGCCCCATGAGGCCCCAAAAAATCCTGTTAATAACCGGATAGTTCGTTCTTGTATTCAGAAAGGAACGGCTGAAAAGAAGAAGGGTGATAAGTGTCAATCCGATCGATAGTGGAATATTGTGATTATAGGGTTGCAGCCAGGATGGCATGAAGTATTCATACATGAGCCCATTCTGGGTTAGCTGGAAGAAGGCGTAGCTGAACATGAAGAGGACATAGTAGAGATAAGAGATGTCCCGTATCTGCATGAAAATTAAAAGATTGAAAATAATCATGAAAATAAGGATCCCGGCGTAGGCCCCCATGATGTACTGTTCGTCATGGTCCTGTTGATAGAACTCCCGAATTGACCAGATTCTCAGGGGAATCTCCATCCGGTCCCTGTTCGCGAAACGGAGATAAACCGTGGCAATTTCACCTTCTTTCAGCTCCAGAGGAAACAGGAAATGACGGTTTTTCAGCGGTCTCTGTCTGAAAGGCACACGGTAACCGCTCGTTGTTGAGTTTTTAACGGTTTCATCCTTTACGAGGTAAAACTGGATGTGATCCATGAGGGGGTAGTCCAGCTCTATTAACCACGGATCATCATTTTTTGATTTATTATGCAGAGAGAAGCGCACCCAGTACACGGATTCGGTGAAGGCGTAGTAGGGGACATCCTGCCTGCCGGGGACAAAGGCGGAACTCTCCCCGGACAGGATATCCTGGATGGTGATTTTACCTGCGGGGTCTTCCATGATCTCCAGGTAGGGGCCGAGCTGGAGAAAATCGGTGGTATCGGTAAGTTGTACCGGCGCCCCATCCAGGGGCAGGAGAAGGGAGAGAGTGAGGAGAATCATTAACCCGTATTTTTTCATTATGTGGCTCATGGCATGTACGTATAGCAAACGACGATATTGTAGATCAGGACAGGTATTTTATCAAATACAATTCTCTTATTGTTTATAGTTTCTACAAATGCTACCATAAAATAACCTGGCGCATGTAGTCATTTTTTGTTGATAAGACTGTTCCATTGTGATAAAAAAGTGATGAGTGATGAATGTAAGCCATAACCTGTCACCTGTCATTTATCACTCTTAACCTGTAACTACCAGGGTTCCTGAAGGTAACGGAACAAAAAAGGAGTCACCCCATGCGGTCCCTGCTCGATTATGTGATGAACCACTACCGCGATGTATCCTACGAACAGAAGGGAAAGGTCAGGACCCTCTTTACCTTTGAAATGGTCCTTATCCCATCCCTGACAATCATTATCATCGGGATGAACATTATTGCCCCAAGGCCCCTCTTCGATTCATTTAATGTTACGATCGGGGGACTTCTGATCGTTGTTATTATAAGCTGGGCGCTCCTTATTCTGGGGTTTTATAATCTTTCCGCCAACCTGCTTCTCATGATGGCTGTGATCGGCCTGCTGCTAAACTGTTACGGAACAACCTTCAAAGGCTCCCAGGGCAGGTTTATCGGGGCCTTTATGCCTCTTCTGGCCGCGATTGTCCTGAGTTCTCTTTTCACAACCATTCGGATGTTCTTCGTAACCATTTTTATTATTACGGCCGGTTCCATCTACATTTTGATGACCACGGACCTCGTTGCCGGAGAGGTGAGAGGCATCATAATTTTTGATATTATCATCACGATCTTTCTTGTTTCACTTCTCAGTTTTCTCATTGTGCGTATCAACACCGTGGCCCGCCGTCTCAGGCGGGATGAGACCAGCCGTGACATGAAAGAACAGGCGGATATTAACCGGGATCTCATGCATTCCCTCCAGGAGGTGGCGCTGAACATGGACGTATCCTCGAATGACATGCTCTCCAAGTCGGACAGCTTCGCCGGAAACCTCCAGAACCAGGCCGCCTCCATTGAGGAGATAACCGCGACCATTGAGGAGATATCCTCAGGGGCGGAAAATGTCAGTGATCATGTGGTAAGACAGACGGATTCCATCAAGAGCCTCAACAGCAGGATGAGCGATCTTTATTCACTTACCCGGGATATGGAACAGAGAATCGCCGAGGCCCTGAATCGCACGGAGTATATCACCGGCCGTGCCCATACCGGGGAGAGTCATGTAAGTGAGATGAACGACAGTATGAGCACCATCAATGAAACCTCGGGCGAGATGATGGGTATCCTGCGGCTCATCAATGAAATCTCCGAGCAGATTAACCTCCTTTCCCTGAACGCTTCCATAGAGGCAGCCCGGGCGGGGGACGCCGGCCGCGGCTTCGCAGTCGTGGCTGATGAGGTCTCCAAGCTGGCGGACCAGACCGCCTCCAGCGTAAAGGATATCGACCGGCTTATAAAAAACAGCGAAGCCGAGGTGTCAAGGGGAATCGACAACGTGGGAGACGCTGTCAGCGTGATGAAAGAGATTATCGGAGGGGTAGGTGAAATAAACGAGATGATTGAGGCCATAAGCGGATTTATGAGTACCTATCTCCAGGTAAGCGAGGAGGTGAACAGCGAGAGCGGTAAGGTAAGCCAGCTTTCCGACGAGATCAGGACAGCTTCTGAAGAACAGAAAAAAGCGGCAGGAGAGATCGTCCGTTCCATTACGGGAATCAACGAGATGTCCCAGTCGAACACCTCCTGGTCGGAGGACATTACTCACCATTCCAGGATGATCTCTGAGATGGCGGCTGATCTGAAGAGCCGTATCGGTGAATTCAATGAACGGTTCCAGAACGCTCTCAAACTGGAGGAGGAAGATAATGAAACGTAAGGTATCGGGAGACTGGCTGGAGCAGATCTGATGTCAAAGACCGGACCTTTTGAAGAAAACCCGGAATACTACGACGAGTGGTTTGAACGGAACCGGGAAAAATACGAGATTGAACTGAAAACGATCAAGCAGCTAATGCCGGATCGGTTTTCGCATGCCCTGGAGGTGGGCGTTGGGACAGGAAGATTCGCCGAATCGCTGAATATCGCAACGGGCCTTGAGCCTTCTCCCCGGATGGCGGAATTGGCACGTAAGAGGGGAATCCATGTCTGCCAGGGAGTGGCGGAGAATCTCCCTTTCCCGAACGGGGGCTTTGATCTTCTTCTTATGGTAACGACCATCTGTTTCGTGGATGATCTTGCCCGGAGCCTCAGGGAAGCGTACAGGGTCTTACTCCAGGGTGGTTACATTCTTCTCGGGTTCGTTGACAGGGAGAGTGAACTGGGCAGGGAGTATCAGGCCAGGCGCAGTGAAAGCAGGTTTTACCGTGAGGCAACCTTCTATTCCGGCGACGAAATTGTTGAGTCACTCCATGATGCCGGTTTTTCCAATATAGAAAGCCGCCAGAGTATTTTCCCGGAAGAAGAAAGGGTTCGGAGAGTCCGGGAAGGCTATGGAGAGGGTTCCTTTGTTGTTTTCAGGGCCAGGAAATGATCCTCACGCAGAAATAAGATAACATTTCTAAAGAAACACTGAAGGGATCGGGTTTCGGCCCAGGAGGTAATTTCTTGCCTGATAAGATATTTTTGGTTGACGAACCCGGCATAATTATACACTATTTAATGTATAGCAAATTCAAAAAATGACAGGTGATTTTTATGAAACAAGTATTAGGAATTATTCTGGGAGCCTCCATGCTCATGCTTATCGCGTGTGAGAGCGGCCAGCAGACGGATTCTCCATCTGTAGCGACCAGCTCAAATGAATGGGTTAATTCATCCAATAAGCAGCTGGCGAAGTATCCCGTAACCGGTTTTGCCTACAAGAGTACCGAGATGCCCAGCCAGAGATGGGACAGGTGGGCAAGAGTTGCTGCACCAGCAGTAAAGACCATTATCAACCAGATGCCGAACGGATTCGTTCTCCAGGTAACCGGTCATGCTGACGCCACAGGTCCTGAGTATGCCACGGAAAACAAGCCGGGGAACATGCAGCTTTCTGAAGGCCGTGCAAAAACCGTGTACGATGCCCTGAGAAGACAGGGAGTATCCTCCAACAAGATGACCTACAAGGGCGTTGGTTCCTCACAGCCGGAACCCGGTACTGATCCCACAAGCGGACAAAATCGAAGGGTTACGTTTCAGGTTGTTGAGAAATAGTCCAATCTGAACAGGCATAGAAAGATCATGTACGGAAAAGGCGGCACCAGTTGCCGTCTTTTTCTGTATAGTGCTGTTACTTCCTGACCGGCGCTCTCCTGCCCGGTCTTCTCACTATCGATGTATCGTCGGGTTATGAAGCGTATTATACATAGTACATCCATGCTTTTGTTAACGGTTATCCTCTCCGGCTCCGTTTTCCTTTCCTGTTTTTCGAAGGAAGATGGCTCCAGGCCGAGAGGATGGTTGACCTCCTATCCCCCCTTTACTATCCTCTGCGGGGGGGATCTCCTTATAGCTGAAGGGGGGATCGATCTGATGGATGAGAAAGGGCCTGAGTATCCCTTCACCGGCATCAGAGATGTTATCAGTGGATATGATTTCTTTTTCTGTAATCTGGAGACTCCCATCACTTCCCGGGGAACCCCGTGGTATCATAAGGCATACACTCTGCGTCTTCTGGAAAAGTATGCCGCCGGGATATCTTCCCTCGGCCTGGATGTGGCAGCTCTGTCAAATAATCATATAATGGATTACGGAGTAACGGGTTTCTTCGATACCCTGATTTCTCTCCATGAAATGGGAATCAGGCATACGGGTGCCGGTTTTAATCTTGAGCAGGCCAGGGAGCCGGCAATCGTAACATTCGGCAAAACCGAAGTCTTTTTTTTCTCATATTGCAGCCGGCCACCAAAGGCTTTTCATGCAGAGGAAAATAAGGCTGGAACGGTTCCCCTGGACCTTGAGATTATTGAAGAGGATCTCAAGAAGTATGAAGAGAAAGATAATGCCCTTCTGCTGGTATCCCTCCACTGGGGAATCGAACAGACAAACAGGCCCGGCTCCTATCAGAGGTACTGGGCCCGAAAGATTATCGATGCCGGGGCGGACGGCATCATTGGGCATCATCCCCACTGGCCCCAGGGCATCGAGATCTATAAGGGGAAACCGATCTTCTATAGCCTGGGGAATTTTATCAATGGATACACCAACCGGATAGAAAGAGACAATATTCTGGCCGCCCTCCATGTCAGAAACGGTGAACTTTTCGGGGTTGAGATCCTTCCCCTGGCGGGTAAAAACCGTGAGATCAATTTCAGGCCTCACCTTATGAAAGGAGAGAAAGCTGAGGCCCACCTGAAGAGGATACAGTATCTTTCCGCCGAATTCGGAACTGAACTTGTCATCCACGATGGACGGGGCTGGATCATCCTGGAAAAGCCGAAACCGAAAAAGGTTCCGGTACCATTTTAACGGTCCTCCGATCGATCCCCATTATGATTCTTTATAAAAAAACGAAGTATCTGCTTGACAATAAAAGTTAACGCTGTTAACTTTTGGGGTATGAAAGTAAGCCGTAACGAGATACTCTTATCGGCAAGGGATCTTTTTCTAAAACATGGGACCGAAGGGGTTACCATGAGAAAGGTGGCTTCAAGCCTTGAAATATCAGCCACGGCCATCTATCGTCATTACAGGAACAAAGACGATCTTCTTTCAGATAACGTGGACATGAGCCGGGAGGCTCTTCTTGGTCATATGGAGAAAGCCCTGGAAGAACGGACGGCTCGTGAACGTCTCAGGATGACCGGAAGGGCCTATATCGCATTCGGACTGGACCATCCGGAGGAATACAGAATACTGTTCATGTCCTGGGACAGATTAAACAGACAGAGGCATTCAACGGAGGCGAAAAGGGGCGGGCATGCGCGACCCTTTCAATTTCTCCTGGAGCGAATCCGCGAGTTCAGAGGGGAAGAGGACCTGATGGATGTGGCCGTCTATCTCTGGTCCCATCTCCACGGTCTTATAAGTCTCTATATCGCTGCGGGAGGCCGGGAGATACTTACTCCTGACCAGTATCGTGATCTCTGTCATCGGCAGGTCGATTTGACCATGAAGATTCTGTGACCCTGCAAGGAGCGTACCGTTAAGACATCGTTAAAACATTTTTTCTGGGCGCCGCTGCTTAACGCCCTGGGACTCTGCGCCGGATCGGTGATCATGGTCCTCTACGGCAATTATCCCATGGCCGTGGTTTTTTTCATCTTTGCCCTGATTACGAGCGGTTCCATGCTCGCCTACGCACTTAAAAAGAAAAAGCGGGTCCGCGCCCGGTATTTCTCCATGGCTGTCATGGGATCCGCCATCTTTCTGGGAGTGGGTGTGATGGGTAGGATGAACTTCAACGTGGAAGGCTTTGCCTTTGCCGTTATGGGAGGATTCACGGGAGGGATTGTTATCCATTTCATGATGGCCAAGATACTGGGCCCCCTGATTTTCAACCGTAACTGGTGCGGCTGGGCCTGCTGGACCGTGGCTGTCCTCGATCTTCTCCCCTATAAAAAACCGGAACCTAACCGGAGAGAGCTGATGCCCCTGCGGTATGTCCATTACGCTGTCAGCCTCGTACTTGCGGGGATCCTTTTTTACGGGGCCGGGTACTCCATTTTTCACGGTGAAGAGAATCATCATCTGAACATGGCCTCCATGTACTGGTTCCTCGCGGGGAACGGTCTCTATTACCTGGCAGGCGTTCTCCTTGCTCTGCTGTTCAGGGACAACCGGGCCTTCTGTAAGTATCTTTGCCCGGTCACGGTTTACCTTAAGGGCGGGGCCACCCTTTCGCTTCTTCGGATCAGGGGGGACAAGGATAGCTGCACGGACTGCGGTCTCTGCTCGAGAACCTGTCCCATGGGGATCGATGTTGCCGGTTATCATTTTAAGAATAAACGGGTTGTTTCGTCTGAATGCGTCATGTGCCTGAACTGTATCTCCGTCTGTCCCGAGGGAAGCCTGAAGGCTTCCGTGGGATTGGATCTGGCTGAACCCACAGAGTTCAGGAGATGAAGGAGATACCTTCGATATGGTCTCCATGGGACCGGGGAGAAAGAAACTTCAATCAAACTATGCTTTGTCCCGATTCTATCGGGACTCAGAACATGGGAGGAATGCATGAAATCAATGAAACGAATTATTCTGTCGGCTCTTGTCGTGCTGCTCGTAGTGCCCGGCCTGATCTCAACCGTGCACGCCGAGGATCTCAGATCAGGTAAACCCTGGGTCCTTAATACCGATGACCAGCAGACCTGGGGAAACCGTTTCTCCATAGGGATACCGGTCGGTCTCTTCATGAACGACATGGTGGTGGGGCTGGATTTCACCTTTGCCGTGCTCAGGAATTTTTCCATTCGCCTGGATACGCATGTGTTGATTAACCCTGATATTGATCGCGTGGTGCTTAATCCGGCCGCTGTCTTTATCTTGAAAAGCCCCATGATTAACAGGATGAAGTTCTACGGAGGCCTATCCGTGGGACCCATGATGGAGGTAACGGACGATCCCTTTCCCCTGGTCGCCATGAGAGGCTTCGGCGGCATCGAGTTCTACGGTTCCCATATCAATTCCTGGTTCATGGAGGCCGGTGGGGGCGGCATCTTCAGTAAAAGCGACCCCGGTTTCGGAAGGGGTGTCGTTATACGGGCCGGAACCAGGTTTCACCTGTAAGAAAAAAAGTAAACTGCTTGCCCCTTTTTAAGGGATAGTGCATGATCATCTTCATGAATAAGATACTCGGCATCGCCCTTCTGGCAACAGGCATAGTCGTACTTATCCTGGGAGCGGCTTTTACCGCTCCCGGGAACCTCTCTTCCTACGTGAAGGATACCTACCGGTGCGTCTGGAAGGAGGGGCCTTACGAGTACATGTTCTCCAACCGGTACGATGCCGGGGATGAAAGGGTGACAATCTTCGGCAGCGAATACGGAAGCTTCATGGCCGGATCCCGCGGCCTTCTCTATTATTCCGGTTTCATCCGGTGCCTGGGTCTGGAACTGGATATGGATAGCTCGGATTTCTACGACACCTCTCCCCTGGAGAAGGCCTCGGGTGTCTCCTTCGCCCGAAAGAAGGGCCAGTTTCTCTTTGCCAATCCGGCCCTGATACGGTGGGCCGCGGCGAACCTGGTCCCTGAGCCTTCCTTTGAAGTGGATGGAGTAAAGGCCGGTAAGATTTACTCGGTGGTCTTCCAGCGTTTCGCCCGGGTCATGGCTGAGACGTACGTCAGCCTCGGAAAGGATTTCGATTACAGGGAAGAACAGTTCCTCTACATGAAGAACATCATGGGTGAACCGGGCATGGAGGCCGTCGATTACCTGGATAAGCGATTTGCCGGCCGGTTTACGCACTACGAGTACGGATACGGGAAGTTCACGGCCCTGTCGGTCCCCATGGCCTACGGTTTCTGGATCCGGAGAGGCATCGACGGCACGGACGCCCCGCTCTGGTCCGCCCTAAGAGAAATCCTGGATACCTATGACCGCGGGTTTCTCAGAAAACTTGAGAAGAAGAGATAACCCCGGTGTCGTCAGTCACCCTTCTCTGGCGTCAGCTTCATCCTGTACCGAACCTCTGATTCTTCCACGCTGAAGTACTCGTGGTTTCTCCAGGCGGTTATCATATCTGTTCTGTGGGGACTCATGAAGTACTCGTTCTCTCCGGTTATGAGCATCATCCAGGCCCGGGGTTCAGGGTCGAAACGGACTACCATGCGGGGGGCCGAGGCCAGGTAACCGACATAGGGAGGCTTTACCTCCTTGAAACGGGCCCGGTTGTTGGTCTCCCCGTCTCCCTCGAAGGGGAAGGGACCGTAACTGACGATCGGTTCCAGGAGGGCCGATTTGCCCAGGAAATGATCGTACCGGATAACGTGGATATCACCCCACTTCCAACTTTTCATGTCAGCGGAACCGGTGGTTTCTTCGAGTAAATCAAGGGTTTCATTCATGGCCCGGGTCGCTATATTCTCCCGGCTCTCTTTTTTTTCCGTAGAAATATCGTCAAAGAAACCGCTGTCATTCTCCAGCAGTTCAAAAAAGCGGTCCATGCTGATATATCGTTCAGCAACGTATTTCTCTGCCAGTTCTTCTCCCAGCTCGTCCTGGATTGTCTGCATGAAGAACCTGACGTAGAAGGTGTTGTAGATAGAAGCGGCCACGCTCTCCCGGGTTACGTTTCCGTCCCATTCCATGACAAGGGAGAGGGCCTGCTTTATGCGATTGTCCTCCCCCGGTTTAACGTACTTCTTCATAATCCCTTTCATCTTTTCCGCGAGGACGGAGTGAGTGTCGGTCTGTATGGTCCGCATGTCCCGGGGGTTCAGGTTATCCTTCTTTTTAAGCATGCGCGCGATGGCGTCGTACCTGTAGCGGGGGGCGTAGGTTCCGTTCAGGTCATAGGGGTACCTGTCGGTCAACCGGTTGTTTGCCGTGATGATGTACCCCCGATCCGGGTTCAGGATCTCAGGGTATTCGTCATGGGGAATGTTCCCATCCCAGTTGTTCCGGATACGGTTTCCGTCCTGGATGATGTTTCCGGTCCCCTTTTTCCGTACCGGCAGGGAACCTATGACCCGGTAGCCTATATTCCCTTCACGGTCCGCGTAGACACAGTTCTGGGGCGATATGCGTATTTTTTCCGTGGCGGTCCGGAATTCTTTCCAGTTTTCCGCCTCGTTTATCATAAAGTAGCCCTGGAAATCCACGGAATCGAAGGCGGTCCAGTCGAGGCTCACTTCGAATCCAAGATCGTCAAAGACCTCCGTAAGGAGAGGACGCCTGCCCGCAGAATAGATGGTCTTCTCTACCTTTCCCTTGCCCTTTACGAGGAAGGTCTCCTTTCTCTCGTTCAGTGGGTATTCTTTGTCCTGAAAGAGCCAGGTCTTTCTTTCACGGTCGATGTTCTCCCGGAAGAGGTCCACCATGTCCGCGCCCGAGTTGGTAACCCCCCAGGCGATGTTCCGGTTGTACCCGCTGGTAATAAAGGGCATGCCCATGACCTGGGCGCCGGCACAGTAAAAATCCCCGGATATGGCCCGAATAAGGTAGAAGTCATTGGGGAGTTTGTTGCTGTGCACCTGCATGTCACTGGCGAAAAGGACGCCGTTATGGGCCGTTTTCGTGTCGGCAACGACCCAGTTGTTGCTGGCCGATTGAGAACCCAGGAGGGGACCGAATTCATCCATGATAGAGAGAAAGGTCTCCTTCATTTTTATCTGTTCAGCGGAATAGCCCTCTATTATGGTGGGGGAATCCTCCGGGACATCTTTCACCAGTTCCCTGAGACGGTCAGGCCCGATCCTGCGCGCTATCTTATGATAAAGGATCTCATGGGACATATTGTAGGCCAGGGTCCAGTTCAGCATCATCCCGACGGAGAGGGCGTCGGCCGGTGTCCAGGTCTCCTTCTCCAGGCCGAGGAGTTTCATGTAGAGGGTAGTTCCCTCCTGTTCAAGATAATAGTTGATGCCGTCAACGTATCTTTTGAGGTACCGCCTGTAGACCGGGTCCACTTTTTCAATCTCAGTTTGCGCGATCCTGTGAAATCCGACGGCCCTGAGAAAGAGGTCCTTCTTCAGGGTAGATTCCCCGGCGAACTCCGATATTCTTCCCTGGGCGATGCGGCGGGTCACCTCAAGCTGGAACATCCGGTCCTGGGCGTTGACGTATCCCCAGGCGAAATAGAGATCATCACGGTTCTCCGCCCGTATGGTGGGCACGGCAAACTGGTTCCGTTCTATGGTAACCGGTCCTTCAAGGCCGGCCACACTCAGTTCGCCGGAATAATCGGGGAGGTAGCTTCTCAGATAGATAAAGACGGAAAGAGAGATAACCGCGAGTATACCGATGATGATAAAGATTATTCGTTTCATGCCTGCCTCCCCGAAAATGGAAATGAAGTACAGGATACCATATCATTGCGGAAAGACAAGATAAAATCGGAATATATCTCAAATCAGTAATAATTCTTAAAGATGCTTTTACGTGCAGACAGGAAAGAATTATTATCGTTACCTTCGGTAGCGGGGACAATAGAGTTTATTACGGCAATTACATTTAAGGAAGAAATACTGACCTGAGATAGAGAGGAAATTAACTTGCTCCACTATCCTCTCCATGGTAAAAGGAGCTGACCTGATAAGCAAGGAGGCTCCCCTGGAAAGAAGACACATAACCCTCACCACTCCATGGACCGAAAGCGTAAATCCGGAATCTCCCCTGCCGGAGTATCCCCGTCCCCTTATGGAGCGGGAAGAGTGGATAAACTGCAACGGGTACTGGGATTATTATCTTTCCCCACTTTCCATTGAGGCTCCTGACAGTCTCCCGGAAGATGCCTTTTCCCGCAGGATTCTTGTCCCCTTTGCCCCGGAATCATATCTTTCCGGCATTGAAGAGAGGGTTCTTCCGGACCAGAGGATGTGGTACCGGAAGATGCTTCTCCTGCCTGAAGAATGGGCCGGGAAGAGGATACTTCTGAATTTCGAGGCCGTGGACTGGCATTGCGCATGTTTTGTCAATGGAAGGTCCGCCGGGGAGCACGTGGGAGGTTACATTCCCTTCTCCTTTACTATCACGGAGCTCCTGGAGGAAGGTGAAAACGAGATAATCCTCTCTGTATGGGACCCCACGGACTCTCACCGGCAGCAGAGGGGGAAACAGGTCCTGAAACCGAGAGGCATCTACTACACTCCCACAAGCGGCATCTGGCAGACCGTCTGGTGCGAGGCGGTTTCACCGGAGAACCACATTACCGGTATCCGGGTCACACCGATTCTGGAGAGGGAAATCTTCCATATCGATGTGGCCACACGGCTGAAGGGGGAGAGGGTAAGAATCATTCTATCATCCGGCGATGGGAAGGGAGCCAGGGTGGAAGGTCATTCAGGAGAAAATTTTGCCCTGGAGGTGCCGGGCGCTGTTCCATGGGAACCGGGCCAGCCGTCCCTCTATCATTTCCAGGTGGAACTGCTGCGTGAAGAGAGGGTCATCGACCGGGTAAAAAGCTATGCAGCCCTGCGGGACGCGCGTGTTGAAGCCGGGCCTTCGGGGAAGAAACGGATTTTCTTTAACGGGAAACCGCTTTTTCTTCATGGTCCTCTGGACCAGGGTTACTGGCCGGACGGCGGGATGACACCTCCTTCCGATGAAGCCATGATTTACGATATTGAAAAGACCCTGGCGCTGGGATTTAACATGACCCGGAAACATATCAAGGTTGAACCACGCAGGTGGTACTACCACGCCGACCGGCTGGGGCTCCCGGTTATCCAGGATATGGTCTCCGGCGGCAGGAACATGCTCACCGTACCGGAGACCCTCTTTGTCATGCTGACAGGTATCCACTACCGGGATTCAGGTCTACTCGCCCGCTGCCGTTCCGGTCGACGGTCCCCGGAATCGCAGGAAGATTTCGAGAGGGAACTGAAAGAGATGATCGATCATCTGTACAGCGTGCCTTCAATAATCATGTGGGTCCCCTTCAACGAATCATGGGGACAGTTCGATTCTCTTCGGATCGAAAAGAAGGTCCGGCAGATGGACGGCACCCGTCTGATAGATCACGCTTCAGGCTGGCACGACCGGGGGGGAGGAGATTTCAGGAGCCGCCACATCTACTTTACCCGTCTCAAGGCTCCGCCTCAGGGAGACGACCGGCCATACTTCCTTTCCGAATATGGTGGGTATAACCTCCAGGTGAAGGGCCATCTCTGGGAGGAGGACCGCGTCTTCGGATATAAACGGCTCGATTCAGGGGAAGAACTTGAAGAGGCATGGAAGGGACTTATGACCGACCAGCTACTTCCCCTTATTGAAAAGGGCGTCTCCGCCGCGGTCTATACCCAGCTTGCGGATGTTGAGATCGAGACAAACGGTATCCTGACCTATGACCGGAAGGTGACCAAGCTTTCCGAAGAGTCCGTGAGGGAATGCAACCGGAAACTCTTTGATGAACTTGCCCGGTGTGAAGAAGCTGGACAATCAAAATAACTTGATTTTTGCACCTCTCCCTCGACCCTTGACCTTCAATTTTACATGCTGATTTCCGGTCAGCAGGGAGGATGGCCATGGGACGAACCATTGCGGAAAAGATTTTCGACGCACACAGGGTGGACCGAATCGGAGAGGATATCCATGTCCTGAAGCTGGACGCGGTCTTCTGTCACGAGATTACCACTCCCATCGCCATAAATGACCTGGTGGCCCGAGGCAAGGACCGGGTCTTTGATCCCGGGAAGATCAAGGCTGTCATTGATCACGTGACCCCGGCCAAGGACAGCAAGACCGCCCAGCAGGGTAAGACCCTCCGGGACTGGGCGAAACGTCATGAAATCAGGGATTTCTTTGATATAGGACGTAACGGAGTATGCCACGCCCTTTTCCCGGAACAGGGTTTTACCCGTCCAGGGTACACCATCATCATGGGAGACTCTCATACCTGCACCCACGGCGCCTTCGGGGCCTTCGCGGCCGGTGTGGGGACAACGGACCTGGAGGTTGGTATCCTGAAGGGTGTCTGCGCTTTCCGGACCCCCGATACAATGAAGATCGTGGTGGAGGGGACCCTTCCGGAAGGGGTCTTCGCCAAGGATGTTATACTCTCCATCATCGGGCAGATCGGGGTAAACGGCGCCACCAACCGGGTCATCGAGTTCACCGGGTCGGTAATCTCGAAGATGAGCATGGATTCCCGAATGACCCTCTCGAACATGGCCATCGAGGCCGGAGGGACCAGCGGAATCATGGCCCCGGATATGACCACCGTGGAGTACCTCTGGCCCTTTATCAAAGACGGGTTTTCTTCGAAGGATGAGGCCCTTGAAGAATACTCCCGGTGGTATTCAGACGAAGACGCGGTTTACGAGGAGACGGTCACCATAGATGTAAGCCGGATTGAACCTATGACCACCTTCGGCTATAAGCCGGACAACGTGAAGCCGGTTCGTGAGATGACCGATGTTAAGGTGGACCAGGTCTATATTGGTTCCTGCACCAACGGCCGTCTCGAGGACCTCCGGGCGGCAGCTTATGTATTGAAGGGGAAACGTATACACCATGAGGTGCGAGGAATCGTCTCCCCTGCCACGCCGAAGATATACAGGCAGGCCCTGGAGGAGGGAATTATTCAGGTATTCATGGATTCCGGTTTCGTGGTGACCAATCCTACATGCGGCGCCTGTCTCGGGATGAGTAACGGTGTTCTGGC